>CALDMO010000024.1 GCA_937915375.1 uncultured Marvinbryantia sp.
TTTTCCTAAAAGCGTATCCTGCTTTGCACCATGTGCTGCGGCAACCAAATGTCCCTGCTGATGCGATGCCGTATAAAGCGGAACACCCAACAGGTGCGCGGTACTCCGCGCGACATTCTCGCCGGCTAAAAAGCATGGCATATAAGAGCCTTCTACTGCGCGCGGCCGCGTGCTGACGCAGATTGCCTGTATCTCTCTGCCGATACCGGCAGTAAAATCAGCAATCTGTTTATGAAGATAGATCGTATGCTGAAATAATGCTTCCGACTGCCTCAAACCCAGTTTCCCGCTCGGAACATCTAAAATCCGTCCGCTGTTCTGATAAGTCCCGCTGTCGCAGTCAAAAATCGCAGCCGATGTCCGATAATTTGAGGTATCGATGCCAAGATAAAGGCGGCTCATTTTACTGCCTGTTCCATGCTGCGGCCAACAGAGCCGAGAATGCCGTTTACAAACGCACCGGTTTCTTCTGTCTCATATGTTTTCGCCAGCTCTACCGCTTCATTGATTGCAGCGCCCACCGGGACATCGTCAACGTATTTCATCTCATACAGCGCAAGGCGCAGAACCGCCATTGTCATGCGGGAAATTCGGCTCATACTCCATCCATGCGCATTCTGCTCAATCAGCTCATCCAGTTCCTTGAGATGCTCGGCAACTCCTTTCACCACAGAAACGATATAAGAAGTCTGCTGATCGGAAAGCTTTCCGGCATAAACAGCGATTTCACCGCTGATAGAATCCATAATTGCCGCATCTAAGCGGTCGGTTAAAATCTCGTCCGCTTCAAATTCGCGGAATCCCATTTCAAATACCAAATGGAGCGCGATCTCTCTGGCTTTTTTTCTGCTCATCGTGTTCCTCCAAGATTATTATATTTTTTAAGAAAAAGCAGTTTTCGTAATAATTTATTTTACACTTTTTTTCACGCAAGCGCAAGGGAACGAAGGAAGAATTGCGAAACATTATAAAACGCGAAGAAGTTTGTGCTCCTCCGCGTTTTATTCATACAGGTTATTCCTTTTCCGATGCTTCTGCTGCCGGTAAAGCAGATTCTTCCGGCGTATCAAACATGACGCCGCCTACGTAAATATTTACACACGAGGTCTTCAGACCCGTCATCGCTTCAATGGAAGAGCGTACAGATTCCTGCACATTTTTTGCAACCTCGCAAATGCTGTGTCCATACTTTGCAAGATAGCAAATTTCCACTTCAACCGTATCATCTTCCCCAAGAACGACATGAACCCCTTTGGAAAGATTCTTTTTTCCGAGAAAGCTTGCGATATCTTTCGTGAAACTGGAATACAGACCGCTGACGCCTTCCGTTTCAGATGCAGCCAACGCAGCAATGGACGCAACGACATCTTCTGAAATCTTGATCGCGCCCTGATCGCCCGCAGTAGTCCAGTAATCCTTGTGATCAGCCATAGTTAACGCTCCTTTTCTAGATGATTGCCGCGGCAGTGTCCATGCTGCGGAAAACCACTGTAATATGCCAGTTCTCTTTCACAATGGCATACTGATAGAGTTATTATATCATAGGATCGGTAAAAAAGCCAAGTCTAATCACAGTTGTCTGCGAGCAATCTTTTTCATCCTGCTTCAACAATTTTAATCTGATTCGCGCTGAGTGAACTT
>CALDMO010000025.1 GCA_937915375.1 uncultured Marvinbryantia sp.
TAGGAACGATTTCCAGTTTTCTGTTGTATTCCAAGCAGTTCACAAGACCGTTTGTGGATATTGCGAATATTTACAATAATTTTCAGACTGCGGTGGCAGGTGCGGAACGTATATTGGAAATTTTCGATGAGGCGCAGGAGCCGGAAGACAGACCGGATGCACATAATTTGACGAAGATTCGAGGAGAGATTGATTTTAAAGATGTTTCATTCGGATATACGGAAGAAAAGCAGGTGTTAAAACATATTGATCTGCATATTAAAGCCGGAACGCGCGTGGCGGTGGTGGGACCGACCGGATCCGGTAAGACGACGCTGATCAATTTGCTGACAAGATTTTATGATGTGACGGAAGGTGCGATTCTGCTGGATGGATGTGATCTGCGTGATTACCGGATGCGTGATCTGCGCGACGCCTTTGGCGTGGTACTGCAGGATACGGCTTTGTTCGGCGGAACAATCCGTGAAAACATCAGCTATGGAAGAGAAAATGTGCCGTTATCTGAGGTGGAAGCGGCTGCAAAGACATCCGGTGCGGACAGCTTTATTCGTCGTTTGCCGAAAGGGTATGATACCGTTTTAAAACGGGGCGGCGCGGAGCTGAGTCAGGGAGAAAGACAGCTTTTGACGATCGCCAGAGCAGTGCTTTCACAAGCACCGATCATGATTTTAGATGAAGCGACCAGTTCTGTTGATACAGTGACTGAGCAGCATATCCGTAAGGCAATGCTGACTGTGACCAAAGGGCGCACATCCTTTTTGATTGCGCATCGGCTTTCGACGATTCGCGATTCGGATCTGATTCTTTTGATCAGGGACGGAGAGATTGCGGAAAAAGGTAATCACGAAGAATTGATGGCGCTGAACGGCGAATATGCGCAGATGTACCGCACACAGATGGGAGTATAGAGGAGTAGGAAATGACGACGAACCAGTTAAAATATTTTATTGCGGTGGCTCAGTACCGGAGCTTTACTAAGGCGGCGAACCAGTATTTCATTTCGCAGACAGCGATCACTCAGCAGATACAGGCGCTGGAGGAGCAGATGGATGTGCAGTTGTTTGACCGCACAAAACGTCCGATTGGGCTGACGCCGGCCGGCAGTGTGTTTCTGACGGAAGCAAAAGCGGTGTTGGAGCGTATGCGTGTGGCAATGGAAAAGGTGCGTGAAGCGTCCACAGGGCTTGTGGGAACGGTGCGCATCGGCTATACGAAAGGATATGAGAGAAGTGATCTGTCGAATGTTCTGCGACAGTTTCATTTGGAGCATCCCAATATCTTGCTGAGTTGTTTCCGCAGTGACACGGACGCGCTGGCGGTTGGGCTTTTAAACCGTGATTATGATATTATTTTTACATGGGACAGTACGAATATCACGCAGGATCCGGAAGTGGAATATAAACTGTACGAGATGGCGCCGCTTGTGGTGGCTATGTACAGCAGTCATCCGCTGGCGAAAAAGGAGAGTTTAAACCGCCGGGATCTGCGTGATGAGGCGCTTCTGTTTATGACGCCGTCGAGCGATGGTGAGTCATACAGTGACGGTCATTTCATGAATTTGTATCAGCAGGCAGGATATTATCCAAATATCCTCTTCCGTTCTAATGATATTGAGAGTATACTGATGATGGTGGCAGCGGAGGAAGGGATTTCAATTTTGCCGTCATATGTAACTGAGAAATTGACAAATGCTGATAATCTGGCATTTGTCCCGCTGGTGGGGGAGGCAGAATACGAGCAGGTAATCTGTGTTTGGCGGAAAGATGACGATAATATTGCACTCCGGTATTTTCTGGAGACAATAAAGTGAGGGGAGGTACAAATGCGCGAAAGAAGAAGACAAAGAGAAATACGGCAGGAGCAGCAGGAAAAACAGAAAAGACGGAAGAAATGGCCGTGGCTGTGGGCAATCGGGATCGTTTTTTTGCTGATACTTTTGGCAGTAGGCGGTTATGTGGTCTATGATAAGGTGATGGATAGCCGTACGATGGGGTGCCGCGTGTCAGTATTCGGGCAGAATGTGTCTTGGATGACGGTAGATGAGGCAGCGATAAAAATTTCTAATGTATTTGCAGATACCAAGGTGGAATTTGTGGAAAATGGAAAAAAGATTGCGGATAAAACACTTGGTGAGCTCGGTTTTTCTGTGAATCAGGAAAAGCTGACAGAACGTCTGACACAGTTGAAAGCAAAGCAGGAGCCGTGCAAGTTGTTTCTGGAAGAGATGAAAAACTATACGTTTGATTATGAAATTGTCACAGACGACACACCGGGAAAGTCTGCGGCAGCAGCTGTAAAGGCAGAGGCTGGGAGCGACAGAACCGAGTCGAAGGATGCGTATATTGTGTATGATGAAACAGAAGTCCAGTATAAAATTGTGCCGGACGAACTGGGAACCCAGATTGATGAGGAACGGCTTTTGAAAGAAGCGCAGGAGGAAATTCAGACAGCGCTGAAAGAAGAGTTGTTACATAAAAAGATTACGGTAGAGATTACGGATAAATCTTATCAGAGAGCGGCAGTGACAAAGGATCAAGAGGAGCTGGTTTCGGAATTAAATGAACTAAATGGCAGACTGCAGGGCTATCTGGACGCAACGGTTACATATACGTTCGGTGATGTAACGGAGGTTGTGGATGCCGATACGATTCGTTCCTGGCTGATCGTTGACGGAAAAGAGATTTCACTGAATGAGGATTTAATCTGGGCACATATAGAAAACTTAAGTGCCAAGTACAATACTATGTATATTCCGAGATTTCTGGAAACATCAGATGGAGAAACTGTGGAAATCAGTAATAATGAATATGGTTACTGGATTGATGAAGAAGGCGAATTCGCACAATTGAAGGCTGATCTTGAAGGCGGCATTCCGGTGACCAGAGAGCCGGTCTACAGTCAGAGAGGAATTGGCAGAAATGGTGTGGACGATCTGGTAAACGGATATGTGGAGATCAGCTTGTCAAAACAGCATCTATGGTTTTACAAAAACGGTGAGCTGGTTACAGAGACAGATGTCGTGACCGGAAAACCAGACGGCGGTATTAATAAGGAAACCGGTGAGAAAGAAAGCTGGGCGACCTATCAGGGCGCGTATCCGCTGGCATATAAAGAGCGTAACGCGGTACTAAGCAGTGATATTTACGGTTATGAAACGCCGGTAGAATATTGGATGCCGTTTGTGTATGGACAGGGCCTGCATGACGCAGACTGGCAGCCTTCTTTTGGGGGCGACCGTTATTTGACGGCCGGAAGCCACGGATGTGTGAACTTGCCGCCAAGTCAGGCTGAGGTAATCTTTGAAAATATCGAAGAGGGCTGTCCGATTTTGATTTATTAAAGGGATTTTACGTTTGAGTGTAAAAGAGGGTATCGCAAAATCATCTGATTAAATGATTTTGTGATACCCTCTTTCTGTTTGGGGAATCTGTTATTCCATACATTCAAACAAAAACATTTCATCTTTATCGCTTGTTGCAATTTCTTTGGAAAAGGATGAGTATGTTTTAATTTTTGAAAAACCTATCTCGTTTAAATATTGTTCCATTTCTCCAAATTTATAAAGGTGAGTTTGAAAATCCATTTGTTCATTTTGGACAAGTGTATCTCCGTCATATAATTCGTAAATTCCAGGTGAAAATTGAGTTTGGCTCTGTACATCATAATGATTTTTGGTTTTTAGGATTAATTTATGCCCATCTTTTGTTTCCTTTACAACATTTATTCTATATTCTGTGTCCTCTTGGCATATGTTCGCTACTGTGTCAACAGCAAAAACTAATTTGCCGTTTGAGGCTAACATCGTTTTTAACATACTTAAAATTTTTTTGCACAAATCAATATCCGTAAATAAAGAGACGGAACCAGATGTAATAAAAATATAATCGAACTTTTCCTCAGAAGAATATTCTAAAAGATCCGCCTGAATAACTTTGGCATTTGGTTGCTTTTTTATTAATTTTTGAAGCATCTCTTGGGATAAATCAATGCCAAAAATGTTTAGCTGTTTTTTCATAAATGGGATAAGAAAACGTCCACTTCCACATAGAGGCTCTAAAATTTTCATTCCCTGTTTTGCATAAGACAAATAAAAATTTAGTTCATCTTTTGGTGCGTCTTTATGCAGTATTTCATATAGCTCGGTACACAAACTTCCATAGTAATTTTTTTTGATTTTATTTAATGAATTCATAGTGAAGCTCCTTTTGAAATTTTTATTATCAAATAAAAGGAATCTGCCTATGCTTAAACAGATCCCTTTGTGTTTATTGGTAATATTGGGTTAAATGCTTATAATCCGTATCTATTCCCTGTAAATATACGGTTCGGAACAACTTAAATTTCCCTGACACACAACAATTTCATCTCCATCTTTCAACTTTACATTTTCTAGCTTTAGGGTGCCGGAATTGTAGTATAAGGTAGAACATTTATCTCCGTTGATTGTTACCTTACTGTAATTTGTGAAGTTAGAGCCGAAAATCTTCACATCTCCGGTTGCATCTATGATGATATTGTTGACGGTTACCGGACGAATGCCCATTTGCAATTCTGTTGCGGCATAAGGATTTATGCCATTGTAACAGAGGCGGTCTCCGTAAAGAATATCGTATTCCAATTCCGAAAGACCTTCCAGGTATTCTTCCTGCGTGACTTCCTGTTCGCGCAGTAAACGGTGATAATTCTGATGATAAGCATTGATGGCGCCGTTTTGAATGCCGATTTTTTCCAGAATCGCAGAGCTGAGGTCAAACGCTTCCATATTGCGGTCGTCAAAAACAAGTCCCATGTTATTCCAAATAAAATATTCTGTGTGATAGATTGTACCTGCCACGAAATCATCATCACTTAAGTCCAGACTCGGACAATGATCGCCGTACATCACAAGAATCGTATCTTCATTAAACTTCTGCAGGGCTTCCAGTAATTCGTCGATAAACTGATCCATTTCGTACAGCTGATTGACATAGTAAGTAATCTGATTGAGATATCCTTCATCGTCTACGGTTTCGCTGGAAACATCAATATGTTTTTCATAAACCAGATTTGGATCATTTGGGTAGCTCCCGTGTCCCTGAACGGAAACGGCAAATACAAAATCCTGTTTCTCAGTAGAAGTAAGGATATTTTGTATTTCTCCGGTCAAAACCTTATCTTTTGCCCAGCCCATTGGCGTATAGTCCTGTGGATGCATATATTCTACGGAAGTGAAGGTATCAAAGCCCATGTTGGTATAGACTCTGTTGCGCTCATAAAAGTCACCGTCATTGTTATGCAGAGCATGTGCGGTGTATCCGTTTTCCTTTAGATTATAGGCAATCGTTTCACAGGTGGTATCTCGCATGACAGTTTTATACGGATATTCTCCGGCGCCGAAGTCATCGATATTCATGCCGGTCAGCACTTCAAATTCTGTATTTACGGTACCGGCGCCGATGACCGGCACATTCAGATAGCCAGAGCCGCATGTTTCCAACAGTTGTGTAAAATTCGGCAGTGGGTTTTCTGAAAAAACGAAATCCTTTAAGCGGTTTACATCAAAGAAAGATTCCAGCTGCACAAAGATTATATTCGGATGTTCGGTTGTTTTGCGTACCGGCGCAATGGCTTCGCTTTCTGTTTCATAAGGTTCTGTGATCTGTTCAATACGATTTTCAGAATAATCTTTCGGCTTTCCGATGCCGACGTCGATTACGGTAAAAGAGAAGCAGTAGGCAAAGCCGTTTTTCAAATAAGATTGCGACAGCTCGGTAAATTCGGTCTGTACGGCTCCGGTTTCCCAACCAAGAAGAAAGCTTCCCCAGGTAAGTGCGAATCCTCCACCGATAATTAAAAGTGATTTCATAAAAGAAATCCGTTTTTTTACGGCGGGTGCCCGCAAGATCAGGAAAATAATACTGATTAATACCAGTGCCAGCAGAGCAATGATGCAGAGAATACCAAAGAAGTTGATATATTTTCCAACGATATCAAAAGCATCATTTAACAGACGCAGATCGTTTCCGGTCAGCGGTGTGACGCGGAAAAACAGAACGATAAAATTTGCGATTCCGGCAATCGACCAGAGTACGGCGATGATAAAGACCATACAGAGTTGTTTGCGAAACAGCAGCGCCAGTGAGAATGAGGAACACAGAATCATTACGTTGCACAGAAAACCAAGCGGATTCTGGATCAGAAATTGAAACCCACCTAGGAGAGACTGGTGGTTCATGCACTCGAAAGCCAAAATCATTAGAACAGGCAGGATGATAAAAGAAAATCCATAGCCGATAAATCGCTTCTGATTTTGATATTTGTCCAGAAAAGCCATAAAACGATCGAGGGTTCTCAAAATGTTTGTCTTTATTTTTTTGAAAAAAAGTAGTGATTTCATGAATACCTCATTTATTCGAGAGTACAATTGATAGTGTTTCTCCTTTATATATACTCATGTCAGAGACAAATGTCAAATACAAGAATCGAGAATTTTCCCGTAAAAATTGCACATTTTGAACAGTTTTTTCCGATTTGGAAAAATGTGTAGAAAAATAAGTTCTTTGCTTGTAATCAGAAGCGCTTGGTGCGATAATGCTAGTGAAGAGGGAGATGAGAGTCATGACAAAAGATATGACAGTCGGCAATCCGCTGCGGCTGATTCTGAGCTTTTCGATACCGCTGATTTTTGGAAATATTTTTCAGCAGCTGTACAATATGGCGGATTCTATAATAGTGGGAAGGGTTATCGGACTGAATGCGCTGACTGCGGTTGGGGCAAGCTCGGCAATCATATTTTTGATCGTGGGCTTTACGATCGGTACATGCAGCGGACTTGGTATTCCAATCGCGTTGCAGTTCGGTGCGAAAGATTATAAACGAATGCGGATGTTCGTATATAATTCCGCATATCTGGCGGTTGTGCTGGCGATCATTATAACGGCAGTGACCTCATTTTTATGTGATGATCTGCTGCGGATGATGAAAACGCCGCAGGAGATTTTTGATGATGCTTATAAGTATATGCTGGTAATCTGTCTGGGCATTCCGTTTACGTTTCTGTACAATACCTGTTCTGCGATCATTCGGGCGCTGGGCGATTCGCGGACGCCGTTTTATTTTTTGCTGCTCTCTACAATCGTTAATATTGTACTGGATCTGTTCTTTAT
Organism: uncultured Marvinbryantia sp.; assembly: GCA_937915375.1. Lineage (GTDB taxonomy): Bacteria > Bacillota > Clostridia > Lachnospirales > Lachnospiraceae > Marvinbryantia. The sequence continues at coordinate 7,146 of CALDMO010000025.1, forward strand.
TTTGGTATTGCATACCGGGGTAGAGGGGGCGGCGCTTGCGACGATTCTGGCACAGGGGCTGTCTGGCGTGATCTGCTTTTGGTATATGAAAAAACGGTATGAGATTTTACAGGGAAAGCCCGAGGAGCGGGCACCGGATAAAATCTGTCTTCGGACGCTGCTGTTTAATTCGGTGCCGATGGGTTTGCAGTCCTCCGTGACTGCGATCGGTTCTATTATGCTGCAGAGCGCGGTGAATATGCTGGATGCGGTGTACGTTTCCGCATATGCGGCTGTAATGAAGGTGAACCAGCTTTCGATGTGTCCGTATGAGGCTGTGGCGACCGCCTGCGCGACGATGGGCGGACAGAATCTGGGAGCCGGAAAACTTGATCGTATCAAAAAGGGATTGTACAGTGGGATCGGCATTTGTTTTATGTATTCGATATTGATCGGCATTGTGCTGGTGACGAGCGGTTCTGTGATTGCATGGCTGTTTATAGACCGCAATGAGACGGCAGTGCTGGGGGCAGTGCAGCAGTATTTTGGGTATGCAGGATTTTTCTTTTGGCTTCTGGCTATCCTGAATTGCACGCGTATGACAATTCAGGGACTTGGTTACAGTGGGATTGCAATTTTTGCGGGCTGTGCGGAACTGCTGGCGCGAGCTGTGATGTCTCTGTTTGTCATTCCTGTATTTGGATATACGGCGGTCTGTTTTACCAATCCGCTTGCATGGCTGGCGGCGGTTCTTGTTGTTGTGCCGGTATTTTTCGGAATTATCCGCAAGTATGAACGGCAAGTAAAAATAAGGGGATAGAGGAAGAAAATTGCCATGGAAACGGCTGATAAATAATGAAATGAAATCAAGGAGGGAATCAATATGTTAGAATTTCGGTATGACACACAGCTGCTGATCGAAGGAGAAGATTTGGATGAGGATGTGATCAGTGATTATTTTACGGAACATTTTAAAGGAGACTGCCTGCTGGCGGTAGGTGATGAGGAATTGATTAAGATACATTTTCATACGAACGAGCCTTGGGATGTGCTGAAATATTGCGCATCGCTGGGAGAAATTCATGATATTGTTATTGAGGATATGGACAGACAGGCGAGAGGCCTGCAGGGGTAAAGGTATCGTTGATAGCGGATAACAGGGTGTAAAGTTTTATCATATGATAAGGCATTACACCTTTTTAATTTTATAAAAACACATGGTGATAGGAAATAAGTCATGATAAAATAGGATTTAAGATAAAAATTTGCAGGAGGAAGAAACGATATGAATACAAAAGATTTTAAATGGACTCGTCAGCCGCAAAATTATTATATTGATGAAAATCGAGTGGAGATTACTACTGCTCCGCATACCGATTTATGGCAAAGAACATATTATCATTTTCAAAATGATAATGCTCCGGTATTGCAAATGGAAACGGATAAACAATTCTTCAGTTTTGTAGTAAAAACAGATTTTTCAGAAAGTCACCATCGATTTGATCAGTGCGGGGTTGTGATGTATTTGGACAGCGAAAATTGGTTAAAAGGTTCTATTGAATATGAAAATGAAGATTTTCAGCATTTGGGCAGTGTTGTAACAAACGATGGTTATTCTGATTGGGCTACTACAGCTATTTCCGCGGATATAAAATCTATGTGGTATCGTTTCAGCCGCCGGGAAGATGACTATTGTATTGAATGTTCAGAAGATGGCGTGAATTTTAGCCAAATGCGTATTTGTCATATGCATAAAGGAAAGGGAAAAATTCGATTTGGCATTTATGCCTGCTCACCGGAAGAATCTTCGTTTAAAGCTGTCTTTACAAATATGAAATTTATGGAATGCCAGTGGAAAGCACATGACGGACAGCAGCCGGATTAAGAAAAGAGTCATATTTAGATGGAGCAAAAGATGTCTTAAAAAGTGCATTTTATTGTGAAGCCAGCAATGAAATTTTCAATGAATGGGAGTTTGCACAAAATCTGCTAAAATCTGACGGTTATTTGCCGGAGCTATGTGTGATTGCGTTAGATGAAAAAAATGTAGTTGGCTACAATGCATTGACGAAAGCAAAAATAGGCAGTTATCAGGGACTGGCTTTAGGACCGTTGGGGGTACGAAAAGAATGGAAAAATATAGGATCGGTAAAAGAGAAGATTTCTGGAAAACTTGTTTATTGTGATGTATTTTATGATACGGATGGGAATTTACTGTAAGTTTTCCGAGAAGATGCCATGTGGTTTTTGATTGAGAAAAGAATATAGAGAGTATAGAAAATTAAAAAATGAAAAATAAACTTTATGGAGTATGCCGACATATTGAAAAAAACATAATATAATTGACGATATTAAAAAATAACATAATAGTAGGAGAAGACTTATGAATCACAGTTGATATCAGAATGGGAAAGTGAGGTACAGTTTACAAATGATAAATGATTTAATGTATATTGAATTAAAAACAGGATATTCTGATGATGGTCCGGCATGGATCGGGTATGTGAAAACTTCGAAAACAAAGAAAACCATCTATTTTAATGATCATGCTTTTCAAAAGAATATTGGAAATTACTCAAATTATATAGATATTGAGAATGGTGATGAATATTGGATTTCCGGTTTGAAAAAGAGAGAAAGCAACCGTCACTGGGCGGGACATGGAAAAATTATGATTGACCGCAGAGCGGTTAATGAATATCTTACGCTCATTGGAGAAAAGGAATTGCCATCCAATTTATTTGAAGTGGTTGAAATAGAAGATCAATTTCCGGTTGAAAGAGTAAAAGAATTATTGAATGAAAAATAAGGACGCTGAAATCCGATTTGACGTAAAACAGGCATGCTAGAAAACGGTTGTGCTCTTTTGCTTAAAAACTGGATAATAATTTGGGGGGAGATGAAAATCAATGAAATTAAAGAACATTTTGATTGTTGTAAAAGATATAGAAAAATCAAAACAATTTTATCATGATCTGTTTGGCCTTGATATGCTGCTTGATAATGACGGCAACATGATTTTGACGGAAGGCCTTGTACTGCAGGATGAAAAACTTTGGAAGGGATTTCTTGGGGAAAATGTGATTCCGAAAAATAATTCCTGTGAATTATATTTTGAGGAAGCAAATATTGAGGCATTTGTTGAAAAATTGGAAAACTTATATCCTTCCGTGCAATATGTGAATCATTTGATGACGCATAGTTGGGGGCAGAAGGTGGTTCGGTTTTATGATCCTGACGGAAATTTGATCGAGGTGGGAACACCGCTGTAACAGAGCAGAGAAACTGGGAGATACGTACTGTTTGCGATATCTCCCGGCTTCATTTATGACAGCAATTTTGTGTGGGTTTCGATAAAACTTCCCAGCCAGCCGATTGCCGGTCCGATAGTAAACGCCATTAGGATAGTAACGATTCCGAATGTACCTCCGAATAGATAGGCAATGGCGATTACACTAAAATCGAAGATCATACGCACGGTACGGAATGGTACGTTTGGAAGACGCATGGAAATGACGTAAGGAATCGCGTCATAAGGCGCGGTGCCGAGATCAACGACCATGTAAAATGCGGCGGAAAGTACAAACAGGATGAGCGCTGGAAACAAAATTGCCACGCGTACCCACATGATCTCAAAGATTTCCATCGGCAGGATCTGATTCCACAGCCAGGTAAAAAAGTCAATGGCATAGCCGGTGAGAAAAACGTTTACCAGTGTGCCAAAACCAAGATTGCGCGCGCCAAAGAATACAACAACGAATAACAGAATACAGTTCATCAGGGCCTGCCAATTTCCGAAAGACATACCAAGACGGCGTGAAACAGCAGCATTCAGCATGGTACAGGGATCGGTGCCGAGATTGATCAGCAGCAGAAAGGACAGGGAAAATCCCATTGTGATGATTGCCGCAACAACAATGCACAGACGGATACCGAAATTTTTCTTGTCATAACAGCTTTTGATAAATTTCTTCAATGTGAAATCCTCCTATGTAACCTAAATAACAGATAGCGTTTCGATGAAAAACATGAAGAATTATAGCACATCGGGAAATAAAAGAAAATCCTGATTTGCGGGATTTTGAAAAATGGTTGACAGGAAGTCAGGTTTCGATTATTATGAAACAAAATATACAGATTGATGGGAGGGAACTTTTTGTTAAGTGCTGTGAATGCAGAAAAAGATGCAAAATAAATATTGCCGGGAGAGATTTTCGCTGTGCGGTAAGTCTGTCCTGATGTTGGTGTACACCGACAATTCTGCCTTACAAAGTGCTTAATCAAAAGAGTTTCTGATTTTTATAGAAGCATGACGGTATGGTCATGTTTTTTTGTTATCCAGGAAAATTTTCCTATGTAAAAAACCTTCTGGGGATGCGTAGTGCGGCGAAATAGAAATTCGTCGCAAAAGTGGCATATCGCAGGCATGGAATCGTGCAAGAGAGATTCTTTGCTCAAGAAAAACAGTAGGAATGTTTAGGATAAAAGTAAGAAACCGCGTAGTGAGATGCTGTGAGGCAGAAACTGCGTGGTTTTTTTGATAAAGCAGACAATGTTATTGAAATCAATGCAAACAATATTACATAATAGAAATTGGGGAAAGAAACATGACAGAATCGGAAAAGATAATAGAATTTGATAAAATAAAGGAAAAATGGGCCAATCATGCGCTGACGGTTTGGGCGAAACAGCAGATTGCGGAAATAACGCCGTTTCTGAGTGAGGCGGAATTGCGTAAAAATATGCGCGATACAACAGAAGGAAGGCAGCTGATATGATTACGGCAGTCAGCCGCCTGAAAGAGTATTTGAACCGCTGTAAACAATATAAGATATCGGCTGCTTATTATGAAGAGAATTTGCAGGCACAAAACGAACTTCGTGAGGAAATCCGTACGCAGATCCGCGGCGGAAGGATTGAAGACCGCGCGACCAGAGAGCTGTTTTCCGTGCGGACGGAAATTACCCGCACGGAAGATAAGATAAAGGAAAAAGCGGAGGTTGTACTGCGGAGCAATAAAGAGGCAATGTCGGACAATTTCTGTACGCTGCGAAATGGCAGGATTTGTGTACCGGTAAAAAAAGAATATAAATTCCGCGTCAGCGGCAGTGTGATCGATAAATCGTCTACTGGCAATACGTTGTTTATCGAGCCGATCGGTGTCAGCCGCCTGTTTGAAGAATTGCAGATACTAAAGATAGAAGAAGAAAATGAGGAACGCCGTATTTTGTACACGCTGACAGCGAAAATTGCCGATTATGCGGAAGAGATGAGACAGAATCTGCGCACGATAGAGAAATTGGATTTCATTTTCTCAAAAGGTAAGCTCAGTCAGGAACTGGACGGTGTGGAGCCACAGATCAACACGGAACGCAGGATTGTGTTAAAGGACGGTCGTCATCCGCTGATGGAAAAAGCGAGATGTATTCCGCTGCAGTTCCGGATTGGAAACGGCGTACAGGGTATAGTGATTACCGGACCGAACACCGGAGGTAAAACGATTGCGATCAAGACGGTAGCACTCTGCTGTATGATGGCGCAGTGCGGGCTGCATGTAACCTGCCGGGAGGCAGATATCTGTATGAACAGCAATTACCTGTGTGACATTGGGGATGGACAGAATCTGTCCGAGAATCTCTCAACGTTTTCGGCACATATTACAAATGTATTGTATATTTTGCAAAATGTCGGAAGAGACAGTCTGGTTGTTATGGATGAACTTGGTTCCGGTACAGATCCAACGGAAGGGATGGGAATTGCGGTTGCGATTTTGGAAGAACTGCGAAAAAGCGGATGCCTGTTTTTGGCAACAACTCATTATCCGGAAGTAAAGCAATATGCAAGAGAGCGGGAAGGAATTGTCAACGCGAAAATGACGTTTGACCGCAACACGTTGCAGCCTTTGTACCAGATGGTGATTGGGGAAGCGGGAGAATCCTGTGCATTTTATATCGCGGCACGGCTGGGAATGCCGCAGCAAATGCTGCAGATGGCTGAACAGGCGGCATACCCGGAGAAGGTTTCCGGGAAAAATGAGACAGACAGATTGGAAGAGAGGAAGCAGTCTGGCGAAATTCCGAAAATCCGTAAAATGAAATCTGCGGCAGAGAAAAAGTCGTTGGCTGATAAATTTCGGTTAGGTGACAGTGTGATGGTCTACCCGGAACGAAAAATTGGTATCGTTTGTGAGAAAGTGAACGAAAAAGGCGTGCTGCGTGTACAGCTTCCCAATAAGAAAATCTGGATTAATCACAAACGGGTGAAGCTGCATGTAGCAGCAGATGAATTGTATCCGGAGGATTATGATTTTTCGATTATCTTTGATACAGTCGCAAATCACAAGCTCCGTCATCAGATGGAACGGAAGCTTGTGGAAGGAAAAGCAATCGTGTATGAAGAAGAATTATGATGATAAATTGCAACAGGCAGGCGCTGGATGTTGAGCGTTTTGTATGGATAATAAGAAAATATGTGGGCGGTAAGGAGAAAAGTAGTAATGGCAGATTTCTACAAACGTATGAAATATGTATGTGAGCGGATTCCGCGAGGCAGGGTGGCAACTTACGGGCAGATTGCATTGTTGTGCGGCTTTCCGAAAAATGCCAGACAAGTCGGTTATGCTCTGCGCAGCGGTCGGGCAGGGGATGCGGTTCCGGCGCAGCGTATTGTGAATGCGAGCGGGATTTTGAGTGGCGCGGCAGCGTTTGCCTCACCGGATGAGCAGAGGAAACTTCTGGAAACGGAAGGGGTTTGGACTGTAGAAACCGGGAAGGGCTGGAAGGCGGATCTGCGGGAATATGGATGGCGGCCGACGCTGGATGAGGCCGAGAAATTTTATTATATTTTTAAGAAGGAAGGAATATGAAGGTTTACAGAACGAAATGAACAGCAAAAGGAGAGGTGCAGATAAATAAAAAATGAGCGCAGATGTGCTTTTTTCAGGAAGGGAAAATTGCAAACCGCCATCCGTTGTGCTACAATAAATGTGGATTTTCAGGAAAAGTAAACACAATTTATAAAGAAGGATTTGTTGGTAAAATAAGAATAAAACGTAAGAAGGGCTATTTATGTACATAAAAAATAAAATAAACCGAAAAGAATTTTTTCGTTTGGTTATTGCAATCGCATTGCCGATCGCATGTCAGAACCTGCTGACAACAACGGCCAGTATGGTGGATACCATCATGATTGGCAGTCAGGGTGAGTTATCAGTCGCGGCAGTTGGTATCTGTTCGCAGATTGGTTCCCTGTTTTTCTCGAGCTACTTTGGATTTGCCGCAGGAGCGTTGATGTTCTTTTCCCAATATTGGGGGGCAGGGGATAAGGACGGCATTAACCGAACCTTTGGTATCGCGCTGCTTTGTATGCTTGCGATCGGTCTGCTATTCGGCGGCGTTGCCGTCGCAAATCCAGCGTTTATCCTCGGAATTTATACTGATAAACAGAGTATTATCGACGTGGCAATCCCGTATATGCGGATTGTCGGTCTGGCTTATCCGCTTCAGGTAATGGCGATGATCGTCAGTTTTCTGATGCGTTCCACGGAACGCGTGAAGGCGCCGCTGATCAGTTCGATTGCAGCGCTGATCACAAATTTTGTGCTGAATTGGATCTTAATCTATGGGCGCTTTGGCATGCCGCAGATGGGCGCAGCCGGCGCGGCGGTCGGTACGTTGGCTTCCGGTGTGGTCAATATTATAATCCTGCTGTTTTTCCTTGTGCGGGATAAAAAGACGGTGCGTCTGTCTGTGCGGAGCATGTTTGATTGGAGCGGCGGATTTTCTGGGACTTATCTGAAAAAGTGTCTGCCGATCATCTGTAATGAAGTGCTTTACGGAATTGGTCAGATGCTGATCAACATCGTAATCGGCCATCAGTCGGAGAGCGCAATTGCGGCAATGGCGGCCTTCCGTGTACTGGAAGGCTTTGTATTCGCATTTTTCGGCGGTCTCGCCGATGCAAGTACAGTTGTGGTCGGAAAAGAAGTGGGAGCCGGTCATCACATGAAAGGCTATCAGTATATGAAAGGGTTTGCAACGCTTTGTCCGGCGATTACATTTTGTATTGTGAGTATCTGTCTGCTTTTGAATCAGTCGCTGTTAGGGCTGTTCGGTTTGGGAGCGGAAGCGCTCTTCTATGGGAAATACATGCTGCTGATTTATCTGGCGGCAGGAACGATCCGTACCTGTAACTATATTATGAACAGTTGCTACCGGGCAGGCGGAGAAGCAGTATTTGGTACAGTGCTGGAAGTCAGCTGTCTGTTTTTGATCAGTGTACCGGCTACTTGGGTTGCAGGAATGGTATTGCATCTGCCATTTTTGGCAGTGTTTGCTTTTGTCTATACGGATGAGATCATTCGTCTGATTTTTGAACTGTGGTATACCAAAAGCGGAAGATGGATTAAACCGGTTACAGAAGAAGGACGGCGTACGCTTGCGGAGTTCAGGCAGGCGTTGAAAGGCTGATAAAAGAATGAAAAAGGAGCGGAGAACATGAAAGTATTAATGCTAAACGGAAGTGCGCACCAGAGGGGAAATACCTATGATGCCTTGGAAGAAATCGGAAAGACACTGGAGCAGGAAGGAATTGAATATGAAATTTTCCAGATGGGCGGCGGTCCGGTCAGAGATTGCATCGGGTGCGGAAAATGCAGTGAAAAGGGCTGTATTTTTGAAGACGATCTGGTAAATGAATTCGTTGCGAAAGCAAAAGAGGCAGACGGGTTTGTATTTGGAACACCGGTATATTATGCGCATCCGAGCGGAAGAGTACAGTCGTTTCTGGACAGAGTTTTTTACAGCAGCGGCAGAACGTTTGCTTTTAAGCCGGGAGCGGCAGTCGCGGTGGCAAGACGCGGCGGTACTTCGGCATCTTTTGATGTATTGAACAAATATTTTGGTATTTCACAAATGCCGATAGCCGGTTCTACTTACTGGAATCTGGTACATGGCTGTGTTCCGGGAGAAGCGAAGCAGGATGCGGAAGGACTGCAGACCATGAGAAATTTGGCGCGAAATCTTGCGTGGATGCTGAAATGTTTTGAAGCAGGAAAGAAGGCCGGCGTGGAGCTGCCGAAAACAGAGCGCGGTCAGCAGACAAATTTTATTCGATAAATACAAAGTATATAAAAGGGCGCGGGGAATCAGGAAACTGGTTCTTGGCGCCTTTAAAACAAATTTCTTTACAGAGACGATGGTGAAAGTTATAATAAATACGTTAAGATAGAACTGAATTTTGGTTCGTTGCTGTGAACGGTGTTGACAGCAACGAAATCTGTTATATGCAGAAGAGGAGGAGATACCGATGGTAAGAGTTCAGGAATACAGCGGGCATATCCGCAATTGGGAAGCAATTTGTAAAGAACTGAAAATTGAAACGGATCTTTCGCGCGAAGCACGTGAAGAGATGATTCTTATAAAAGCATATGAAACCTGGGGAACGAAAATGGCAGACCATTTGCATGGAATGTTTGCGTTTGCTCTCTGGGATGAAGAAAAGCAGGAGTTGTTCTGCTTACGAGATCCATTTGGAGCGAAACCGTTCTATTATTATGTGACGAAAGACGGAAGAATGCTTTGTGGTACCAGCATTCGCCAGATTCTTGAACAGCCGGGATTTGAAAAAGAGTTGAATGAAGAAATGCTGCAGATTTACATGAGTCTTACCTATGTTGCAGGTGAAGATACTTTCTTTAAGGGATTAAAAAAATTGCTGCCGGGACGTTTTTTAATCTGGAAAGATCAGAAATTAACGATTGAGCGTTACTGGATGCCGACTTTTCATCCGGACGAGAGTAAATCACTGGAAGATTGGGCAGATGAGATACACAGCACTTTGCTGGAAATTATGAAAGAGGTGAAAACTGAGGATGAAAGCATAGATTCCTTCCTTTCCGGCGGTGTGGATTCTTCTTATATTCTGGCGGTATCGGATGCGCAGATGTCTAATTCGTGCGGTTACGAGGAAGAACGCTTTGACGAATCTGTTCTGGCGAAAAAAACGGCAGATCTGCTTGGACGCGGGAACCGCCGTTGCGTGATTACACCGGAACAGTATTTCGGTATTGTACCGTGGGTAATGTATCATATGGAGCAGCCGCTTGGAGACGCTTCTGCGATTGCTTTTGCGCTTGGCTGCCGTGCGGCAGCGCAGCATACGAAGCTCTGCTATTCCGGTGAGGGAGCGGATGAATTTTTTGGTGGCTACAATATGTACCGTAATGCGGAACGCTATGGAGAAAATTTAAAGACTTTTTATGTCGGCAATACTAATATTATGAAGGAAGATGAAAAGCAGCGGATTCTGAAAAATTACAATCCGTCTGTCCTTTCGATTAACATTGCCCGATCGATTTATGAGGAGACGGAAGGACTTGATCCTCTGAGTATTATGTCAGATGTGGATATTCAGATCTGGTTGGAGGGCGATATTTATCTGAACATAGATAAAATGAGTACAGCAGCAGGGCTGGAGGTGCGTATGCCTCTGACGGATCGCAGGATTTTTGATATTGCGTCAAGAATGCCGTCAAAATATAAGGTAAATGAAGAACAGAATAAAGTGGCGCTTCGTACAGCTGCAGCAAAGGTACTGCCGGAAGAAATTGCTTTCCGTAAAAAACTCGGTTTCATTGTACCGATCCGTATCTGGATGGCGGACGAACGCTATAACCAAGACGTACAGGCAAAATTCCACAGTGAGATGGCGGCGAAATTCTTTAATGTGGAAGAAATCAATGCAATTTTTGATGATTATATCGGCGGAAACTCTGATAACTGGCGGAAGGTCTGGACAATCTATACCTTCTTGGTATGGTATGAAGAATACTTTGTAAAACGATAAGATAGAAAGTGGATTTTTGAAGGGGATTTGTATATGCTGGCATATACCTATGTTGAAAAAGGAAAATTTGAACTGCGTGAAAAACCGCTTCCGGTTCTGCAGGAAGCGCGGGACGCGATTGTGCGTGTAACGATGGCAAGTATCTGTACAAGCGATCTGCATATCAAGCATGGCTCTGTCCCGCGCGCAGTGCCGGGGATCACGGTCGGTCATGAGATGGTCGGCGTAGTTGAGGCGGTCGGTAGTGAAGTTACCAATGTAAAACCAGGTGACAGAGTGACGGTTAATGTAGAAACCTTTTGCGGGGAATGTTTTTTCTGTAAAAAAGGATTTGTGAATAACTGTATCGATGTGAACGGCGGCTGGGCACTCGGCTGCCGAATCGACGGCGGGCAGGCGGAATATGTCCGCGTGACGTATGCAGATCAGGGATTAAATCGGATTCCGGATCAGGTGACGGACGAACAGGCATTGTTTGTGGGAGATATTTTGGCAACCGGATACTGGGCGGCACGTATTTCTGAGATTACAGAGGAGGATAACGTTTTAATCATCGGCGCGGGGCCGACTGGTATCTGTACACTGCTCAGCGTGATGTTGAAGCATCCGGCGGCGGTGATTGTCTGTGAGACAGATCCTTATCGCCTGCAGTTTGTGCGGGAGCATTATCCGCAGGTACTGACGGCTGGACCGGAAGAATTGCCGGAGCTTTTGAAAAAACAGACGGCGCACAGGGGAGCGGATGTTGTGATTGAAGCTGCTGGCGGTAAAGAGACATTTCGCTTGGCATGGCAGAGTGCCCGGCCGAATGCAGTAGTGACTGTGGTGGCGCTTTATGACGAAGCGCAGAGTCTGCCGCTTCCAGATATGTACGGCAAAAATCTGACCTTTAAGACAGGCGGAGTGGATGGATGCGATTGCGCGCAGATACTGGAACTAATCGCGCAGGGAAAGATTGACACGACACCGCTGATCACACATACATACCCGCTCTCACAGATTGCGGACGCATATGAATTATTTGAGAACAAACAGGATCATGTTATTAAAGTGGCGATTGTTCCAGATAGGTAGGTGCTGATTATTTGTAAGCGCTTAATTTTTGGGTAACTACAAATTTATCCTTTTTTCATTCATAATG
>CALDMO010000026.1 GCA_937915375.1 uncultured Marvinbryantia sp.
TTTACCATAGAAGACCTTCTAAAACATTATTTACAGAAAAAGTTTCACATTCTCGGAAGGAAGTAGGCATTCATACTTTTTCATATCTTTAAAGGAGGAAACTTCAATAATGATTTTATTTGCTTTTTTGTCAGATAATTCACTAAAGTCAGAATAAATGTAATCACATTCTGGCCAGAGCCGTTTGACATTGAAATTGGCATATAAAACATCATCGGCTTCTATGGCAAGAGACGAAGAGGGATATGTATTTAAAATGCTGTCAACCACGGTTTTGATATCATTAATTTCAAAAGCATCTATTTTTTGACCTTCTGAATAAATCAGGGCGCCGTTATGATAAATTTCTGCATTCGTTTCGAGTAGGTTCAAAAATTTTTTAGCCACTCTCATAGGTCTTGCTGTTGCTATCACAAATTTATGTCCTGCCTGTTGTACTTTTTTAATAACTTCAATCGTATAGGGAGATATGGTTTTATCATCCCTCAATAAAGTTCCATCCAGATCTGTAACAATCATTTTTGTGTCTGCCATATTTAATCTCCTAATTATCCCCGAGAAACGAATTCTTTTTACAAGGTCAGTATATACGATTTTGTTAAAAATAGCAATTAAGAATCCCTTGCGAGTGCGGCTGAAATAACGCATAATAATAAAAGTAGATGAAATACAGAAAGAGGTGCGAAATGCCGGAATTACCGGAAGTGGAAACAATACGGCGAATTTTAGATTCGCAGTTAAAAGGACAAAAGATACATGCTGTCAGGGTGAATCATCCGCAGGTGATCGCATATCCGGATGCGGATCGATTTTGTGAAGAATTGACCGGACAGACTTTTTGCGGTACCGGAAGACGGGGCAAATTTATGTGCCTGTATCTGAAAAATGGGTTAAAAATCGTTCTGCATCTGCGCATGACGGGCTGTCTTTTGGTGGTGCCGCCGGAGTATCCGCGGGAAAATCATACGCATCTGGTGATGATACTGGAAAACGGAAATGAACTGCGTTTTTCTGATATACGTAGGTTCGGACGATTTTGGCTGCTGCAGAAAGACGAAGAAGATGTTTACAGCGGCATACATAAACTGGGTCTGGAACCGACAGATGAAAATCTGACTGCAGAATATCTGCAGAGACATTTCGGAAAAAGCAGAAAAGCGATCAAGACCTGTCTGCTTGAACAGAACGTGATCTGCGGTATCGGCAATATTTATTCGGATGAGATTCTGTTTGCGGCAAGGCTCCATCCGCAGCGGCAGGCGGTTACTTTATCAGAAGAAGAATGGACAATACTGGCAGAGACGATTCGGCATCAGATAGTTTATTTTACCGAGATGAATGAGATGACACCGGAGGAATTTTTGGCCGGGAAGGGAAAGGAATATCGCAATACGCCGTATTTTCAAGTGTATGGTCATGGCGGCAAACCGTGTCCTGTTTGCGGAGGAATGTTGGAAAAATCTGTTATCGGCGGACGCAGCAGCGTATGGTGCAGGAATTGTCAGAAGGAAGAGTAAAATTTTAGCGGAAGGTCTATTGACTTTCTATGTTGTGCTTGTTAGAATGATGATTCTACCTAAACTGGAAGGTGCTGCCAGGGGATGGGGACAGCGCCTGATTCAGATTTTCATGGGGAATATTTGAGAAAGGTGAAGGAATACATATGGCTGAGATGAAAAACAGGGAGCAAATGCAGGAAGAACAGCATTTGCAGGAGTGTCTTACGGTCATTCGTGAGAACATTTGTGAGTATGAGAAAAAAGAATCCGATTACCGAAAAGAAGTGACTGCGTTGTTTCAGCAGGTGCGAAAGGGCGAAGGTGATTCCTACGGACAGCTGGTTGCCGGACAGAACATTTTGGAACACACCCAGAATGCATTGCGTAAGAACAGAGCGGCGCTGAAAAAAGCGTATTTTGGACGGGTGGATTACGAGGATTGCACCTACGGTGGATTTGAGAGCTGGTATATTGGCAAAAATGGTGTGACGCGCGGGGCGGATGAAGTAATCATTGTGGACTGGCGGGCGCCGGTTTCGAGCGTTTATTATGAAAACGAGTCCGGAGAAGGCAGTTATGCTGTTCCGGAAAATAAACCGGTACAGATTGATTTGAAAAAGAAACGGACCTATGATATTCAGGACGGAGAGCTGTTAGGATTTTATGATGATGATGTGGCGGCAAATGACGAGCTTTTGGTGAAATACCTGTCCCAGCACAAGGAAGCCGTGCTGGGAGATATCATTGCTACGATTCAGAAGGAACAGAACGAGATTATTCGCGATATTCCTTTTAAAAATGTAATTGTGCAGGGTGTGGCCGGGAGCGGTAAAACAACAGTGGCGCTGCACAGGATTTCATATTTATTATATAACTATGAGAAACGATACAAACCATCAGAATTCTGCATTGTCGGCAGCAGTGATATGCTGCTCAATTATATCAGCAGCGGATTGCCGGAGCTGGATGCCAGTCATGTGCGTCAGATGCGCATGGATGTATTTTTACCGTATTTAATGGGAAAGGCATGGAAGAAAAAATATCAGGTGACGGCAGATGATGCGCTTGCGCCGGTAAAGAGTAAGCTGGATTTTGTATACAAATTAGAGACGTTTCTGCAGGAATGGCGAAAGGAATATTTGGATCTTACCACGATCCGCGACAGACAGATTGGTATGATTCTCACGGAGGAAGACATGCGCGACACGGTACGGCGAAATGCGCAGATGTCGTTGCTTCAGCTGGAAAAGCTTCTCAATCAGCGTATACAGAGCCGTATTAAATTCTTATGTACATCCACAGATGGGGAGTTCCGGAAAAAGAAACTACAGGAGTATCGGAAATATTTTGATTCTTCTGTACATAAATGGACAGAAATACAGATTTACGAAACATTTCTGTGGAAAACTTTTTTGAAAGAGGCGGAGAATGGTGCAAGTACAGCAGACATTTTCAGGAAGGCGGAAGGCTGGGAGACTGTTATTTCTCAGATTAAGAGCGGAAAACTGGACATTTATGATACAGCCGCGCTTGGCCTGATCTGGCAGCGCATTTTAAAAAAGAAGGATGAGGATGAATTTAGCCAGATTATTATTGACGAGGCGCAGGATTTTGGTGAGATGATTTACTATGTGATGAAACAGCTCCTGCCGGGATGTTATTTTATAATCATGGGAGATGTTTCACAGAATATCCGTTATGAGACAGGGATGAATGACTGGGAAGGACTGAAAAGTGTTCTGTTTGAGCGGGAAAACGATACGTTTTATCTTTTGGCAAAGAGTTACCGAAATACCATAGAAATCTCGCAGTGTGCCGGAAAAGTGCTGGAAAAAGCTTCACAGGGGAACTATCGGATCCAGCCGGTGATTCGTCACGGCAAAGAGGTGGCAGTCATTCAAAAACAGGGAAAAGAACTGGAAGAAGCATTGAAAAATACGGTGGAACAGGTGATCGAACGCGGGCATGAGACGGTTGCCGTTATCTGTCGTGATGAGTCGGATGCCGAAGAAGTACGCCGGATTTTGCATATGGAAGAAAATAATGATGAATTTCATAACGGTGTGATGGTACTGCCGGTTACACTGACAAAGGGACTGGAATTTGACGCTGTCATTCTCTGGAAACCGGATGAGCAGCGTTACGGCAAAAATCCGCGCGAGGCAAAGCTTTTGTATGTGGCAATTACGCGTGCCCTGCATGAACTGTATTTGTTGGGGGATGAGGAAATCAGCGGATTGTTTCAATAAAGAGAAGTGTGGAAATAAAAACAGAGCGGATGTGTTTTTGGGAAAACCTCAAAAATACATCCGCTATTTTTATTACGCCTGAATCCGATCCTCCAGCTTTGCCAAATCTTTTGATCCCATGGACAGCAGGATTCCTACCGCGAAGAGCACGATATTAAACAGGAATGGATAGGCAGGATTGCCATCATACATTCCGCCAATGATACTGCCGAACGGTGTGGAAATGGCAATCATCAGTACATTATACAGCGCGTAAATACGGGAACGTTCGTTTACGTCTACATAGTGTGCGATCAGCGCCTCTTTTCGCGGAATGATTACTGCATAGGCAGAAGCTTCAAAGATTGTGTAGAGCATTACCAGAAACAGGTTCTTTTCCGGCGCCAGCAGAAGCAGCGCATGGCTGGCTATGTACATAAGGAAGCCAACCAGAAAAGAAGAACGCATTTTCAGTTTCTGGAATACATTCTGCAGACCGATGACGAAGGCCAGCATGATGAGAGTGCGGATTACCGGGAAAACAGCCATGATTTCGTCGGAAATATGCAGTTTTTCGGTTACATACAGAGAGAAAAAGCTGTTTGTCGCAATCTGTACAATATTTGTCAGAGCCATGAAATAAACAACCAGACGCATTTTTGAGGAAGTGATCACCTGAATAAATACGTCCTTGTAGCCTTTGAGCATGGAGAAGTAGGAAAGGTTTTTCGTCTCCTCCAGACGCTTTTTGCCGACTTCCGTTTCTCCGCCGAAATGATAAAGCAGCAGGAATTTTGCCGTCATGGAGATTGCGGCGATAAAATAAACCCAGCGCATTACCGGCACAACATCATATTTTCCAACCAGATAGACGGCAAGCGGCGCAAAAAAGACCGAAAGCATACCGCAGAGCTGGATCAGAGTAAACGCGTTCGTAATATGTTTGGGCGGGCAATCTTCAATGAAGAGACAGGTCCAGGAGGTATTCGTAATCTGGAACGATGCGTTAACTGCCGCGGCGGCCATGAACCACCAGAAATTCTGGGAGAATGCCCAGATCAGGCAGGGGATTGTCCAGCTGATCGTGTCGTAAATGACAGTGGCCTTGCGGCGTCCCATCTTGTCGGTAATGACACCGCCCAAAAGTCCGAAAACCATCTGTAAGAGGAAACCGATCGTCAAAGTCGTACCGATTTCCACACTGCTTAACCCCAGTTTTCGCATGTACAGAGTCTGGAATGGTGAGAAGAGAGAATATGGAATAAACCACAGAGGCTCTGTGCAGATGGACCATTTCGGATTACCCTTCAATTCACAGAAAGTTTGTACTAATACATGTTGTTTGATTTTTTGCAGCATAAGAAAAAACTCCTTAGATAGATTGATACCCGGAGACGGAAGATGAAAATTCCTCTCCGGGTATTTTTGTTTCATGGGATAAAGCAGATTAATTCCCAGATGATAAAACAATTTTTATTTATCATGAATCTCGCTGTGCAGCTCCTGCAGAGATTTCACGGTTTCCTGTTTATGTGTTTTTACATAGCGGATACCGCTTGCGGTTGCTTTCGCGGCAGCGATGGTCGTCATATATGGTACTTTTGCCTTGATGGCTGCCTTACGCAGATAGCTGTCGTCATAAATGCTGTCTTTGCCGATTGGAGAGTTGACGATCAGGTCGATCTCTCCGTTTGTGATCAGGTCGTAGATATTCGGGCGTCCCTGATAGAGTTTCTTTACTTTCTCTGCGGGAATACCGGCCTCTGTGATCTGCTGGTAAGTATTTCCGGTAGCAAGAATACGGAAACCGCATTCATGCAGCGTTCTGGCAACTTCTACAGCTTCAGGGCGGTCCTGACGGTTTACGGTAATCAGTACCGTACCTTCCAGCGGCAGCTTAGACTGTGTTGCTTCCTGCGCTTTGTAGAACGCTTCGCCGTAGGAGTGGGAAAGTCCCAGTACTTCGCCGGTGGAGCGCATTTCCGGTCCGAGGATCGGGTCTACTTCCGGGAACATATTGAACGGGAACACCGCTTCTTTGACGCCGTAGTTCGGAATCACCTGTTCTTTTAAGGACGGAACCGGTGACGGACGTCCGGTCAGCTCGGAAGTAATGATATCTGTTGCCAGCGGCACCATGCGGATGTTGCAGACTTTAGATACCAGCGGAACAGTTCTGGAGGCACGCGGATTGGCTTCCAGTACGTAAACCTTACCGTTTTCAATCGCGTACTGCATATTCATCAGGCCTCTTACATGCATTTCTTCCGCAATTTTTCTGGTATATTCTTTAATTGTCTTTACATTTTCTTCAGAAATATGAACAGACGGAATGATACATGCGGAGTCGCCGGAGTGTACGCCTGCCAGCTCGATATGTTCCATTACGGCCGGAACAAACGCGTGTGTGCCGTCGCTGATTGCGTCTGCTTCACATTCAGTTGCGTGATTTAAGAAACGGTCGATCAGGATCGGACGGTCCGGTGTCACACCGACAGCGGCATTCATGTAGCTGGTCAGCATATCATCATCATAAACAACTTCCATGCCGCGTCCGCCAAGTACATAGGACGGGCGCACCATAACCGGGTAGCCGATTTCTTTGGCAATTGCCAGCGCTTCTTCGACGTTGACAGCCATTCCGGATTCCGGCATCGGAATTTCCAGTTTATCCATCATAGCGCGGAACAGGTCGCGGTCTTCTGCCAGATCGATCACGGACGGAGAAGTTCCAAGAATCTTTACGCCGTTTTTCTCAAGATCCGCTGCAAGATTCAGAGGTGTCTGTCCGCCGAACTGCGCGATCACGCCGAGTGGTTTTTCTTTTTTATAAATGCTCAGTACATCTTCCAAAGTTAATGGTTCAAAGTACAGCTTGTCGGAGGTATCGTAGTCTGTGGAAACTGTTTCCGGATTACAGTTTACGATGATTGTTTCAAAGCCGAGGTTTTTCAGGGCTAACGATGCATGAACACAGCAGTAGTCAAATTCAATACCCTGTCCGATACGGTTTGGACCGCCGCCGAGAATCATAATCTTCGGTTTGTCGGATGCAGTGGTTTTATCTTCTGCGTTATAGGTAGAATAGTAGTAAGCGCTGTTTTCAGTACCGCTTACATGAACGCCTTCCCAGGCTTCTTCTACACCAAGCTCAATACGGCGGTTTCGCACATCAGCTTCCGGAATCTCCAGAATCTGGCTTAAGTATTTGTCAGAGAAACCGTCTTTCTTTGCGGGAATAAGCATTTCATCAGATGGCAGACTTCCCTTGAATGCAAGAAGCGCTTCTTCTTCTTCTACCAGTTCTTTCATTTGTTCGATGAAGTATGCTTTTACTTTGGTGAGCTCGTGAAGTTCTTCCACCGTTGCGCCCTTACGAAGTGCTTCGTACATCAGGAAGTGACGTTCGCTGGACGGGGTGATCAGTTTCTGCAGAAGCGCATCTTTGGTCAGGGTATCAAAATCTTTCGCGTGTCCCAGACCGAAACGCCCTGTTTCCAGACTGCGGATCGCTTTCTGGAATGCTTCTTTGTAGGTTTTACCGATACTCATGACTTCGCCTACCGCGCGCATCTGTGTACCGAGTTTGTCTTCTACGCCTTTGAATTTTTCAAATGCCCAACGCGCGAATTTGATTACAATATAATCGCCGCTTGGAACATATTTATCAAGCGTACCATATTTTCCGCATGGAATATCTTTTAATGTCAGACCGGTTGCAAGCATCGCGGAAACAAGAGCAATCGGGAAGCCGGTTGCTTTGGATGCCAATGCGGAAGAACGGGAGGTACGCGGATTGATCTCAATGATGACATCACGATCTGTTTTTGGATCATGCGCCCATTGTACGTTACATCCGCCGATTACCTGTACGGAATCTACCACTTTATGTGATTTTGTCTGCAGACGCTGCTGAACTTCCTCAGAAATAGTAAGCATCGGAGCGGAGCAGAAGGAATCGCCGGTATGAACACCGAGAGGGTCGATATTTTCGATGAAGCAGACTGTGATCATATTGCCTTCCGCATCACGTACGACTTCGAGTTCCAGTTCTTCCCATCCGAGAATGGATTCTTCTACCAGAACCTGTCCTACCAGGCTGGCCTGAAGTCCTCTTGCGCAGACGGTTTTTAATTCTTCCTTATTATATACGAGTCCGCCGCCGGCACCGCCCATGGTGTATGCCGGACGAAGAACGACCGGATAGCCGAGTTTGTCAGCGATATTCAGGGCTTCTTCCACACTGTAAGCAACCTCGCTGCGGGCCATTTCAATGCCAAGCTTATCCATGGCCTTTTTAAATTCGATACGGTCTTCGCCGCGTTCGATCGCGTCTACTTGTACGCCGATTACCTTTACATTATATTTATCAAGGATTCCGGCCTGGTTCAGCTCAGAACAAAGGTTCAAACCAGACTGTCCGCCCAGATTCGGAAGCAGAGCATCCGGACGTTCTTTGGCGATGATTTGTTCCAATCGATCTACATTTAACGGTTCGATATAGGTAACATCTGCGGTCTCCGGATCTGTCATAATTGTTGCGGGGTTGGAGTTTACCAGCACGATTTCATAGCCAAGCTTTTTTAAGGCTTTGCATGCCTGTGTGCCGGAATAGTCGAATTCGCAGGCCTGCCCGATGATGATAGGACCTGATCCGATGATCAATACCTTGTGAATATCAGTTCTTTTTGGCATTATAGTATCCTCCTCTTTCTGTATATCTCTATCTATTATATAGAAAAATTTTAAAATCACAAGAAAATTCTTTCGGAAATAGAAAAAATTTATTCGGAGTGTATAGAAAAATGATGCAGTCCGTCATCAATAATACGGCAGAGATAGTCAATCGTTTTTTCACGGCTCCAGAATTCTTTTTCCTTGAGCCAGTCAACCAAGATACTGGCGATGGCTTCGGTATAAAAAAGAGTGACAAAGTTTTTAAAATCGGGATCCAGATATTCGCCGGATGCTTTTTCGGCCTGATCAAGTACAGAACCGATCATATGAGCAAAATCACTGTAAAAGAAGCGTTTTAGTTCAACTCTGCCGATTGCATCATAAATACAGTTTAGGATATGCGCATTGGACTCCGCATACTCCATAATAAAACGGATGGCAGCTTTGTAGTCTGTCAGCAAGTCAAAATGTTTTACAACATCAAGCTCTTCTTCGGTAAACATCCAGTGCAGGAGCGCGTAGATGTCTTCGAAATGATAATAAAAGGTGTTCCGGTTAAGATTACAGTCCCGGGTCAGTTCGCTGACAGTGATTTTAGAAAATGTTTTTTTCTGCAGCGCTTTTTTCAGAGAGGCTGCCAGAGCCTTTTTCGTCTGATAAGAAATGTCTTTGTTTTTTAAACTACCCTCCTTTTCTCTTCCTGTTTTTATTATACGCTATTTTGGAAAAAAGCCAATATATATATTAGACAGATTATTAAGATTTGTCTGATATGGTACAGATTAAGAATATTTGACTGTTTAATTTTTCCGCAGCTTCGCATATACTGCCAGGATAGTATGATAGCAGTTATAGAAGTCAGACATCAATGAAAAGAGCAATTTGGTAAATAGTCAAGAACTATTTTGAAAAGTTTTTCATACAAAAGGGTAACCTTAATAGACCTATGGCTTAACAGAAACGTAAGTTCGATATGCGATATAGATTACCTACTTTTTTCCGGAGAGTAGAGTTGGCTCTTGTCCAGCAGACCATAGAGCAGACGTATAAATTTACAGGAAGTCAACGCGAGTGCTCGTTTATGCTGATGGTTTCTTGTTTCAGCATATTTCTTATGATAGAAGCGTTTATACTCAGGACAGTGTCTTATGACACTTCCGGTTGCTTCTATGATGTAATAACGCAGGTAGCTGTTCTGTTTTTAATGGATAGACTGGCAGTAGGGAAAAAGGGTGTTTCATAAAAGAAACGGAAAACTGCAGCGATAGATATTATAGAAGGGGTGGAAAAGAATGAATAGAAACAGAAAAAAATCTATGTAGCGGCACTCAGTACGGCGTTGATTTGCAGTTCTATGCCATTTGCAGCATTTGCGGAAGGAGAAATTCCGAAAGAAGAAGTTGTTTATGTAAACCTAAAGCCGGATGGTTCGGTGAAAGAAATCAATGTTGTGAACAGCTTTGAATTGCAGCAGAACGGGGAAATCGTGGATTATGGAGAATATCAGAGCCTTCGCATTATGACGACTACGGATGCGATTGCATACGAAGAAGACTGTGTGAAAATAAATACGTCTGTCGGTAAAAATAAACAATGTCAGGGTAGCTTTTTTGATGATTTTGCGCTGCAGGCTTCTATGACGCTGGATACGGAGAAATGCAGCAATATCCGTGCGGACAGCGCGACGATTGCCAATGTCGGCAGTAATAAGCAGGTGACGTGGACGGTTTTGCCGGGTACAGAAGGGGAACTAGTTTTAACCGCAGATGTACAGGATTTTGAGATGGATGGAATCGCGGTAAATGGTGTGACATTAAATCTGAATGTTGAAGTAGATGATGAAGAATTGATGGATCAGGTACGAGAGCTGCTCGATGCGATTCAGCAGCTGGATGATGGCGCAGGAGAGTTAAATGGCGGTGTAGAAGAACTGCAAAGCAGTGTACAGGGAGAGCTGCAGAGCGGAGCCGGGGCTCTGGATGCGGGAATACAATCGCTGCATGAAGGTATGGCACAGGTGCAGGCAGGTTTGGATGCCCTGAATGAAAAGTCCGGAGAATTGACCGGAGGATCAGCGAAGATCACTCTTTTGAATGCAAATAATGCTGCGCTTGGCGGAATAGAGAGCGGTACACAGAGTTATCTTGCCGGAGTGCAGCAGGGGACGGCGGATCTTTCTGGCGGACTGCAGACTCTGCAGGAAAATTATCAGCAGTTTGATGCGGGAATTACCTCATTGGCAGAGACGCTGATTGGTTTGATGACACAGATGACGCAGCTAAAAGATGCGGTCAATCTTCTGGTAGAGGAATATACGAAGCTGGATGACGGCCTTCAGACATATACAGACGGTGTGTCACAGGTTGTGGATGGTTACGGTAAGGCGGCGGCTGGTGCGGATGCTTTGGCGGACGGCAGCGAGGCGCTGAAAAAGGGCAGCTCAGCGCTTTATCGGGGGACAGAAGATTTGCTGAATGGAATTGTGGATTTCTACAATGCTACCGGAACGTTAAAGGATGGAATCGGCGCGTTAAATGAAGGAGTGGTGCAGCTGCTGGATGGTATCGCACAGCTGTATGATGGTTCAGGAGAACTGAAGGACGGCACAGGTGAATTACGTTCAGAGACAGACGGAATGGACCAGGAAATTGAAGACCAGATTCAGGAAATGTTGGACAGTGTTTCAGGAGCTGACCGAGAGGTAGTATCCTTTACTTCTGATAAAAACAAAAATGTGGAGGAAGTACAGTTTGTGATTAAAACGGAGGGAATTACTGTTTCGGAAGAGGAACCGGAGCCGGAACCAGAGACAGAAACAGAGAGTGTGAAAGAAAAACTGAAGGATTTGTTTTAAATTGTAAAAGCGGCGGAGCAAACGTGTTCCGCTGCTTTTTGTATGTGATGCATTAGTTTATAACAAATGATGAAACCGAACAAAGGAGTTTTCATTTGAGAAACGGGGTGAGATATGGTATAGTGTAGGTGCGAAAGAACAATTTTATAAGGGTAGGAAAATAGATTATAAATAAAAGAAATCAAAGGGAAAAAAGGAGGTTTTTAGCGTGAATGCAGAAATCAGGTGGCTCGATGATCCGCAGGTGTTTGCCGTAAACCGGGCAGATGCTCATAGTGATCACCGATTCTACAAAAGTGTGGAAGAAGCGGCGGCAGGAAAAAGCTCGTACTGTCAGTCGCTGAACGGACAATGGAAATTCTATTATTCAAAAAATGCCGCGGAGCGTCCGCAGGAATTTTATCAGGAAGGGTTTGAAGACGGGGAATTTGATCTGATTACCGTTCCGGGACATATTGAACTGGCTGGATATGACCGCATTCAGTATATCAATACGATGTATCCGTGGGAGGGGCATCTTTATCGGCGTCCGGCATATTTGCTTGGCGAAGGGGCAAAAGAGGGAATGTTCAGTGAAGCACCGTATAATCCGGTCGGCTCTTACCGCTGCAGATTTGATCTGGAAGAAGGAATGCGCGGGCAGCGGGTACATATTTGCTTTGAAGGCGTGGAACAGGCGATGTATGTTTGGCTGAACGGCTCGTTTGTCGGATACGCGGAAGATAGTTTTACTCCTTCTGAATTTGATCTGACTCCGTATATTCGTGATACAGGAAATGTACTGGCAGTGGAGGTGCATAAAAGAAGTACGGCAGCGTTTCTGGAGGATCAGGATTTTTTCCGTTTCTTTGGAATTTTTCGGGATGTAAACTTATATGCGCTGCCGAAGGTACACACGCAGGATCTATGGATTCAGCCATCGTATGATCCGGACAGTAAAAACGGTGCTTTGAAAGTAGATTTGAAGATGTCTATGCAAGAACCGGCGGCAGGAGAAATCCGTATTTCATTGAAAGATCAGGGAGAGGTGCTGGCTCAGAAGGTGCTCCGGGCAGAGGAACATCCGGTATGGGAAACGGCGCTTTCCAATCTGCATCCGTGGGAAAACAAAGATCCGTATCTTTATACCATGGAGATTGAAGTTTACGATAAAAATGGAGTGCTTCTAGAGTTTATTCCGCAAATGTTCGGATTCTGGGATCTGAAAATTGAAAATAAAGTGATGAAATTCAATGGAAAACGTCTGGTACTCAATGGCGTAAACCGCCATGAATGGAATGCCAGAAGCGGCCGCTGCATTACAGAAGCAGACGAGCAGTCTGATATGGAATGCATGAAGAGAAATCATATCAATGCCGTGCGTACCTGTCATTATCCGGATCGGCTGACCTGGTATGAGCTGTGTGATAAAAACGGTATTTATATGATGGCGGAAACGAATCTGGAATCTCATGGATCCTGGCAGAAAATGGGGGCGATTGAGCCGTCCTGGAATGTTCCGGGAAATTCTGACCAGTGGAGAAATGCGGTCCTTGATCGTGCTGTCAGTAACTTTGAAACGTTTAAAAATCACGTTTCTATTCTGTTCTGGTCTCTTGGAAATGAGTCTTTTGCGGGAAGTGTTCTGACAGAAATGAATCGCTATTTTAAAGAGATAGATCCGCATCGGCTGGTTCATTATGAAGGCGTTTTTAATAAACCGGATCAGAAACATGAAATTTCCGATATGGAAAGCCGTATGTATGCGACGCCGCAGGCGATTGAGGAATACCTGCAGAACGATCCGCCCAAACCCTTCCTGTTGTGTGAGTTTATGCATGACATGGGAAATTCCTGCGGAGGGTTTGGTTCTTACATGAAACTTCTGGATCAGTATGAAATGTACCAAGGAGGCTTTATCTGGGATTTTATTGATCAGGCGCTTTTGGTAAAAGATGAAGTAACCGGAGAAGAAGTGCTGCGTTACGGCGGCGATTTTGATGATCGTCCGTCAGATTATGAGTTTTCGGGAAATGGTATTTTGTTCGCAGACCGAACAGAAAAACCGGCGATGCAGGAGGTGCGCTATTATTATGACAAATACAGATAAGCTTCTGCTGGTGTACGGAGATGTGACACTTGGCGTACATGGCAGTGATTTTCACTATATTTTTTCTTACCAGACCGGAGGACCGGAATCCATCGTAATGGATGGAAAAGAGTGGCTGTATCGTACGCCGAGACCGACATTCTGGCGTGCGACTACAGACAACGATCGTGGAAATAAGTTTTCCCAGAAATCCGCGATGTGGCTGGCGGCAGATATGTTTCTGCCGTGTACCGGATACCGGGTGATCACAGACGGCACGGAAAATACAGAACTTACAGCACCGGCAAACAATAAATATAAAAGTGAACAGTATGCGGAGCAGGTAACGATTGTATTTACGTATACAACGGTAACTGTTCCAAGTACAACAGTAACGGTAAGTTATACTGTACAGACAGATGGAAAGATGATTGTAGAAGCAGCTTATAGCGGAAAAGAAGGACTTCCACAGCTTCCGGTGTTTGGAATGCGCTTCATCATGCCGACAAAAGCGGACGGTTATCGCTATGAAGGACTTTCCGGAGAGACCTATCCGGATCGGATGGACGGCGGCGTGGAAGGTATTTATGAAGTTAAGGGGCTTCCGGTGACGCCGTATCTTGTACCGCAGGAATGCGGTATGCATATGCAGACAAAATGGGCAGAAATTTATCGTACTTCTGTGCTGGCAAATGAAACCAGAGAGAAAAAACAGACCGGATTTCGTATCAGCAGCGACGGTCAGCCGTTTGCTTTTTCCTGTCTGCCCTATACAGCAGAAGAACTGGAAAATGCGACGCATCAGGAAGAGCTCCCGCCGGCAAGGCGGACCGTGCTTTGTGTACTGGGAGCAGTACGCGGCGTAGGCGGTATTGACAGCTGGGGAGCCGAGGTAGAAGAGGCGTACCATATTCATGCAGACAGAGATATTATGTATCGGTTCTGTATTGAGAAAGCGTAAAATGTGTTCGCGATTGCTTTTTGGCTGATTTGATGATAGTATATCTGTGAAAAAAACGATTGAAAAGTATGGGAGGCGGTTATGAAAACACGAGGAACAATCAATAAAGAACTATTTCGGTGGGATGGAAAACCGGGTTGGTTGGAAGCGTTTCCTTTGGCATTGCAGCATGTAGTAGCAATGATTGTGGGATGTGTAACACCGGCGATTATTGTATCCGGGGCGGCAGGGCTTTCTTCTGCGGATTCGATTATTTTAATTCAGGCAGCGCTGACGATGTCCGCGCTTACGACCTTGATTCAGTTATTTCCTTTTATAAAGACAAAGCGGATTGCGCTTGGTTCTGCTTTGCCGGTTATCATGGGTATCAGTTTTGCATATGTACCGAGCATGCAGGCTATCGCAGCCGATTATGATGTAGGGACGATACTCGGAGCGCAGATTGTCGGTGGTATTGTGGCGGCAATCGTTGGTCTGAATGTAAAAAGAATCCGTAAGTTTTTTCCGCCGCTGATTACCGGTACGGTTGTATTTTCTATCGGTCTTTCTCTGTATCCGACTGCCATCAATTATATGGCGGGCGGTGTTGGAAAGGAAGGGTATGGTTCCTGGCAGAACTGGCTGGTTGCTGTCATCACGCTGCTGATCGTTACCTGTTTAAATCATTTCGGTAAAGGAATCTGGAAATTAGCATCCATTCTGATTGGTATGATAGGCGGTTATATTGTAGCTTTAGCAATGGGAATGGTAGATTTTTCTCCAATTGCGTCTGCAGGTGTATTTCAGTTACCGCAGCCATTGCATTTCGGTATTAAATTTGAACCGTCTTCCTGCGTAGCGATAGCGATTCTGTTTGCAATTAATTCTGTGCAGGCAATCGGTGATTTTTCTGCAACTACTTCGGGCGGAATGGATAGAATGCCGACGGATGAGGAACTGCAGGGCGGTATCCTCGCATATGGAGTCAGCAATACGTTCTGTGCATTTTTCGGTGGATTACCAACGGCTACTTACAGTCAGAATGTCGGTATTGTGGCGACTACGAAAGTAGTTGCTCGGCGTGTATTTGCGGCAGCAGCAGGGATTCTTCTGGTAGCGGGACTGATTCCGAAATTTTCTTCTGTGCTGACTACGATTCCGCAGTGTGTACTCGGCGGCGCGACGATTTCTGTATTTGCATCCATCGCCATGACAGGTATTAAGCTGATTACGACGGAACCGATGGATTATAGAAATACAACGGTTGTCGGACTGGCAATCGCGGTTGGCATGGGTGTCACACAGGCGAATGGGGCGCTTGCGCAGTTCCCGGCCTGGGTAACAACAATCTTCGGAAAATCTCCGGTTGTTTTGGCAACTATCGTGGCAATTGTTCTGAATCTGGTTCTTCCCAGAACGGATAAAAAGAGAGGGTAAAAAAAGGACGCTGTTTTGGGCAGCGTCCTTTTTAATGGAAGACTTTAAAGAAAGTGTTTCGTGCATTGTAGTGGAGGATGCACGATGGATGTTACAAAACGTTTTGTCGTTTCTTATTTTAGCAGAATGGAAAACAAAAACAAGCCGCCCGGGGGGATATTTCTGATATGAATATAATGCATAAAACTATGCAAAAGTGGAATGCATAAGTATCCCCCCAGGTGGCTTGTTGACAGATAAGCAGCCGTGGTATAGTGGGTGAGTATTTGAAGAGACAGAAAATCAGGAGGAAGCAGCAATGAAGAAAAGAATACTGGCGTTACTGGCTGTTTGCTGTATGACAGTTTCCGCACTGGCAGGAAATATCAGCGTTTCAGCGGAGGAAGGAACAAAAGAAGATGTGATCGTTACCATGCCGACGACATCTGAACCGGCATCCGGTTTTGATCCGGCATATGGCTGGGGAGCGGGCGAGCATGTACATGAGCCGTTGATTCAGAGCACATTGACCGTGACGACAACCGATTTGCGGATCGGGCTTGATCTGGCAACGGAATATTCTGTCAGCGAAGACGGTCTGGTGTGGACGGTAAAGATCCGAGATGATGTGAAATTTACAGACGGGGAAGCTTTGACGGCATCAGATGTAGCGTTCACCTATAATAATTGCCGTGACAATAGCTCTGTTAATGATTTTTCCATGCTGAAAGAAGCAGTGGCGGTGGACGATACTACGGTAGAATTTCACATGAACCGTCAGTTTTCCATCTGGCCGTATACGATGGCTATTGTAGGAATCGTACCGGAGCATGCTTATGATGAAAATTATGGACAGAATCCGATCGGTTCCGGCAGATATATCATGAAGCAGTGGGATAAGGGACAACAGGTGATTTTTGAGGCGAATCCGGACTATTATGGGGAAGCGCCGAAGATGAAAAAAGTAACGATTCTGTTTATGGAAGAGGATGCGGCGCTGGCGGCTGCACAGGCAGGTCAGGTAGACGTGGCTCATACGGCGGCTTCCTATTCTGATATGGAGATCGGAGGCTACAGTCTGTTCCGAGCGGCGTCAGTTGATAACCGCGGTTTTAATCTTCCGGCAACTCCGGCAGAAGAGATGGACGGCATAGTGGTTGGGAATGATTTTACCAGTGATGTGGACGTAAGACGCGCGATTAATATCGGACTTGACCGTGAAGAGATGATTCAGAATGTATTAAATGGATATGGAACTCCGGCATATAGTGTTTGCGACAAAATGCCATGGTATAATGAGGCTGCCGAAGTAGCATATGATTTTGAAAAGGCTGTGGAAATTCTCGAAAATGCAGGCTGGGTTGCGGGCGAGGACGGTATCCGTGAAAAAGACGGTGTGCGTGCAGAAATGTCCATGTTATACTCGGCAGGTGATTCCGTGCGTCAGGCGCTGGCAGAGGATGTGAAAAATCAGCTGGCAGAGCTTGGAATTGCTGTGACGACAGAGGGCGTTGGCTGGGATACTGCTTATACACGTGCGCAGAGTGAACCGCTCATGTGGGGCTGGGGTGCGCATACACCGATGGAACTGTACAATATTTACCATACGATGGAGGATGACGGACTGGCGGATTACTCACCGTACGCGAATGAGACGGTGGATAAATACATGGATGAAGCGTTGGCCGGAAACGATCTGGAAGCAACGTATGAGCTGTGGCAGAAGGCGCAGTGGGATGGTGAAAACGGAATCATCCAGGATGGCGATATTCCGTGGATCTGGCTGTGCAATGTCGATCATCTTTATTTTGTAAAAGACGGCTTGACAGTTGCCGAGCAGAAAGTTCATCCGCATGGACATGGATGGTCGATTGTAAATAATGTAGATCAGTGGTCCTGGAACTAAAAGGATTCAGGAAAAACACAGGCCGGGGAATTGTGCTTCCCCGGCAAATATGCGTTTATAAAGAGTTAGGTGACAGACAATATGGGAAGAAAAATAGGACTGAATATTATAAAAATGGTGCTGCTCGTGCTGGCAGTCAGCATTCTGGCATTTATTCTGATGACGGCATCACCGATTGATCCGCTGCAGGCAAATGTTGGACAGGCGGCGCTTGGCAGCATGAGTCAGGAACAGATTGCTAAGTTGGAAGAATACTGGGGTGTGGGAGCACCGCCGGTGCAGCGTTATCTGGCATGGGCAAAAGATTTTTTTAGCGGAGATATGGGAGTATCGCTTTTATATCGTCAGGATGTGAGTAAGGTAATTGCTGTAAAACTTGGAAATTCATTATTTTTGATGGTGATCGCCTGGATTTTATCCGGAGTTTTTGGATTTATTCTCGGAGTTTTGGCAGGTATGAATCGAGGCAGAGCGATTGATAAGGTGATCAAGGGATATTGTCTGGTGATTTCCAGTACACCGGCATTCTGGATCGCCATGCTGCTGTTGATTGTATTTGGTGTTTGGCTGCAATGGCTGCCGATTGGCCTTAGCGTACCAATCGGTGTTGAGGCAAGCGGTGTAACTTTTCTGGAC
Source organism: uncultured Marvinbryantia sp. (assembly GCA_937915375.1). Classification (GTDB taxonomy): domain Bacteria; phylum Bacillota; class Clostridia; order Lachnospirales; family Lachnospiraceae; genus Marvinbryantia. The sequence continues at coordinate 18,225 of CALDMO010000026.1, forward strand.
CGCGTGCGTCACGCGATTCTTCCGGCGGTAACATTATCGATCACCGGAGTTTCTAATATCGCCATGCACACCAGAGAAAAAATGATTGATATTATGGAGAGTGATTATGTACTGTTTGCGAGAGTGCGCGGAGAGAGTCGATGGCAGATTTTTAAAAATCATGGTTTCCGCAATGTGATTGCTCCGGCAGTAACGCTGCAGTTTGCCGCGATCAGTGAGATTTTCGGTGGCTCCGTGTTGGTGGAGCAGGTGTTTTCCTATCCGGGACTGGGACAGGCGGCGGTCAGCGCCGGGCTTGGCAGCGATCTGCCGCTTCTGATGGCGATTACTGTGATCAGCGCGCTGTTTGTTTTTGGCGGCAATTTGATTGCAAATATTTTATACGGCGTGATTGATCCACGTATCCGCAGAGGAGGCAGAAAATGAAAAAACAAAGCTGGAATCAAAGAAAAACTCTGCTGGTGTGGCTGATTCTGTCGCTTGCGTATCTGCTGGCCGTCTGTGTCGGCGGCAGCTTTTGCGGGGAAGCGGCACAGACGACGGATTTTGCCAGAAAAAACATTGCCCCGTGTCTGCGTTATCCGTTTGGTACGGATTGGCTGGGGCGGGATATGTTTGTACGCACCGTGCGCGGACTTTCTATCAGTATTATCATCGGTGTTTTAGCGGCGGCGGTCAGCGCTCTGATGGCATTTTTACTCGGAATTGTGTCCGCGACGATGGGAAAGGCGGCGGACGCGGCAGTGACTTGGTTTATTGATCTGATTATGGGCGTACCGCATATGCTGCTGTTGATCCTGATCTGCGTGGCCTGTGGGCGTGGTCTGAAAGGGGTGATCATCGGCGTGGCGCTGACACACTGGACTTCGCTGGCGCGTCTGATCCGCGGCGAGGTATTACAGTTAAAAGAACAGAATTATATTAAAATTGCACAGAAACTTGGAAAAGGAAAATGGTACATTGCCATGAGGCATATGGCGCCGCATCTGTTTCCGCAGTTTGTTGTAGGATTGGTTTTGCTATTTCCACACGCGATCCTGCATGAATCGAGCATTACTTTTTTGGGCTTTGGACTTTCTAATGAGCAGCCGGCCATTGGCGTCATTTTGTCTGAAGCGATGAAATATTTAATTACCGGGAAATGGTGGCTGGCATTGTTTCCGGGGATAATGCTGGTATTGACGGTGGTTTGTTTTTACACGTTAGGGGAATCGATGCGAAAATTGATCGATCCGGCCAGCGCGCATGAGTAGGAGGCCGTTATGGAAGAAAGAAAACCGGTACTTGAAATCAGACATATGAATATTTCCTTTTGCCAGTACACGAAGGGACTGCGGCAGATGGAGCTTCCGGTAATTCGTGATCTGAGCGTTACCATCCATGAGGGAGAATTGGTGGCTGTGGTAGGATCTTCCGGCAGCGGCAAGAGCCTTTTGGCACATGCAGTGATGGGAATTCTTCCATATAATGCAACACTTGGAGGAGAGATGATCTATCAGGGGGAACCTTTGACACAGAAGCGTATCGAGAAACTGCGCGGTACGGAAATCGTGCTGGTGCCGCAGAGTACCTCCTATCTGGATCCATTGATGAAGGTTGGGAAACAGATCTGTAAGGGAAGTAAGGACGAGAATAAAAAGAAAAAATTAAATGAAATTTTTAAAAGCTATTCGTTGGATGAGCAGGTGCAGGAACAATATCCGTTTGAACTGTCCGGCGGTATGACGAGACGTATCATGAACTCCACCGCGATGATTGAATCACCGAAGCTGGTGATTGCGGATGAACCTACGCCCGGAATGCATCTGAAAGTAGCGAAAAGAGCGATGGAACATTTCCGCGAATTGGCGGATATGGGCGCAGGTGTGCTGGTAATTACGCACGATCTGGAATTGGCGCTTGAGACGGCGGATAAAGTGATCGTTTTTTATGCCGGACATACAGTTGAAGAAGCGAATGCGGCAGATTTTCAGTCGGAAGAAACACTGCGCCATCCGTATACAAAAGCGCTTTGGCGGGCGATTCCGGGAAACGGTTTTTCTTATATAAAGGGAGTACAGCCATATGCCAAGGAAATGCCGCAGGGATGTCCGTTTGCGCCGCGATGTGAGCGGCGTACATCGGAATGTGAAGGAAAGATTCCTTATCGAAAAGTGAGAGACGGTTATGTGAGGTGCCTGTATGATACTTGAAGCAAAAAATCTGACCTTTCAATACAATAAAGAATCCAGACAGATTCTAAGGGAATTTAATCTGCGCGTCGAAAGCGGTGAACGGCTGGGGCTGGCGGCGCCGAGCGGATTCGGAAAAACCACACTCTGCAAAATTTTGGCGGGATATGAAAAGCCAGACAACGGCGAGGTGCTGTTGGATGGGAAACCGATGCGCGCATATCGGGGCTGCTGTCCGGTGCAGATGATCTGGCAGCATCCGGAACAGTCGGTGAATCCGAGGCTGCGCATGAAAGCGGTAGTTGCCGAGGGGGATCATGTCGAGCCGGAATTGCTTTCAAAACTCGGCATTGAGCCGGATTGGCTGAACCGTTTTCCAACAGAAATATCCGGAGGAGAAATGCAACGTTTCTGCATCGCACGGGCGCTAGGGCGCAGTACAAAGTTTCTGCTGGCAGATGAGATCAGCACGATGCTTGATCTCATCACACAGAGTCAAATCTGGCATTTTTTAATGGAGGAGACGAAACGGCGGGGAATCGGTATGATCGCAGTCAGCCACAGTGAGGAACTGCTGGAGAAGGTATGCACTAGGGTGATTCATTTGGAGAAAGAAATTTCTTGATAAAACAGCGGCTGTTCTGCATTTTATTGTTCAGTTTCGGTGTAAAAGCTGCGGTTCCGGAAGGAATATCTGACGGTTCAGATACGATACATCAGACAGTGACCGTCTTTGCGGAACACCTTCACGTTTCCGCAAATTTCGGACAATGCTTCTGAGAGCGTTTTTTCCGAATCAATTTTCGGATAAAGTGTGCGTATGATCTCTCCGTCTTTCATCAGTAAAAGCTGGTCGCAGTAGTCGAGAGCCAGGTTGATGTCGTGCAGAACTAGCAGTCCGGTTTTCTGTCCGGTATAGATGATTTTCTGAACTGTCTGCAGCAGCAGATGACGGTTGGAAAAGTCAAGCGCGCTGTCTGGTTCATCAAGGAGCAGCAGGCGCGTGTCCTGTACGAGTGTCCGGGCGAGGATACAGAGCTGCTTCTGACCTTCGCTTAAGGTAAGAAAATCCTGCTCTTTTTTTGAGGCAAGACCGACAGTCTCAAGCGCATCCATAGCCCTTTCATGGTGTGCTTTTCCGGGGGACTCCAGGAGACGGAGGTACGGATGAAAGCCCATCATTACCACATCCAGCACAGAAAGAGAGACAGTGATGCCGCTGCGCTGCGGAATGTAACTGATCAGTCGGGCAAGCTGACGTGTGCTGAGCTGATGTAGATTTAAAATAGTTTCTGCGAAATGTGTATCAGTTGCCTTTTGATGACCGAGCGCATTTTGTGGCAGAGAGTGATTGAAAAGGACATTCCCGGAGGAGGGGATCAGTTTGCAGAGTCCTTTTAAAAGCGTTGATTTTCCGCATCCATTTGCGCCGATTAAAGCGGTCAAAGTACCGATATCCAATGAAAAGGAAACATTTCTAACGACAGCATGGCTGTCGTTTTTTTTCTGAATGCCGTATCCGGCTGAAAAATTCTTTACAATTAATCCAATTTGCGGCCTCCTTTTAATACAAGCCAAAGCAGAAACGGCGCCCCGAGCACAGAGGTTGTGATACTGACCGGCAGTTCGCTGGAGGCAATGCTGCGCGCGATCACATCAGCGGTCAGCAGCAGTCCGCTTCCGGCAAGACCGGAAAGCAGCATGGTCGGCATTCGGTTATCTTTTAGCAAAAGACGGGCCGTATGCGGTGCAAGAAGACCGACAAAGCTGATTACTCCAGTGGTGCTGACGACGGCGGCGGTCACAAGTGTTGCAAGGATCAGCGCCAGCATACGAAAAAGCGAGACCGGTACGCCGAGCATCCGCGCTTCGTCTTCATCAAGCGCGAGCATCAGAAGGCGGCGGTGCAGGAGAAATAATGTACCAAGTCCGAAAAGGACGGTGACAGTCGGAACCGGAAGTTTCGAAGCGGTAATGCTGCCGAAACTTCCCATTGTCCAATATTCAATGGAAGCCAGTTCTTTTTCTGGATCGGCCAGATATTTCATCAGCATTAAAAAGGACTGTGCCAACGCATTGACAGCAACGCCGGAGAGTACCAGAGAGGAAAGCGTTTTTTTTCCGGCTAGGCTTGACAGTCCCAAGGCCAGAAATACAGCAAGCAGTCCACCGCAAAACGAAGCGGCAGCAATCCCGGCGGCAGATGTGCCGAGCAGCAGGATCGCGGCGGCAGCACCGGCACATGCGCCGGAGGAAACACTGATGTCCGGCGCTGCCAGCGGATTTTTGAAGATCAGCTGATAGACGAATCCGGCGCAGCCAAGAGCCATACCTGCTGTCAGAGCCATTACGGTGCGCGGCAAACGCAGAGTATAAAATACGCGCAGAGCAGTTTTATCTCCAGCTAAAATTGTATGTGGGGTTAATGGAAAACGTCCTACGCAAAGTGACACGACAAAGACAGCTCCTGTAAATACAAGAGCTGTCAATAGAATCAGAACTGCTTTTTTTCTGCGGCGTCCCATTAGTTTTTCAGTACGGAAACATCCGGCGTAAAGTTATAGAATGTTTCGTAGAATTCTGTTACAGTTTCCTGAAAAACTTCTGGTGAATACAAATCCGGATGGAGTACAGAAGCGCTCCAAAGAGAACCGAGGATACCGCCCGGTACCGGAGAATCCCATGCCTCAAAATAATTTGGAATCTGATAAACAGCGTTGTTTTCGATTGCGGCAACGCCAGCCAGCGCTTCGTCACTTAAAACGTCTTCCGTGGTATAAGAAGCATCTGCGGCCAGAAAGATGACGTCTGGATTCCAGGAAATAATCTGTTCATAGGAAACGTCCGCCCAGTTATTATCTGTAATTTCAGCGGCAGCGTTTCTTGCGCCGGAGCGTTCGATTAGGCTGTTCTGATACATCCCGCTTCCGGCAGTAGATAAGAAAGAACCGTTGCTGCCAATATAAACAGACGGTGTTTCACAATTGTCCAGCGCAGCGGTTACTTCTGAAATTTGTTCTTCATAAAAAGAAACCAGTTCCTGCGCGCGTTCTTCGGTATCCGTGATAGTTCCAAGAAGCTTGGCAGCTTCTAAAAATAAATCTTCATCTTCTGGATTTACGGCAAAAACAGTAAGACCCATTTCTTCCATTGCAGAAATTTGGTCTTTTAAACGCATTGGTACGACGACCAGATCCGGTTCAAGAGCTGCGCAGCCTTCCAGATTAAATTCTTTTGCGGTGCCAACATTCGGAAGTTCCAGTAACTGTGGGGCAGCAAGACTGTAGATCGGGCGTGTGTCAGCTTTTGCTTCAATACCGACAAGCTGATCTTTTAATCCGAGAGCAACCAGAAGACTGGTGGAGATATAGTAGCCGCTGACGATAGATTCCGGCTTGCTTTCAATTGTGACTTCCCGGCCCATCTGATCGGTAACGGTCAGCGGATAAGCGTTATCTTCTGCTAAAACGGGAACTGCGCCGAAGAGCATTGCCGCGGCAAGGGAAACGGCCAGTGATTTTACTTGTAAGTGTTTCATTTCAAAATCCTCCAAAACTGTATTTCGTTATATTCTTTAAAATATAATGAAAGTATAACAAAGAAAAGGGAAATAGGCAACTGGTTTTAGAAAGCCAAAAGGACTTTACATCGTGTTGCCGGACGGATACAATAAAATTAGATTTCATATGGATGTAAAAATATATTCGGAGGAAAATGAAATGCATACATACGGTTTATATGTATCCGGAATTTTATATGGAAAGTTGAAAAAAGAAGCGGAACAGGTTTTGATGCAAAAGCTGGATGTTTTTACAGCGGAGTTTTCGGATTGGCAGGAGCTGACACGGGAAGAAAACACATTTTACAAAGAACTGACAAAAATGGATCTGCTTCATTTTTTTACGAACGAGGAAAGATATAAGATTTATTTGAAAGAACAGGGAGAAGTTGTGCTGGCGCGTGACGAGCAGGGATGCGTTAAAATTTCTGATGGCAATACAGCGCAAGGTTCTGCAGGCGTGGAACGCTACACAAGTGTGGACGGCGAGCATTTTTTGCAGCGAGATATTAAGTTTCCGAATAACAAACTGGTGAAGAACGGCGAGGTGATCGCGCTGTACTGTTCGGCGCGCGAAATCACGAACGTACTGGTGCGTGAGGGAATGGAGGATGAGACAGTATTAAAGCGCTGGAAAGAAACGTGGCCTTCAGAACCTATTTATGCAGTGAAAAAACTGGGAACATTCATGGCACAGATGCGTGACGGCATCTGTCTTTCTGCAGACGTATATCTGCCGGAAAATAACGGTAAAAAGGTACCGGCGGTACTGGTACGTACACCATACGGAAAAGAAGACGGATGTGAAAGTTATTACAGGTATGTGCAGAGGGGTTATGCTGTAGTGATTCAGGATGTGCGCGGACGTAATGAGAGTGAGGGAGAATGGATGCCGAACTTTCATGAGGTGGAAGATGGAGATGATACTTTGAACTGGATTGCCGCACAGCCGTGGTCGGATGGAAATGTCGGTATGGTAGGCGGTTCTTATTTGGGGTATGTGCAGTGGGCGGCAGCAGCCAGCGGAAATCCGCATTTGAAAGCGCTGATCAGTGTTGTTTGTGCCGGAAGCGCTTTTCGTGATACGCCGCGTCAGGGAGGTTCGATGTCATCCGGTACTCTTGCGTGGGCATTTTCCGTTTCTCAGAAAAAATTTGAAGCGCAGCGCATGGTACGCGATGACTGGGATGAGGTGCTGAATATCCGTCCATTAACGGATATCCCCAGAAAAGCGCTCGGCTACGAGGTGCCGTTTTTGACAAAGTGGCTGGAAACAAGTGACTATAATGAATTTTGGAAACAGTCCAGCTGGCTAGAGAGGTCAAAAGGAACCGTTGTCCCGGCGCTGATTCAGTCAGGGTGGTTCGATGATAATGGAATGGGTACGTCGGAAGCTTTGGAACTGACGCAGGATTATCCGAAAGGCAGTAAAAAGGTAATTCTCGGACCATGGCAGCACAGCGGCAACAGCCGTTATGACATGCACCATGTATCATTCGGATCGGAAGCAATCCGCTTTGATCTGGATTATCTCTATTTTAAATGGTTTGAATATTATTTAAAGGGCATCAAAAATGATGTGGTGAACGGACCGACGATAGAATATTATACGGTTGGACAGGAGCGCTGGAAGACAGCTGAAAATTGGCCGGTTCCGGAGACGGTGGTGAAAGAACTGTATCTGGACAGCCGGGGAAATGCCAATACTTCCGCAGGTGACGGTGTGCTGGTATGGGAAAAACCGGAAACAGATGGGTGCGATACCTATGTCTATAATCCGGAAGATCCAGCAACACATATTATTGATATGTCCGAAAATGAGATTTCTGTGCCTGAAGATTATACGGAAGAAGAAAAGAGAGCAGATGTCCTTTGTTATACAACAAAACCGCTTACGGAGGATATCGTGATTACAGGAGATATGCAGGTGCAGCTGTATATTTCTTCCGATGCGCCGGATACCGATTTTATGGTGCGTGTGACAGATGTGGATGAGAAGGGGCGTTCCATTAAGCTGGCGGACGGCTTTTTGAGCGCGCGGTATCATAATGGTTTTGAAAAGTCAGAGTTTCTTGAGCCGGGACAAATTGTAGGTCTGAATATCACAACAACAAAAATATCAAATTGTTTTCGGAAAGGACACCGGATTCGTTTTACGGTAACATCCGGAGCAAAGAACTTTGTGTTCCCGAACAGTAATACCAGAGAAGGATATAATAGTACAGAAACAGTAATTGCAAACAACTGCGTACACCACGGCGGAGCGTATGCTTCCCGTATTCTGGTGCGTTTGGAATCATAAATGCTGCTTACAGATTGAGTAAGAGAAAAGCTTTTTATATGGAGAGGTGAGAAGAATGAGACCGAAGAATTTTGGAGAATGGTCAAAAGAAGAAAAACTGGAGTATTACCGCAGGGAAAATAAACATAGTAAGCCGGGGCAGATTCTTTGCGCAGGTTCTTCCCTAATGGAACAGTTTCCAATTGAAAAATTTATAGAAGAGGCGGGGGAACCAATCACAGTTTATAATCGCGGAATCGGCGGTTATGTAACAGAGGAATTGCTTGCTGCAATCGATGTATGTATTTTGGATTTGAAACCGTCCAGAATGTTTATCAATATTGGAACGAATGATTTAAGCAATCCGGATCGGTCACTGGAAGCGGTGATGCATACCTATGGGGAAATATTGTCTAGGACAGAAAAGATGCTGCCGCAGACAGAGATTTATCTGATGGCATATTATCCGATTAATTATGAGGCGGCAGCTCCGGAGATGAAACCCTGTCTGAAAATCCGTACAAATGAAAAAATCAATCAGGCAAATGAGTTGGTGAAAAAACTGGCAAAGGAACATGACGCTCGTTATATTGATCTGAATGCACCGCTTAAAGATGAAAGGGGAAATTTGAAAGCAGAGTATACAATAGAAGGAATGCATATAAAAGAAGAAGGATATCGGATGATTTATGATGCGTTTATGAAATATGCGACAGAGCCATCCTGGAAGTGAGCAGAGGAAAAGGAGAAACTATGTTGTATTATAAGGAAGTTGGAAATCGCAGTGGGAAGCCGATTTTCTTTATTCATGGAGGTTTTCCCAGCCATAAGACATTTGAAAAACAGTTTTCCATTCTTTCGGAGTACCGCTGTATATTTGTTGATCTGCCAAACTGCGGAGAAAGCCGCGGCTTTCCGGAATTTACGTTTGATACGGCGATCGATCAGACAGCAGAATTGATAGAGAAGATAACAGGAGAAAAAAAGGTCATTCTAATCGGGCATTCTTATGGCGGACTTGTTGTAAAGGGATTATTAGAACGGATACCGGAGCGGATTGAAAAAGCTGTGATCGGGAGCACCAATTTGAGAAAAAGTCCGATGTATCGCCTATATACCAGTCTGCCCGGCGCATTTCTTACCTGGATGAGAAATCGGGAATATTATCAGAAAGAACAGATTTCGTTCAGACTGATTTACGAAACGCAAAAAAGTGCCTGGAAACATTTTACCCTGCCCAGATGGCAGGGTAAAAAAGAAGATTTCGGGAAAGAGATTCCGATTTTACTTTTGTATGCAGAGAAAGACATCCCGGATATACAAAAATCCATGAAGCTTTGGAAAGAGTTGCTGCCTCATGCGCAGATAAAATGCTTTTTAGGTATCGGTCATGCTTTTTTCCGGGAACATCCGGAACTGGTGAATCCGGTAGTTGAGGCATTTGTGAGAGAATAACTTACCGTTAGTATTTATCTGTAAAATCCAAATATGACCAGAAAGATTGAAAAGATATGCTAATATATGACTGGGAGTAAAGCTGACATTTCAGAGAAAAGATCAAGAAAGAAGGGAAAAGGTTATGAAAAAAGACATTTCCTCAGGAAAAATTCAGAATATGACGCAGGGCAGACCGCTGCGCATTATTACGTTGTTTGCTCTGCCGATGATTTTGTCGAATTTGTTTCAGCAATTATATAATATCATCGACAGTCTGATTGTTGGAAATTATCTTGGTACAAATGCGTTGGCAGCGGTAGGAAATACAGGGAGCATTACGGCTGTGCTGGTTCAGCTCTCCACAGGTTTTTCCCTTGGCGGTTCGATTGTAATTTCACAGTATTTTGGCGCAGGAAAAAAGGAACGCATCCGGCTTTGTGCCAGTACGATGGCAATTTTCACTTCGATACTGGCAGTGATTCTTGGAATCGGAATGTTTTTTCTGGCGCGTCCGCTTCTTCTTTTGATTCAGACACCGGAAGATATTCTGGCAGACAGTATCGCGTATCTGCGTATTTATGTACTTGGATGTCTGCCGGTTTTCTTATATAACGCGCTGAACGGTGTTTATACTGCGCTTGGAAATTCCAAAACACCACTGTATTTTTTGCTGATTTCTTCCGTAACAAATGTGGCATTGGATTTTCTGTTTATTTTGGGATTTCGTATGGGTGTAGGCGGGGCGGCGCTGGCAACTGTTCTCTCACAGATTTTGGCGGTTTTTTTGGCGCTGCTGGATCTTCCGCGTCTTCTTGGAGGGTTTAAAAGACCGGAGGAAGGAGCGGTGTATTTTGAGTGGAGTTTGCTTTTTACGATGCTTCGCTATGCGCTGCCGGCTGCTCTTCAGCAGTCTATTGTTTCGGTGGGATCTGTAGTAGTGCAGGCAACTGTAAATACATTTGGCGCTGCGGTAATCGCAGGAAGCGCAGCGGCGGCAAAGGTGGTCAATCTGGCATCGTCTGTAGCAATTAATTTTAGCAATGCGCTTTCTAACTATGTTGGACAGAATATCGGAGCAGGAAAACAGGAACGGATTACACCTGGACTGTATGCGTCTGTATTTTGCTGCGGATTGGTTTCTCTGGTTATGACTGTTTTTCTGGAAGTGTTTGCGGAAGAGTCGATACGTCTCTTTGTAAATGACGGAAATATGGAAGAAGTGGTGCGCATCGGTGCGCAGTATGTGCGTGTGGTCGGCGCATTTATGGTGATTTTTTCTGTTTTTATGCTAGTGAAGGGTGTTTTTAAAGGAAGCGGTGATATGAGCTGGTTTATTATCACAACACTGGCAAGCTTTTTTATCAGACTGACTCTGACGGTTACGCTTGCGCACGTAGTCGGTGTGGAGATGATCTGGTGGTCCATCTGTATCGGCTGGGTTTTATCTATGTTTCTTGCTATCTGGCGTTACCGACAGGGAGGCTGGAGAAAAAAGGGATTGCATGTGCAGGGACAGTAAGCAGAAGTGGAAAGAACCGGAAAACATGATAAAATAAGGACACTGTGTGGGAAGTGAAAGACAAATAAATAATATAAGGAAGGGAGATTTTATGCGATACAGAAAAATTAAACGATGCAAAGATCTGGCAGTCAGTGAGATTGCCTTGGGATGTGAAGGATTTCTTGGAAAAAGTGAAGAAGAATATTTGCAGATGATTGACTGCGCACAGAAACTTGGCATTAATTTTATTGATATGTATACGCCAAATCCGCAGTTTCAGAAATATCTTGGAGAAGCACTTGCAGGAAGACGAAAAGCTTTTGTACTGCAGGGACATCTCTGTTCTGTATGGGAGAATGAAGAGTATCTGCGAACCAGAAATCTTGAGAAGGTAAAGAGAGCATTTGAAGATCAGCTAAAGCATCTGCAGACGGACTATCTGGATATCGGAATGATTCACTATGTAGACGCGATGGATGACTGGAAAGAGGTAGCTGAAAATGGAATTTTGGAGTATTGCCAGAACTTAAAGGAAGAAGGCAGGATCCATGCAATTGGAATGAGTTCGCATAATCCAGAGGTTGCCGCAGAAGCTGTAAGAACGGGTGCGGTCGATGTTCTGATGTTTTCGGTTAATGCTGCATATGATATGCAGCCGTCCAATGAAGATGTGGACGAACTGTTTAAACGGGAGAATTACCGGGAAGGAATGGGTATCCATCCGGAACGCGCGGCGCTGTATGAACTCTGTGAACGGGAAGGCGTTGCCATTGATGTAATGAAAGCATTTGGCGGCGGAGACATGTTAAAAGAAGAGCTTTCGCCGTTTGGCGTTGCTTTTACGGAAGCGCAGTGTATTGAGTATTGTTTGACAAGACCGGCGGTTGTGGCGGTGATGGCAGGGTGTCATTCTGTTTCTGAAATAGAAAAAGCGGCAGCTTATCTGAACGCATCTACGGAAGAAAAAGATTATGCGACGGTATTGGGGAAAATGGAGAAATTCCAGTTTCAGGGTAATTGTATGTATTGCGGACATTGTGCGCCGTGCAGTGTCGGCATTAGTGTAGCGGATGTCAATAAATATCTGAATCTGTGTCTTGCGCAGAAAATGGTGCCGGAGACGGTGGCGGATCATTACCGACTGCTGCCGCATCATGCGTCTGAGTGCATTGCATGTGGAAAATGTGAGAAGAATTGTCCGTTTGGTGTGGAAATTATAGAGAAGATGAAAAAGGCGGCAGAGGTTTTTGGATACTAAGTTTGGAGTTTTTAAAAAGTACAGAAATAAATAGATGTCCATATGCTAATTAAACGGCAAAAAAGTACTAGGATAGAAAAGAAAAATCAATATAATGAAAATAGCTATTTATGTAAGATGATTATTTTATAAAGGCTATGGAGGGTAAAACAATGCTGAAACAGGAAGGAAACAAGCTTTACAGACGACAGGACAAAGAGCTCCTTCTGATTGAACCGTGGGGAAGGAATGCGTTCCGTGTGCGTGCGACACAGCGTCATGAATTTATTCCGGATACGGAAAGCGCTTTGATACCGCAGGAGGATTGCGGAGCAAAGATTGAGATTGACGGAAAAAAGGCAACGATCACAAATGGAAAACTTACCTGTAAGGTAATGGATAATGGCGTTCTGCAGTTCTATAATCAGAATGGCAAACTGCTTCTGGAGGAATATGACAGAACCAGAGATATGTATGAAGGAAGCGATAAGTTTGCGAGCGCACTGGAGATTGTACCGCGAACGTTCAATCCGCGTCCATGTTCTGATAATTTTAAACTAACGGTACGTTTTGAGGCGAATGACGGTGAAAAGCTTTTTGGAATGGGGCAGTATCAGCAGCCGTTTCTGGATGTAAAAGGTTGTGTGATTGAACTTGCGCAGAGAAATTCGCAGGCCAGTGTGCCGTTTGCGCTTTCAGACAGAGGCTACGGTATGCTTTGGAACAATCCTGCAATCGGTCATGTGACTTTTGGAAAGAATGTGACGGAATGGGTAGCAGAATCGACCAAACAGATGGATTACTGGATCACAGCTGGTGATACCCCGGCAGAGATTGAAGAATCCTACGCAGATGTAACCGGAAAAGTACCGATGATGCCGGATTATGGAATGGGATTCTGGCAGTGTAAATTGCGTTATCAGACACAGGATGAAATTCTGGAAGTAGCAAGAGAGTATAAGAGAAGAGGACTGCCGATTGATGTAATCGTGGTAGATTTCTTCCACTGGCCGCATCAGGGTGATTGGAATTTTGATTTTGATTATTGGCCAGATCCGGCTGCGATGGTTCGTGAACTGAAAGAAATGGGCATTGAATTGATGGTATCAATCTGGCCGACGGTAGATGAAGAGAGTGTTAATTATAAGGAAATGAGTGAACTGGGATATCTGACACGTTCTGAATATGGAAAGCGTATCGGACAGTTGGGAGAAGCTTGTATTATTGATGTGACAAATCCGGATGGAAGAAATTATGTTTGGGAGAAGATAAAAAAGAATTATTATGATCTCGGCATTAAGATCTTCTGGTTGGATGAGGCAGAGCCGGAATTTACCGGATATGAATTTGAGCATTACCGCTATTTTATCGGTTCCGATATGGAAGTCGGAAACATCTTCCCGAAATATTATGCGCGTATGGCATATGAAGGAATGGAAGAAGCAGGGCAGCAGAATATTGTGAACTTACTGCGCTGTGCATGGGCGGGAAGTCAGCGGTATGGAGCGCTTGTGTGGTCAGGGGATATTGATTCTTCTTTCCGCGCATTGAGAAATCAGCTGGCAGCAGGTTTGAACATGGGAATTGCAGGAATTCCGTGGTGGACTACCGATATCGGTGGATTCCATGGAGGAAATATTCATGATGAGGCATTTAAGGAGTGTTTTGTACGTTGGTTTGCTTTTGGGGCCTTTTGTCCGGTCATGCGTCTGCATGGTTTCCGCGAACCGTTTAAAGAACCTCTTGGAATAAGCGGAGGCGGAAAACATATCAGCGGTGCGGAAAATGAAGTATGGAGTTATGGCGAAGAAGTCTATGAAATCTGTAAAAAATATATGGAACTGCGGGAACATATGCGTCCGTATGTTAAAACCCTGATGCAGGCAGCTCACGAAAAAGGAACACCGATCATGCGTCCGCTGTTCTATGATTTCCCAGAAGATAAGAAGGCATGGGAGATTGAAGATCAGTATATGTTTGGACCGGATGTGTTGGTTGCTCCGGTTCTGTATGAAGGCGTTAGAGAACGTCAGGTTTATTTGCCAGAGGGCAAATGGAGAAATATCAATGATGGAGCAGAATATGAAGGCGGTCAGGTGATTATCGCAGCAGCTCCGTATGATGCAATTCCGGTATTTGCAAAAGTAGGAACAAGAGTAAAAGAAAGACTTTAAATTCCAGGGGCGGTACTTGCATTCTTTCATCGGATTTGTTATAGTTAGTGCGTTGAACAAATACCTCGCGATTTGCGGGGTATTTGAATGTTAATAAAATACATAGGAGGAAGTTAGTTATGAAGATGAAGTTTGGCATTAAAGAAGTAGTGGCAGCCGGTATCGGTACAGCTCTGTTTGTCGTGCTGACAACTGTACAGATTCCGCTCGGATTTCTGCCGAACACTGCATTGCAGCCGAGAGCGGCTTTGCTGGCTTTTTTTGCGGCAGTATTCGGTCCGGTCGTAGGCGGTATCATGGGATTTTTGGGGCATGCGCTCGGTGACGCGCTGTTTTATGGAAGCGTATGGTGGAGCTGGGTGTTCCCGGATGCAGTTTTTGGTGTGGCAGTTGGTATATTTGCAGCAAAATACGCGATCAGAGAAGGCGGTTTTGCAAAAGCACAGGCAATTACATTTAATGTAAATCAGGTAGTTGCCAATGCAGTTGTATGGATTCTGCTGGCGCCGGCACTTGATATTCTGATTTATGCTGAACCGGTAAACAAAGTGTTTGCTCAGGGTGTCGGCGCTTTTATCGGCAACATTATTATTGTAGGTATTCTTGGAACGCTGCTGGCGTTCGGTTACGCAAAAATTGGAGGAAAATCCTCCAGTCTTTCTAAAGAGGATTAAGAAACAAAATGAATCCGATCATTGAATTCAAAGACTATTCATTTAAATATCGCGCGCAGAAAGAGCCAACGTTAAAGCATATTAACCTGAAGATTTATCCGGGTGAAAAGGTGCTGATTGTGGGACCGTCCGGTTCAGGCAAATCGACGATCGCTCACTGCTTAAATGGTCTGGTGCCCTTCTCCTATCCGGGAGAGAGCACCGGAAGTCTTTTAGTGAAGGGACAGAACCCCGAAAAGGCCGGGATTTTTGGGATGTCAAAAATTGTAGGTACAGTTTTGCAGGACACAGACGGTCAGTTTATCGGTCTTACCGTGGCGGAAGATATTGCATTCGCATTGGAAAATGAGTGTGTGGAACAGCAGGAAATGTTTCGTCAGGTTGCGAAGATGGCAGAAGTACTTGACTTGCAGGATTTGCTCGATCATTCTCCGGCAGAATTATCCGGCGGACAAAAACAGCGTGTTTCGATGGCTGGCGTAATGATTGATCGTGTGGATGTGCTGCTTTTTGATGAACCTCTGGCGAATTTGGATCCGGCAACCGGAAAGAGGACGATTGATCTGATTGATCGCATCCAGAAGGATAAAAACACTACGATCCTGATCATAGAGCATCGGCTCGAGGATGTACTGTACCGCGATGTGGACCGTATTATTGTAATCAGTGAGGGAGAAGTGGCAGCGGATACGACGCCGGATGAACTGCTTTCGACGGACGTTTTGATACGTGCAGGAATTCGTGAGCCTTTGTATGTCACCGCTTGTAAGCACATTGGGGTACCGGTGCAAGCACAGCGGAAACCGCAGCATATTGAGACAATGGATGTGAGTGGCTGTGAAGAATTGGTGCGGAACTGGTATCGGAAAACGCAGCTGAAAGAAAGAACGGCAGAAAAAGAAACACTGTTGGAAATGGAAGCGCTCAGCTTTTCGTATTTGTCACATGAACCGGTTTTGAAAAAGGTGGACTGTACGATTCGCAAGGGAGAGATGATCAGTATTGTCGGCAGAAATGGAGCAGGAAAGTCAACGCTTTCCAGTTTGATCTGTGGATTTATGATGCCGGATGGCGGTGTGATCCGCTACCACAGCGAAGATATGTCCGGTCTTTCCATCAAAGAACGTGGGGAACGCATCGGATTTGTAATGCAGAGTCCGAATCAGATGATTTCTAAGCCAATGATTTTTGATGAAGTGGCGTTGGGACTTACGGTACGGGGTGTTGCACAGGAGGAGATAAAAGAACGCGTTTACGAGGCGCTTCGGATCTGCGGTCTGTACGAGATGCGTAACTGGCCGGTTTCAGCGTTGAGCTTTGGACAGAAAAAACGAGTGACGATTGCCTCAATTCTGGTGATGCATCCGGAAATTATCATTCTGGATGAACCGACCGCAGGACAGGATTATCGTCATTATACGGAGATTATGGAGTTTTTGAAAAAGCTCAACAGAGAACAGGGCATTACGATCATTATGATTACGCATGATATGCATTTGATGCTGGAGTATACCGACCGCGCGTTGGTATTGGCAGATGGTCGGATTCTGGCGGATGATACGCCCGCAAATATTCTCACGAATGATGAGATTACTGACCGGGCAAATTTAAAGAAGACATCACTTTATGATTTTGCGGTCAAGTGCGGTATTACAGACGTATCCGGTTTCGTGGAGCGGTTTATTCAGTACGACAGGGAGGCGCGAAAAAATGTCAAGAATGCTTAGTTATGAGCAGAAAGATACTTGGATCGACCGGTTGACCGGTGTGACAAAGTTGATGTTTTTTCTGCTATGGTCGGTTGTCAGTATGATCACGTATGATACGCGTGTGCTGCTGGTGATGCTGTTTCTGAGTTTGGTGATTTTTAAGATTTCTAAAATCAGCTGGAAACAGATAGCGACGGTTTTTAAATTTATTATGTTATTTTTGTGTCTGAATCTGCTCATGGTGTATATCTTTGCTCCTTATCAGGGAACAAAGATATATGGGGCGCGCACAGATTTAGTACATTTATTTTGGAAGTATACTTTAACAAAGGAACAGCTGTTTTATGAGTTTAATATTCTCATTAAGTATTTTACGGTAACGCCGGCAGTGCTGATGTTTCTTGTGACAACGAATCCGAGTGAGTTTGCTGCATCACTCAATCGTATCGGTATACATTATAACGTAGGCTATGCGGTGGCAATCGCACTGCGTTATGTTCCGGATGTACAGGGAGATTTTACGAAGATCAAGCATGCGCAGGAGGCGAGGGGCATTGAAATGTCCTCCAAAGCGTCTCTGTTGTCCAGAATCCGCAAAATGGCGTCGATCATTTTTCCGCTCATTTTTACCGGAATGGAAAGGATTGATGTGATCAGCAATGCGATGGAACTGCGCCGATTCGGAAAAAATAAGAAACGGACCTGGTATTCCGGAAGGCCGCTGAAACGAAATGATTATCTGACGCTTGTTTTTCTGATTGTGTTTAGTGCCGCAGTGTTGGTGATTACATTTCAGAATGGCAGTAGATTTTATAATCCGTTCAAATAAAAACGCAACAAAACACTCCAAAATTGGGGTGTTTTGTTGCGTTTTGGCAGAGTGTCTGCTGTCTTATAATACATAAAAACCGTACATTACGCATCTCCTATTTACAAATAAACAGGGTGTGTTATAGTGAAAACTGAAAAATATATCGGATTTGACGAGGAGTTTATGGACACAATTATAGTTTGCGATGATGATGCGCGGGCACGCCGCGCGGTAGAAAAACAGATACGCGATTGGAAACAAGATCTGGAAGTGCTGTGTTTTTCTTCCGGAGAGGAATTGTTGGAACATTACAGACCGTGTCAGGCGGTTTTTCTGGATATTGATATGGACGGGATGAATGGAATTGAAACCGGACGGGAAATACGCAAAAGAGACCGGGAGACAAAAATCGTATATCTGACGGCTTACCGGGATTATGTGGAGGGAGCTTTCGGTGTGCATGCTTTTCAATATTTGCTAAAGCCGGCAGATCCTGAGGCAATTTATCAGGTGCTGGAAGAAATTTTTCGCTATAACAGAACAGCCAGAAAGAAAACAATCCTGGATTTTGCTACAGATCGGGGGATGGTCTGTCTGGCAGCCGAAGATATCTATTATTTTGAATATGAAAACCGAAAAATTAAAATTGTCATGGAAAAAGAATCCTATTATATGCCGGGAAGGATCGGCAGTATTGCGCAGAAGATGCAGCCGTTCGGATTTTCTGTACCGCATCAGAGCTTTGTGGTAAATATGCTTCATGTGAAAAATATCTGCGGTCTGCAGATTTTTCTTGATAATCAGACAGAGATTCCGCTGTCGCAGAAAAAACAGAAAGTCTGGAAACAGGAACTGACGGCGTATCTGGCGGACAGACTGGAGGTGGATTGAAATGGGTACGGTAGGAGCGATACTGTTGTCTGTGCTGACGGTGAGCAGTTATCCAATCTGCTCCGCGGCGCTGCTGCGGGCGATCCCGCAGGATTTTGCGCGGCCCGGATGGATGAAAATTCTGGCATGGATATTTTACGGCGCGCTTTGTTTCTTATTGCCGAATCTGTTCTGGAATGACATGATCACGCAAATCGGACTGATGCTTTGTTTTCTGGCGATCGGTCGGCTGCTCTATCATAAGAGCAGGACAGGGTTTATGTATCAGATGATATTTCTTTTTAGCATCTATGCGGCGGACGTGTGCGCGGTCGCTTTGAGTCGTCAGTTATATATGGCGCTGGATATAGACGCCGGATTTTTCAGAATGGTACTGGTGATTTTCAAGGTGACGCTGATTTATCTGGTAACGGGAGTGATGCTGGTTATCATCCGCCGCCGTTATGCGGAAGATAAAGAAAAGCTAAAGGTGCGCGGCATGATGCTGGTACCTGCGCTCAGCGCAGTGATGCTTTTTCTGTATATGATCGGCGGGGAGCTCTTTTTTTTCCGGTATGGTTTCGGATGGCTGATTTTCTATGCGGTGCTTGCGCTGATTATTAATATTTACTGCCTGTATTTCTGGTATGATGTAGCACAGAACTGGGAATTGAAGCACCGTCTGGCGATGATGCAGCAGCAGGGAGAGCTTACCCATCAGTATTATGAAGAATTGGAGAAGAAATATAGTGAATCGCGCCGGATCATTCACGATATCCGCAATCATCTGCACGCGATCGAGCAGATGCAGCAGCAGGAAAGTAAGGCATATATAGAGGATGTTCATGCGATGCTTAATTCACTGGGGTTAAAATTTTATACAGAAAACCGGATGCTGAATATTGTATTGAATGATAAGCTGAAAAAATTGCCGCCGGAGCAGGTGAAATGCAATATGGGAGGTATTTCACTGGATTTTGTTTCGGATCCGGATATCACGACGATCTTTGCGAATCTGTTGGATAATGCGATTGAAGCGGCAGATCGGCAGACATCGTTTCAGATCAGAATCCGCGGAGAACAGATACAGGATTTTGTGGTTGTAAAAATCAGCAATACGTATTACGGCAGTTATGTTCCGGGTAGATCAGGCAAGGAAGGACACGAAGGTATCGGTCTTACAAATGTTCGGCGAGCGTTGGAACATTATCGAGGGGAAATGCATATCTGTTGCGAGGACGGTATTTTTGAGGTGACAGTGATGCTGCCGGGAGGATAAGCAGGAGCGGCTGATGAAAGGATGCCGGAAGAATTATCGGGTATAAGATACATGATGAAAGAATACGCTGAAACAGTAGAAAGAAGGAATAGAATATGAGAAAAATAACAGCAGCTATGTTATTGGTTTTAACGGCGGTAATGCTTTTGACTGGATGTGCAAAAGGAGCAAAGCTTTCGGATAAATTTGATGAGGAAACGGTAAAAGCAGAAGCGATGAAAGCGGTGGAGTATTTCAATGAACGCAATTATGCGTCTATTCTTGCAATGGGCAGTGAGGAATTTAAGAAGGCACTTACGGAGGAAGCCTTTGCGCAGGCAGTGGATCCATATTTGGATAAAAATGGGGCGTTCATGAAAATTACAAAAACGGCGATTCTGGGAAATAAGGATGAAGAGACCGGAGAGGAATACGGCGGCGTTGTGATGGTTGGGAAATATGAGAATGGGAAAATTCAGTTTGTCATCAGTTTTGATGAAGAGATGAAGTTGGTGCAGTTTGTGATTCGCTGATACATGGGGGAACATAAAAATGAGCGAAAAAATAAAAGAAAAGAAACAACTTTTGATTTTTATTGCAATTGCCTACGGCGTAACTTTTTTAATGGGAATGTTGATGTGGTATGCGCATGTCAACAACATAGATATCAGTGTATTTCCGAATGCACAGATGTTTTATCCGGCTGCGGGAATTATTTTGGCGTATCTGATCACAGAAAAAGAAAAACGCCTGCCCAAATTGTTTTATTGGTTTTTTCTTATAATGACAGGAGGATTTATGATTCTGGCGGCGGCATCTGTGCTCGTACCGGATCCGCTGTTTTTTGCAAAGGTACCGGGGCTTGCGGTCTATACCGGAATGGAATGGCTGATGCTGACACAGGTTTTTATGATAGGAGGAAGTATTCTTGCATGGATTTTTATTGCGGCGGCTGGAAAGGAAAGGCGAAAAACTGCCGGACTGCAATGGAAAAACGGGAGAAATTCAATTTTCTGTGTGTTGGTGTTTGTAATGCTGTATTTTCTGCGGTTTGCAGTTGCCAGTGCGCTTGGCGGTCAGATGGAGATGTTTCTGATGATTTTTGAGATGCCGATGACATGGATGTCTCTGGCGGCAATGCCAATCAATTTTCTGCTAGTCTTTACCGCGTTTTTCGGAGAGGAATATGGCTGGCGTTATTATCTGCAACCGTATCTGCAGAAACGATTCGGGCTGCGCGGCGGAGTGATCGTGCTGGGGATTATGTGGGGATTGTGGCATCTGCCGGTTGATTTCTTTTATTACAGCCCGGATGCTGGGCTGGTGGCGGCGGTGTCGCAGCAGATTACCTGTATTACCTTGGGGATTTTCTTTGCGTGGGCATATATGAAAACGCAGAATATTTGGGTGCCGGTGATTCTGCATTTTTTAAATAATAATTTGATTCCCATTATCAGCGGCACATATTCAGCAGACGTACTGCAGAATCAGGCCATTGCATGGGCGGATTTGTTTCCGGCGTTGCTGCTGAATGGATTAATTTTCGGAGGATTTTTGCTGGCGAAGGAATTTAACCCGGCTTCACGGAGTTCTTCTGTACCGGAGGAATGATATGTAGTATAATGAAAAGTGAATTTCAACGAAATAGATCTTGGGAGGATGGACAGAAATGGAACAGAGAAGAGCGTTTGGCTTAAATAGAGATGTAATTAAGTATGTCGCGATGTTCACCATGTTTTTGAATCACTTTGCGAATGTCTTTCTGCCGGTAAACAGTATGTTGACGGAGGTATTGATGAACGTCGGTTATTTTACGGCGCCGGTGATGTGTTACTTTTTGGTGGAGGGGTATCAGTATACTCATTCCAAACAGAAATATGGGCAGCGTCTGCTGCTGTTCGCGATCCTTTCTGAAATTCCTTTTGTATGGGCGACCGGATTTTTTGCGCTGAATATGATCTTTACGTTGTTTTTTTGCTTTCTTTTGCTGTGCCTGCAGGAAAAAGAAACAAATCCGTTCAGACGGAGGGCAGGAACAGTACTGTTGTTTATCGCGACCATGTTCTCAGACTGGGCATTGTTTGCGCCGATGTTTACCCTGCTGTTTTGGAAAAACAGAGGAAATCGGAAAGGGATTGTTAAGACGTTTGTAATCGGCGGCAGTTTGTTTGGCCTGATGAATCTGCTGAACTATCTTGCGCTGTACCCGTTTGCGGAAGCACTGCTGCATAGTCTGTTTTCGGTTGTTGGCGTTGCGGCGGCAGGCATTGTGATTACGTGCTTTTACAATGGAAAACGCGCCGAACGAGGGCGCGTGTTTTCCAAGTGGTTCTTCTATTTGTTTTATCCACTGCACCTATTGGCGTTGTGCGCAGTCAGAGCAATCCTGTAATATGCGGATATTTGTTTAAAAGCAATAGAGACTGAAAAAAGAAACGGTGTTCCCATCCCAGCTGATGTCCATACCGCAGCTGTTGGCTAATTCAGTAACATCAATACAGTAGGCGGACAGACAGGAGAAACGCAGATCTTCATTGCAGCAGGGAATCCCTTTCTGCAGTTTACAGACATCACAGAAATTGCAGGGACCGGCCATGATAAACAGGCCGTTATCAGGCAAACCGAGGAAATGACAATTTTTTACGGTTTGAAGCGTCATTTGGGTATGGCGCTTTTTTAATGGTTTTGTCAGAACGTCGTCAAAGGCATCGTCAATGTGGCTGCGTGACTGAAATACAAGAGCGTTTTGATACTGAAGGACACGTTTTTGCATTTCTTTGACAGTTCCGCAGTCTGGTGGACAGGCATAATTTTTGCCGTAATTTCCGCATTCATTCTCAACACAGTATTTGCGAAATTCCGGTTGGAATACAAGAGCGCTGACAGAAATGCATTCAGCGGCTGTAAATCCGGCAGCAAGAGCAGATTCTTTTATTTTGTCGTAATTCATAATGGTCTCCTGTGGTGGTTGGATAGTGAGCAAAAGCAGTTGTAATTATGCTTCTGCGTCGTCCAGTATTTTTTGCAGCTCCGAAAATGTCCCATTGTAAATGCGTTGCAGCAGCCAATCCAGTTGGCGCAGGGAGAGCAGGAGCTGTTCCGGAGTAATCAGCTGGTGTTCCGCTGCGTCTGCAAGTTCGTCCAAATCAACTACCTTGACGGTGTCGTTTGGATAAATAAGGACATCAGCCAACAAATCGGTCATAATATAAGTATTAGTTTCAGCATGATATTCACTTGTAATGATGTCGCAGTACCAACAGATCAGCTCGTTTTTGTGATTGTAAAATTTACTTACCTTAATCCCTTTATCCAAAAAGAAAGCGGACAGCCCGTGGCTTAATTCTTTTTTGGGACGAATCGTTTTCCATTTGGTGATGATCATAGTGTCCGTTGCGGATAAAATCTGATCTTTGTCGAGACGAACACATTCACTGGGAATCAGACGTTTTCGGTAGAGAATAGGTTCTTTCATGGCGACGCTCCTTTCGCTGGAAAAATATTCAGGTTTCCTTGGATGCCGACACTAAGTTGTAAATAAAATTCAAAATGATTAAGAAGATTGTTTCATATTTTCATGGAAAGTGCAAGTGAAATTTCCATAAATTTTGATGAAAACC
Source organism: uncultured Marvinbryantia sp. (assembly GCA_937915375.1). GTDB lineage: Bacteria > Bacillota > Clostridia > Lachnospirales > Lachnospiraceae > Marvinbryantia. Next base: position 41,527 of record CALDMO010000026.1, read on the forward strand.
GAACATTTTCTAACAGATTTTTGCAGGGAGATCAGCTTGACAATTAGATTGTTAATATAGTATGATTACCGCATAAAACCCGCAGGGGAGTGGAATTTTCAAGAGAAATCTTTTTTTCGCCACACAGTTACAAGATGGTAATTGTGTGGCGTTTTTGTGTGCCGCAGGAAAGCTTTTGTTTTTCTAAATCACAAACGCTTTGCTGGATGCGCGTTTGGGTGAAGTAAAATATGTTGCGGACAGGAAATTGATTCAAAGATGCGGGAGAAGACAAAATATCAGGAGGAGATAACATGGAACAGACCTTTATGAAAGAAAAAAAGATACTGCCGTTGGTATTGTCGATGTCTCTGCCGATGGTGCTTTCTATGGCAGTGAATGCGCTTTACAATATTATTGACAGTTTTTTTGTGGCGAAAGTAAATGAGAATGCGATGACAGCGCTGGCGCTGGTGTTTCCGGTACAAAATCTGATTACGGCGATTTCCGTCGGATTCGGTATTTCTATGAATGCAACAATTGCTTTTTTTCTTGGAGCAGGAAATCAGAAACAGGCGAATAAAGCGACGACGCAGGGGATTTTTCTCAACTTTTTGCACGGAATTTTGCTGATGATTATCTGTATGATCGGGATGCCATATTTTTTACGGATGTTCTCTTCGGATCAGGAGACGATCGATATGGCGCTGATCTATTCCAACCGCGTCTTTCTGTTTTCTACAGTGGCTATGATGAGCGTGTCACTGGAGAAAATTTTTCAGTCGGCAGGAAAAATGAAGGAGACCATGTTTTGTATGATGAGTGGATGCGTTACCAACATTATTCTTGATCCGTTGATGATCTTCGGTATTGGTCCGTTCCCGAAAATGGGGATTGCCGGCGCGGCGTATGCAACCGGCATTGGACAGACGGTAGGACTGGCAGTTTTTGTTCTGCTTTACTGTCGAGGTGTGATTCCGGTGAAGATCAGCCGTAAATATCTAAAGCCGGACATTCAGCTGATTAAAAGGCTTTATGCGGTTGGTATCCCGGCAACCTTAAATCTGGCACTGCCGTCTCTGCTGATTTCCGCTTTGAACGGTATACTGGCAGGTTTTTCGGATAAATATGTGCTAGTACTTGGCGTTTATTATAAACTGCAGACCTTTATTTATCTGAGCGCAAATGGGATTATTCAGGGAATCCGTCCGCTAGTCGGCTATAATTACGGCGCCGGAGAGCATGAACGTGTGAAAGCGATTTTTCGTACGGCATTGAAGCTGACAGCAGCGGTAATGGCGCTTGGAACGATACTGTCCTGGGTGATTCCGGAACAGCTGATCGGTTTGTTTACGGAAAATCCGGAGACTGTCCAGATGGGAGCAACAGCGCTGCGGATCATTAGCCTGGGCTTTCTGGTTTCCGCAATTTCCATTACCTGCTCCGGCGCGTTGGAAGGACTTGGAAAAGGAGCAGAATCGCTTTACATTTCTCTGCTGCGTTATCTGATCGTGATTATTCCAGCGGCGTTTCTGTTCAGCCGGTTTGCTAGCGCAAACGGAGTGTGGGCAGCGTTTGGATTTACGGAGGCAGTAACTGCGATTTGCGCATATATGATATTTAAGAAGAAAATACGATTATAATTGACAGCCTGCGAAAAGCAGGTGTAAGATCACAAAAATGAAAAGGATCTCGGGGACGAGATTCTTTTTTTAGGAGAAATGCTTGTTCCCTTGATTGCGGTAAAGAAAAAATCATGATAAGATGATATGGAATTTTGTCGAAAACAGCACACAGAATCGTAATAAAGGAATTTCATGGAACGCATTCTTACACAAAAGATAAAAACAGAAGATGACGGTAAATCCGTCGGAGTATTTTTGAAGGAACGGCTTGGCTTTACGAGAGCGCAGATCAGCAGTCTCAAATTTCGTCAAAATGGAATCTGTCTGAATGGGCAGAAGGTGCGTGTGACAGAAATGCTGAAAGAAGAAGACGTACTTACCCTGCATCTTGAGGAAGAAAACGCGGATAAGGTTTCCGGGCATTTGGAGGCGTGTGAATATCCGCTTACAGTTTTATATGAAGATACGGATCTGATCTGTGTATGGAAGCCGCAGAAAATGGTGGTGCATCCGGCAGGCGGGCATTACCGGGATTCGATGTCAAATTACCTGAAGTCATATTTTGAAAAGCAGGGACAGAGGGTGCGGATGCGCAGCATCGGACGGCTTGACGGGGATGCGTGTGGGATTCTGGTGTTCGCGAAAAATCAGATGGCGGCGGCCAGACTCTGGAAACAGAGAGAAGACGGAAGTTTCAGAAAGGAATATCTGGCGCTCTGTGAAGGCAGGTTTGCTCGGGAGATGTTTGAACAGGAACAGCGTGTGGATCTGCCTCTATTGCAGGTGGAGAAAGGCAAAATGTCTGTTTGCCAGATGGGAAAACCGTCGTGCACATATTATCAGGCTGTTTTGGAAACTGCACAGACTCAGATTATGAAGATTTTGGGAGTCCAGCCGTATGAGTTGGAAAATGCAGAGAAAAAGCAGGAGGCAGACGAATTGTGTACTTTGGTTCGGCTTCATTTACAAACTGGACGGATGCATCAGATCCGTGCGCATATGTCTGCAATCGGTCATCCGCTTGTTGGCGATTCGCTTTACGGAAACGGTATTGCGGGGAAAACCTGTGCGCAGCTTTGCGCGTGGAAATGTGAATTTGTTCAGCCATTTACAGGAAAAACAATTCGCGTGCGTTTGCCAAAGGGAAATTTGTAACCTGCATAAAGGATAAATAAGTGTGCCAGGCTGCGCACAGAAAGAAACGGAGAATATACAACAATGATGAAATTGCTCTATTTATTTTTGGTCTATTCCTTTTTGGGATGGTGTATAGAAACGGTCAATGTGATTTTAAAGGAAAAGAAGATCGTCAACCGTGGTTTTTTAAATGGCCCCTTCTGTATGCTGTACGGATTTGGCGCTGTGGTAATTACGATGACACTGTCGGGACGGCGTGATAATCCGCTGTTTTTGTTTCTGGGAAGTATGATATATGCGACGGTCTTGGAATTGTTTGGCGGCAAGCTGCTGGAAGCAATGTATAAGGCACGTTGGTGGGATTACTGTAAACGTAAATTCAATTTTGACGGCTATATTTGTTTGGCGAATTCTATCCTGTGGGGAGTACTCGGCGTGGTATTAGTTAAATGGCTGAATCCGTTGCTTTTGCAGCTGTATCAGCTGTGGCCGATGGGAATTCAGGTAATTGTATGGGCGCTTTTAGCGGTGATGACGTTGGATCTTCTTGGTACAAATGCTGCGCTTTCCGGGAACAAGCAGCAGGCGGAACGATACCGGGAATCCAATAAAAAAATTGCCCGCGTAACAGCTGTACTGCACGGTAAGATTTATGGGGCGATTGAAGCGCGTATCTGGAGGGCGCATTCCGTGTCTGTATCAGAAACGAAAGAAAAAGAGAACGGAGTGTTTGCGCAGGGATGCGGATTTTATAAGATTTTCTGGCTTTTTTTCATCGGTGCTTTTCTTGGTGATCTGATAGAAATGGTTTTCTGCCGTTTCAGTCTTGGCTGGTGGATGAGCCGCAGCAGTGTGGTCTGGGGACCGTTCAGTATTGTCTGGGGCCTTGGAGTTGCAATTTTTACACTTCTTTTATATCAGTACCGCGAACGCTCGGATGCGTTTTTGTTCCTTGCGGGGACAATTTTGGGAGGCGCTTTTGAATATTTCTGCAGTGTATTTACCGAGATTGTATTTGGAACGATTTTCTGGGATTACAGTAAGATTCCGTTTAATCTTGGCGGACGTATCAATCTGCTGTTCTGCTTTTTCTGGGGAATTGCGGCGGTCGTCTGGTTCCGGCTTTTGTATGGGAGAATTTCCGGATTGATTGAAAAACTGCCTATGAAAGTGGGAAAGGTGATTACCTGGATTTTAATTGTGTTTATGAACTGTAATATTGCTGTTTCAGCGCTGGCGCTTGGGCGATATGAAAAACGACAGGAAGGTATTCCGGCACAAAATGTACTGGAAGAATTGATAGATGAGCGATTTGGCGATGAACGTATGAAGCGCATCTATCCAAAAGCGAAGCGGGTGGAGCATAAGGGATATTCTGCGGCAAAATAAAGCCGCAGAATTATAGCGGCGAAAGCCGTTCTTTTCGGTAACGCAGCGGACTGATGCCGTAGTATTCACGGAAAGCACGGTTGAAACTGCTCTGGCTGGTAAAGCCGGCATCTTCCCAGATACGGGAAAGAGATTCGCTGGAGGTACACATCGCCTCTGCTGCATATTCCAGACGCAGGTAATTCAGGTACTGCGGAAAACTGGTGCGCAGTTTTTTTGAAAATGTATGAGAAAGATAATATTTATTTACATGCAGCGCTTTGGAAAGGGAGTCCAGCGTAAGCGGTTCCTGAAAATGTTTGTTCATGTAATGAATCAGTCGGTAGGTGAGTTGTTCACTTTCCGACTGTTTTATTTTTTCGGGAGCCAAGTGGGGAAAGAGCAGCGCTAAAATAACCTGAATCCATGCGGAGCCAAGCGCCGGATCTTTGGTGATATCCAGATGGATCAGCCGGTCAACTGCAAGGTGGACATCGTCCGAAACATCGGCAGCGTCAAGATGTGGACTTGCCGGACGGAAATTCTGCAGAGAGTACTGGAAAGATCCGGTCAGAGAAGTATCAAAAATCAGCAAGTAAACACGATGCGGACTGGTAGGCTGATAGCTGTGGAGCTGTCCCGGAAAAATTAAAGCACAATCTCCGGCGCACATCTGATAAATTTGGTGATCAATGGTGATCTGTGTTTCGCCTTCAGGAATATAGAGCAGTTCCGCATGTGCGTGAAGATGCTCCGGAAAGGAAAGATTTTTTGTGATAACTGTCCGCAGTTTTCCCTGCTGACTTTCGTAAAACGGATGCATGGCAATCCCCTTTCGGAAAATAATTGCCTTTATTATAATACGATTAGATGGGAATGACAATATCTTGCTGAAAAAGTTGATGTTTTGAGCAAAAACGGACAAAAGAATATGATAGACTAACAAATAAAAAAAGATGATATATAAAAAATGCATAAAAATATAACGAAAAATAAAACGAAAATATAAAAAACGCGAAAAGCGCTTGACAAAAACACATGGAGAGGGGTAAAATTGCTGTATCAAATAGCACAAATGGACGAAAAATATGTGCGAGACATCAAAAAAGGAGGACGAGAAACTATGAAAAGGAAAGTGTTGGCGACATTGATGGCAGCGGCGATGGTTAGTTCCGTATTTACAGGGCTTGTAGGAGCGGAAGAAACCACAGAAGCGACGACTGAGGCAGCGGCGGAAGAGGCTGACGGAGAGAAAAATCTTCCGGAGCTGACAACGGAACCGCTGGAGATTCTTCTGTGGGATATTTCAACGGAAGATCCTTCTAAAACAATTATAGAAGATGCGGTAGCAAGATTTACTGCAGACTATCCGAATATCAAGGTTACGCAGGTACATCAGCAGAATGATAACTACAAGCAGCAGCTGATCGTTGCCATGAGCGCGAATGAAGCACCGGATATGTATATGCATTGGGGCGGCGGTCCGATGGCAGAGTATTACGAATCTGGTTTTGTGAACGATATTACAGAGATGTTCAACACATATGATCATCCGGATTACATTGATGCGGCAATCGCACAGGCTTCCTATGAAGGCAAAGTTTTGTCTATCCCGTACGGCGGACTGAGCGGATGTGATATTTTTTATAACAAGGCTATTTTTGAGGAAGTCGGAGTAGAAGTACCAACCACAATCGATGAACTGGAAGCGGTCTGTGACAAACTTCTGGAAGCAGGATATGTACCGTTTTCACTGGCAAACGGTTCAAAGTGGACAGGCTCTATGTACTATATGTATTTGGTAGCGCGCCATTCTGGAAATGATGAATTTGCAGCAGCTTACACACAGGAAGGTTCCTTTACTTCAGATGCATTTATCTGGGCTGGAACAAAGATTCAGGAATGGGTAGAAAAGGGATACTTCAACGAGGGTTACAACTCTCTGATCACTGACAACGGCGAAGATCGTGCACTCCTGTATGACAATACCTGTGCAATGATGCTTCACGGTTCCTGGCAGACACGTTCTATTATGACGGACAGCAAAGAATGGTACGATGCAAATTGTGGTTTATTCCGTTTCCCGGAAGACGCAGAGGCGAAAGCAGCAGGCGTTCCGCAGGATGTGGAAGTTGGTACGGCAATCGGAAACGGCTTCTCCTTCAACTGCTGGAAAGAAGACGGTTCTGTAGATCAGGAAAAACTGGATGCGTGTTATGTACTGGCAACCCAGTATATCAATGACGATACTTATAATGAAGAACAGATGACGCTTGCAAATACGATTCCTTCTATCAAAGGATTTGAAGAAGAAGTTACAGACCCGAATATGCGTCTCGTTGCAGATGTATTTTTCCAGGCATCCAACGTACAGCTTTGGTATGACCAGTATTTGCCGGCTTCTGTAACAGAAGTTCATAAAGATTGTATGACAGAATTATTTGGACTGACAAAGACTCCGGAAGAAATCGGAAAGATGCACGATGAAGCTATGCAGGCTTACTATGCTGAGAAAGAATAAGGAACGCTGATAGCTGAGTGTGAAAGGTGATGCGCCCGCAGGAAATCTTTCCTGCGGGCAATTTTTTTGAAATCTTTGCCGCAGGCAGATAAAATTTAACGTGGAGAGGCAGACGTGTGCAGAAACGGCTGCCGGAAAGGAGACAATATGCCTGAACAGAAAACAAACAGCCTGGCAAAAGCGAGGGCGAGAAGCACAGCCACTGCGGCGACCATATTTCTGGCGCCCGCGATTCTGCTGATTCTTATTTTTATGGTCTATCCGGTTATTGATACCTTTGTAACAAGTACTTATAAATGGAACGGAATCTCCGCCGACAAGATCTTTGTCGGACTTGGAAACTGGGCAACGCTTCTGAAAGATAAATCTTTCTGGAGCGCATTTGGACATAACCTGGTCGTGATGGTATTTTCCATCCTTCTTCAGATTCCGATCGGCATGGCGCTGGCGACATTTCTGGATGCCGGCGGCAGAAAGTTTAACATTTTCAAGACCGTATGGTTCCTGCCGTATCTGATGAGCTCGGTGGCGATTGGTTTCTTATTTAACTATGTGCTCGCTACGAACGGCGGACTATTCTCCTCCCTAGCAACTTTGATCTCCGGGCATAAGGTAAACGTAGACCTGCTAGGTAAAAATCCGCAGGCGCTGTTTGCGGTAATCGGCGTTATGGCATGGCAGTTTACCCCATTTTACATGGTGTATTTTATTGCTGGATACGGTAATATCGACACGACACTTTATGAGGCGGCGGTGATCGATGGAGCGACCAGAAAACAGTATATCTTCAAGATTGCGATACCGCTTCTTGGTCCGATCTTTAAGACAGCATGTACCATGTCCCTGATCGGTTCTCTGAAATACTTTGATTTGATCTGGAATATGACCGGCGGCGGCCCGGCAGGTGGTACGGAACTGATGGCAACGTATATGTACAAACTGTCCTTTCAGCAATATAACATGGGCTATGGTTCCTGTGTGGCAGCGGGTATGTTTATTTTAATTACTGCGATTGCATTGCTCTTTAATAAAATTTTTGTGGTAAAGGAGGATTACTAGAATGAACGAGAAGAAAGAAGTAGATTACCGCAAAGAGAAATTGAAATCCCGGATTGCCTGGACGATAGCAACGCTATTTGCGGTATTCTGGGGACTTGTGGCATTAGTGCCGTTTGTATTTATGATCCTGAACTCTTTCCGTAAGCAGTTTGATATGCTTTCTCAGGGAGTTTTTCATCTGCCGGATCCGTGGTTTTTTGATAATTATCCGGGAATCGTTCAAAATGGATTTTTTGGATATTTTTTCAGAAGCGTAATAGTGGTAGCGGTTTCGATGGTTCTGATGCTGGCGATTTCCTCATTCGCGGCATATCCGTTGTCGCGTATGAAATTCAAATTCAGAGGGGTTATCTATGCGGGAATTGTGGCAATGATGTCTATTCCGATGCACGTTACATTAATCCCGATTTTTAAGATGACAACAAATATTGGAATGTATGATAATCTGTTTTCGCTGGTAGGACCGTATGTGACATTCGCGTTGCCGATGGCGGTGTTTATTTTGACAGCATTTATGATGACAATTCCGAAAGAAGTGGAAGAGTCGGCGGAAATTGACGGTTGTAATAAATACAACAACTTTTTCAAAATCATCCTGCCGCTTTCTAAATCGGGACTTTCCACGCTGGCAATTTACAACGGCGTTTCCATGTGGAATGAGTTCGCATTTGCCAATACGCTGCTGCAGACACCGATGAACAAGACATTGCCGCTGGCTCTTGGACAGTTTAAGGGGGAGCATTCCATGGATATGCCGCTCATTCTTGCGGTTCTGGTATTATCCGCACTGCCAATGATTATTCTGTTTATTGTTTTCCAGGATAAGTTGGTAAAAGGTATGATGGCAGGTGCGGTAAAAGGATAAGAGAAAAAAATTTTCGGCGGAGCCTGGGGCTTCGCCGTTTTGATATGAAGAGCAATTTTTGAGAAAAAATGAGAAAAAGTCGCATAGAATTGTTTTTATTTTTTTGCTATATTATTTGTATAATGCTGAGATCAAAAAGTCATAAGCCACGTTGTGTGTACGCATAGGTGGCTTTATACTTTTTGATCCGCTCTAAAATGAGGGTACAACATGTCGGAGGCACGCGCTTACTTGCGCTGATCGTAACGAAATGCAGAATAAAGTGTGTGTATGCGTCATGGCATCCGAATTTAGAGCAGAACAAGGAGGATGAGATATGCTTAACAGAGAAGAAGCCAGAAAAAAAGCGAAAGAACTGGTTGGTAAGATGACTCTGATGGAGAAAGCGGCGCAGCTGAAATATGATGCGGCTCCGGTGGAACGTTTGGGTGTGCCGACTTATAATTACTGGAATGAGGCGCTGCACGGCGTAGCGAGAGCAGGTACAGCGACGATGTTTCCGCAGGCAATCGGTATGGCGGCTGCATTTGATGAAGATCTGATGCAGACGATCGGTGATGTAATCGCGACCGAGGGACGCGCGAAGTATAATGAGTATTCTAAACATAATGACAGAGATATTTATAAAGGACTGACTTTCTGGTCTCCGAACGTAAATATTTTCCGTGATCCGAGATGGGGACGCGGGCATGAGACGTACGGCGAAGATCCGTATCTGAGCAGCCGCCTCGGCGTCGGATTTGTAAAGGGACTGCAGGGAGACGGCGACGTGCTGAAATCCGCAGCCTGCGCAAAACATTTTGCGGTACATAGCGGTCCGGAAGAACTTCGCCATGAATTTAACGCGGAAGCAACTCCGAAGGATATGTGGGAAACATATCTTCCGGCATTTGAAGCGTTGGTAAAAGAAGCAAAAGTAGAATCTGTGATGGGCGCGTACAACCGTACAAACGGTGAGCCGTGCTGCGGAAGCAAAACATTGATTCAGGATCTGCTCAGAGATAAATGGGGATTTGAGGGACATTTTACTTCTGACTGCTGGGCAATCCGTGATTTCCATGAGCATCATCATGTAACTGCTGATGCAAAAGAATCTGCGGCAATGGCTCTGAAAGCGGGATGTGATGTAAACTGCGGAAATACCTATCTGCATCTGATGGCAGCATACGAAAAAGGTCTGATTACGGAGGAAGAAATTACTGTAGCGGCAGAGCGTCTGATGACAAGCCGTTTCCTGCTCGGTCTGTTTGATGGCAGCGAGTATGACAGCATTCCGTACGAAAAAGTAGAATGTAAGGAGCATGTGGAGTTGGCCATTGATGTGGCAAGAAAATCTACGGTTCTTTTGAAAAATGACGGTATTCTGCCTCTGGATAAAAAGAATTTAAAGACAATCGGTGTGGTTGGACCGAATGCGGACAGCCGTGTTGCCCTGATTGGCAACTATCATGGAACTTCTTCCAGATACATTACGGCATTGGAAGGAATTCAGGATGAAGTGGGCGATGATGTGCGCGTGATGTATTCGGAAGGATGCCATCTGTATAAAGATCGTTGTGAAGCATTAGCCTGGAGACAGGATCGTATTTCCGAGGCTGTGACAGTTGCGGAGCACAGTGATGTTACTGTTGTTGTAGTAGGACTGGATGAATCGCTGGAAGGCGAAGAAATGGATACTGGAAACCATGTAGGTTCCGGTGACAAGGCGGATCTGTCTCTTCCGAAGGTACAGCAGGAGTTGATCGAAGCTGTTGCGGAAACCGGAAAGCCGTTTATTGTTGTCTTAATGGCGGGCAGCGCGATGGATCTGAATTTTGCGCAGGAGCATGCAAACGCAGTGCTGCTTCCGTGGTATCCGGGCGCACGCGGCGGTAAAGCAGTTGCGGATATTTTGTTTGGTAAATGTTCTCCGTCCGGCAAGCTGCCGATCACTTTCTATAAAGATTTGGAGGGAATGCCGGAGTTCACAGATTATACGATGAAAGGCCGCACCTATCGTTTTATGGAAGGCGAGGCACTTTATCCGTTCGGTTATGGTCTGAGTTACGCAGATATTGATGTAAAGAGTGTGTCTTTTGCAACGGCTCCGAAGACAGATGAGGATATCACGCTCAAGGTTATTGTGGCGAATGCTTCTGATATTGCAGCAGAAGAGGTAGTTCAGGTTTATGTAAAAGATCTTGAATCTGCAAATGCGGTGAAAAATACCAGCCTGTGCTGCTTTAAGAGAATTGCAATGCAGCCGAAGGAAGAAAAAGAGATTACACTGACTGTTTCTGCAAAAGCGCTGGAGGCAGTTGATGAAAAGGGTGACAGATACAGAGACAGTAATCGTTTTACTCTGTATGTTGGATGTTCTCAGCCGGATGGCAGAAGTACGGCGCTGACCGGAAAGAAACCGGTAGAGCTGCAGGTAGAACTGTAAAATAAATAATGGTAAGTTTCAGCCCGGAAGTGTCTGAGGAAGACAGCCGGGCTGGAAAATTATTTTCTGTATAGAAGAAATTGTTTCTAAAAACAGGAAGTATCGGTTGAGGATTCTGCAGAATTGATATAAAATGGTGTCAGGATCAGAAAAATGTGGGTGTAAAATGAAATACAGCAATGATTTTGAGCCGGATATTAGAATGGAAATATGAAGCGGACAACAGAAGAGCAGGGGGAAATGAAAATGGAAGGTATGATGAAAACGGCTGTTATGACGGGGGTTATGGAAGTAGAGATCCAACAGCGCCCGATTCCGCAGCCAAAAGACAATGAAGTTCTGGTAAAAGTAGAATATGTTGGAATCTGTGGCTCGGATCTGCATTATTATGAAGCGGGCCGTATTGGAGATTTTGTGGTGGAGCCGCCGTTTGTACTTGGACATGAAGCAGGCGGTACGGTTGTAGAAGTCGGAGCGAATGTAAAACATCTGAAGGTGGGAGACCGTGTGGCAATGGAACCCGGCAAAACCTGCGGACAGTGTGAATTCTGCAAGGCGGGCAAATATAATCTCTGTAAAGATGTTATTTTCTTTGCGACGCCGCCGGTAGACGGGGTATTTCAGGAGTACGTGGCGCATGAGGCAGGGCTTTGCTTTAAACTTCCGGAAAATGTATCTACCATGGAAGGCGCATTGATCGAACCGTTGGCAGTAGGTATGCACGCGGCAAAGCAGGGAGGCGCTTGTCTTGGACAGACAGCGGTTGTCACAGGCGCAGGCTGTATCGGTTTGGTAACGCTTCTGTCATTAAAAGCAATGGGTGTTTCAAAAGTGGTCGTTGTGGATGTGATGGAAAAGCGTCTGAAAAAAGCGCTGGAACTCGGTGCGGATGTGGTGATCAACGGTAAAGAGGAAGATACCGTTGCAAGGCTCATGGAGATCACGGAAGGAAGAGGTTTTGATCTTGGAATTGATACTGCGGGTTCCCAGATTACGGCGACGCAGCTGATTAAGGGGGCGAACAAAGGGGCAACAATCGTGTTTGTCGGCTACAGCCCGACAGGTATGATGGAGCTGCCGATCGGTATGTCTCTTGACAAGGAGTTGACTTTTAAGACGGTATTCCGTTATAGAAATATTTATCCGATGGCGATTGAAGCAGTTGCAAGCGGAAAAATTAATATCAAAGATATTGTGACAGATTATTTTGAGCTGGATGATATCAAGAACGCGTTGGATTCCTGCGTTCATAATAAGGCAGATATTGTAAAAGGTGTTATTAAAGTGTAAAAAATCCTTGACTTGCGCCATGCGCCTGTGATAAACTACATAGGCGTATGGAAGTAAGTCTTTTTTTTATGTCCAAAATCCTGTGATTTGCAGGACAGAATAAGTTTGAGAGCGAGGTGGAAGTTGTGCGCACAAGAATCACATTGGCATGTACGGAATGTAAACAGCGAAATTACAACACGACAAAAGACAAAAAGAACCATCCTGACAGAATGGAAACCCAGAAATACTGCAGATTCTGCAAGAAACACACACTGCATAAAGAAACAAAATAGTTTCGGGCAGGTGAAAGGAGAATAGTATGGGAGAAGTTTCGAAGAAGGACAAAACCCAGAAGGTCAAATGGATAGATGGTTTGAAAGCGGAATTCCGCAAAGTTATCTGGCCTGACCGCAAAGATCTCACAAAGCAGACCACCGCAGTAGTTGTCGTATCACTGGCGCTGGGCGTGATCATTTCGATCGTGGACAGTATTGTACAGTACGGCATTGATTTCTTGATTAAGTAAGGACAAGGTGAGCATATGTCAGAAGCAAACTGGTATGTAGTTCATACCTACTCTGGTTACGAGAACAAGGTAAAGGCAAATATTGAAAAAACAATTGAAAACAGACATCTGGAAGACCAGATCTTGGAGGTCTGCGTGCCGCTTCAGGATGTTGTGGAGTTGAAAAACGGTGTTTCGAAAACAGTTCAGAAGAAGATGTTTCCGGGCTATGTGCTCCTCAATATGGTGATGAATGACGACACATGGTATGTGGTCAGAAATACACGCGGTGTAACCGGATTTGTCGGCCCGGGGTCAAAGCCTGTACCGCTTACCGAAGCAGAAATGGGATCTTTGGGAATTAAGGTTGAAAACGTAAATGTGGACTTCGAGGTAGGAGACATGGTAAATGTCACCGGAGGTGTCTGGAAAGATACAGTCGGAGTTGTTCAGACGATCAATGAAAGCAAACAGATCGTTACCATCAACGTAGAACTGTTTGGTCGCGAAACACCAGTAGAAATAAGTTTCGCAGAAGTAAAGAAAATGTAGGTCATCCGTCAATTCGCAGGCGGTTAGACAGTGGGAGGGAAATCCCCCGACAATACCACAAGGAGGTGCCTTATTATGGCAAAGAAAGTAACAGGTTATATTAAATTACAGATTCCTGCTGGTAAAGCAACACCAGCACCGCCAGTTGGTCCGGCACTCGGACAGCATGGTGTAAATATTGTTCAGTTTACAAAGGAGTTCAATGCAAGAACAGCAGATAAGGGAGATCTGATCATCCCGGTTGTTATCACTGTTTATGCTGACAGAAGCTTCAGCTTCATCACAAAGACTCCGCCTGCAGCAGTTCTGCTGAAAAAAGCCTGCAACCTGAAATCAGGTTCCGGCGCTCCGAACAAAACAAAAGTTGCTACTATCAGCAAAGATAAAGTTCGTGAAATCGCAGAAATGAAAATGCCGGATCTGAACGCAGCAAGCGTTGAAGCTGCTATGAGCATGATCGCAGGTACAGCAAGAAGTATGGGTATCACGGTAGAGGAATAGGCATTGAACACTTGATGAAAACTTGCGAAGCAAAGTTTGAATTTAGTGAGAAAGCCGTTCTGTGAGCAAAGCGAACAGAACTGCCCCGGATACAAGTAGAACAATAGAGAAGTGGGAGGGAAATTCCCGCGAATACCACCAGGAGGTCATTTAATATGAAAAGAGGAAAAAGATATATTGAAGCGGCAAAAGCAATTGACCGCACAACTCTTTACGATAGCGCTGACGCAATCAGTGTAGTAAAGAAAAACGCAGTAGCAAAATTTGACGAGACAATCGAAGCTCATATCAGAACCGGATGTGATGGCCGTCATGCAGATCAGCAGATCCGTGGCGCTGTTGTATTACCGCACGGAACAGGTAAGAAAGTTCGCGTACTTGTATTTGCTAAGAATGCAAAAGCTGACGAAGCTCTTGCAGCAGGTGCAGAGTACGTTGGAGCAGAGGAATTGATTCCAAAGATCCAGAATGAAGGATGGCTTGACTTTGATGTTGTAGTTGCTACTCCGGATATGATGGGTGTAGTTGGTCGTCTGGGTCGTGTACTTGGACCGAAGGGCTTAATGCCAAACCCGAAAGCTGGAACAGTTACTATGGACGTTACAAAAGCAGTTCAGGATATCAAAGCCGGTAAGATTGAGTACAGATTGGACAAAACAAACATCGTTCACGTGCCGATCGGAAAAGCTTCCTTTACAGAGGAGCAGTTAGCGGACAACTTCCAGACGCTTATTGATGCAATCCTGAAAGCAAAACCTGCAGCACTGAAAGGTCAGTATTTAAGAAGTGTTACACTTACTTCCACAATGGGACCGGGTGTAAAACTGAATACAGCAAAATTTGTTTAGGATTTATGCATATAATAAGAATCCCGGGATAAACATTCCGGGATTCTTTTTGTGAGAATGGTTTTGTTTTGTAGAAGGCGAAAAAGATATTTTGTCAAAAATGTGATAAAATAAATGCAAAAAAACTAAAAATATTGTATATTTTTACGAGAAATGCCTTGACGGAACGAAAAAATATGTTAAAATAAATGTGTGCGGCTATTGAAGGGATAGTTTACTCACACCGGAAAAACTCCGGTGTTTTTTGCGCGACAAGGTGACAAAGAACAAGTTATTCCTGCGCAAATATGCGCAGTTTAGAAGCACATGAAATAAAAATCAGGAGGATGAAGAAATGGCAAAATGGGTTTACCTGTTTAGCGAGGGAAATGCGGACATGCGTAACCTTCTTGGCGGTAAAGGAGCGAACCTGGCAGAGATGACAAATCTTGGCCTTCCGGTTCCACAGGGGTTTACAATTACAACGGAGGCTTGTACACAGTATTACGAGGACGGCGAAAAGATCAATGATGAGATCCAGGGCCAGATTATGGAATACATTGAAAAAATGGAAGAGATTACCGGAAAGAAATTCGGTGATAAAGAAAATCCATTGCTTGTTTCTGTTCGTTCCGGTGCAAGAGCATCCATGCCTGGCATGATGGATACGATCTTAAACCTTGGTTTAAATGAAGATGTAGTAAATGTTCTTGCTGAGAAATCCGGAAATCCGCGTTGGGCATGGGATTGTTACAGAAGATTTATTCAGATGTTCTCAGATGTAGTTATGGAGGTCGGCAAAAAATATTTTGAAGAGCTGATCGATAAAATGAAACTTGAAAAAGGTGTTACACAGGACGTAGAACTGACTGCAGATGATCTGAAAGAACTGGCAAATCAGTTTAAAGCAGAATACAAAGAAAAGATTGGTGAAGAGTTCCCGACAGATCCGAAGGAACAGTTGATGGCAGCAATCAAAGCGGTATTCCGTTCCTGGGACAATCCGCGTGCAAACGTTTACCGTCGTGACAATGATATTCCGTATTCTTGGGGTACAGCGGTTAACGTTCAGATGATGGCATTCGGTAATATGGGCGAGACTTCCGGTACAGGCGTTGCGTTCACACGTGATCCGGCAACCGGCGAGAAACACCTGATGGGTGAATTCCTCATGAATGCGCAGGGCGAGGATGTTGTTGCCGGTGTACGTACACCTCAGAAGATCGATCAGTTAAAAGAAGTTATGCCGGAAGTGTACGAGCAGTTTACAGAAATCTGTGCAAAACTGGAAGACCACTATCGTGATATGCAGGATATGGAGTTTACAATTGAAGACAGAAAGCTTTACATGCTGCAGACACGTAATGGTAAGAGAACAGCTCAGGCTGCTCTGAAAATTGCTTGCGATCTTGTGGACGAGGGTATGATCACAGAAGAAAAAGCGGTTGCTATGATCGATCCGAGAAACCTGGATACTCTGCTTCATCCGCAGTTTGACCGTGCTTCTTTAGTACGTGCAACACCGGCCGCAAAAGCGTTAGCTGCTTCTCCGGGAGCTGCATGCGGACAGATCGTATTTACAGCGGAAGATGCAAAGAGCTGGCATGCAAAAGGTAAAAAAGTCGTTCTGGTTCGTTTGGAAACTTCACCGGAAGATATTGAAGGTATGAAAGCGGCTGAAGGTATTCTGACTGTTCGCGGTGGTATGACAAGTCATGCTGCGGTAGTAGCGCGCGGTATGGGAACTTGCTGTGTATCTGGATGTTCTGAGATCCAGATGGATGAAGCAAACAAGAAATTTGTTCTTGCAGGCAAAGAGTACCATGAAGGAGACTGGATCTCCATCGATGGTTCTACCGGTAATATCTATGATGGCGTTATCCCGACTGTAGATGCTACAATTGCAGGCGAGTTTGGACGTATTATGAGCTGGGCAGATAAATATAGAAAACTGAAAGTAAGAACAAACGCAGATACTCCGCAGGATGCAAAGAAAGCAAGAGAACTTGGAGCAGAAGGTATCGGCCTTTGCCGTACGGAGCATATGTTCTTTGAAGGCGATCGTATCGACGCATTCCGTGAAATGATTTGTGCAGATACCACAGAAGAAAGAGAAGCGGCACTGGAAAAGATTCTTCCGGTACAGCAGAATGATTTTGAAAAACTGTATGAAGCGTTGGAAGGAAATCCGGTTACTATCCGTTTCCTGGATCCGCCTCTGCATGAATTTGTTCCGCAGACACAGGAAGATATCCAGAAACTGGCAGACAGTCAGGGCAAGACGGTGGAACAGATCAATACTATTATTGAATCTCTTCATGAATTTAACCCGATGATGGGACACCGTGGTGTGCGTCTTGCAGTTACCTATCCGGAAATTGCAAAAATGCAGACAAGAGCCGTAATCCGTGCAGCGATCAATGTACAGAACAGACATCCGGAATGGAGTGTTTGCCCGGAAATCATGATTCCGCTGATCGGTGATGACAAAGAGCTGAAATTTGCAAAGAAAACAGTAGTAGAAACTGCAGATGCAGAAATTGCGGCAGCAGGAAGCAGTTTGAAATATGAAGTTGGTACCATGATCGAAATTCCGCGTGCGGCTCTGACTGCGGATGCGATTGCAAAAGAGGCAGATTTCTTCTGCTTTGGTACAAACGACTTGACACAGATGACATTCGGTTTCTCACGTGATGATGCAGGTAAATTCCTCGAAGCTTACTATGAAAGAAAGATTTTCGAGAATGATCCGTTTGCAAAACTTGACCAGAACGGTGTTGGTAAGCTGATGGAAATGGCAATCAATCTTGGAAAGCCGATCAATCCGAATCTTCATATCGGTATCTGTGGTGAGCACGGCGGAGATCCGTCTTCTGTAGAGTTCTGTCATAAGATTGGTTTGGA
>CALDMO010000027.1 GCA_937915375.1 uncultured Marvinbryantia sp.
AACTATAAAACCAACGAAACCCGTTAGCCGGAAGGTTAACGGGTTTTCGCTGTTTCTGTATTTACAACCGTTTTCAGAAGTCTTTCTGTGTTATAATAGACAGTATATTGAATAAGATTTGAGAGGACACAGTAAATGAGAGATGTTCAAAATAAAAAGAATATTTATCGGATATGTTTTATTAGTTTTATCATCATCAACATTGGACTTATTTGGTTTTATATTAAATCCGAGGCTCAGTACCAACCAGGGATACATGGGATTGAATTTCTGATCCCATATTTGTGGTTCAGCATGGCAATGTTGGGCGCAGTTGTGATATTTTACTATCATTTGAAATTTCAGAAAACACGATGTTGGACGGAAGAGGGATGTTGATAAGCTTTGTACAGAAACTAAAAGACATGGGATTTTCTTGTTCGATGGATGATTTTGGAAGCGGATATTCTTCCCTCAATATGTTAAAAAGTATTCCAATTTCGACGATTAAGCTGGACGGAAAAATGTTTGCAGAGCAGGAAAAAGAACGGGGAAAAATCGTCAGCAAAGGAATTATCCGAATTGCCCGGGAATTAAATATTGAAGTTGTGGCAGAGGGTGTAGAAACAAGAGAATATGTAGATTTTCTGAAAGAGCAGAAGTGTGATATGATTTAAGGATATTATTTTGGAAAGCCAATGCCTGTAGAAGCATTTGAAAAACTAATGAGTTAATTTTTTTAAGTTTGCCAGAATAAAGATGTAAATAAGGCACTACTGATAATTAGTTTATATGTTCTTATGAGGATTTGACCCGAATTTGACCGAGAACATCTTGGAATGTTTACGCATTTTACAAAGCTGTATATTTACAACGTGCTTAATGGGTGGTATATTATAGATATAAACAAGGCACTACTGATAGTTGGTTAGTCCAAATAGATTAATTACTCAAAAGAGTAACCGCAACCTTTTGGCTGAGGGGCGGTTACTTTTTTGATTGATTTATATACGCAATTAAAATCGTTACAACAATACTAAGTATCATTAGTACGATGGAGAGCATTTCAAAATCACTCATAAGTCAAGCCCTCCTTTCCCAGATTTCCCGCAAGCAGGATTTCTATGTAATCAGAGGGTTCAGTCCCCCTGTTGAAGGACTAACCGCCTACCATTCTCATGTAGTGCCTTGTCTTATTTTATCAAAGGAACTGTCTTGTGGCAATATGTTTTTAGATAAGTATGTTCTTGTAAAATGCCATAAAGTATTATGAAAGTGAGAGTACAAAATTCGTAGGAAAAGTTGCAAAACTTAACAAATATTCCTTTAGAAAAATTTGACCGAAAAGCAATTCCGATAGACGTAGAAACAGCGAAAACCCGCTAACCTTCCGGCTAACGGGTTTCGTTGGTTTTATAGTTATCTAAAGGAATGAGAGTAAAGTGTCACTTGTTATGGTTGGTTCCACCAAGTGATTACTTTATGAGGGGGGTGATAAATGAGTGTTTCTCATCTATCTGACTCTTAGTATACGTGAAAAATGTGTCCAAAGTATGTTAATATTCTAAAAGAAAACGAAAATTTATTAACAAAGACTTAAGAAATTACAAATCCATACAAAATATCTTTTTCCGCATCTATATGATATTCTGCTTCTACATCACTTCCCCAACTATCAATCCCTCCTACACCGCGAACAGCGCCGCAGATAGAAAGTACCGTTCTTCTTGCCGGAGGCAATTCTTCTTGATGCGTTGCATTTTCCAACTCTTCTGCCGTATACGGAAGACAGGAAAAAGCAAATGGTTTTCCACTTGACCGGAATGTAAGTCCGGTTTTTTCCACATTTGTGGAAGAGTTATCCAAAACATTTGTGCGGTATACTGTGACAGATTCTGTTTGCATATGCATTCCACAATCCTGCGGAACCAGATACGGTGTAACCGGAAGCCCTTTGACTTCGTAACTTCCCTGAACTCCTCCTGCCATTCTATCCGGGTACGTTTCTCCTGAAAGCCCTTCATACATATAACCGGATGCTTTTGTCGGCATAATAAAACGGATACCAAACACCGGAAGCTCCGGTAAACCTTTTTTTCCATGATAATGAACCTGAACAGCTATTCTTCCATCCGCTGTTACCGTATAAGATACTTCTACTGTTGTACTTGGAACTGTAATCGTCTTATAAGTAAAGATAATTTCTACAGTGTCAGCAAAAGTTGGAACGTTATAGCAGTTGTTATCCGGCGCAAGCAGCTTTTCAATCTGCTGACCGTCTATCAGAACCTTAATATCAACACATTTCTGAAAAATGTCTGCACTCATCCACATCCCTGATTTTAACGGAAATCCATTCCCGCGGTCATTATCTGTCGTTGCTCTCCAAAATGTAGGCTGCGGAATACGATACAGCCACTCTTTTCCATATTTTCTCAGCGACTCCAGACCGCCTTTCTGATACGAAAAAATATAATGAAATGCTTCTCCATGGATTCCGAGTGTCACATCTCCAAATATAATTTTCATCTTATTTGTGTAATCCATAGTAATATTTTACCTCCTGCATTGCCGGTTTCTCTACGCGATTTGCAAATATCAGTCCATTTCCTGAAAACTCATAGTCAGATGGCCGGTCGTCAAAATCTCCGCCGTAACGCAGCACTTCTTTTCCTGTTACTTCATCTTCTACATAAATCGCCTGGTCAATGTAATCCCATATAAACCCGCCCTGATATTCTTTGTATTGATCAATCAAATCGATATAAGATTTCATTCCTCCGAGCGAATTTCCCATATCATGCATATATTCACACAGAATAAACGGTTTTGACGGGTTATCTTCCAAGTATTCCCGAATTGCGTCCGGTTTGGCGTACATCCGGCTCTCCATATCTGAGATACAGTCGCGATAAACAGGATTATGAAATACGCCTTCATAATGTACAAGACGATCCGGATCTGTTTTTTTGTAAAAGGCATTCATTTCCTTCAGTACGTCTCCTGCATATGACTCATTTCCAAGTGACCAAAATAAAATAGAAACATGGTTTTTCAATACTTCAAACTGTGTCTTGGCGCGGTCTAAAACGGCATTTTTCCAGCAAGAAACACTTCCCGGCACATTCCAGGACGGCTCTATTGCATCCATTTTCTGCCAGGAACCGTGACTTTCAAGATTTGTTTCTGCCATTACATAGACTCCCGCCGCGTCACATTTATAATACCAGCTCATCCGATCCGGATAATGACAAGTCCTCACTGCATTGATATTATTATTTTTTATACACGCAATATCGAATATTTCATCTTCATCAGAAATGCATCTTCCACTTTTCGCATTCCACTCATGGCGATTTACTCCATTTAAAATCAAACGTTCTCCATTTAGTTTCATGATCCCATCTTCAAGAACGATTTTACAAAATCCAATTGGATATGGCACTACTTCGATTGGTTCTCCGTCTTCAATATATAACCGGAGTTCCAATGTATATAGATCAGGATGCCGGTGATTCCAGAGTTTCACTTCCTCCGGTATCAAAAAGCGCTGATGCATTGAGAATGCTGCCGGTACATTATAAGATAACATAACTCGTTTTCCATCCAGAAGCCGAATATTTACATACGCCTGCGCTATCATCTTCTCTGCAGCCTGCTCTTCGTTCTCCGCACAGGAAAGTTTCAGGTCAATGTCCAATGAAGCTTCTTCGTTCTCTTTTCCACTGCTTTCCGGGCAGCGCGGATGTACCCACAGATCTTCTACATGTAATTTTGGCAGTCCATATAGATTCACATCGCGAAAAATCCCAAAAAATCTAAAGAAATCCTGATCTTCCAGAAAGGCAGCTGTACTGCGTTTATGTACTTCTGCTGCAAGTACGTTTCCTTCATCTTTTATGTAAGGTGTGATATCAAATTCTGATACAGTAAAACTATCCTCCGCATATCCGACAAATTGTCCATTGACCCATACATAGATTGCCTGTTCTGCACCTTCAAAACTTAATATAATCCTTTTCCCGCGCAAAGACCGATTCAGATCAAACGTACGCACATAAGATCCGACAGGATTGTAAGACGCTTCGCTGAACATTCCTTCCCCTGTCTCGCCGCATGTTCCTGCCGGTCTGCGGTATTCATGTCCTTCCCACGGGTACATTGTGTTAATATAGTGAATCTTATCGTATCCGGCCATTTCAATATGCTGCGGAACCTGAATCTGTCCAAACTCTGACAAGTCATATCCTTGCTCATAAAATGCGCTTGGACGTTCTTTCGCATTTACGGAATAATGAAATTTCCAGATTCCATTTAAAGACTGTCGAAGTGTTTCTTCTTTCTTCTGATATGTTTGTTCATTTTCAAAAAATCGATGATCGCTGTGTGCATCAAGTCTATTTACCCGAAATACTTCCGGTTGATCCAGCCATCTGATATCTGCCTGCATAATAATCCTCCTGAATAGTTATTCTTTTACAGCACCTGCAGTCACACCTGCAAGAATATATGTTTGGAAAAATATATAGCTGCATTATATGATACTCCACATCATACCCGAAGACAATATTTGTAAACAAAAAAATCGCTCAGCAACAAATATTCTGGGCGATTTTCTCACGGGCAATCTCTTTCGGCCCGTTAGAGGAAAGTTATGAAAAAGAAAGTTTATTTAATAATCTGCCTGTTTAGGCTTTTGTAAAGTTCTTTATCTTTTGTTCTTTACAATTAATACTATAATGAAAAAATGTGATATAACTGTGTTCACAAAGTAAAAAGATTAT
>CALDMO010000028.1 GCA_937915375.1 uncultured Marvinbryantia sp.
GGAATAGTAACTATTAACGAACCTTGACAGCTTAACAACTGCTCTGAACTCTGCCACAGGGATTTTATACCCTTTTGGGGAGATTGGAGAGCGATGTTTAGGCCAGGGCAACCGCATAAAAATATCCATTTAGAGAAATATTTCCCTAGATGGATATTTTTAAATGTTTTCCACAATTTTCTCAAAAATCAATTCCTGCACATATTCTAAATGATAGGTATATAACATACTCATCTTCTTATAGGTCATCTTTTTTTCTTGTCAAATCGTTTATCCAATTTCATAAGATTATAACAGATCTTTCGGATCAGTGACAGGTTTTGCATCGCTTTTTCTGCTTTGATTTTACATGCATCCTCTCGAAAATGATTTTCTGCTTCTTCTTTTTCTGCATAAGAAAAATACTCTTTTATCTCCTCATACAAGATTGCCTGATTTGTTTTTACTGCAAGACAATAATGACCTTTTTAATCTATGATTTGTTTTGCAATCTGTTTTTGGCAGTCTATCGCATCAATTGTTATCACACAATCGGTAATATCCAGTTCTTTTAACAGCTTTGGAATTTCTTTGATTTCATTTGTCTTTTCCCCTACTTTCAGCTGACCAATAGAAAGTCCATAGTTTTCTAAATACGCTGAAATAATATACGGGATATTTCCTCCTTTTACTGCTGCTGCACGGACAGCTTTTCCATCAATGGCAATATGTTGTAGCTCCGATTCATTATTTTTTTGAATTGCAGACAAAATATCCCGAATCCATTGATAAAACATCTGCATAAATTTCTCCGGTTCTATTATTGCAAACACACGGAGTAGAGTATCCGCAGAAGGAACACCGTATTTCAAGTCTAGCATCTTAGAAAAATATGGTTCTTGAAGTTTCATAAAGAATGCCATATTTTCAGCATCCGTATAACCACATAAAACGGCATAAATACTCATAACTACAATATCCACGAGAGTATGTTTCAATCCTCGATTATCTCTGCTATCTACCAAATCTGAAAAATACATTTTCATTTCCAACATAAAAATCACCACTTTTCTTTTAGTATACAAGAAAAGTGATGATTTTTGTATTAATTATTTTTTATGCGGTTGCCCTGATGTTTAGACTACATGGGTCAATTTTGGGATTCATGGTACAGTTATCAGTTCAGATACTGTTCCGTGAATAATCCAAGCTTAATTATACTTAAAATACTATCATAATCTTTATACTTTCGCTACCTCTTTCATCCAATATTTCTTTCCTGCCGTTTTGAAAGTAATCTGACAATCCTTTCTGCTGCTTCTTTCGTATCTTCTGTCGATCCAAAAGTAGAAAGCCGAAAATATCCTTCTCCGCATACGCCAAATCCCGCTCCCGGTGTTCCAACGACCTGAATTTCATGCAGCAAATAATCAAAAAATTCCCAGCTGTCCATATTCAGAGGACACTTCATCCAAATATAGGGCGCGTTTTTTCCACCGCAGTACCAGATTCCCAGTTCACTGAGTGCTTCCATCAATACCTTCGCGTTTTCCTTATAAATCCGTATCCTTTCGTAAATCTGCTTTTGCCCTTTTTCTGTAAAAACCGCTTTCCCACCATTTTGAATAATGTAAGAAACTCCATTCGTTTTCGTTGTTCGATTTCTCACCCACATTTCGTTCAGGCTCATTCCATTTCGTTTCAGAGCTTTCGGGATTAGAGTATATCCTAATCTGGTTCCGGTAAAACCGGCCGTTTTGGACAGCGAACAGATTTCAATCGCACAGGTTTTCGCTTCTTCTATTTCAAAAATACTATGTGGAATTTCTTCCTCCTCAATAAAAGCCTCGTATGCTGCGTCGAATAAAATAACGGCTCCGATTCGGTTCGCATAATTCACCCAGGTTTTTAATTTTTCATAATTGAAAACTGCTCCTGTCGGATTATTGGGCGAGCAAATATAAATCACATCTGCCTGCACGCTTTCATCCGGCAACGGTGCAAATCCGTCTTGTTCTCCTGACGGCACATGAATAATTTTATTTCCTGCTATGATGTTCGCGTCCACATAAGCCGGATAGGCCGGTTCCATGATTAGAACGATCTTCCCGCTCCCAAACAAATCGAGGATATCTCCCAATTCGTCGCTTGCTCCGCTGGAAATAAAGACTTCGTCTGCCGAAAGAGATATCTTTCTTTTTTTATAATATTCAACAATCATTCTTCGCAGTTCCGGATCTCCGCACTCTGGCATATATCCATGAAACGTACTCTTTACAGCCTGATCGTCTACCGCTTTGTGAAGCGCTTTTATTACTTCATCGCAAAGAGGCAGCGACACATCCCCGATTCCCATACGGTACAAATAGCTGTTCGGATGTTGTTCCAGATAAGTCTTTGTTTTTTGCGCAATATTGTAAAACAGATAGGAATCCTTTAACTGATTATAATTTGTGTTTGGTATCATCTCATTCACACCTCACATTCACAAATGGTATTCGCAGTTCCCGTCATAATAACTGTATCATCTTCCTCTATTTTTATCCGCAGCTGACCGCCGTCAAGCTGTACAGTGATTTCCCGCCCGGCAGAACACAGTCCTTTCTTTACTACAGCGGCGGCAACTGCACATGCCCCGGTTCCACAGGCCATGGTTATGCCGCTGCCTCTTTCCCATACCCGCATCCGCAGGGCATTTTCTGCCACCTGCTCTGCAAATTCTACATTTACACCATCCGGGAAATAACTGTGCTTTTCTATTCTAGGGCCCAGACAATCCAGCGGTATCGATTTAACATCTTTTACAAAAATAACTGCATGAGGTTTTCCTACAGATACCGGCGTACAGGTAATTTCTTTTCCCTCTATTGTAAGCGTCACCGGCTGCCGGACCTCCACTTTTCCCATAGCTACAGTAACACTTTTCACCTTTTTTTGCTCAATCGCAAGTTTTAGAAAACGTATGCCGGATAAGGTTTCGATCCTAAGATTTTCCTTGTCTGTATAGCCTTTTTCATAGACATATTTTCCAACGCAGCGAATTCCATTTCCGCACATTTTTGCTTCGCTTCCATCTGCATTATATATACGCATCTTAAAATCCGCAATCTCAGACGGGGTAATTTGTACAATTCCGTCCGAGCCGATTCCAAAATGTCTGTCTGACAGTTGTACAGCCAGTTTTTCCGGATGTTCCAGTTCCCCATAATGGTATAAGTAATCATTTCCTAAGCCATGCATTTTTGTGAACTTCATCTTATCCCTCCTCCATTATCGCAGAAATGCCAATCGTTATTTCTTCTAATACCTCTAATAATACCCTGACCGTATCAAGGGAGGTAAACATAGTGATATTGTTCTGTGTTGCCGCGCTGCGTATCGCGATTCCGTCTTCGTAATGAACGCCGGAAAGAATTGCACGGGTATTGATAACATAACTGACATATCCGGCGCGAATCGCATCCAGTATCTCACTGCTTCCCTCTGAAGGTTTTCCCAGCGTGCGCGTGCGGATTCCATTTTGTTTCAAATATTCTGCTGTAAGAGAAGTTGCCTCTATATTAAAGCCCATATCATAGAACCGTTTCACCAGCGGAAGCGCCTCCACCTTATCTTCATCTGCAAGCGTTACAATCACCGTTCCATAATTTTGTACACGAATACCGGATGCAATCATCGCTTTATACACTGCTCTGTGAAGCTTTTTATCATATCCGATTGCTTCTCCTGTAGATTTCATTTCCGGAGAAAGATACGCGTCCATACCCTTTAATTTTGCAAAAGAAAATGCCGGTACTTTCACATACCATTTTTTCTTTTCTTCCGGGTAGATTCTATTGATTACCTGTTTTCTGAGACTTTCTCCTAGAATAGCTTTCGTTGCGATATCTGCCAATGGATAACCGGTTGCCTTGGATAAAAACGGCACTGTTCTTGAGGAACGTGGATTTACCTCAATGATAAATACCTGTTCCTGTTTGTCAACAATAAACTGAATGTTAAATAATCCGACAATGCCAATACCGACGCCCAGTTTTCCTGCATAATTCAAAATTGTTTCTTTTACCTTATCAGAAATACTAAACGGCGGATATACACTGATAGAATCACCGGAATGAACGCCCGTTCTTTCCACCAGTTCCATAATTCCGGGAACAAATACCTCTTTGCCGTCACAGACAGCGTCTATTTCAACTTCTTTTCCACGAATATATTTATCTACCAGTACCGGTTTCTCTTCATCTATCTCTACTGCCGTTTTCAAATAGTTTCGCAGCTGTTCTTCTCTTGCCACAATCTGCATGGCCCTTCCTCCAAGTACAAAGCTTGGACGTACCAGTACCGGATAGCCAATTTCTTCTGCCGCTTTTACACCATCTTCTATATTCGTTACTGCCTGTCCTTTGGGCTGCGGGATATTCAGCTCTGATAACAGTTTTTCAAAAGTGTCTCTGTTTTCCGCTCTTTCAATTGCCGCACAGTCCGTACCGATCAGCTTTACTCCGCGTTCTTTTAATGGATTGGCCAGATTAACTGCAGTCTGACCGCCCAGAGATGCGATTACTCCATCCGGCTTTTCCAGTTCGATCACATTCATTACATCTTCGATACAGAGAGGTTCAAAATACAGCTTGTCTGATGTTGTATAGTCCGTAGATACGGTTTCCGGATTATTATTAATAATAATCGCTTCATATCCGGCTTCTTTGATCGTTTTTACGGCATGTACCGTGGAATAGTCAAACTCTACCCCCTGTCCGATCCGAATCGGGCCAGAGCCAAGCACGATGATTTTTTTCCGTTTTTCCGGTATGGATTCATTTTCCTCTTCATAAGTGGAATAAAAATACGGAACATAACTTTCAAATTCTGACGCGCAGGTATCTATCATTTTATAGACTGGAAAAATGCCCTCCTTTTTTCGTATTTCATATATTTCCTTCTCTGTCAGATTCCAAAGTCCGGCGATTGCTTTATCCGAAAACCCGGTTTTCTTCGCCTGAAGCAACGCCTCGCTGCTGCCGGCATACTGCTTCAGTTCCTCCTCCATAGCAACAATTTTCTTTATCTTATCAAGGAAAAAGAAATCAATCCCTGTCTGTTCTTTGACAGCAAGAGCCGTTTCCCCCTTCCTAAACAGACTTGCAATAGCAAAAATACGGTCATCCGTACCGATTTTAATATAATTGCGCAGCGCATTTTTATCTTCTTTTTCAAATTTTCCCATGTACAGATGCGATACCCCGGTTTCCAGGGAACGGATCGCTTTTAACAGGCTTTCTTCAAAAGTCCTGCCAACACTCATGACTTCCCCGGTCGCTTTCATCTGCGTGCCAAGGACCTGATTTGCGTCTGTAAATTTATCAAACGGGAAGCGGGGCATTTTTGTTACCACATAATCCAGCGCCGGCTCAAAGGATGCCGGCGTATTTACCAGCATAATCTCATCTAAAGTCATCCCCACACTGATCTTTGCAGATACACGCGCAATCGGATATCCGCTTGCTTTGGATGCCAGTGCCGAGGAGCGGGAAACGCGTGGATTCACTTCAATCACATAATACTGAAACGACTCCGGATCGAGCGCGAACTGCACATTACAGCCGCCTTCCACCCGAAGCGCACGGATAATTTTTAAAGCGCTGTCGCGCAGCATCTGGTATTCCTTATTGGTCAGGGTCTGTGACGGGCATACTACAATGGAATCTCCTGTATGTATTCCTACCGGATCCAAATTTTCCATATTGCAAACTGTAATTGCCGTGTCATTGGCATCGCGGATCACTTCATATTCAATTTCCTTAAATCCTCTGATACTTTTTTCGATCAGTACCTGATGAACCGGAGACAATGCAAGCGCATTTTTCATCCGCTCCACGCATTCCTGTTCGTTATCCGCAAACCCTCCGCCGGTTCCGCCAAGCGTAAACGCCGGACGTAAAACCACCGGATAACCAATTTCTGACGCAATCTCCGCCGCTTCCTCAACCGTGTTGGCAATTGCAGAAGAAAGCACCGGCTCTCCCAGACTTTCACAAAGTTCTTTAAAAAGTTCTCTGTCTTCTGCTCTTTCAATACTTTCACTCCTGGTTCCCAAAAGCTCTGCGCGGCATTCTTTTAAAATCCCTTTTTTCTCAAGCTGCATCGCCAGATTTAATCCAGTCTGTCCTCCAATTCCCGGTACAATGGCATCCGGTCGCTCGTGACGGACAATTTTTGCCACATATTCCAGCGTCAGCGGTTCCATATATACCTTATCTGCAATAGCAGCATCCGTCATAATCGTTGCCGGATTTGAATTGCACAAGATTACCTCATATCCTTCTTCCTTCAGTGCAAGGCAAGCCTGCGTTCCCGCGTAATCAAATTCTGCTGCCTGACCAATCACAATCGGACCGGAACCAATGACAAGTATTTTCTTCAGATCAGTTCTTTTCGCCATTTTTTGTTCCCTCCATCATTTCTATAAACTGTTCAAACAGATACCCGCTGTCCTGCGGTCCCGGCGCGCTTTCCGGATGATACTGCACGCTGAACACATGCTCCTTTTCACAGGCAACGCCTTCCACGGTCTGATCCAGCAGATTCAAATGCGTTACTTTTAATCCGGTATCTGCAAGACTTTCCCTGTCTACTGCATAGGAATGATTCTGAGAAGTAATCTCTATCTTTCCGGTCTGAAGATTTTTTACTGGATGATTTCCTCCTCTGTGTCCAAATTTCAGCTTATAAGTCTTTGCTCCATATGCAAGCGAAATAATCTGATGTCCCAGGCAGATCCCAAAAATAGGATATTTTCCCCGTAAATTCTTTACCAGCTGAATAACCGGTTGGACATCGGTCGGATCTCCCGGACCATTTGACAAAAAAATCCCGTCCGGTTTTCTTTTTTCTATTTCTTCCACAGATGTATTCCACGGAAATACCGTCACATTGCACCCTCTTTTATTAAAACTTCTGACAATATTTTGCTTCATCCCGCAGTCGATGGCAGCTATTTGATATTTTCCGTTCGGAACTGTATATTTCCGGATCTTTTTTCTACTCACAGACGCCACCGCATCTGCAGGAATATCATAAGAATTTAATTTACAAAGTCCCTCCTGCAGGAGCGTGCCTGCATCCGTGATCAACACTTTTCTGCTTCCCAGATCACGTATAGAACGTATCAGTTTTCTGGTATCAATGCCGTAAATCCCCGAAATATGATAGTTCTCCATAATTTCAGACAACGTATATTTACTGCGAAAATTAGACGGATGATCGTTGTAGTCCCTGACAACAAGACCTCCGATCGTGGGAATTTCCGTTTCAAAATCTTCTTCCGCAATCCCATAATTGCCGATCAGCGGATAGGCCATCACAACGGTCTGATATGTATATGACGGATCAGAAATAATTTCCTGATATCCCACCGGAGAAGTATGAAATACGATTTCGGTGATTTTCTCCTCAGCAGAACCAAAACCATATCCATAATACTCACTTCCGTCAGAAAGAATCAGTTTTTTATCAAATTTTTTCATACTGTGTTCACCTCATTATTTCACGCCGCTGCACTTTTTCTTTTTCTTCCCGTTCCGATAATTTTCGTTCAAAGCGATCTTTTCGAAGATCCGACGGAATTTTTGTCGGATATTTGCCGTGAAAGCAGGCAGCACAGTAATCCGGACTGTCAATCAGCTTATCCAGCTGCTCGACCTTCAGATATCCCAGTGAATCCACGCCGATCAGCCGGGCGATCTCTTTCGTACTGTGATGGCTGGCAATCAGTTTTTCTTCTGAATCAATATCTGTCCCGTAATAACAGGGATGTAAAAATGGAGGAGCCGAAATTCTCATATGTATTTCTTTCGCTCCTGCATCCCGTAAAAGTTTTACAATTCGCCTGCTGGTCGTCCCTCTTACAATGGAATCATCAATAAGAATGACGCGCTTCCCACGGATTACATTTTCTACAGGAGAAAGTTTGATCCTGACTTTATCTAAACGCTCATTTTGTCCGGGCGAGATAAAGGTTCTTCCAATATACTTGTTTTTGATCAGTCCGATTTCAAAAGAAATGCCGGACGTATTTGCATAGCCAAGTGCGGCATCCAGTCCGCTGTCGGGAACCCCAATTACCACATCCGCATCCACCGGATAGCTCTCTGCCAGCAGCTCACCGGAGCGTCTTCGCGCTTCATGCACAGATATCCCATCTATAACAGAATCCGGTCTTGCAAAGTAAATATATTCGAAAATACAGGTTTTCTTTTTCTGTTTTCCGCAATGTTCTTTTCTTGATACAACCCCGTCTTCACTAAAGACCAGAATCTCGCCCGGCAGCACATCTCTGATAAATTCTGCTCCGACCGCCGATAATGCACAGCTTTCTGACGCCACAACATAAGCGCCATCTGCCGTCTTTCCATAGCAAAGCGGACGAAAGCCATAGGGATCTCTTGCGGCAATCATCTTTGTTGCAGACATCAACACCAGAGAATAGGCCCCCTCCAGCAGGTTCATCGTATTGCTTACCGCTTCTTCGATACTCGGTGTCATCAGCCGTTCCCTGGTGATGATATATGCAATCGTTTCTGTATCACTGGTCGTATGAAAAATTGCTCCTGACAATTCCAGCTTATCACGCAGTTCCAGCGCATTACTCAGATTTCCGTTATGTGCCAGCGCCATCTTGCCTTTCTGATGATTTACTTCGATTGGCTGGCAGTTATTCCGTGTCGTTCCTCCGGTTGTCCCGTATCTTACATGCCCAACCGCCATCATTCCTTCCGGCAGCTGAGATAATATCTGCTGGGAAAACACCTCACTTACCAGCCCCAGATCCTTATAGGAAAAAAATACGCCGTCATCATTTACAACTATGCCGCAGCTTTCCTGTCCTCTGTGCTGTAGAGCATATAATCCGTAATAGGCAATCCCTGCAACCGCCTCTTTCTTTATGCTCATCACACCGAATACACCGCATTCCTCATGAATTGCCATAATTTCACTTCCTCCCGCGTATCATTCTACTGTAACCGATTTTGCCAGATTTCTCGGTTTATCAATATCACAGCCACGATTCAGCGCAATATAATACGCGAAAAGCTGTAAAGGAATCACCCCAAGAATCGGCTGTAAAAACATATGTGTCTTTGGCAGTACAAATAATTCAGATGCCTGGCTTCCGATCAGTTTTTCCGTTCGTTCTGTCGTCACTGCGATCACTTCTGCTCCCCTGGATTTTACTTCAACCATATTGGACAGCAATTTTTCAACCAGCGGTTCATAGGTTGACAGCGCGACTACCAGTGTTCCCGGCTCTATCAGGGAGATTGTTCCATGCTTCAATTCTCCCGCTGCATAGGATTCTGAATGAATATAGGAAATCTCTTTCAGTTTTAAAGACCCTTCCAGTCCTAAAGCATAATCCAGGTTACGCCCAATATAAAAAACGCTGTTATGATTAAAATATCTGGATGCTGTTTTCTGATATTGATGCAAGTTTTTCAAAACATCGCTTATCTTTTCCGGCAGTGTTTGAACTTCACTTATAAAGGCCGCATACTCCTCCTGCGAGATCCTGTCAGACTGCTTTGCAAGATAAACGCCCACAAACAGTAAAAGTACCATCTGTGTACTGTACGCCTTTGTGGTTGCTACCGCAATTTCCGGTCCCGCCCATGTATAAAGCACATAATCTGATTCTCTTGCTATGGAACTTCCCATAACATTTACGATGGACAAAACCTTAGAACCTTTTTTCTTTGCTTCCCGAAGCGCTGCAATGGAATCCAGTGTTTCTCCGGACTGACTGATAATAATGACAAGCGCGTTCTCTCCAAGAAGCGGCTCACTATATCTGAATTCTGAAGCAAGGCAGGCTTCTACCGGGATACGAAGAAGCTTCTCCAACGCGTATTTTCCCACCATACCTACATGATACGATGAACCGCACGCGACAAGATAGATTCTGCTGATATGCTTCATCAGCTCTTTGGCATCCTTTAATTCTTCCAGTACAATTTCTCCCTCTGTCAGTCTCGGAAAAATTGTCTTGCGTACCGCTTCCGGCTGTTCCATAATCTCTTTCAGCATAAAATGTTTATAGCCGCCTTTTTCCGCCGCAGAAACGTCCCACTCAATCTTTTGTTTTTCTTTTTCCAGTAAAAACCCGTCTCGGTCAAAGATCTGAACCTGGTCCGCAGTAAGCACTGCTATTTCATTATCCTCCATATAGGTAACCGTTCTGGTATGTGCAAGAAGTGCGGTGACATCAGAAGCAATATAATTCTCTTCCTTACCATACCCGATCAGCAGCGGAGCATCTTTCCTCGCCGCAATTATCTGTCCTGGAAAATCGGAACATAAAATTCCCATTGCATAAGCGCCTTTGATACGATTTAAAACTGCATACACAGCGTCTGTCAGATTGGATTTCTTCCTATAATAATGTTCCAGCAGCTGAACAATTACCTCTGTATCTGTGTCAGAAGAAAAAACAATGCCTTTGCGTATAAGATACTGTTTAATCTCCAGGTAATTTTCTATGATGCCATTATGGACAACCGCAATCTTTCCTTTCTGACCCACATGGGGATGCGCATTTGTATCATTTGGTTCTCCATGCGTTGCCCATCTGGTATGACCGATGCCAATATTTCCTGATAAAAAATTTTGAGATTCCACCACTTTCCGCAGCGCAGCCAGACGCCCCTGCTTCTTTTTCACCTGCAGTTTTCCATCCGCTGATACAACTGCCACGCCTGATGAATCATAGCCTCTATATTCCAGACGCTCGAGTCCCTCCAGTAATATCGGAACTGCTTCCGTCTTTCCTGCAAACCCAATAATTCCACACATAATTACTCCTCTTTTCTTTTTGCTTTTTTTAATGCCGCCGAAATGAAGCCTCTGAACAACGGATGGGAACGATTAGGGCGGCTTTTAAATTCCGGATGAAACTGGACGCCTACAAAAAACGGATGTTCCTGCAGTTCTACCGCTTCCACAAGCCGGTTATCCGGAGAAGTTCCGCTGATCAAAAGTCCGGCCTCTGTGAGCTTTTCACGATATTCATTATTAAACTCATAGCGATGACGATGACGCTCATAAATTAGCTGCTTGTTATAACATGCTTCCAGTATTGTTCCGGTTTTTACACAACACGGATAACTTCCCAGACGAAGCGTTCCTCCTTTGTTAATCTCATCACTTTGTCCCGGCATAAAATCAATCACCGTATGTGCACACTGTTCCTCAAATTCTCTCGAATTTGCATCCTGCATTTTTAAAACATGTCTGGCAAATTCGATGACGGCGATCTGCATTCCAAGGCAGATTCCAAGATAGGGAATCTGATTTTCCCTGGCATAGTCCGCTGTCAGAATCATTCCTTCTATCCCACGGTTTCCAAAGCCGCCCGGAACAATAATTCCGTCTAATTTTTCCAATACCTTGTTTTTGTTTTCTTTGGTAACCGTTTCGGAATCAATCCAATGAATTTTTACGAAGGTGTTCTGTTCGTATCCTGCATGATTCAACGCTTCTGCCACAGACAGATATGCGTCATGAAGCTTTACATACTTTCCGACCAGACCAATATGAACCTCCCCGGAACGGTTTCGAATATGTTCCACCATCTGTCTCCAGTCCTCAAGTTCCGGTTTCGGAGTTTCCATATGAAGCTCTCTGCACACCACATCTGAAAACCCGGACTTTTCAAGCATCAGCGGCGCTTCATAGATGTTCGACAGGGTGCTGTTTTCAATCACACAATCCCGTTTTACATTACAGAAAAGAGATATTTTTTGGAATATCGACTTCTCCAGCGGTTCATCCGCGCGCAGAACAATAATATCCGGCGTAATCCCCATTCCCTGAAGTTCCTTGACGGAATGCTGCGTCGGTTTTGACTTGTGTTCTTCCGAACCGCTCAGATATGGAACCAGTGTTACATGTATAAACAGGCTGTTCTGTTTGCCAACCTCCAGAGAAATCTGACGTACCGCTTCCAGAAACGGCTGAGATTCTATATCTCCAATGGTTCCTCCAATTTCCGTAATTACTACATCTGCATCTGTCTTTTTTCCCACACAATATACAAATTCCTTAATCTCATTTGTAATATGGGGAATAACCTGAACCGTTGATCCCAGATATTCGCCTCTTCGCTCTTTGTTTAATACGTTCCAGTAAACCTTTCCTGTCGTCAGATTCGAATATTGATTCAGGTCTTCATCAATAAACCTCTCATAATGTCCCAGATCCAGATCTGTTTCTGCTCCGTCTTCTGTTACATATACTTCCCCATGCTGATAGGGACTCATGGTTCCCGGATCTACATTAATATATGGATCCAGCTTCTGCGCTGCCACTTTCAACCCCTTCGCTTTTAAAAGCCGTCCAAGAGAAGCTGCGGTAATCCCCTTTCCCAGACCGGATACCACGCCACCTGTCACAAAAATATATTTTGTCATCCTCTTTTCCTTCCTCATTTATTCGAATTCGACCGTTGCCGGCGGTTTGCTTGTAATATCATAAAGAACCCGATTCACATGGGGAACTTCATTTACAATACGACTGGATACCTTATCCAGTACTTCATATGGAATTCGCGCCCAGTCTGCGGTCATAAAATCTTCTGTTGTCACGCTTCTAAGTACAACCGCCCAGTCATACGTACGTCCGTCACCCATTACGCCTACAGATTTCATATTGGAAAGTGCCGCAAAATATTGATTCATCTGTGATGCAAGACCTGCTTTTGTAATTTCATCACGGAAAATAGCATCTGCTTCTCTTAAAATATCCAGTTTTTCTTTTGTAATTTCTCCTATTACACGAATTGCAAGCCCAGGACCTGGAAACGGCTGACGCATAACCATATATTCCGGAAGACCCAGCTGTCTGCCCAGTTCTCTTACTTCATCTTTAAACAGCAGGCGCAGCGGTTCCATAATCTCATTAAAATCCACAACCGAAGGAAGCCCGCCCACATTATGGTGACTCTTTATTGTTTCCGCGTTTTCTTTCCCGGATTCGATCACATCCGGATAAATCGTTCCCTGCGCCAAATAATCTACTTTGCCGATTTTTTTGCCTTCTTCTTCAAATATACGAATAAATTCCTCTCCGATTATCTTCCGTTTTTGTTCCGGTTCTGTAATCCCTCTCAGTTTTTCCAAAAAACGTTCTCCTGCATTCACCCGACGCAAATGAATACTCCATTTTTCGAATACTTTTTCTACTTCATTTCCTTCATTTTTTCTTAAAAGTCCATGATCCACAAAAACACATGTAAGCTGTGATCCGACCGCCTCTGCAAACAGCGCCGCGCATACCGCAGAATCAACGCCTCCGGACAAAGCCAAAAGCACCTTTCCATTTCCTACTTTGCTTCTGATTTCTTCCTTGCAGCGATGCATATATTCTTTCATTGTCCAGTCTCCCGCCGCACCACATACTTTATATAAGAAATTGCGTATCATAGCAGTTCCATTCTCCGTATGATTTACTTCCGGATGAAACTGTACCCCATAAAATTTTCTTTTTTCATCACAGATTGCCGCATTCTGACATTTTTCACTATGCGCTGCGCTGCGAAATCCCTCCGGTACTTCCTTCATATAATCGCCATGACTCATCCACGAAATACTTTTTTCATTTATTTTCTCAAACAGGGGACAAGAAGTGTCATAAAATGTGAGTGTCTTTCCATACTCTCTGGCGTTTTCATTTTCTGCCGCTGTGACAAGCCCACCCAAATGGTGAGCAAGGAGCTGACACCCATAACAGATTCCAAGAATCGGTATTCCAAGTTCAAAAATACCTTCTGCAGGATGATAAGAATTTTCCTTATATACGCTGTCAGGTCCACCGGTAAAAATAATACCAATCGGATGAAACATCCGGATTTCTGAAAGTGTCATGGTATATGGCTTTACCTCGCAGTAAACATTACATTCCCTTACTCTTCTGGCAATCAGCTGATCATACTGCCCACCGAAATTCAAAATTAATATTTTTTGATTCTGCATGTTCTGTTTCTCTCCTAAAATTTCGCATTTCATTTTTACACCGGCAAGTGTGCTCCAGCTTCGCTGGACACGCCACGAAAAAAAGACAAAAGCGCCTTTAAGTTATTTTCAACTTAAAGACGCCTTTGCCTTCACGCAGGCTATTTTACCTCTTATCGTTTCCATTGTCAATCCATTTTATAAAAAAAACCTTATTCTTGTTTTTCTCTATTTCCCGCTGTCGCCATAATTGGAAAGTACCCTTGCAGAAGGATCGTTTACATTACATCCTTCCCACGTTTTGTTCGGCATCCAAAAATCTGTGATCATCTCTGCCTGCCCCGGATAATATTTTTCAAAAATCTCTCTGTATAATAAAGCTTCTTTTGTAAATGGCCTGGCATGCGTATATCTCTCACATCTTTCCATAAATTCCGTATCCGTGTACTGACGTTCCGCATATTCCTTCAGATAATCGACCATGGAATGTCCTACCGCATCTGAAAAAGCAGCTTTTTCTCTCCAGAGAATCTCTTCCGGCAGACACTTATCCTGTTCAAAAGCATGACGCAGCAAATATTTTCCTTTTCCATACGTATTCTGCTTTAATTGCGGATCTATTCCCATCACATATTTTACGAATTCCAAATCGCCAAAAGGAACTCTTGCTTCCAGAGAATTTACGGAAATACAACGGTCCGCGCGAAGGACATCATACATATGCAGTTCATGGATTCTTTTCTGCGATTCTTCCTGAAATGCTTTTGCATCCGGTGCAAAGTCTGTATACTTATAGCCAAATAATTCATCCGAGATCTCTCCTGTTAAAATAACACGGATATCCGACTGCTCATGAATCGCCTTACATACCAGATACATTCCAATCGACGCGCGGATCGTAGTAATATCATAGGTTCCCAGCAGCCAAACAACCGTTTCCAGGGAAGAAATTACCTCTTCCGGTGTCATGTATACTTCTGTATGGCGGCTGCCGATATACTCTGCCACCTGTCTTGCATATTTTAGATCAATCGCATCCTCGCTCATACCAATCGCAAACGTTTGAATCGGTTCTTTACTTTCCTTTGCCGCAATGGCGCATACCAAAGAGGAATCCAGACCTCCGGAAAGCAAGAATCCTACTTTGGCATCTGCCGCAAGACGTTTCCTTACACCGCTTATCAATTTATCATGAATCTTCCGACAGACAGTTTCCAATCCCTCCTGATGGATGGAATCTGCTTTTGTAATATCGCAATAACAGATAAACTGACCGTCCTTATAATAATGTCCCGGAGGAAACGGCATAATTTTCTCCGCGATCCCTACCAGATTTTTCGCCTCACTTGCAAAAATAACAGCTCCTCCTCTATCATATCCGTAATACAGCGGCCGGATTCCAATAGGATCTCTTGCAGCAATAAAGGTTTCTGTTTTTCCATCGTAAATGATACAGGCAAACTCCGCATCCAGCACAGAAAACATCCCGACACCATATTCCTGATACAGCGGCAAAAGAATTTCACAGTCTGACCCACTTTTAAATGTATATTTCTCTGACAGTTTTTCTTTCCACTTCTCAAATCCATAAATTTCTCCGTTGCAGACCACATAATTATTTCCATACTGAAACGGCTGCATTCCGGATGGTGTCAGTCCCATAATTGCCAATCTGTGAAATCCAAGCAGTCCGTTGCCCGTTTCCACAATCCGGCTGTCATCCGGGCCTCTTGATTTTGTCCTTTGAAAGCCTTTCATAAAAGTATCAACAGAAATATTGCGGCGACAATAACCCATAATAGAACACATCTATATGTACCTCCAAATGTTATTCTATATCCTGTAATGCGTCAAAACCTTCTTCTCCGGTTCTTACCTTGACAACATTTTCCACATCATATACAAAGATTTTTCCATCTCCGATATGTCCTGTGTAAAGTACTTTTTTCACTGTTTCAATGACCTTTCGAACCGGAACGGCACTGACTACAATATCAACCTGTACTTTAGGAAGCAGATTTGCTTCTACCTGTATTCCCCTGTAATACTCTGGTCTTCCTTTTTGCACTCCGCATCCCAAAACATGAGATACTGTCATTCCTGTAATTCCAAGATTCATCATCGCACCTTTTAATGCTTCAAATCTTGATTCTTTACATATGATCTCAATTTTTGTGAATTTCGGTGTGCCTTCTTCAAAACTTGGAATCTTCTTAACCGGAATTGCTTCTGCAGAAGGAACGTCTCCTGTTACTCTGACCGGCACGTCTTCCTCCTCTGCTGTCACGATATCCGGAAGCATTGCAAAACCGGCATACGCAGTCAGCAAACCATGTTCAGATACGTCCAGACCGGCAATCTCATCTTCCGCATCTGCACGAAGTCCGATTGTATGTTTGATTGCCAAAAATACAAGTGTAATGATCACCGCTACATAGGCTGCAACGGAAAGAACGCCAATAATCTGCACTCCCAGCAAATGTGTGCCGCCGCCATAGAAAAGCCCCGCCTCTGTAGTTACGCCTGTTGCAAAAAAACCTGTAAGAATTGTTCCGGTAGCGCCACATACACAATGCACAGATACCGCGCCCACCGGATCATCTACTTTTGCTATCTTATCAAAGAACTCCACAGCTAAAACAATCAGAATACCGCAAACAATACCAATCACTGCGGCTCCAACCGGGCTCACTGCATCGCAGCCATCCGTAATACCGACCAATCCGGCTAAGGCCGCATTATATGTCATAGAAACATCTGGTTTTTTATAGCGCAGCCATGTAAAAATCAACGTGGTACAGCAAGCTACTGCCGCCGCCATATTCGTATTAAAAAAGACTCTTCCAGCTGTTTCCAGTAAAGCATCGCTGTCCATACCGACCGTAGAGGCACCGTTAAAACCGAACCAGCAGAACCAGAGAATAAATATGCCCAGAGCCGCAAAGGTAAGATTATGTCCGAGAATTGCCCGTGGTTTTCCATCCTTCCCATATTTTCCGATACGCGGTCCCAAAATCTTTGCTCCGATTAACGCACAGATTCCGCCTACCATATGTACAGCCGTAGATCCGGCAAAATCATGAAAGCCCATTTGCGAAAGCCATCCTCCACCCCAAATCCAGTGTCCTGAAATCGGGTAAATTAACAGAGAGATTGCTGCTGAATACACACAATATGCACTGAATTTCGTTCTTTCCGCCATTGCGCCCGACACAATTGTTGCAGATGTCGCACAAAAAACAGTCTGAAAAATTACAAATGCCCATAGCGGAACGCCTGTCGGCAAAATGTGGCTGTAATCTCCCCTGATAAACGGATCAAAGGTTCCTATTACCGCCTGACCGCTTCCAAACATCAGGCCAAACCCAACCAGCCAGAAGGCTGGTGTACCAATACAAAAATCCATAAGGTTTTTCATCAAAATATTTCCTGTATTTTTTGCTCTGGTAAATCCGGCTTCACACATGGAGAATCCCGCCTGCATGAAAAACACAAGTGCCGCTCCTATTAATACCCAAATTGTGTTAACTGCGCTGTAGGTCATAAAAATTCCTTCTTTCTTTTTTAATTTTATGGCTGTTTCTTATCCATGCATTATCTGACGCCAAACAACAAATCACCATAAGTCGGGAATGGCCAGTATTTCTTTGCTGTCACCGTTTCCGCTTCATCACAGACCACCCTAAGTTCGCCCATTTTGCTCAAAATTACATCTCTGATTGTATTCGCTTCTATTTCAATATTTGTGATATCCTGTAATTTCATTACTTCTTCTTCCAATTGCTCTGCCCTGATCGCGATCTGCTCTTCCATTCTGACTAATTTCTTTAGTAATCCCTTTTCATAATTGCAGGAAATGGATGCATCCACTTTTTTCTTTGCCGCAGCTGTCTTTGCCAGCTCCAGTATATATGCGCT
Organism: uncultured Marvinbryantia sp.; assembly: GCA_937915375.1. Taxonomy (GTDB): domain Bacteria; phylum Bacillota; class Clostridia; order Lachnospirales; family Lachnospiraceae; genus Marvinbryantia. The sequence continues at coordinate 17,901 of CALDMO010000028.1, forward strand.
TACCGCAGGAACAATCTCTGTTTTTGCCATATCAACCATAGTATTTGCTTCAATCAATACAGTCTTACAATAATTGTCCAGCATAATCTCACATCTTGATTTTAACTCGGCCTCTGAAAATACCTGATGTTCTGTCAGCATTCGGACATTCTTTTTGTCCAAAAGATGCGGCATACAGTCCGGTGTTGTACGGTAATTGAGCAGTCCTCTCTTTTCCATTGCCTCCTTAATCCAAGTATCATCATAGCCATTTCCATTAAAAATAATATGCTTATGATCCTGAATCGTCTTTCGGATCATTTCATGCAGCGCATCTTCAAAATTCTCCGCTTTTTCCAGTCTGTCCGCATAAATTTTAAGGCTTTCTGCCACTGCGCTGTTCAGCATAATATTTGCACATGCAATGCTGTTAGAAGAACCAAGCATACGAAACTCAAATTTATTCCCGGTAAATGCAAATGGAGAAGTACGGTTGCGGTCTGTCGTATCACGATTAAATTTAGGAAGGACATCCACTCCCAGCTTCATCTGCGCTTTCTTCGTTCCTGCATATGGAATTTCTGTTTCAATTGCTTCCAGCACTTCATTTAGTTCATCGCCCAAAAAGACAGAAACCACTGCCGGCGGCGCTTCATTTTCGCCAAGTCTGTGATCATTTCCCGCTGTCGCGACAGAAAGACGAAGCAGATCCTGATAATCATCCACTGCCTTGATCACCGCGCATAAAAATAACAGGAACTGCGCATTTTCATATGGCGTTTCACCGGGTGACAGCAGATTTACACCTTTATCTGTTGCAATCGACCAGTTATTGTGTTTTCCGCTTCCGTTTACACCGGCAAATGGTTTCTCGTGCAGCAGACATACCAATCCGTTTTTAGCCGCTACCTTCTGCATGATTTCCATAGTCAGCTGATTATGATCTGTCGCAATATTGGTTGTCGTATAAATAGGCGCCAATTCATGCTGTGCCGGAGCCACTTCATTGTGTTCTGTTTTCGCCAGGATTCCCAGCTTCCAGAGTTCCTCATTCAGCTCCTCCATGTAAGCAGCAACTCTTGGTTTGATTACTCCAAAATAATGGTCGTCCATCTCCTGTCCTTTCGGCGGTTTTGCGCCGAAAAGGGTGCGCCCTGTAAATTGAAGATCTTTTCTCTGTTCATACATTTCCTTTGTAATAAGAAAGTATTCCTGTTCCGGTCCTACCGAAGTCCGGACACATTTCACATCATCATTTCCAAACAGATGAAGAATACGAAGCGCCTGCTTATTCAATGCTTCCATCGAACGAAGCAGCGGTGTTTTCTTATCCAGTGCTTCGCCGCCATAAGAACAAAACGCAGTGGGAATGCAAAGTGTTTTCCCTTTCATGAACGCATAAGAAGTAGGATCCCACGCAGTATATCCTCTGGCTTCAAAAGTAGCCCTAAGACCACCGGACGGAAACGATGACGCGTCCGGTTCTCCTTTAATCAGTTCCTTGCCGGAAAACTCCATGATCACACCGCCATCCGGTGATGGTGAAATAAAACTGTCATGTTTTTCTGCCGTCACGCCGGTAAGCGGCTGAAACCAGTGCGTATAATGCGTAGCGCCTTTTTTAACTGCCCAGTCCTTCATAGCCGCTGCAACTTCATTTGCAACACTGATGTCAAGTTTTGCCCCTTCATCAATCGTCCTTCTTAAGGATTGGTAAACCTTTGCCGGCAAATTTGCTTTCATCACTCTGTCGTCAAATACATTGCATCCGAAAAAATCTGATACCTTCTTCATAATGTCACTCCTCTCAATTTGAAAGCAAAAAGACAAGCGTGTCTTTTCCTGTACCCAAAAGACGCCCTTGCCTTTTAAAATCAAATTGTATTTATTTTTTGTAAAAGTAAAGGGCGTCTCTGAGAACCAACTCTCAAAGACGCCCTTGCCTTTACGTGTTGGATGATACACCCTGAAAAAACATTTGTCAATCATTTTTTTAATTTTAAAATTTTTAAAATTGTCTATTGACATCTGAATAAATCAATGCTAATATTTGTTTTAATTTAACACAGCAAATCGATGAAGCGGAGATAACGGCAATGATGCCTTTACAGAGAGCCTGTGCTGCTGAGAGTCAGGTAAGAAACAAGTTGTCAAATGGACCGCTGAGGGTGCAGTCAAAAGTGTATCTTTACACCCAGTACTCTGCAACGTGCAGGCACACGTCAGTTGCCGGGGATATGTTGGTATCCCGCTAAGCGCATAGGAGCATTCCTGTGAATCAAGGTGGCACCGCGGATTTTATCATATACGTTTTTTTATATGATTGTATGAAATTCGTCCTTGACAGATCGTTGTTATTCTGTCAAGGGCTATTTTTTTCTAAAGTCTTTGACTCTGAATAAATTCAAACCATCAACATATATCTGGAGGTAAGGACTATGAAAAATGAAAACATCCCCTACAAAATCTATCTGAATGAATCTGAAATGCCCAAGGCATGGTATAATCTGCGTGCCGATATGAAACAAAAACCGGCACCACTATTAAATCCCGATACACACCAGCCAATGAAAGCAGACGAGCTGGCCGGCGTATTCTGTAAAGAATTAATTGCTCAGGAACTGGATAACGATACTGCTTACTTCGAGATTCCGGAGCAAATTCGTAATTTTTATAAAATGTATCGTCCTTCTCCGCTTGTACGTGCTTACTGCCTGGAAGAGAAACTTGGCACTCCGGCAAAAATCTATTATAAGTTTGAAGGAAATAATACCAGCGGCAGTCACAAGCTAAACTCCTCAATTGCACAGGCCTATTAGGCAAAAAAACAGGGTCTGAAAGGTGTAACCACGGAAACCGGAGCCGGTCAATGGGGAACTGCGTTATCCATGGCCTGCGCATACTTTGATCTTGACTGTAAAGTATATATGGTAAAATGTTCTTATGAGCAAAAACCTTTTCGTCGAGAAGTCATGCGTACCTACGGTGCTTCAGTAACACCCTCTCCTTCCACAGAAACCGAAATCGGAAGAAAAATTCTTGCTGAGCATCCGGGAACTACCGGAAGTCTCGGCTGCGCAATCTCCGAAGCTGTAGAGAAAGCAATCAAAAGCGATGGTTATCGCTATGTACTTGGCAGTGTTCTCAATCAGGTTCTTCTGCATCAATCTGTCATCGGTTTGGAAACCAAAACCGCACTCGATAAATATAATATCAAACCGGATATTATCATTGGGTGTGCCGTCGGCGGTTCAAATCTGGGCGGTCTGATTGCGCCATTTATGGGGGAAAAGCTTCGTGGTGAAGCCGATTACCGCATTATTGCTGTTGAACCGGCTTCCTGCCCCAGTTTCACCCGAGGTATCTATGCCTACGACTTTTGTGATACTGGAATGGTGTGCCCATTGGCAAAAATGTATACTTTAGGAAGTGACTTTATCCCTTCTGCAAATCACGCCGGAGGTCTGCGTTATCACGGCATGAGTTCCATATTGTCAGAACTCTATCATCAGGGACAGATGGAGGCCGTCAGTGTAAAACAAACAGAGGTATTTGAAGCAGCAGAATATTTTGCAAGAACAGAAGGAATCCTGCCTGCTCCGGAAAGTTCTCATGCCATTCGTGCTGCTATTGATGAAGCACAAAAATGCAAAGAAACCGGCGAAGAAAAAACAATTGTATTTGGGCTGACCGGTACTGGCTACTTTGATATGGTCGCTTATGAGAAATTCCACAATCATCAAATGGATGATTCTATACCGACTGACGAAGAATTAGAATGCTGTCGTAACAGACTTCCGCATGTAGAATAACCACATTCTTTTTCTTGTCTCTTGACAAAACCTGCCATTCGCTGTATATATATATTAAATATGAGCAAAGGTGTTCATTTTAGGAGCAGTAAGTATCTGTTCTTAAAGTGGATGCCTTTGCTTTTATTTTTGATTTCTATCTGAAAGGGAGGTAGCATTTATGAAGATGGAAGGTCAGATCAGAATTCCTTCCGGCTGCGCGATTTCTGCCGTTATTTCCAGAAACGGAACTAAGATGTCTGGTGAACTAATCACAAATTCCATGAAGCCCATGCATGACCGTTCGAATGGATTAGGCGGAGGCTTTGCCGGTTACGGCATTTATCCTGAATATAAAACATTTTATGCGTTACATCTGTTCTTTCATAGCCGTACTGCAAGAAAAGACTGTGAAGCATTTTTAAAAGAACGATTTGAAATTGTTCAGTCTGAGAGAATTCCAACCCGCAAAATCCCGGCAATTACAGATGAACCGATTATCTGGAGATATTTTGTTGCTCCTTTAAAATCCATGCTGGCGTCATTTCAAATGGACGAAAAGGAATTTGTTGCCAGAACCGTCATGAAAATCAATACTGACCTGCATGGCGCTTATGTTTTTTCCAGCGGCAAAAACATGGGAACCTTCAAAGCGGTCGGTTTTCCTGAGGATGTCGGTCTTTTTTATAAGCTGGATGAATACGAGGGATATTCCTGGACGGCTCATGGGCGTTATCCTACCAATACCCCCGGATGGTGGGGCGGCGCACATCCGTTTACGCTGCTTGATTATTCTGTCGTTCATAATGGAGAGATTTCCTCTTATGACGCAAACCGCCGTTTTATTGAAATGTTTGGATATAAATGTACGCTCCAGACTGATACAGAAGTTATTACCTATATCATGGATTATCTGCTCCGTATACAAAAGCTTACCCTTGGTGAAGCTGCAAGTGTTATTGCAGCTCCTTTCTGGAGTACTATTGCGACAAAAAAAGATTCCGAAGATCAGAAAAAACACACTTATCTTCGAACCATGTTTCCAAGTCTGCTGATCACCGGTCCTTTCTCTATTGTTTTCGGGTTTGACGGCGGACTAATGGCACTGAATGACCGCTTAAAGCTGCGCTCCATGGTTGTCGGCGAAAAAGATGACAAGGTATTTATTGCCAGTGAAGAGGCTGCTATCCGAACGATTGAACCGGACGCTGAAAAAATATGGTCTCCCGCAGGCGGGGAACCGGTCATTGTAACAATAAAGGAAGGTACATTTTAATGAGTATAGAATTTATTTATCCTGAATTTGAAGTGATTCGAAATGAAAGCAGATGCATTGCCTGTCGAATATGCGAACGGCAATGCGCGAATAAAGTCCATAGCTACAGTGAAGAACAAAAAGTTATGATACAGGATGAAACAAAATGCGTTAACTGCCAGCGCTGTGTTTCTTTTTGTCCGACCCGGGCATTAAAAATCGTAAAGAGCGACTGTTCTTTACGCGAAAACGCCAACTGGTCAGGCAGTACAATAAATGAGATTTATAAACAGGCAAACAGCGGCGGTGTTCTTTTATCTTCCATGGGAAATCCAAATCCCCTTCCTGTATACTGGGATAAGCTCCTGATCAACGCCTCACAGGTGACCAATCCTTCCATTGATCCTTTGCGGGAACCGATGGAGACTAGAGTATATCTTGGTTCTAAACCTCAAAGGGTGACCCGTACGGCAGACGGAGCGTTGGACTGCAAACTTCCGCCGCAGCTGGAACTTTCTATTCCTGTTCTCTTTTCTGCCATGAGCTACGGTTCTATCAGCTATAACGCCCACAAGTCTCTTGCAAAAGCTGCCACAGAGCTTGGTATTTTTTATAACACCGGGGAAGGCGGTCTGCACGAAGATTTTTACTGCTATGGAGAACATACGATCGTTCAGGTTGCCTCCGGACGTTTTGGGGTTCACGAAGATTATCTGAAAGCAGGTGCCGCCATCGAAATTAAAATGGGGCAGGGTGCAAAGCCAGGCATTGGCGGCCATCTGCCCGGCGCAAAAATTGTCGGAGATGTATCGCGCACCCGCATGATTCCGGAAGGTTCTGATGCGATATCTCCGGCTCCCCATCATGATATTTATTCGATTGAAGATTTGCGTCAGCTTGTCTACTCTCTGAAAGAAGCGACTGAATATAAAAAACCGGTAATTGTTAAGGTCGCTGCGGTTCACAACATTGCCGCAATTGCCAGCGGCATCGCACGAAGCGGAGCAGATATCATCGCCATTGACGGTTTCCGCGGAGGCACCGGAGCTGCTCCTACCAGAATCCGAGACAATGTTGGTATTCCTATTGAACTGGCGCTTGCCGCCGTTGACCAGCAACTTCGTGATGAAGGCATTCGCAACAACGTATCGCTGATTGTCGGAGGGAGTATCCGAAGCGCCTCTGATGTGATAAAAGCCATTGCTCTTGGCGCAGATGCCTGCTATGTAGCTACTGCTGCTCTGCTTGCTCTTGGCTGTCATCTCTGCCGTACCTGTCAAAGCGGTAAATGCAACTGGGGGATTGCAACCCAACGCCCGGAACTTGTAAAAAGGCTGGATCCTGAAACAGGAAGCCAGCGCCTGATTCATCTTCTGACCGCCTGGAAGCATGAGATCAAAGAATTAATGGGCGGTATGGGGCTTAATTCCATTGAAGCGCTGCGAGGAAACCGTCTCATGCTGCGTGGAATCGGATTAACAGAAAAAGAGCTCGAAATACTCGGCATCTTGCACGCAGGAGAATGATTTTTAAAAATTCTGCATTTAATTTTCAAAGAAAAGATAACCATTTTTTCAGGAGGTATGGTATACTATGAAAATCATTGATGCTGTCAATTTAGATTATAAAGCTGTAAATGAAGCGCTGCGAGGAACCGATCAAAATTATACGATCGAAGGCTGCTGCGGTCAGAGGTTTATCGCTGCCGGTATGTCCGACAAAAAACTTATCATCAATGGAATTCCCGGAAACGCCTTGGGCGCATATTTAAACAATGCTCAAATTACTGTAAATGCCAATGCTCAGGACGCGGTAGGCGATACCATGAATGCAGGAAAAATTGTGATTCACGGCAATATTGGAGATGCCGCCGGTTATGCCATGCGCGGTGGAAAAATTTATGTAAAGGGCAATGCCGGATATCGTGCCGGAATCCATATGAAAGCGTATAAAGAAAAAATTCCTGTTATGATCATCGGCGGATGCGCCGGAAGTTTTCTGGGGGAATATCAGGCTGGCGGTATCATTATTGTCCTTGGTCTTCACAAAAACGGCAAATGTATTGTCGGCAATTTCCCATGTACCGGAATGCATGGCGGAAAAATGTTCCTCCGCGGGGATTGCAGCGGTATTCTCTTTCCGAAACAGGTAACGGTAAAACGCGCGACATCAGAGGATCTCGCAGAGATTCATGGATATCTGACGGAATATTGCGCAGATTTCGGATATCCCCCGGATGAATTTTTATCTGCCCCATTTACAGTCATTACGCCGGACAGTAAAACCCCATACAAACAAATGTATGTAGCAAACTGAATTTAAACCATGCAAAGAAAGTAGGTAGATTTTTATGAAATATTCAAAAGAAGAGGTCATACAGTATGTGCAGGAAGAAGATGTAAAATTTATCCGCCTTGCCTTCTGTGATGTGTTTGGCAGACAAAAGAATATTTCCATCATGCCGCAGGAACTTCCGCGTGCTTTTCAGTACGGAATCGCCATTGACGCATCCGCAATTGCCGGCTTTGGAGATGAAACTCATTCTGATCTGTTCCTTCATCCGGAAGCAGACACCCTGATGCCTTTGCCCTGGAGACCGGAACATGGTCGTGTGGTAAGAATGTTTTGCGATATCACATATCCTGATGGAAAAATTTTTGAATGCGACACACGTGCGCTTTTAAAAAAAGCGATTCAGGAAGCAAAATCTCATGGATATCAGTTCTTTTTTGGCGCTGAACAGGAATTTTATCTGTTCCATCGGGACGAGGATGGAAATCCAACCAAAACAACCTATGATAATGCATCTTATATGGATATTGCCCCGGAAGATCGCGGTGAAAACATTCGTCGTGAAATATGCCTGATTCTGGAACAGATGGGCATTCAGCCCGAAAGTTCACATCATGAAGAAGGCCCCGGACAAAATGAAATCGATTTCCGTTATTCTGATCCCTTAACTGCGGCAGACAACGCGCTGACTTTCCAGACAGTTGTAAAAACAGTCGCCGGGCGAAATGGTCTTTTTGCCGATTTCAGTCCAAAACCATTAGAAAACAAACCTGGAAATGGTTTTCATATCAATATGTCTGTGAAGCTTTCTAATCATCCTGACAGTACGGATCATCTGATCGCCGGTATTTTAGATAAAATTTCAGACATGACCCTGTTTTTAAATCCCACGGAAAGCTCTTATCAGCGTTTTGGCAGCAGCAAAGCTCCGAAGTATATCTCATGGTCCAGTGAAAACCGTTCCCAGCTTGTCAGAGTTCCTTCCGCGATTGGAGAATATCGGCGTATCGAACTTCGTTCCCCGGATCCATCTGCAAACACGTATCTGGCTTTTGCTCTGATCATTTATGCCGTTCTGGAAGGAATTCAAAATGAACTGGAACTTCCGCCACCTGCCGATATCAATCTGTATAAAGCGGACGAGAATACGCTTGCAAACTTTAAGCAGCTGCCGGCAAGCTTAACATCCGCCTGTATGGCTGCCGTAAACAGCGATTTCATCAAAAAATACATACCAGATACCATTCTGGATATCTATTGCAATCACTAATTTAAATCAGTACAAACAGAGGAGGGAGCAAAATGAGTTTAAGAGAACGTATTTACAGTATTCTCATCGTGTCTTCTACAAATACTTTTACCTCTGCCTTTATAGATCTGCTGTCTGATATCCGATATTATCCGGTCTGTACAGCCGTAAGTATCAATGCTGCCAGAAAGATGCTGACTGACACAACATTTGATTTCATTATTGTCAATTCACCTCTGAGGGATGATAGCGGTACTCGTTTTGCGATTGACATCTGCACCTCCAGACAAGCTGCAGTACTGCTTCTTGTCAAGAATGATATTCATGCCGATGTCCATGACAAGGTTGCTGAATATGGCATCTTCACGCTTCCAAAACCTACCTCAAAGCCTGCCATGCTCCTTGCTCTTAACTGGATGGAAAGTGCCAGAGAACGTTTAAGACAGTCTGAAAAAAAAGCTTTATCCATCGAAGACAAAATGACTGAAATCCGTCTGGTCAATAAAGCAAAATGGATATTAATCAGCGCACTTTCTATGAGTGAGCCAGAGGCTCATCGTTATATAGAAAAACAGGCAATGGACCGCTGTATTGCCAAACGGACCATTGCCGAAGAAATAATTAAGACCTATACTTAATAAATCTCTTCCTATTTAAAATTTTATCCGATACAGCTAAGTTCCGGATAGCATCATAACTACCGCTGTTTTGATAAAATTCTAAATATTTAATCAGCCTTTTCTTCACTGCCGGATGTCATGTTTTTCCCGCCTGACTTCCTCATAGATTTCCTGCAGTTTTTCGGCAGTAAGTAACTGAATGCTGGCTGCTACTACATCCATTGATGCTCCGTTTTTAAACAGCATCTTTGCAATTAACGCCTCTTCTTCCTGTTTACCTTCATGCCTGCCCTGCTCAAGCCCTAGCATTTTCCCTTCGTTTATATATCCCTGTACTACTCAGCACATGTCGATCTACTTTCCCTTCTCCTGTTCTTTCCGGACATACGGCACCATTTCTTCATAAGTGCGATCTCCGGTGAACACACTGAACAGCTCCAACAGCTCTTCGATATGCTTTATCGGCATCTTGCGCCCCTGAAACGGTTCGGTTCCCATCCTCTTTTCTTTAAAAAATTTTGCTACCACTTTACCGAGAAGTTCAGCACGATCGTGACAACCGGATGCAGCCATTTCTTTTCCGCCAGCAGCTGCCGGCGGTAATTTCCGTAATCATATCCCATCACGCGTATCGGCATAGCCGCGCCATACCCCGACTGGTTCTCGATCCCGTACGCTGCGATCACGTAACTCTCCGCGTCCCGGTATTCCTTCAGAGTATCCCGGAGCTGTTCGCACAGCCCTTTTTGTTCTGCCTTATAGAGCGAAGCCGTCGCGCCCGCCTGATAAGCCGGGAACGTCTGGCAGAAAACCGCCGCGCTTAAAAGCATCGCCAGAATTTTTTTCTTTTTCCATCTCATCCTGTTCTTTCTTTTCTCTGCCTACCCTTTTGTTTCAGAAACAAGAATCGCCGGAGCAGCGTACTCGCCCAACATTTTCTCTGTTGGAAACAAATACGCCGCTCCGGCGATTTATATTGTACATTTAACAGACAGATATTACCTGTCTGTCAAGATTTTCGCATACACATCCGACATTGTAATCCCCCTAAACTGTATCCTATAAAGTGGACACATACCTTTCCTTTATTTCCGGTTTTCGGACATTTTTCTCTTTCAGAATCCCTTACTTCGGATACTAAATTTCGATTGACATCCCCGTTTTCCGGACACATTTTTTATCTTCATGAGCACTTTTCCTTCCATGTTTTGTATATATATACATTTTACCCGAAAAAGCAGGCGCCCGCAACAGAAACATTCCTACATACACAATTTCAAAATCGCATCCGCGAAAATCTTCGCACTCATCACCAGCACATCAATTTCCATAAATTCATCATCACCGTGCATATGATTGTCAACGCCTTCCATCATACATCCAAACGCTACGCCACGCTCCAGTTCATGTACATAGGTTCCTCCACCGATCGCCATCGGCTCGCCCTTGATACCGCTGTATTTTTCAAAGCTGTCAAGCAGACTTTTCACCAACGGAGAATCTGCCGGTACATGATGCGCACCGATCATTTTGCCATCTTCCAGAATAAGGCCATGCTCTGCCATATTTTTACGGATCACTTCCGTAACGTTCTCATCTGTTCCGCAAAGCGGAATGCGGCTGTCAAATTCACCAATCAGCACCTCATTTTCCAGATTGATAATACCAAGATTCATGCTCAGAGTACCGGAAATTTCATCCGCCATATCAATGCCAAGTGCTGCGCCATGATAATCCGCTGTCGGGAACAGTTTCGCACAGGCCGAAATAGCTGTCTGCTTCTTTCCTGCTGCCAACGGCAAACGGGAAAGAAGTCCAAGTAACGCGCATACCGCATTTTTTCCCATCTCCGGTGTAGATGCATGCGCTGCCGCACCTTTGGCAGCGACCTTAATCAATCCATTTTCTTCCGTTACCGTGTATGCAACTCCGTCTGTCTCCTTTGACGCAGCCTCCTCCACTGTCTCTTTGGAAAGTCCGCGAATCAGCGCATATGCATTAGCCGGAACCACATTAGCCTTATCTCCTCCATGGAATGCCACAACCTCAGATGAAAGCTCTTCTTTTTCAAATTTTATCGAAAACTCTTTTGCCAGACGGCCTTTTTCAATATTGATCAGCGGGAACTCCGCATCCGGCGTAAAACTCATCGGCGCCTCTTTTTCAATGCTGTAATAATATTCCAGATCGGAAGAACCGCACTCCTCATCCGCGCCGAGAATCAGGCGAACATTTTTCTTTAAATCAATGCCGCACTCTTTGATCGCACGCATTGCGTAAAGCGCTGCAATCGCCGGTCCTTTATCATCAGCGGTTCCGCGTCCGTACAGTTTACCATCAACAATAATCGGATCAAACGGCTGCGTCACCGTCCAATCCGGCGTTACCGTCACAATATCCAAATGCGCCAGAATATCCAGCTGCTTTTCCTTATCATTGAAATCCCCAGTCACAACATAATTTTCGTAGTTTCTGGTCGAAAACCCATAATTTTCCATCATTTTCTGCGCCGCTTCGATTGCCTGCGCCGGTCCGATACCAAACGGTTTTCCAGGCATGGCCATCCCCTTTTTACTGTCGATGCGCACAAGGGTTTTCACATCTTCAATCATTTCCTCAATGTGGCTGTCAATATAAGCTTCTACTTTTTCCTGATACATGTCTTCCTTCTCCTCTTTTCATTTTTATGATGCCATGTTCAAAAGTTCATAAACCACGTTGTGCTACGCTTTTGATCTTAACATCTTTTTATTAGAAACCGGCCTGTCTACATCAAAACCGGAAATCTCTCTTTCCTTTCTCGATCGCAAGCAGATTCTGCTTGGCGATCTCTTTCGTCCTTTCTCGCGGCACATGCTCGATCTCCCGTCGAATCAACTCTTCGCCGATCTTTCTGGTATCCTCAGAAGCATAATCAAGCAGGTACTCCTTCAAGGTCATCAATGCATTCGGATGACAGCAATTCTGGATCTGTCCGCTTTTACAAAGACTCATAAAGCGATCACCCGTACGCCCTTCACGATAGCAAGCCGTACAGAAACTCGGTATATAGCCAAGACGCATCAGCCAATTCACCACCTCGTCCAACGTGCGGTTATCGCTGACATCAAACTGCGCTGAAGTTTCTTCCTCCGCTTCCGGCTCTGCATAGCCTCCGACACTGGTACGGGAACCGCCGCTGATCTGTGATACGCCCAGATGCAGCAGCCTCTCACGGCATTTAGGGTTCTCCCTTGTCGATACAATCATACCGGTATATGGCACCGCAATACGGATGCACGCAACAATCTTGGCAAAAGTATCGTCATCGATTCCATTATCAAATGCATCTGCGTCGATATCGTCCGCATGGCGGATACGAGGAACGCTGATGGTGTGCGGTCCGACACCATGCACAGCTTCCAGATGCTCCGCATGCATCAAAAGCCCAACAAACTCATACTCATACAGCTCAAGCCCGAATAAAACGCCTAGTCCGACATCATCAATGCCGCCCTCCATCGCACGATCCATTGCCTCCGTGTGATAAGTGTAATCATGCTTTGGACCTGCCGGATGCAGTCTCTCATAACTCTCCTTATGATAAGTCTCTTGAAATAAAATATACGTGCCGATGCCGGCCTCTTTCAATCTGCGGTAATTTTCCACCGTTGTCGCGGCAATATTGACGTTGACACGGCGGATATCCCCATTTTTATGATGAATGCTGTAGATTGTCTTCATACTCTCCAGCACGTACTCGATCGGATTATGAACCGGGTCTTCCCCAAGTTCCAACGCCAGCCTCTTGTGTCCCATATCCTGTAGGGCGATCACCTCCCGGCGGATTTCCTCCTGCGTCAGCTTCTTTCTGGCGATATGTCTGTTTTTAATATGATACGGACAGTATACGCAGCTGTTGATGCAATAATTAGAAAGATACAGCGGCGCAAACATCACAATGCGGTTGCCATAAAAATCCTTTTTAATCTGCTCGGCCAGCGCGTAGATCTGCTGGTTCTTTTCTTCCATCTCACAGGCCAGAAGTACCGCCGCCTCCCGATGAGACAATCCTCTTCGCTCCCTTGCCTTGTCAATAATCTGCTGGAGCAGCTCCTCATTTTCTTTATTTTTCCGCGCGTAAGCAAGCGTTGCCAAAATCTCCTCATGGCTGATAAACTCCTGCGCTTTTAATGATCTCGGATCGTACATACATGCCTCTCTTTTTGCTTTTCCCGTTTTCTCTCACTTCTTTAGAATAACATACTTTACTTTTTCCTTCAATCCTATCCGCATAGATTCTCCCGACAATTTGACACCGCACCGTCAAGTCTGTTATTATACTGTAAATCTATACTGTCAAGGAGAAGCATTTATGAAATTACAGCAATTAATGAGCCTTACCAGAAAGGCGATTGACGAATTCCAAATGATTGAAGAAGGCGACAAAATTGCCGTTGGTATCTCCGGCGGCAAAGACAGTCTGACTCTTCTCTATGCGCTGCACGGACTGCAGCGATTTTATCCAAAACCTTTCACGCTGGAAGCAATTACAGTGGATCTGGGAAATCCAGGCTTTGACCTGACCGGGATCCATCAGCTCTGCGAAACACTCGAAGTTCCTTATACCGTTGTAAAAACAGAGATTGCTTCTATTATTTTTGATCAGCGAAAAGAAAGCAACCCCTGCTCCTTATGCGCCAAAATGCGCAAAGGCGCCTTAAACGACGCCATCAAAGAACGCGGCTGCAACAAAGTCGCTTACGCCCATCACAAGGATGATGTCGTTGAAACCATGCTGCTTTCTCTGATCTTCGAGGGCCGCTTCCATTCGTTTTCCCCTCGCACCTATCTGGACCGCATGGATCTAACCGTTATCCGTCCGCTGATGTACGTCAGCGAAGCAGATGTAATCGGTTTCCAAAATAAATACCACCTGCCGGTAGCAAAAAGCCGCTGCCCAGCAGATGGTTTTACCAAACGCGAATATGCAAAAAATCTTCTGCGCCAGCTAAATCTGGAATTTCCAGGTGTCAAAGAGCGCATGTTCTCTGCCATCGTAAACGGAAATATCAGCGGATGGCCGGAACGCATCCCGCATGTACGCGGAAAACAGATCTGATCCTACAGCTTTTGTCTTGGGATCATCAGGCGCACGCTGGCCGGATTGAGGATCATTCCTTTTGCCTCCGCAGCCAGCGCTGCTCCAATCTTTCCACCGTCCATTACGATCGCACGGAATTTATTTTCTTTGTTAAACTTTTGAAACTCTAAGAAATCAGAGCAAACCGGCTGGAATGCATCGCCGTTCTGCATCTTCAGGTATGGAATCCGCACATCCTTCGGCTCCGGTTTTTCCACGCCTTCCGGCACCAGTACCGGCACCACAACTCTGCCTCTTTCCAGATTGACAATCATCTCTTCTTCTAATTCACGCATACTCTCGATGTCACGCTCTTCTTTCGGTCTGCCGTTCTCCTGTGCAAAATAAGCTGCTGTCAGAATCAGCTGCGGATTTTCTACCGGACGCTTTTCAGCCGGCTGTCCGGAAAAATCCGGTTTCTTCACTAAAGATTCCAGAGCAATACAAACCGTGTTCACACCACGGTCAATCTGCAGTTCGTTAATCCCCATCGTAAACAGGCTCAGATAAAAGCTTAAAAACTGCTTATTTTCCAGTTTTACAATGCTGACTGGCTGTTTCTTTGCCAATTCTGTTACTACAACTTTTTTAGCAAAATTTTCATCACTGAACAGCCACACCTGATCGTTAGCACTCTCCGGATCACAGCAAAAATACGGCAAATTAGTCGCCTTGCTGAATATCACAAACATTTCCTTCGCATTCTGCAGGCGGCGTTTGATCAGATACTCAAAAAATTCTTCTCTTTTTCCAAAAAACTCTGCTGCCTTTTCTGCTGTCGTTTCTTTATTTTTCATGGTGGCCGACGAATTTTTCAGAATAATCAACTCCTGCATCACAAGTTCTGCATAAGTTGCCTCTTTAAAATCGGTAGATACCAATAATTTCTTTAATTCTTCCTGTTTTGTATTTGTCATGATCCTTCCTCACTGTCTGTTAATATTTTTTGAAGCTCCGGAAACGGTTCTAGGCTCCGTTTTAAAATGCCGTTCACAAAAGCGATCGCCGTACCGTAATTCGTTATCGGCACCCCAGCATCCGCGGCACACTTCATACGATAGCACATTTCTCTCTCATTAAGCATACATCCTCCGCAATGAATAATCAACTGATAAGATGATAATTTTTCCGGAAATTCTGTTCCAGATGAAAATGCGAATCGCAGCCTGCTGTCGGTATAATCCTCCAGCCACCGCGGCAGTTTTACTGTGCCAATGTCCTCACACTGCCTGTGATGCGTACAGCCCTCCGAAATCAGTACCATATCCCCATCTTTTAAAGTATCTATCCGCGCCGCGCCGCACACTGCTTCTCTCAGCGTCCCCTTATAACGTGCCATCAGAATGGAAAAGGACGTCAGTGGTATTTCTTTGGGAATCTCTTCTGCAACGCGTCCGAATACCTGACTGTCTGTAATCACAAGTTTTGGCGCTTTACCAATTTCACCCAAGGTCTGCATCATTTCGCTCTCCCTTGTCACAATCGGCACTGCTCCCGCCTCCAAAAGATCGCGGATCGTCTGCTGCTGCGGCAGGATCAGGCGGCCTTTTGGTGCCGCCTTGTCAATTGGCGTCACCAAAAGCACAAAATCTCCCACACCAACCTGATCACCGACCAGATACTTCTCCTTTTGCGGAATCTCTGCCAATTCGGCGATCCGATTTTTCAGTTCCTCAATGTTCCTTTTCTGCAGCGCGCTGACATAAAACGCATGCTCCTGTGGCTGCGGCAAGTCTTTTAAAAGATCAATTTTATTATAAACGATTAAATACGGAATCTTTTTATCACCGAAAAGTGTCAGCAATTCTTGTTCACTTTCTGTGAGGCCCGCTCCGGCATCCACCACCAAAACAGCCACATCCGTTTTATTTAAGATTCTCTTCGTTCTGGCAACACGCTGTTCGCCAAGACTTCCCACATCGTCATAGCCCGGCGTATCGATTATCAACACTGGTCCGACCGGGGGCAGTTCCATTGCCTTACTGACCGGATCCGTCGTTGTGCCAAGCACCTCCGACACCACAGAAAGATTTTGGCCCGTTATCGCATTAACCACACTCGATTTTCCCGCATTGCGTCGACCAAAAAAGCCAATGTGTACACGTTCACCGGACGGCGTACTATTTAAACTCATAACAGTTCCCCACTTTTATACTTACTTGTCTCCTGTTTACTACTATACACTAAACCAATCATTATTTGAAGCACAAAATAAATGAGAACTGTCATCTTTGAACAGGCGTGCATTCTGCGAAGCGTTTTGGAATATAAAAATGTAAAAATTTTTCCCGATATCACAAAAAACCTGTTTTGATATCACTATCAAAACAGGTTTTGCACGTGCGTTAGAAGATTCGAACTCCCGACCTTTTGGTCCGTAGCCAAACGCTCTA
>CALDMO010000029.1 GCA_937915375.1 uncultured Marvinbryantia sp.
TAAACCGACCTCCCAATCGTTAGATTTTTGGTCTAACTTTTGGGGGTCGGTTCACATTGTACCGGTGCATTTTTTGATTCTTGTTTTTTATACTTCCTCACCTTCGATGCGGGAAGCGTCTTTTTCTGTTTCTGTATCTGTTTGTTCTTCTGCTTCTACCGGAACAAGATTCCCGTTCTCATCTCTTTTGAGCGGTGTACCGATGTTTTGGAATACGCCGCTTTCCACATGGTAATCTTCTTCTGTTTTTTCTACCTCTTCCTCTTGATTTTCCGAAATATACATGTCAAAAATCTTCACAAAGAAGCGGGCATGCAGATAGGAAATCAGCGCGAATCCGAACATCATCCAGATCAAAATACCCCACGTCAGAGTAAACGCGGAAAGGAATGTCAGTACTACTGCGCCGACGCTGATAACGAGCATCAGGAGTGTTTTCGGAAAATGACGGATGGACATAAAAAACGCATTTTTTACAGTGTTTTTTATGGAGTTATAAAACTTTGCCAACACAGGGAAGGTATATAACAAAACCATTGCCATAACCAGTGAAACGGAAATCAGGGCGATTCTGATGACAGTTACAAAGCTGGCTGTCATAACGCTTAAAATCTGGAAATCAAAAAACAGCAGAACAATCAGCAGCAGAGCCACGACCCAGATGATCGTCGCCTGTTTGAAGTTTTCTTTGAAAGACTTAAAGTAACTGCGGGCGATGTAAGCGTCTTCGTCGCGAGCCATTTTCATAGTCACATAATAAAGAGCGGTACATGATGCGCCAATCGTTACAATTGGGATACAGGTTAAAAGAAAAAGAATATTCAGAATCATTAAATCAGCAAGACGGGAAAGGAAACGGAATAGACCGCTGTCCATATTAAAAAAGCGTCCCATAAATTACACCTCTTTCTGTCAGTATCAAATTGTATGGGACTGCTGTAATTCCCACAAGCTACAGTATAGCGAATTCAGGCAAAAAATGCAAGTGAGGAAGGACAGGTTATAATTTTTTTAGAAAGTTGTCTTAAAACAGAAAAATTTAGATAAAATCAAGGACTCTGGAGCAAGGTTTTCTTGAATACTCCTTGACTTTACGGCATTCTTACGCTATATTAAAGAACAGAAATACAACTAAACAGTATGTATGCAATGACGAAGACAGTACATTTGTCATGAAAGCCGCAGCGAGCCGGGGAAAGGTGAAAGCCCGGAGCAAGTAAGACAGATGGAAGATCACTTCTGAGCATCGGGATTGAAATTGCCGTTTGTGGCTGATAAGTAGATTCTGACGGTTCTTCCCCCCGTTATCGGGAACGACTATAAGGCTACGGTATATGCCGGAGCGGAGTAATTGTAACAGGTGGTATAGCGAGGCTCTCGTCCTTTTACGGATGAGGGCCTCTTTTGAGTTACCTACCTCAGAAAGGAGTTTTACATGTACGAAAAAGTTTCAACTGACTTAAAATTTGTTGACAGAGAGAAAAACATTGAAAAGTTCTGGAAAGAGAACCACATTTTTGAAAAAAGTATGGAAAATCGTAAAGACGGTCCGACTTATACGTTTTATGACGGTCCGCCTACGGCAAACGGCAAGCCGCATATCGGTCATGTGCTGACACGTGTTATTAAGGATATGATCCCGCGTTATCAGACGATGAAGGGAAATATGGTTCCGCGTAAAGCCGGCTGGGATACACACGGTCTGCCGGTGGAGCTGGAAGTGGAAAAACTTTTGGGGCTTGACGGAAAAGAGCAGATTGAAGAGTATGGTCTGGAACCATTTATTGACAAGTGTAAAGAAAGTGTCTGGAAATACAAAGGTATGTGGGAGGACTTCTCCGGTACGGTCGGTTTCTGGGCCGATATGGATGATCCATATGTAACATATCATGATAATTATATTGAGTCCGAATGGTGGGCGTTAAAACAGATCTGGGACAAAGGTCTCTTATATAAAGGATTTAAGATCGTGCCGTACTGTCCGCGCTGCGGTACTCCGCTTTCCGCACAGGAAGTGGCGCAGGGCTACAAGACTGTGAAAGAACGTTCTGCAGTAGTCCGCTTTAAAGTAAGAAATGAAGATGCTTATATTCTTGCGTGGACGACAACACCGTGGACATTGCCGTCCAACGTGGCGCTTTGTGTGAATCCGGATGAATCTTATGTAAAGGTAAAAGCAGCTGACGGAAATGTTTACTATATGGCAGAGGCTCTGCTGGATAAGGTTCTTGGCGGTCTCGGAAGTGAAGATACTCCGGCATACGAAATTCTGGAAAAATATGTCGGAAAGGATCTGGAATACAAAGAATATGAACCGCTGTACGAATGCGCGGACGTTTTGGCAAAGAAACAGAATAAAAAAGCGCACTTTGTAACCTGCGAAAACTATGTTACTTTGAGCGATGGTACCGGTGTGGTTCATATTGCCCCGGCATTTGGTGAAGATGATGCCAGAGTCGGCCGTATGTACGATCTGCCGTTCGTGCAGATGGTGGACGGCAAAGGTCAGATGTCGCCGGAAACACCGTTCGGCGGTTTGTTTGTAAAGAAAGCAGATCCGGAGGTATTAAAGGATCTTGAGGCCAGAGGACTGCTTTTTGACGCTCCGAAATTTGAACATGAATATCCGCATTGCTGGAGATGTGATACACCGCTTCTTTACTATGCGCGTGAATCATGGTTTATCAAGATGACGGCAGTGAAAGATGATCTGATCCGTAACAATAAAACGATCAACTGGATTCCGGAGGGCATTGGAAGCGGACGCTTTGGCGCATGGCTGGAAAACGTACAGGACTGGGGTATTTCCCGTAACCGTTACTGGGGAACACCGTTAAATATCTGGGAATGTGAATGCGGACATCAGCACAGCATCGGAAGTCGTCAGGAATTATATGAAATGAGCGGCAATGAGGCGGCAAAGACGGTTGAACTGCACAGACCATATATCGATGAGATTACGATTACCTGTCCGAAGTGCGGCAAACCGATGCACCGCGTACCGGAAGTGATTGACTGCTGGTTTGATTCCGGCGCGATGCCGTTTGCGCAGCATCACTATCCGTTTGAAAATAAGGAAGTATTTGAACAGCAGTTCCCGGCGAAATTTATCTCTGAGGCAGTTGACCAGACACGCGGCTGGTTCTATTCGCTGTTGGCAGAATCCACGCTACTGTTTAACAAGGCTCCGTATGAGAACGTAATCGTTCTGGGTCATGTGCAGGATGAAAACGGTCAGAAAATGAGTAAATCCAAAGGAAATGCGGTTGACCCGTTTGACGCGCTGGAAACCTACGGTGCAGACGCGATCCGCTGGTATTTCTATATCAACAGCGCTCCGTGGCTGCCGAATCGTTTCCATGGAAAAGTTGTACAGGAAGGCCAGCGTAAATTTATGGGAACCCTGTGGAATACCTATGCGTTTTTCGTTCTGTATGCGAATATTGATAATTTTGACGCGACAAAATATACATTGGAATATGATAAGCTTTCTGTAATGGATAAGTGGCTTCTTTCCAAGATGAATTCCATGATCCAGGCAGTAGATGATCATCTTGGAAATTACCGTATTCCGGAGGCCGCAAGAGCGCTTCAGGAATTTGTCGATGATATGAGTAACTGGTACGTGCGCCGCAGCCGTGAGCGTTTCTGGGCAAAGGGCATGGAGCAGGATAAGATCAACGCTTATATGACGCTGTACACAGCTCTGGTAAATGTGGCAAAGGCGGCGGCTCCGATGGTGCCGTTCATGACAGAAGATATCTATCGCAATCTGGTATGCAGCATTGATAAAAATGCGCCGGAGAGCGTACATCTGTGTGATTTCCCGACAGTGGATGCTTCGATGATCGACAAAGAGCTGGAAGCCAGCATGGATGAAGTTCTGAAAATTGTTGTGATGGGACGCGCGGCCAGAAATGCGGCGAATATCAAGAATCGTCAGCCGATCGCAAATATGTTTGTAAAGGCTCCGGAAGCGCTGTCCGAATATTTTGCGGATATCATCCGCGAGGAATTGAATACTAAGAAGGTTACGTTTACAAATGATGTAGAAGGTTTTGTTTCTTACAGCTTCAAACCGCAGCTGAAAACGGTCGGACCGAAATATGGCAAGCTTCTCGGCGGTATCCGTCAGGTGCTTCCAAATCTGGACGGTAAAAAAGCGATGGCAGAGCTTAAGGAGACAGGTGCAATCCGCCTTGACATTAACGGCGAGACTGTTGTACTATCGGAAGAGGATTTACTCATTGAAACGGCACAATCTGAGGGATATATGACAGAGCAGGATAACGAGATTACTGTTGTTCTGGAAACGACGCTGACCCCGGAACTGATCGAAGAGGGCTTTGTCAGAGAACTGGTAAGCAAAGTGCAGACAATGAGAAAAGAGGCTGGCTTTGAAGTGACAGACAGAATTCTTGTTTTGGCAGCAGGTAATGAGAAGATTGAGACTGTTTTGAAAAATAACGCGGAACAGATCAAGTCTGAGGTGCTTGCAAATGATATGATTTTGGGTGAAACACGCGGTTATGTGAAAGAATGGAATATTAACGGCGAGGCAGTAACCCTGGCAGTAGAGAAACAGTAACTGGAAGGAGAAGCAAATGGCAGCGAAAAAATTTGATAAGAAACAGTTTATCGCGGATGTAAAAGCGAATGTAAAAGCGCTTTACCGCAAAAATCTGGATGAGGCGACGCAGCAGCAGATTTTTCAGGCGGTATCTTATACGGTAAAGGATACTATCATTGATAACTGGCTGGCAACGCAGGAGCAGTACGAAAAAGAAGACCCGAAGTATGTATACTACATGTCCATGGAATTTTTGATGGGACGCGCGCTGGGCAACAACCTGATCAATCTGACAGAGTACGATGAGGTAAAAGAAGCTCTGGCAGAGATTGGTTTTGATTTAAATGTGATCGAGGATCAGGAGCCGGATGCGGCGCTTGGAAACGGCGGTCTTGGCCGTCTGGCAGCGTGCTTCCTGGATTCTCTGGCTTCCCTTGGTTATCCGGCATACGGCTGTGGTATTCGTTACCGTTATGGTATGTTTAAACAGAAGATTGAAAACGGCTTTCAGGTGGAAGTACCGGACAACTGGTTAAAAGATGGAAATCCGTTCGAACTGCGCCGCCCGGAATATGCGAAAGAAGTAAAATTCGGCGGTTATGTTCGTGTAGAATATGATCCGAGTACCGGACGTAATAAGTTTATTCAGGAGGGATATCAGTCTGTACGCGCGGTACCGTACGATTTCCCGATCGTAGGTTATAACAACCGCATTGTCAATACGCTTCGTATCTGGGACGCAGAGGCAATCAGCGAATTCCAGCTCGATTCCTTTGACAAGGGCGATTACCATAAGGCAGTAGAACAGGAAAATCTGGCTCGCAATATCGTAGAGGTTCTTTATCCGAACGATAATCATTATGCCGGTAAAGAACTGCGTCTGAAACAGCAGTATTTCTTCATCTCTGCGAGTGTTCAGGCTGCGATTGAAAAATATAAGAAAAATCACAGTGACATCCGCAAATTCTATGAAAAGGCTACTTTTCAGCTGAATGATACACATCCGACGGTAGCGATCGCAGAATTAATGCGTATCCTTCTGGACGAAGAAGGACTGACCTGGGAAGAGGCATGGGATGTTACGACTAAGACTTGTGCTTATACCAACCATACGATCATGGCAGAAGCATTGGAAAAATGGCCGATGGAACTGTTTTCCAGACTGCTTCCGCGTATCTACCAGATCATCGAAGAAATCAACCGTCGTTTTGTGATGGAAATTGAGGCAAAGTATCCGGGCAATTTTGAAAAAGTGCGCAAGATGGCGATTATCTTTGACGGACAGGTGAAGATGGCGCATCTGGCTATTGCGGCAGGTTATTCTGTAAACGGCGTGGCTGCACTGCATACAGAAATTTTGAAAAAGGAGACTTTGAAAGATTTCTATGAGATGATGCCGGAGAAATTTAATAATAAGACAAACGGTATCACGCAGAGACGTTTCCTGCTTCACGGCAACCCACTGCTTGCAAACTGGGTGACGGATCATATCGGCAGCGAATGGATCACAGATCTGCCGCAGATCGCAAAGCTGAAAGTGTATGCGGACGATAAGAAAGCGCAGCAGGAATTTATGAATATCAAATACCAGAACAAAGTGCGTCTGGCGAAATATATCCTGGAGCACAATGGTATTGAAGTAAATCCGCGTTCGATTTTTGACGTACAGGTAAAGAGACTGCATGAGTATAAACGTCAGCTGATGAATATTCTGCATGTGATGTATCTGTATAACCAAATTAAAGATCATCCGGAAATGGATTTCTATCCGAGAACATTTATCTTCGGCGCAAAGGCGGCAGCAGGTTACAGACGCGCGAAACTGACGATCAAGCTGATCAATTCTGTTGCGGAAGTGATTAATAATGATGCGTCTATCAATAACAAGCTGAAGGTTGTATTCATCGAAGATTATCGTGTATCCAATGCAGAATGGATTTTTGCGGCGGCAGATGTTTCAGAGCAGATTTCTACTGCGTCTAAGGAAGCTTCCGGAACCGGAAATATGAAATTTATGCTCAATGGCGCTCCGACTCTGGGTACTTGGGATGGTGCGAACGTGGAAATCGTCGAGGAAGTCGGTGCGGAAAACGCGTTTATTTTCGGTCTGTCACCGGATGAAGTTATTAATTATGAGAACAACGGCGGTTACTATCCGGAAAATATCTTCAACAGTGATCAGGATATTCGCCGTGTGCTGATGCAGCTGATCAACGGAGAATATTCTAAGGATGATCCGGAAAGATTCCGTGATATCTATGATTCTCTGTTGAATACAAAGAGCAGCGACAGAGCAGACACTTACTTTATTCTGGCGGATTTCAAAGCATACGCAGAAGCGCAGAAGAAGGTAGAGGAAGCATACCGTGATGAAGAAAGATGGGCAAAGATGGCTATCTTGAACGTGGCATGCAGCGGCAAGTTTACTTCTGACAGAACAATTCAGCAGTATGTGGACGATATCTGGCATCTGGAAAAAGTAAAGATTGCAGCGAAATAAAAAGAACTGTATAAATTTCCCAAAAGAGGGCATCCTCCTTATAGGACACAAAACGTGGTCTTATAAGGAGGATTTTTTATGGAATTAAAAGGCAGCAAAACGGAAAAAAATCTGTTGGAGGCGTTTGCCGGGGAAAGTATGGCGACAAATAAGTATACCTATTATGCAGCGAAGGCGCGAAAGGAGGGTTATCAGCAGATCGCGGCGATTTTTGAGGAAACCGCAGAAAATGAACGCGCGCATGCAAAGCAGTGGTTTCAATATATCTGCGGCGGGGAGATTGAGGGAACTGCTGAAAATTTACTGGCGGCAGCGAACGGTGAAAATTTTGAGTGGACAGATATGTACAGCCGCATGGCAAAAGAGGCGAGGGAGGAAGGATTTACAGAAATTGCCGCAAAGTTTGAATTGGTGGCAAGGGTGGAAAAGGAGCATGAAGAACGTTACCGCAAACTGCTGAAGAATGTAGAAGATGGTCTTGTATTTTCCAGAGACGGGGATACAATCTGGCAGTGCCGCAAATGCGGTCATATTTTTATTGGCAGGAAGGCGCCCGAAAAATGTCCGGTTTGCGCACATGAACAGGCATTTTTCCAGATAAAACCGGAAAATTACTGATTTGACGGCATAATTTAGAAGATCTGCTCATATAGTTATAGCAGAAAACAAAATATACAGGGCTTTTGCAGAAATGAGGAATGAATCATCTAATTGCAGAAGTACCTGTTTTTCGTGTTTTACTGTGCAGAATGGAGAGGAATTTATATGAGAGGATATGTTTTAAAGAAACGAGCAGAGAACATTTTAACAATCGTTTTGATCAGTCTGGTACTGCCCTGCGCGTTGACACTTCTTTTGAGCGGGCGTATGGAGGAGATTTATCGGACAATAAAAAATGAGGCGGATTATATTACGGTGAAAACAAACAGCGGCACACTGGAATTGGACTTGGAAGAATATGTGATCGGTGTGACGGCATCGCAGATTCCGTTCGGATATGACATTGAGGCGATAAAGGCACAGATGGTAATTGCCAGAACAAATTTATACCGACAGCTGCGGGAAAGCGGAGAAAGCAAGGAACAAAAATTTGTTACAATGACGGAATTGGAGCGCGCCGGGGCATCGGAAAAGTTTCTTCGTGCGCAGAAAGAAACAAATGGAAAGATTCTTACCTGGGAGGACGAGCCGATCATGGCTTCTTTTCATGCGGTGAGTACCGGGAAAACAAGGGACGGAAACGATACTTTTTTAAAGGAGAATTATCCGTATCTGGTATCCAGGGTCTGTCCTGCGGATGAAACGATGCCGGACGCAAAACAGACCATCCAGATAGACGATTCCTGGGCTGATCTGAAAATTCTCGAGAAAGACAGAGCTGGATATGTACTGCAGATTGAAACGGACGAAGGCGTGATGTCCGGGGAAGAATTTCGTATTCTTTTGGGGCTTCCATCCTCTGCATTTGAAATCATGAAAACGGAAAACGATGTTTTCCTGGAGATTTTCGGTATCGGGCATGGGATTGGTATGAGTCAGTATACCGCACAGCAGATGGCGCTTGCAAATAAGGATTACATAGATATTCTGACGTATTTTTTTAAGGATGTGCAAGTGACGCAGAAATAAGTTCTTTGCATAAATTACTCATTTATGGAAAAGCTATGTGTAGAAACACATTGAACATAAATGAGGTGACAAGAATGCAGAAAGAAAAGTTTGTACGTTTTTTAAAGAGCAAAGGAACTTTGGGAGTGATGACGCTTTGTCTGGTTGGGGCAGTTGCGTTTGCGACTTATCAGACCAACTATCAGGAACGACAGCAGATGTTGGAAACACCGAAGGAAGCAGAGACAGAGGAAAAAAATCTGGAAGCAGCGGGTTCTGATATTACCGCGGAATTGGATATACCGCAAAACGGCATCGAAATAAACCGAAATACAGCGAAGGATTACACCGATGCAAATGAACTGGATGCAGCTCCCTACGGTCAGAATGAAAGTGTGCCTGTTCCGTCAGAAGAAACAGAAACGGCAGTTTCCGCTAATGCAGGAAATGTACAGGCGCAGATTCAGCCGACTGTGCAGTTTACGGAAGACTCACTTTTAACTTGGCCTGCGGCAGGCACGATTTTAATGGATTTTAATATGAATAACACTGTTTATTTTAAAACTCTGAATCAGTACAAGTATAATCCGGCGCTGATCATCAGCAGCGAGGTGGGCAATCAGGTAATTGCTTCTGCGAAAGGAATCGTGGAATCTGTCAGCGTCAATGAGGAGACCGGAACGACACTGAAGTTGAATATCGGTGATAATTACAACCTGACCTATGGTCAGCTGAAGGAAGTTGCGGTTGCCGAAGGAGATGTGGTAGAGCAGGGACAGCTTCTGGGCTATATCAGTGAGCCGACGAAGTATTTTGTGGAAGAAGGCGCAAATCTGTATTTCCAGATGGAAAAAGACGGTCAGCCGGTGGATCCGTTTTTGTATCTGGAATAGACGTGGCAGTTTGAAAAAGAAAGATGCTTCTTTGGACGGGAGTCCGGGGAGGCATCTTTTCTTTCTCTTGAAGAGGAAGCAATCGAATTGACACTAATCCCGTGTTTTGCCAAAATGAATAAAAGTATTACAGAACTGACAATCTGGTTGTTGCTGAAATAACAGGGAGGGTATGATTGAGAAAGAAAAAGATTTTTTACCAAGAGCGATTCCGCTGGTGACGATTGATCCGTATTTTAATATCTGGTCATTTACACATCATCTGTATGAGGATGCTCCGAGACACTGGACAGGAAAAAGAAATGCGATGACGGGTTATCTGCAGGTAGATGGTAAGTGGTATGGTTTTATGGGGAAAACAGAACTGGATAATGAAAATTATTATCTGGAACCGGAACACTTATTACAGAAATCAGTAGAGTTAACACCAACAAAAACGACATATATGTTTGAAAATCAACAGGTTACTTTAAAGGTGGAATTTTTTTCTCCACTTCTTTTGAGTGATTTGATGCTGATGAGCAGACCGGTATCGTATATTTCCTATGAAATCTCCGCCGGCGACGGTCAGGAGCATGACGTTCAGATTTATCTGGACATCAGTGCGGAAGCGGCGGTCAATACGAGTGATCAGAAGGTAGAATTCGGTGAAGATGAATTCGGCATTTTCTGCGGCAGAGGCGAGAGCGATATGCTGACGAAATCCGGAGATGATATGCGGATTGATTGGGGATGGTTGCATTTGGCGGCGCCGGAACATACATATATGATCATGAACACCGCGGATAAGAAAAAATGGATCTGGGGTGGCAATGAATGGAGCGGTGGTGTGAATCCGCAGCTGACCAGATTGAATGGAAAAATGACTCGAAACGTAGATCCGGTTCAAGCAGTATGTGTGGGATATCCGTCTCTCGGATGTGTGCGCGCTGGTAAGATAAAAGCAGATAAAACGATGTGCGGTATGGTTTGTGTTGCGTATGATGACATTTGTTCTATCCAATATTTTGGAAGAAATGCAGAGGCATATTGGAAAAAGGATGGAGATACGTTTGCACAGGTTCTGAAAAAAGCGATTTGTGAGTATGAGGACATTGTGGAGAAAGCAACGGCTTTTGACAGTGAACTGAAACAGGAGGCAATGGTTTACGGTCAAAAATATTATGATATTTTGTGTGTGGCGTACAGAGAGTCTATTGCAGCACACAAACTGATCAGTGTAGATGGTGAGATTCAGTTTCTTTCGAAAGAATGTTACAGTAATGGCTGTATTGGAACCGTAGATGTTACGTATCCGTCAATCCCATTATATTTGAAGTATTGTCCGCAGCTTGTAAAAGGGATGTTGAATCCCATTTTCCATATGGTAAATCGGGGACTTTGGCCGTTTGAATATGCGCCGCATGATGTAGGGCAATATCCATTGGCAAATGGGCAGGTATATGGTTTGGATCGAAAAATCCATGTGTTGGATGAACATAGTCAGATGCCGGTAGAAGAATGTGGAAATATGCTTTTATGTGCAGCTGCAATCTGTAAAGCAGAGGGAAGCTATGCTTATGCGGAAAAAAATAGAAAAATTCTTGCGCAGTGGGCAGACTATCTGGTAAAAGTTGGATGGAATCCGGAAAACCAGTTGTGTACGGATGATTTTGCCGGACATTTAGCGCATAATTGTAATTTGGCTGTCAAAGGAATCCTTGGCATTGCGGCATGGGGAAAAGTGCTGGGTGAACTTGGCGAAACGGAAAAAGCTGTGTACTATACGAAAAAGGCGAAAGAATTAGCTGCAAAATGGGAACAGGAAGCTTTTGCGGGAGACCATTACAGTCTGACCTTCCAGGAAAAAGAGAGCTGGAGTTTGAAGTATAATCTTGTTTGGGATAAACTTTTAGACCTACATGTTTTTGATGAAAAGATTGCTGAGACAGAGGTGGCTTATTATTTGACAAAGATGAATCCGTATGGAATTCCGCTGGACTCCCGGTGTGATTATACGAAGAGTGATTGGGAGATGTGGACGGCTGTTCTGACAGAAAATGAAACGTATCGAAATGCGATTATCGATACGATGTGGGAGGCAGTGTGCGCGATGGATCGTCGCGCTCCGTTCCCTGATTGGTATCATACTGAAAAAGCGGTAGCAGAAGGATTCCAGAATCGAAGTGTTCAAGGAGCGTTGTTTATTTTACTTTTGAATTGGTAGTGTATAAGTACGGGGTTAATGAAACGCTGATTACAGCCGGGTGCCGTTGGCACTCGGCTGTAATATTTTTAAAAATTTGAGGAAAGAAAACTGTTATGCTGTATCATGAATTATGGCTGGAAAATGTTGTGCCAGATATAAGACATTCAAGACCGGGTTTAGATTTTGGCTGTGGATTTCATACGACACCTCTTTACGAACAGGCAGATTGGTTTTCGAACAAATTTTATCATTCAGAATAAGTGCAGCGCACTAATATTTGATTCAATGATAGAGCGTTGGAGTGATACTTCCCGTGGATGGAGAAAACGATAAAGAAATTGTGCAATAGTTACAAAAATGTTGGAAAGCTGAGAATGCGATATTGACAAATATGGCTATAATAGAATATAATTCTACTATTGCCGATAGTGGTATTGGGCATACAGGGAAGGAAGAAAAATGGAAAAGACAGACAAAAGATACCAAGCCTACGTTCAGATTCTGAAAGAAGAGCTTGTGCCGGCCATGGGGTGTACGGAACCGATTGCACTGGCGTATGCTGCGGCAAAGGCAAGAGAAGTGCTGGGGCGGCTCCCGGAGCGGGTTGTGATCGAGGCCAGCGGAAGTATTATAAAAAACGTGAAATCCGTTATTGTTCCGAATACGGATCAGTTAAAGGGGATTCCGGCGGCAGCGGTAGCGGGGATTGTAGCCGGTAAAGCAGAAAAAAAACTGGAAGTCATTTCTTTCGTTACAAAAGAGGAAATCAGGGCGATAAAAGAGGTTATGACACGGGTTCCGATAGAGGTAAAGCACATCGATCACGGTCTGACTTTTGAAATCGTGGTAACAGTATCGGCTAAAGAGGAATACGCAAAAGTTCGTATTGCCAATTACCATACGAATATTGTACTGATTGAGAAAAACGGAGAAAAGCTTTTAGAGACTGAGGTGGCGGACGAGGGAGAAAAAGGACTGACAGACCGTTCGCTCCTTGACATGGAAGGAATTCTGGAGTTTGCCGATACGGTGGACATTGCGGATATCCGTGAAGTACTCCAAAAACAGATTGAATACAATACGGCAATCGCCGAGGAAGGGCTTCGCGGCAATTACGGAGCAAATATCGGCAGCGTTCTTTTGGATGTAGAGGGAGACAGCGTCCGTACAAGGGCGAAGGCCAAAGCGGCGGCTGGCTCGGATGCGCGGATGAGCGGTTGCGAATTGCCGGTCATTATCAATTCGGGAAGCGGTAATCAGGGTATGACTTGTTCTATACCCGTGATCGAATATGCAAAGGAACTGCGGGTGAGTGAAGAAAAACTGTATCGCGCGCTTGCGCTTTCTAATCTGGTAGCGATTCATCAGAAAACAGGCATTGGCAGATTGAGCGCTTACTGTGGCGCGGTCTGTGCAGGAGCGGCTGCAGGTACCGGCATTGCCTATCTTCTTGGCGGGGGTTATAAGGAAATCACCCATACAGTTGTGAACGCGCTGGCGATCACCTCGGGAATCGTCTGCGACGGGGCAAAGGCATCCTGCGCGGCAAAGATTGCGGTGGCGACGGATGCGGGTATTCTTGGATATGAAATGTACAAAAGGGGCCAACAGTTCCGGGCAGGCGACGGCATTGTGACGCACGGCGCGGACGAGACGATTCGAAACGTCGGACGCCTCGGCAAAGAGGGAATGCGCGAGACAAACGAAGAAATTATTGACATCATGGTCAGCGGAAAGTGCTGAGGACAGACGGATTTACGGCGATATTGAAGTATTTATAGAAAGACTTAATATAAAACTTACAATTTCAAAATGAAGGAGGAACAATAATAATGAAATTGAAGAAAATGGCTGCACTTTTTATGGCTGCAACAATGACTATGTCCATGGCTGCTGTCGCAGGTGCAGAAGAAGCGCCTGCGATGGATGAGGTGCAGGAACTGGTATTAGAAAACAAAGACTGTAAGGTGCTGGATGTAAACGATATTCGTAATGAAAACGAATTTGTTCTGCTCAGCCATGTGCAGGAAGGTCTGTTCCGCGTGATGGCGGATGAAAACGGCAATGAAGCTGTTACAAATGCAGGCTGCGAGGACTACACCGTATCGGAGGATGGTCTTACTTACACGTTCAAGATCCGTGATCAGAAATGGTCCGACGGAGAACCGGTAACGGCGCAGCAGTATGTAGACTCCATTAAACGTCTTTTGAACCCGGAGAATGGTTTCTCTTATTCTTTCATGGCATATGATATCTTAAATGCAGAAGAGTATTACGATGGGGAAGCTACTGCGGATGAAGTCGGCGTAAAAGCAATCGATGACAAAACGCTGGAGATTCAGCTGCGCGCGAATATTCCGTTCTTTATCAAAAAGCTTACAAATGTATGCTTTTATCCGGTTCGCCTTGATGTGATCGAGAAAGCGGGAGACCAGACAAAATATAACGCAGACTACACCCTGCATGTGTTCAACGGCCCGTTCATGATCACTGAACACACAAAGGGAAATGAAATCGTGATTGAAAAGAATCCGAATTACTGGGATGCAGAAAACGTACACCTGACAAAAGTTACCTTAAAAGAGATCCCGGAAGCTTCCACACAGTCGATTCTTATTGAAAACAAGGAACTTGATGCGGTATCTGCGAATTCGGAATATATTCAGAAATGGCAGGGACTTACCGAGAGCGGTCAGCTGGTGAATATATCCAAGACTTCACCGAGCTGTAACTATATGTGTTTCAACCAGCACACCGGCGGTCTCTCCGGGCTGATGAACAACGCAAAATGTCGTAGAGCGCTCTCTCTTGCAATCAACAGAGAAGAGATGAACGAAGTGGTATACAGCGGCATAAACACACCGGCATATGGGCTGATTCCTTATGAGATGATGGTAGGAGATGAAGAATTCAGAACTGTTGCAGGCGAAGAACCGCTTTTGGCAGAATATGAACAGTACAAAGAAGATCCGGAAGGTCTGAAAGCGATGTTTGAAGAAGGCATGGCAGAAGAAGGTGTAAGCGGAACAGCAGGCGACGTGGAACTTACCATTATCTCCGCCGGCACAACCGTTCAGGATCAGGCAATCCAGGAATACTTTAAGCAGACATGGGAAAGCAAGGTCGGCGTAAAGGTAAATGTAAATATCTGTGCAGACAGCTCCCTGTTTGTAGATGAAAGAAATAACAACCGTTACGATCTGGTATTTATGGGATGGAACGGAGATTACAATGATCCGATGACTTTCATGGAACTTTTCAATACCGGAAGCGGATATGCAAAATTCATGGGCGGATATCACAATGAAGAGTTCGATGCAATGTTTGACGCGCTGGCAACAGAAAGCGATATGTCAAAACGTGCAGAAACATACGTGGCAATGGAGAAAAATCTTGTAGGCGAACAGGCCGGTATTGCTCCAATCTACTTCACAAACGAGCAGTTCTTTGTACAAAGCTATGTGAAAGATATGGCATTCCCGATGTTTGGAAGTAATTATGAATTCAGCCGCGCATATATTTCCGGCAAATAAACCGGAGTATACGAAACGAGAGGTGATAAAAGGGAGTTCTGTTGCTGAACTCCCTTTTATAAATGTAGGGAAAGGATAAGAGTATGCTGAAGTATACAATAAGAAGATTCGTAGTAATGTTATTTACATTATTTGTGATTGCGACAGGTACGTTCTTTCTTTTGGCTGCGGTTCCGGGAGATGCATTAACGGCAAGAGCGGACAGACTGCCGGAGAAGGTGAGAGAAAATCTTTACAAGCGTTACGGATTGGATAAGCCGCTGCTGGAAAGGTATACGATTACCATGAAGGGAATGCTTCACGGCGATTTTGGAGAATCTGTTATCTATGAAGGAGAAACAGTTTCGGATATTATCAGAGAAAAGGGGCCGGTATCGGCACGTCTGGGATTACAGCAGATGATCCTCGGAGTAGGTCTGGGATTGCTGCTCGGCGTGATTGCGGCTACGAGGAAGGGAACATGGGCGGATTATGCGATCGTATTTTTCTCGATCCTGTTGATATCCGTTCCGCATTTGGTCTTTGGTATTCTTTTGCAGCGGGTATTTGCCGGAGAATTGCACTGGTTCCCAACGATCGGCTGGCCGAAAGGAGACTTAAAGACACTTTGGTTTGGAGGATGGAAATATACAATTCTGCCGACCCTGACGGGATGCTTCAGCTATATCGCTTCCTATGCGCGTTTGCTGAAAACCTCCATGCTGGACGTTATGAATCAGGAATATATTCTGACGGCGGAATCCAAAGGACTTTCAAAAGGGGCTATCATCCGGAAACATGTGCTGCGCAACTCCTTTATTCCGGTTATTACGCAGCTGCCGATGAGCGTGGCGATGTGTATCACAGGCTCTTACTTTATTGAAAAGATCTTTGTTATTCCGGGCTTCGGAAAATATTATGTCGAAGCGGTCAGCGGCCGTGACGTATGTATCGTTATGGGACAGACCGTTATCACGGCGGCGCTTTATATTGCAGTCGTATTTATTACAGATATTTTGTATACCGTTGTAGATCCGCGAATCCGTATCCACGGCGGCAAGAAGTAGGAGGCGAGCACATGGCAGAATTAACAAAAGAAAAATTTAAACGGGCAGACCGCAGCAGGTTTGATTCTGACGCAATGGTGCGTCCGACCGTAACCTACTGGCAGGATGCGTGGAGACGTCTTCGGAAGAATCCGATTGCGGTTTTTTCAATGATTTTACTGGCGTTATCGGTACTGTTTATGCTGCTGGGACCGACGATCAGCGGTGAGAATTATGTAGAAATCAGCGCGCTTATGAAAAATAAAGCGGCGGATGGGAAATACTGGTTTGGCACCGATATTCTAGGAAGGGATATTTTCTCGCGCGTCTGTATCGGAGCGCGCGCTTCCCTGGTTGTTGCGATTGCCTGCACGGGCATCCAGATTGTGGTCGGTTGTGCGTACGGCGGCATAATGGCGTATTTTGGCGGCTGGGTCGATGAAGTAATGATGCGAATTGTGGAGATTCTTACCTCTATTCCGTCTCTTCTGGTTACACTTTTGATTATGATGGTACTGGGACAGAATATGGGCGCGCTGTTGGTTGCAATGTGCCTTACCTCATGGTGCGGTACTGCCAGACAGATGCGCGGTATGATTATGCAGCTGCGGGAATCTGAGTATGTTATGGCGGCGGAGACGCTTGGTGCAAGTCCTTCCTGGATCATCAGAAAGCATCTGATTCCAAATACGCTCAGTATTTTGATCCTGAATGTGGCGACCAGTATACCGAGTTATATTTTTACGGAAGCGTCTTTAAGCTTCCTGGGTATGGGATTGAAAGAGCCGGTTATCAGCCTTGGCGTATTGATTTCCAATGGACAGTCGGTGATGGATCTGTACCCGTATCAGATTTTCTGGCCGGCGCTGGTATTGTGTATTATTGTACTTGCGTTTAACTTATTCGGTGACGGACTTCGTGATGCGCTTGATCCGAAACTTCGCCAGTAGGAGGAGAGAAAATGAAGAAAATATTGGAAGTAGATAATTTGCGGGTGTCTTACCATACGTATGCCGGAGAAGTGCAGTCTGTTCGCGGCGTTTCTTTTGATGTGGAAGAAGGAGAAGCGGTAGCGATCGTGGGAGAATCCGGCTGCGGAAAATCGGTTACGGCAAAATCCATTATGCGTCTGATCAAAACACCGCCGGGAGAGATCAAGGAAGGCAGTAAGATCCGTTATAAAGGGAAGGATATTCTGCGGTTTAATAAAAAAGAACTGAGCGAATACCGCGGCGGCGAAGTATCCATTATTTTTCAGGATGCGCTGGCGTCCCTGAACCCAACCATGACGGTTGGGAAACAGATTGTGGAAAATCTGATGATGCACAGAAAAATGTCAAAGAGCGAGGCGCTCAAAGAGGCGGTTAATCTTTTGCAGATGGTTGGTATTCCTAATGCGGAGGCGCGTGTAAAGCAGTATCCGCATGAGTTTTCCGGCGGTATGAGACAGCGCGCCATGATCGCGATCGCATTTGCCTGTCAGCCGAAGCTGCTGATTGCGGATGAACCGACGACTGCGCTGGATGTTACTATTCAGGCACAGATCATGGATCTGATTAAAGAACTGCAAAAGAAAATGAACACGGCAGTTATCCTGATCACACATGATCTGGGAGTTGTTGCCAGCGTTGCAAAACGAATTGTGGTAATGTATTCGGGTAAGATTGTGGAACGTGGAGAAAGAGACGATATCTTTTATAATCCGCAGCATCCGTATACGCAGGCGCTTCTGAAAGCGGTTCCGCGTCTGGATCTGGAGAACAAACAGGAGCTGGAATCCATTGAGGGGACGCCGCCGGATCTGATTTCTCCGCCGAAGGGCTGCCCATTCTGTACAAGATGTGAAAAATGTATGGAAATCTGTTGTGAGGAAGCACCGGAGGTAACTGATTTTGGCAACGGACATCAGGCGGCCTGCTGGCTCCATCATCCTATGGCAAAGGAGGTTCTCTCATGAGTCGAAATGTATTGGAAGTAAAGAATTTATGCAAATATTTTGAGGTGGGAAAAGGCCTTACCCTGAAAGCGGTAGATGATGTGTCGTTTCAGATTTCGGCGGGAGAGACGCTTGGGCTGGTAGGAGAATCCGGCTGCGGAAAAACCACCTGCGGAAGAACCTGCATCGGGCTTTATAATAAAACGTCAGGTGAGGTACTCTATAAAGGACAGGACGTGCATGCCCTTACCGGAAAAGAACGGGTAAATTTCCGCAAAGAAGCGCAAATGATCTTTCAGGATCCTTATGCTTCTCTGGATCCGCGTATGACGGTAGCGGATATTGTGGCAGAGGGGCTTGATATTCACCGTATGGTATCAAATAAAAAAGAACGAGCAGAAAGAATTTATCATTATCTGAATCTGGTAGGCCTGAATAAAGAGCATGCGAATCGTTTTGTACATGAGTTTTCAGGCGGACAACGACAGAGAATCGGTATCGCAAGGGCGCTTGCGGTGGAACCAAAATTTCTTGTGTTGGACGAACCGATTTCTGCGCTTGACGTATCCATTCAGGCGCAGATCGTAAATCTTTTGATTAAGCTTCAAAAAGAGATGGATCTGACGTATCTGTTTGTGGCGCATGACCTGTCTATGGTAAAACATATTTCAGACCGTGTTGCGGTTATGTATCTCGGATCAATGGTAGAGATAACAAGTTCAGAGGAGCTTTACAGTAATCCGCTGCATCCATATACGAAAGCACTGCTGTCCGCCATTCCGATCCCGGATCCGAAGGTGGAGAGTGAAAGAGAAAATACCAGAATCAAACTGGAAGGCGACGTACCCAGCCCGATTAATCCGGCTCCCGGATGTCGGTTTAAAGGCAGATGCAAATACGCAAAGGATATCTGCGCGAAATGTATGCCGGAGTTAAAGGATGTTGGAAACGGTCATAAGGTGGCGTGTCATCTCTATGAATAATGTCAAGCTATACTTGAAAGATGCGGCAAAAGCGTTGAAATACGGTTTCGCCGCCGCAGCAGTTCTTTCCGTCCTGTTTTTCTGCGGCGGATTCCTGTTCCGGGGTTTTACGCTGTATATGGCAGTTTCTGTGTGGAGAAGCGGGATGTGCATCGTAAGTGGATTGAGTCTGTTTCTGGCGGCGGGGGTGATCCTGACGAAGCAGTCGTCAAAGATCCGGGACGACTCCCACTGGAGAGAGAAATTTAAAAAAATGGGATATGAAGCCATGATTTGTACAGTCAGCATTTCATTTATTTTGGTTTCTGCGCTGGCGGATCAGATTATGAGGCTGTTATAGAAAGACCGGCAGAAAGGAAAACTTTCTGCCGGAAATATTTTGAAAAAAAGATAAGTAAAAAACTAAAAAAAATCCTTGACATAGAAAAATAAATGCTATATAATGTTGATGTTGTTGAGAGACGGCAGATGCCCAGATAGCTCAGTTGGTAGAGCAGAGGACTGAAAATCCTCGTGTCGCTG
>CALDMO010000030.1 GCA_937915375.1 uncultured Marvinbryantia sp.
TATTATGGAATGATTTTTAGGGCAACACAATCCGTCGAATTATTTTGCGCTTACCAGTTATCTGTAAAGTATTTGAAAAATGAGAAAAATAAAAAACAACATTTCGCTTGACAAAAGATGAAGATTAGTTTAAACTAACTAAAGTAAACGATATATAACTCGTGATGTATGTTATGTATTGTAAGTAATACGAAAAAGAACGGAGTGTGTCAAAGCGTATGAATTTATCAGAGGCCAGAGAGGGCGAAGAATATATTGTGAAAGATATCATCACAGATGATGAGGAATTGAATGCGTTTTTATTTTCACTGGGATGCTACAGCGGAGAGCCGGTTACGGTTATTTCTCAGCGTAGAGGCGGTTGCGTGGTTTCGATTAAGGATGCCAGATATAACATGGATACTGATTTAGCGAAAGCTATTTCAATATAAAATAGTGATTTCGATCGCTATTTTTTTAAAACATCAGGTTAGTCAATACTAATTAAATGCAGGAGGAGACAAAAAGATGAGAATTGCATTAGCGGGAAATCCGAACAGTGGAAAGACAACCATGTATAATGCGCTCACAGGAAAAAATGAGCGAGTGGGAAACTGGGCCGGTGTTACGGTGGAGAGAAAGGAAAGTCCAATAAAAAAGAGCTATTGTGATGGAACAGAGGAACTGATTGCAGTGGATTTGCCGGGAGCATATTCTATGTCTCCGTTTACTTCTGAGGAGAGCATTACAAGCAGTTATGTCAAAAATGAAAATCCGGATGCAATCATCAATATCGTGGATGCTACGAATCTGAGCCGGAGTCTGTTTTTTACCACACAGCTTTTGGAACTGGGAATTCCGATGGTTATAGCGCTTAATAAAAGTGATATTTCGGAAAAGAAAAAAACAGAAATTGATGTAAAGCTTTTGTCTGAAAAGCTGGGCTGCCCGGTGATTCAGACTGTCTCTGTCGCCTCTGGTCACAGCGGATTAAAAGAAGTAGTGAGCAGAGCGGCAGCGCAAAAAGGATGTGTGCAGCGGGCGCCTTATGTGCAGGAGGATATTGATCTGCAGGATAAAGCGGCGGTGGAAGCTGCGGACCGCAAACGGTTTGCATTTGTAAATGAAATCGTAAAATCAGTAGAAAAAAGAAAAATTTTTACCAAAAACAAGAATAAACAGGATAAAATAGATGCCGTGCTGACGAATAAGTTTTTTGGAATACCAATTTTTGCGTTGGTGATGTTCGGCGTGTTTTACATATCGCAGTCTACGGTGGGAACCTGGATCGCTGATTGGCTGGTCGGATGGATTGAAGAATTTCAGGGATGGGCTGCGCAGCTGGCAGAAAATGCGAATCCATTTTTACAGTCGCTGTTGATTGACGGAATCATCGGCGGAGTTGGAGCTGTTGTTGGATTTCTTCCATTAGTAATGGTGATGTATTTTCTGATCGCACTGTTAGAGGACTGCGGCTATATGGCGCGTGCGACAGTCGTCCTTGATCCGATTTTTAAAAGAGTCGGTCTTTCCGGAAAATCAGTTATTCCGATGGTGATCGGTACCGGCTGTGCGATACCGGGGATCATGGCTTGCCGTACGATTCGCAACGAAAGAGAACGAAGAGCAACGGCTATGTTGACGCCGTTTATGCCTTGCGGGGCGAAGCTTCCTGTGATCGCACTGTTTGCCGGAGCCTTTTTTGCGGATGCTTCCTGGGTCGGACCATTGATGTATCTGGTGGGAATTCTATTGATTTTTCTGGGAGCTTTGTTGGTGAATCAGATTACAGGCTATAAATTCCGCAAATCTTTCTTTATTATGGAAATGCCGGAATATAAGCTGCCGAGCTTGAAACGGGCATTGCTTTCTATGCTTTCCCGCGGGAAAGCATACATTGTGAAGGCTGGGACAATTATCTTGGTATGTAATACAGCTGTACAGATCATGCAGAGTTTTAATTGGCAGTTTACGGTTGTAGAAGAAGGAATGGAGAGCACTTCTATTCTGGCATCTGTGGCGTCTCCGTTCGCGGTACTGCTGATTCCGCTTGGATTTGGGGTGTGGCAGCTTGCGGCGGCAGCAATCACAGGTTTTATTGCCAAAGAAAACGTGGTTGGCACACTGGCGGTTGTTTACGGTCTTACAAATTTTATTGATACGGAGGAATTGGCTCTGGTCGGAGGGGCAAATGAAGTGGCGATGGTGATGGGACTGACAAAAGCGGCAGCGCTTGCTTACTTAATGTTTAATCTTTTTACACCGCCATGCTTTGCGGCTCTTGGAGCAATGAATGCGGAAATGCAGGATAAAAAATGGTTGTGGGGCGGGATTGCTCTGCAAATGGGAACCGGATATACAGTCGCGTTTTTGGTATACCAGATTGGTACGCTGCTCACAACAGGTGCTTTTGGAGCCGGTTTTGCGGCAGGATTACTGGTGGTGGCAGCGCTTGCAGTAATTCTGGTTGTGATGGTTCGCAGAACGCAGAGGCAGTTTGGCGCAAGGTATCGTCTGCATGCGTAACGATTGACAAAAGAAGGAGAAGAACAGGAAATGGTAAATATGGTGATTATAGGTGTTTTGCTGGTGCTTGTAGGATTAGCGGTTTCTTATATTGTAAAAGCGAAAAAGAGCGGTGTAAAATGTATAGGCTGTCCTCATGCGAAAAATTGTTCTGCAAATTCGATGAAGCATACATCCTGTGGCTGTCATACGCAGGAAGTGGAAAAATAAGATCTGTTCTTTGTCTCTTCGATAAAATATAAAATAACTATGGTAAAATCAAAAGATTGGTGTTATACTATAGAAAATATACGAAAGTAGATGCAGGGAAAGGATGGAGCAGAGGATGGCTAAAATTGAAGATTTAATTGCAGCAATTCAGAGAAAAGAGGACGAAAAACCGAAAAATATTGTTTTATGGGTTCTTGCAATTATTGGTGCTGTTACAGCAGTAGCAGGTATTGCATATGCGGTATATCGTTACCTCACCCCGGATTATCTGGAAGATTTTGATGATGATTTCGAAGATGACTTCGACGACTACTTTGAAGATGATCTGGAAGAAACATCCGAAGAAGAGGATGAAGAAGAAAAGATTTTTGTGAATGAGAACGAAGAAAAAGTAACTGCTGCAAAAGAAGAAGCATAATTACGGCAGTGTGTTAAAAGTTTGTACACAATAAGAAAAGCAGAAGAGGATATCTGTAAGTCAACGATGACTTTGGATATCCTCTTTTTGTGAAGTTTATTTTTTGATTTTCAGTTCCATTTTGTATTCATCTTCACCGAAATGCTCATTAGGTACCCAGAGAGCGGTCTGGTCGGTAAGGTTGTAGACAACACTGTGAACAGTGCAGCCGTTTTTGTCGTCGTTCTTCCAGGTGCGGCGGCCAACTTGAGCCAAAAGATCCATAGCGGCGGTTTCGTCAGCCATAACACCTTTTGCAGCAGTAAGCGTTTTGTGCAGATGTTCGTAACGATCCAGTCCTTTCATGTCTTCGTTATTATCATAGTAGTCGGGCGCGACAACAAAGTTTGTAACGCATTGCCAGGTTTTATCTGTACAGCGTGGAG
Organism: uncultured Marvinbryantia sp.; assembly: GCA_937915375.1. Taxonomy (GTDB): domain Bacteria; phylum Bacillota; class Clostridia; order Lachnospirales; family Lachnospiraceae; genus Marvinbryantia. The sequence goes on from CALDMO010000030.1 coordinate 3,559, forward strand.
CGGCAGCGTTATAGGTAACTTTTAGTTCTCTTGCAGATCCTTCGATATCGGTAGAATCGTTGCCGGCTACCCATTCCAAAATAGCGCTTTTTCCAGTGGAATCCGCGACCATATAGTGATAGGAGCTGGTGGCAGAATCGTGGAGATCATAGTTGGAAACCAGTTCCACTGCTTCATCCACGCTGTCTGCATAGTCCAGAATCAGACGGAGCATGGTGGTGGATGTGATATCTGGTTTCTCCGAATCCTGATTTGTGGAAATACTTTCTTCCGGTCCTTGATAAGTCATATAGATGCCGCAGCTGACACCGGCATCGTTCATGCCGTCAAAAGGAATGTAAGGAGCTGCAAGACAGGTAATTTTATCTATCAGACTGGTGACATCCTTATCGACATCGATTCCCAGAAACTGGAGATCTATAGTGGAAACGGAAGCGTGACGATCACCGCCCGGATTTGTATAAACGATGGCAGTGTTTGTCTTGCTGTAATCATAGTTGCGGGCAAAAACACGGTCGCCGTCTTCTAGAGTTGCGGTGAAGGAAGAACAGGCTACATCAGGCGGAGTAATGCCGATATCAATGAGGCCTTTTGTCAGATTTCCCGTGATAAATTCGATCAGCTCTCCGTCTGTGGATGCACCGCCCTGCGCGAGAAAATCATCGAAATAGTAATCTCCTGCAACAGTCATTTCATAAACCGAGCCATCCAGATGTTCATCGTTACGTTCTGCAATCTGCTTAAATGAGAGTACGGTGCGGATTTCATTGCCCCAGAGAACACAGACTGCACTTCCGGCGATCAGGATCAGCGCCAGCAGGACGCCTCCGGCTGTAAGCAGAAGTTTTTTTAGTGAAAATTTCTTTTTGTTTTTTTTCATATCTTTTTCCTCTTTCTGTTTTCTATCCGGCAAGGATAGGATGAATAAAAACCCTTTATAGAATGTTGAACATTCTGTAAAAGAACATCAAACAAGATTAAAACACATTTTAAGAATGCTGTCAATTCAGAATTTACGTTCCTTGACGATGTTTTTTTAAAATGGTAAGATACAAGTATTAGAGAATGCAATTAGAGAAGACACAAGATAACAGCGGAGGAAATAGATAATAGATGGATAAAAAAATCGTAGAACGAGTGCTGGATTTTCATTGCCCCAGATATGAGGAATTACCGGATATGGGGCTGTATCTGGAACAGCTTTTAAATGTGTTGAATCAAAAGCTTGACCTGATTCTGACAGAACCGATCACGGGGGCGATGATCAGTAATTATGTTAAGAACAGGGCAATTCCGGCGCCGGATAAGAAAAAATATACTAGAGAACATTTGTGTTATGCGTTTGTGATCTGCATGTTAAAACAGGTATTTTCAGTGCAGCAGATTGCAGCTTTTTTCGTGCTGCAAAGGGAGACGTATCCGCTGAAAACTGCGTATGATTATGTTTGCACAGAGTTTGAAAATGCGCTGAAAGCGGCTTTTTTGTATACGGGAGAAGCACTTCCGTTAATTGAAACGAAAAGAACCAGTCAGACGATACTGGTGCGGTCGATGGTTTTAAGCGCGGCGAATCGTGTATATGTGGACAAGGCATTGGAGGAACTGCAGGAAAGATAAAAAAGGAAGACTTCTGATTGCGCAGTATTCCTCTCATTGGTATAATGATAAAAGATGCTGCATTGCGGTGAAGAATTAAGAACGGGGAAATGAAAATGGAAGATAAAAAAGAATTAATAGAAGAAAAGGAAACGGATGAATTTGATGCTGAGGAGATGCTGCAGATTTTGCAGAAAAGCAGAAAGCTGATGACGGTTTTTAATGAATATCGCAGTGCGATCATGGAGGTTGAGACGAAACTGCGTATTCTGGATATGGAACTTTCTATGGATATGGATAAAAATCCGATTGAGGCAATTCATTCACGCTTGAAGCGTCCGCAGAGTATCCTGGAAAAGCTGCAGCGCAGAGGCTATCCGATCACGCTTGCCAGTATCCGTGAAAATTTGCTTGATATTGCCGGAATTCGTGTGATCTGTGATTTTACGGATGAAATTTACAAACTGGAGAGTCTGTTGGCGCGGCAGACGGATATCACGGTGCTGAAACGTAAAGATTATATTAAAAATCCAAAACCGAACGGCTACCGCAGTCTGCATTTGACGGTATCTGTGCCGATTTTTTTAATTGAGGGAGTAAAGAATGTTCCGGTTGAGGTGCAGTTCCGTACGATGGCAATGGATTTTTGGGCAAGTCTGGAGCACAAGCTGAAATACAAAAAGCATATCTGCGCGGAAACAGATATTTCCTCACGTCTGAAATACTGTGCGGAAAAAGCGGCGGCGCTTGATCAGGAAATGATGTATATCAGAAGGGATATTGATAAATACGGGACGGACTGCGAGAAGGAAGAGAATGCCTGACCGTCGGTATCCTTTTGCTATAAAATAAGAAAAATACAATAACCGAAATATCTGGGAGGAAAAATATGAGATTACATTCTCTGAATATAAAAGACATTTCTATTTCAGATCCTTTTTGATCAAAGCATGTGGATCTGGTGCGAAAGGAAGTAATTCCTTATCAGTGGGAAGCGATGAACGATCGTATTCCGGATGCGGAATCCAGTCATTGTCTGGAGAATTTCCGCATTGCGTCAGGCAGAGCTAAAGGAGAATTTTACGGGGCAGTTTTCCAGGATACGGATGTTGCCAAATGGCTGGAGGCGGTTGGGTTTTCGCTGGCCTGTTATCCGGATGCAGAATTGGAAAAGACAGCGGATGAAGTGATCGATCTGATAGCGGAAGCGCAGTGCGACGATGGCTATATTAATACTTATTTTACAATCCAAGAACCGGAAAAACGCTGGAAAATGCTTTGTGAGGGGCATGAGCTCTATACGGCGGGACATCTGATGGAAGCGGCGGTTGCTTATTATCAGGGAACAGGAAAACGTAAATTCTTAGACTGTATGTGCCGTTTTGCGGATCTGATCGGAGAGACTTTTGGCACGGAGGAAGGAAAACTTCATGGCTATCCGGGTCACGAAGAGGTAGAAATTGGTTTGATTAAGCTCTATCAGACAACGAAGGAAAAGAAGTATTTGGATTTGGCAAAATATTTTGTCGATGCCAGAGGTGTGGGCGAGAATTATTTTATGAAAGAAATGGGAGATCCGGCATACAAAATGCTGTTTCCGGAATTTGCTGATTATACCCCGACATATTCGCAGTCTCATTTGCCGGTTAGAGAGCAGACAACGGCAGAGGGGCATGCGGTACGCGCAGTTTATCTGTATACTGCGATGGCGGATAGCGGAAGCATACGGTGATGAAAGTCTTAAAAAAGCCTGTGAAACGCTCTGGAATAATATTGTAGAAAAAAGAATGTATCTGACAGGAGGAATTGGTTCTTCGGGAATTTTGGAGCGCTTTACCGTGGATTACGATCTGCCGAATGAATATAATTACAGTGAGAGCTGCGCGTCGATTGGTCTTGCGATGTTCGGACTGCGCATGAATCAGATTACCGGTGAGAGCCGTTATATGGATGTGGTAGAGCGTGCGCTTTACAACACAGTGTTGGCAGGAATTGCTTTGAACGGCAAAAGCTTTTTCTATGTGAATCCTCTGGAAGTATGGACGTCTGCCTGCATGGACGGTACTTCGAAAAAGCATGTGAAATCTGTGCGTCAGAAATGGTTTGGCGTGGCTTGCTGTCCGCCGAATATTGCCAGAACACTGGCGTCGCTCGGACAGTATGTCTACAGTGCGGACATAGACAAAAGGCAGCTGTTAGTGAATCTGTTTGTTTCTAATGAAACGAAGATCGCTATGGGCAAAAAAGAGGTCAAGATACAGGTAGAAACAAAATTTCCGTGGGAAAATTGTGTGCGAATCCGGCTCACAGAAGTGCCGGAAGATGGTATGGAACTGCTGATCCGTGTACCGGATTATGCGCAAAATTATCAGGTATGCTGCGATGAAAAGGCTGTTGGAGTGCAGACGGAAAAAGGTTACTGGAAAGTAAACATTTCTGCTGACTGTGAATTAAGAGTGACTTTCGAAGCGCCGGCGCATTATGTTTATGCAAATCCACAGGTACGTGCTGACGCTGGGAAAACAGCAATTATGCGTGGTCCGCTGGTATATTGTCTGGAAGAAGTCGATAATGGGGCAAACCTTCCGGCAGTCTTTGCAGATACAGAGGCGGGGTTGACCGAAGAAGTAGCGGATGCTTTCGGCGGATGCGTGATGATACACGGAAAAGGAAAACGAATCCGGGAAACGTCCTGGAAGGGCGGGCTTTACGGAAATCAAAAACCGGAGTTGGAGGACACTGTGTTTACGGCAATTCCATATCCGTACTGGACCAATAGAGGTGAAGGAGAAATGCTTGTCTGGTTAAGAGCATTATAAAGCAGAATAGAAAGAACCGCGATACCTCAAAAGAGGTACGGCGGTTCTTTTTGAAAATTATGATTTATTTGGTATTGTTTTCTACTTCCATCATCTTCATGGCACGAACCTTCAGCGGTAAGCCGAACAGTGTAATAAAGCCACTTGCATCATTGTGGTCGTACAGATCTCCGGTAGTGAAAGAAGCCAGAGACTCGTTGTAGAGGCTGTATGGAGAAGTAGTACCGGCTTTGATGATATTGCCTTTGTACAGTTTGAATTTTACTTCACCTGTTACATATTTTTGTGTGCTCTCTACAAATGCCTGAATTGCCTCGCGCAGCGGTGTGAACCACTTTCCTTCATAGACAACCTGTGCGAACTGACTGCCGAGTTTTTTCTTGGTCTCCATCGTGTCACGGTCAAGGATCAGTTCTTCCAGCTGCTGATGTGCTTCCATGAGGATCGTTCCGCCCGGTGTCTCGTAAACGCCGCGGGATTTCATGCCGACTACGCGGTTTTCCACGATATCTACGATACCGATGCCATGTTTGCCGCCGAGTGCGTTCAGCTCTGTGATAATTTCAGATACTTTCATTTCCTTACCGTTGATCGTTTTCGGAATACCTGCCTCAAATGTCATCGTTACGTATTCGCCTTCATCCGGTGCATTTTCCGGGGTGACGCCGAGTACCAGCATATGATCGTAATTTGGTTCATTTGCCGGATCTTCGAGTTCCAGACCTTCATGGCTGATATGCCAGAGGTTACGATCGCGGCTGTAGCTGTGGCTCATGTCGAATGGAAGGTCAATGCCGTGCTTTTTACAGAATTCGATCTCGTCTTCACGGGACTGCATGGTCCATACGTCGGTCATACGCCATGGAGCGATGATTTTTAAGTCCGGAGCCAGAGCTTTGATCGCCAGCTCAAAACGGATCTGATCGTTTCCTTTTCCGGTTGCGCCGTGACAGATGGTGGTAGCGCCTTCTTTTCGTGCGATTTCTACCAGACGCTTTGCAATGACCGGACGAGCCATTGAGGTGCCGAGCAGATATTTGTGTTCATAGACAGCGCCTGCCTGTACGCATGGTACAATCACATCATCACAGAATTCGTCTGTGATATCTTCGATGTATAATTTTGCGGCGCCGGAAAGCTTCGCGCGTTCGTCCAGTCCGTCCAGTTCGTTGCCCTGTCCGCAGTTGACGCAGCAGCAGATTACTTCATAATTAAAGGTCTCTTTCAGCCACGGAATCAATGCGGTAGTATCGAGACCGCCGGAATATGCCAGAATTACTTTTTCTTTCATGATAATGTCCTCCTCAGAAACTAGAAATCTTTTCATTGCATTTACTATACAACATTCTGCATTATTATGCAAGCAGAAAATAAAAAAATATTCACGAAAATGAATATTAGAGAGAAATTAATGTATAAATACAAAAAATAGTTGCATAAAATGAAAAATAAGATTATAATTATGCATCATAGAAATAAGGACGCCTCCTGTCTGATTTGAAGACAGAGGAGAAAATGAATGATAAAAGGAGAAAAGTAATGATAAAAGCAGGGATTATCGGAGCAACCGGATATGCGGGGGGCGAGTTGGTACGTCTTTTAATGGGACATAAAGAAACAGAGATTAAATGGTACGGTTCCAGAAGCTATATAGATAAGAAGTATGCGGATGTTTATCAGAACATGTTTGAGATTGTAGAGGATGTCTGCCGAGATGATAATCTTGCGGAACTGGCAGAGCAGGTGGATGTGATTTTTACGGCAACGCCGCAGGGATTTTGTGCTTCGATGCTGAATGAAACGATTCTTTCTAAAACAAAAGTGATTGATTTAAGTGCGGACTACCGGATAAAAGATGTGGCGACTTATGAAAAATGGTACGGAATGAAACATGCGTCGCCGCAGCTGATTGGCGAGGCGGTTTACGGACTTTGTGAGATTAACCGTGAGAAAATCAAGGGTGCACGTTTGCTGGCAAATCCGGGTTGTTATCCGACTTGCAGTACGTTATCCATATACCCGGCGGCAAAGGAAGGATTAATCGATATTTCTTCTATTATAATAGATGCAAAATCGGGAACTTCCGGAGCGGGAAGGGGAGCGAAAGTAGATAATCTCTATTGTGAAGTTAACGAAAATATCAAGGCGTACGGCGTGGCAAATCACAGACACACACCGGAGATAGAGGAGCAGCTGGGCTATGCGTCTGGCGAATCGGTGACGTTAAATTTTACACCGCATCTGGTGCCGATGAATCGTGGGATACTGATCACGGCTTATGCGAACCTAAAAAAAGATGTGACGTATGAGGAAGTGAAAACAATATACGATGCTTATTATCAGAAGGAAAAATTTGTGCGTGTATTGGAAAAAGATGTCTGTCCGCAGACGAAGTGGGTAGAGGGCAGCAATTATGTGGATGTGAACTTTGTCATCGATCCGCGGACGAAGCGAATCATTATGATGGGTGCGATGGATAATCTGGTAAAGGGCGCCGCCGGGCAGGCAGTACAAAATATGAATCTGATGTTCGGACTGCCGGAGAGTATGGGATTGGAACTGGTGCCGATGTTCCCGTGATACCTGTTTGCAGAGGATTAGAAAATGAAGGAAGGACGTATGATATGGGTGCAACGATCAGAAGCATGGTAATAGAGGATTATGATAAGGTGTATGCGCTCTGGATGCAGATCAGCGGTTTCGGTATCCGCAGCGTGGATGATTCCAGAGAAGGAATTGCCCGTTTCCTGAAACGAAATCCGGGCTGCAGTGTGGTAGCGGAAAAGGACGGCGAGATTGTCGGCAGTATTTTATGCGGCCATGATGGCAGAAGAGGATGCTTTTATCATGTCTGTGTGGGAAAGGAATACCGCAAGCAGGGAATCGGCAAGGCGATGGTTGTGTTTGCGATGAAAGCGCTGAAAAAAGAGCAGATCAATAAGGTGAGCTTGATCGCGTTTACGGTGAATGACATTGGCAATGCTTTCTGGAAGGAAATTGGCTGGACAAAGCGTGAGGATTTGAATTATTATGATTTTACACTGAATGAGAAGAATATTACAGAGTTTAATAGGTAGGTGTATAATTGTGAAAAAAGAAATAAATTAGAAGTTATGGGGTGCTTAGATGAATCGATCAGAAATCCAAAATGAAATTACCGCGGGCTATCCAACGGAATATATTTCTACAATGATGGTACTTACGGGTATAGGATTTTTTTGCTCATGTATTTGATGAAATTGAAGGTGTCAAGATTAGGCATTCGAAAGCGATTGTTATTTTAGGCAAGAAAAAAAAGATATATATAGATCCTGCTGTGACAGAATATAAGCATATTTTTTCTACTCTTTCTGATAAAGGGTTTATTTAGAAAATATTAGGGAGGAAACGGATATGAATATCAAAGAAATCAGTGGCGGCATCACAGCCGCGCAGGGATTTGAGGCAGCTGCAGCGGAGATTAAATATAAAAATCGCACAGATATGGCGTTGATCTACAGTCAGGTGCCGTGCTATGCGGCGGGAACGTTTACGACGAATGTTGTAAAAGCCGCTCCGGTGAAATGGGATATGGAGGTCGTGAAACATTCTCAGTACGCGCAGGCAGTTGTGGTGAACAGCGGGATCGCGAATGCCTGTACAGGGAAAGAAGGCTACGGTTACTGTAAGGAAACGGCAAAGGCAGCAGCAAAGGCGCTTGGCATACCGGAGGATTCTGTGCTGATCGGTTCTACCGGTGTGATCGGAATGCAGCTTCCGATCGACCGCATCCGCAAAGGGGTAGAAATGCTCGCGAAGGAAAAAAATGCTTCTCTGGAAAATGGTACCGCGGCGGCGAAAGCAATTATGACGACAGATACACATAAAAAGGAGATTGCGGTACAATTTACCATCGGAGGGAAAACGGTAACGATGGGCGGAATGTGCAAGGGTTCTGGTATGATTCATCCGAATATGTGTACGATGCTTGCCTATGTGACAACGGATGCGGCAATTTCTAAAGAAATGCTGCAGAAAGCTTTAAGTGCGGATGTGAAGGATACGTTTAATATGATTTCTGTAGACGGCGATACTTCTACAAACGATACGCTGCTGCTATTGGCAAACGGCCTGGCGGGCAATCCGGAAATTACGGAGGAAAATGAAGACTATCAGCAGTTTTTGGAAGCTTTGAATTATGTTAATACTTATCTGGCACGCCAAATGGCCGGTGACGGCGAGGGTGCAACCGCATTATTTACTGTAAAGGTAGTCGGTGCAGAGACAAAAGCGCAGGCGGTTACATTGAGTAAAGCGGTAATCACTTCAAGTTTGACGAAAGCGGCTATTTTCGGTCATGACGCAAATTGGGGCAGAATCTTGTGCGCAATGGGTTATTCCGGCGCACAGTTTGATCCAGAGAAAGTGGATATTACGTTTGAGAGCGCGGCAGGCAGTCTGAAAATTGTAGAGGACGGTGTGGCACTGGATTACAGCGAGGAGGAGGCAACCAAGATTCTTTCCGAGGAGGAAGTGATTGTGATCGCCGATGTAAAGATGGGAGAAGCGTCTGCCACGGCATGGGGATGCGATCTGACATTTGATTATGTAAAGATTAACGCGGATTATCGTTCCTGATTGTCTGGAAAATCAGATAATATTCAGCAAAATAGAAAGAACAAGTGAGGTGCGAAAAGATGGATACAATGGAAAACTGGCTGCAGAAAGCGCAGGTATTAAATGAAGCTTTGCCGTACATTCAGCGGTTCCACGGTAAGATTGTAGTTGTCAAATACGGCGGAAGTGCAATGGTGGATCATGAATTAAAGAAAAATGTCATTCGCGATGTGGCTTTGCTGAAATTGATCGGATTGAAACCAATCATTGTACATGGCGGCGGAAAAGAGATCACCAAGTGGGTGAATAAAGCAGGACTGGAAACAAGGTTTGTCAATGGCCTGCGTGTGACCGATAAAGACACGATGGAGATCGCGGAGATGGTATTAAATAAGATCAATAAAGGGCTGGTATCGATGATGGAAAAGCTTGGCGTTCATGCGGTCGGTATCAGCGGAAAGGACGGTACCTTACTGCGGGTTAATAAAAAGCTTTCTAAAGGGCAGGATATTGGTTTTGTCGGTGAAATCAAGGCAGTTAACACGGATCTTCTGACGAAGCTTCTTGATAATGATTTCGTACCGATCATTTGTCCGGTCGGATCGGATGACAATTACCATTCCTATAATATCAACGCGGATGATGCCGCCTGCGCGATCGCGTCGGCGATGGGCGCGTCAAAACTTGCATTCTTAAGTGATATTGAGGGTGTGTATCGTGATCCGCTGGATAAATCGTCTCTGATTTCAGAAATGACGATTCCGGAAGCAGAGGAATTTTTAAAGAGCGGTATGGCAGGCGGCGGGATGCTGCCGAAACTTCAGAATTGTATTGATGCCATGAAAGCGGGTGTATCCAGAGTACATATTTTAGACGGACGTCTGGAACACTGTCTGCTGTTGGAGTTCTTTACCGACCGCGGCGTCGGCACAGCAATCATTGATGATAAATAAAGAGCAGATTTCAGGAAAGAAGGAAAAAGAATGAATCAGTATATGGAGCAGACAGAAACAAATGTACTTCATACCTATAACCGGTTTCCAATCGTGATAGAATCCGGCGACGGCGTTTATGTAAAGGATACCGACGGTAAAACATATCTTGATTTCGCGGCAGGAATTGCTGTTTATGCGCTTGGATACCATTATCCGGGTTACGATGAGGCGCTAAAGGAGCAGATTGATAAGATTATGCATACCTCAAATCTGTACTATAATGTTCCGCTTGGCGAGGCGGCGCAAAGACTGATAAAAGCAAGCGGTATGAGTAAGGTATTTTTTACAAACAGCGGAACCGAGGCGATAGAAGGAGCTATTAAGGCTGCCAGAAAATATGCTTACTTAAAAGACGGGCAGACCGGTCATGAAATCATTGCCATGAACCACTCTTTTCACGGCAGAAGCATTGGCGCGCTTTCAGTTACCGGAAATGCGCATTATCAGGAGGCGTTTAAACCGCTGATGGGAGGCGTGAAATTTGCTGAGTTTAATAATCTGGAAAGCGTAAAGACGCAGATCAGTGAAAAAACCTGTGCGATTCTTTTGGAAACGGTGCAGGGTGAGGGCGGTATCTATCCGGCTGAAGAAACGTTCTTAAAAGGAGTCAAAGAGCTCTGTGAAGAAAACGATATTTTATTGATCTTAGATGAAATCCAGTGCGGTATGGGAAGAACGGGAGAAATGTTCGCTTGGCAGGCATATGGAGTAAAGCCGGACATTATGACTTGTGCCAAGGCGCTCGGCTGCGGTGTTCCGGTAGGCGCGTTTGTCTTAAATGAAAAGACGGCGAAAGCGTCTCTTGCTCCGGGAGATCATGGTACTACTTACGGCGGAAATCCGTTTGCCTGCGCGGCAGTAGCAAAGGTGCTTGAATTGTATGAGACGGATCATATTGTTGAACATGTACGTGAGATTACGCCGTATCTGGAAGAAAAATTGGAGAATTTAAAGGAAGACATTTCCTGTATTACTGCGCGCAGAGGAAAAGGTCTGATGCAGGGGCTGGTGATCGGAAATGGCGTTAAAGTTGGTGATGTCGTGAATGCGGCGCTTGCCGAAGGATTGCTGGTGATTTCGGCCGGCAGCGATGTGCTGCGTCTGGTGCCGCCGCTGGTAATCACAAAAGCGCATATTGATGAGATGATCCAAAAACTTTCGGCAGCGTTAAAAAACTGTGGGTAAAATAAAATGAATAAAAAAACTCCTTTTGTCTATACTAAAAGCAAAAAGGAGTTTTCTATGTGGGGATTTTTAATTGCGCTGTTATCCGGCGCGCTTATGAGTGTACAGGGAGTTTTTAACACAGATGTTACAAAAAATACAAGTCTTTGGGTATCCACTGCTTTTGTACAGTTTTCTGCGCTGGCGGTATGTATGATCGCATGGCTATTTTTTGATCGTACGCCGTTTACTGCGCTGATGCAGGTGCCGCATAAGTATACGTTGCTCGGCGGTGCCATCGGTGCATTTATCACAGTGACAGTGGTAAAAAGCATGGGAAGCCTCGGACCGGCCAAGGCGGCAATGCTGATTGTGATCGCCCAGCTTTCGGTGGCCTGGATGATTGAATTATTCGGTCTGTTCGGAATGGAGAAAGCAGAATTTTCGATGCGAAAATTGATCGGTCTTTTGATTGCTGTCGCCGGAGTTATTACATTTGAATTATAATAGCATTACAAAATTGAAAAAACAGTTGTAATTTTTTTGAAATTTCGTTACAATGTATCTGATTGCATAAAGGGGAACTCTGTCTTTTTGGAAAGGCCAGGGATTATGCAGAAAAGAAAAAACAAAAAGAGAGCGGCAGCAATAGGGCTTTGCGCGCTGCTTTTGTCGGGCTGTCAAAAGCAAAATGCGTCTGTTGTCTGGGAAGAGGCGGTTGCCTTGCAGACGCAAACGCAGAGTATGCAGGAAACAGAAACCAAGCAAAAGGAAACGCAGACGGAGAGCGAATGTGGAACAATTGTTGTCGATATCAGCGGAGCGGTCGTGCGTCCGGGCGTTTATGAACTTCCGAAGGGCAGCCGTATTTATGATGCCATAATGGCGGCAGGAGGTCTTTTGGCAGAAGCAGATCTGGATTCTTTGAATCAGGCCCAGCGCTTGCAGGATGCGGCAAAAATTACGGTTCTGACAGAGGCAGAAGCAGAAACAGCGCCCGATACGACGGTATCCGACAGTGATATAGATGCGCAGGCATCAGCAAAGATTAATATCAATACGGCGGATGTTACACAGCTTTGTACGCTTTCGGGGATCGGAGAGTCGCGGGCGAAGGATATTATCGCGTACCGTGAGCAGAACGGACCGTTTCAGGCAATTGAGGAGATTATGAAAGTGAATGGCATCAAGGAGGCCACTTTCAATAAAATAAAAGAGGAAATAGCAGTCGGGTAAAGGAGAGGCAAATGGCAAAAAAAGTATTAGTCGTAGATGATGAGAAGTTGATCGTAAAAGGAATCCGTTTTAGTTTGGAGCAGGACGGAATGGAAGTGGATTGTGCTTATGATGGAGAAGAAGCGCTGCAGATGGCGAAAGAAAAAGCATATGATATGATCCTTTTGGATCTGATGCTGCCGAAGATTGACGGTCTTTCTGTCTGCCAGCAGATTCGTGAGTTTTCCAGCGTGCCGGTAGTAATGCTGACAGCCAAGGGCGATGATATGGATAAGATCATGGGACTGGAATACGGCGCGGATGATTATATTACAAAACCGTTTAATATTCTGGAGGTAAAGGCGCGCATCAAAGCAATCATGCGACGTACTGGAAAGCCGGCTGCTGCGGAGACAAAGAAAAAAGTTGTAGAAGTAGGGGATCTGGTACTTGACTGTGAAAGCAGAAGAGTGAGCATTGCCGGAAAAGAAATCAATCTGACTGCTAAAGAATTTGATGTGTTGGAGCTGCTGGTGTTCAGCCCGAATGAGGTATACAGCCGAGAAAACTTGTTGGATATTGTTTGGGGATATGAATATCCGGGCGATGTCAGAACCGTAGATGTACATATCAGAAGACTGCGTGAAAAAATCGAAGAAAATCCGAGTGAACCGAAGTATGTACATACGAAATGGGGCGTTGGATATTACTTCCAGCACTAAGGGCGTTTTATGAAAATAAAAGTAGATAAAGTATTTGATTATAGCTGGATCAAGCGGATTTTTAAAAGTCTGCAGCTGCGCATTTTTATCATTTTCTGTTTGGTTGGGATTATTCCGATCATGCTGATGAAGATGAGCATTTTGCAGAGTTATGAGGAACAGTCTATTCTTCAGCGCGGAAAGATGCTGCAGGATCAGAGTAAAAATCTGGCAGATGAAATTGGTGACAGTGTTGTGAACGGCAGTATTGATGTCACCCCATATGAAACGGAAATGGAACAGCTGGCCGCTTTGTATAATGGCCGGCTGGTTGTTGTAAATCAGGAATTTGTGATCGTAAAGGATACTTACGGACTGGATGAACAGAAGACACTTATTTCAGAAGAAGTGATAAAGTGCTTTCGTGGAGAGGTCAGCCTAAGCCACGATCGGGAAAGCCAGTTTGTGGAGATGGCACTTCCGATCAAAGAAGCGGTCAACAAAGAGGTGGTTGGTGTTCTGGTTGTCAGTTCGGAGACCAAAGACATCATGAACAGCAAGGCAGAATTGGGTGAAAAAGTATTTATCCTGCAGATTGGTCTGACGATTGCGGTGCTGATTGCGGCGCTTTATGCGTCGAGACTGCTGATTCGGCCGTTCGGAAAGGTAACGAAGTCTCTGGAAGGGATTGACGGCGGATTTTTGCAGGATGATTTGTCTCTTCTGGATTATACGGAGACAGAAGTTATGGCAGAGGCGTACAATCGCATGCTGCACCGTATCAAGGCACTTAATGATTCAAGACAGGAATTTGTTTCTAATGTCTCGCATGAGCTGAAAACGCCGATCACTTCCATGAAGGTGCTGGCAGATTCACTTTTGATGCAGGGCGATGCTCCAGTGGAGTTGTATAAAGAATTTCTGCAGGACATTGCGGATGAGATTGAGCGTGAAAACAAGATTATTAACGATCTTTTGTCTCTGGTAAAGATGGATCGTAAAGCGTCAGATGTGCATATTCAGCCGACCAATATCAATGAGCTGATCGAACTGATTCTGAAACGTCTGCGGCCGATCGCGGCAAAACGGGATATTGAACTTGTGTTGGATAGCTACAAGCCTGTATTGGCGGAAGTGGATGAAACGAAGCTGACGTTGGCGCTCTCCAATCTGGTGGAGAATGCCATCAAGTATAATAAGGACGGCGGCTGGGTACATCTTTCTATTAATACAGATCACAAGTATTTTTATGTAAAGGTGGAAGATAACGGTATTGGAATCCCGCAGGCCGATCAGGATCATATTTTTGAGCGCTTCTTCCGCGTGGATAAATCGCATTCGCGTGAGATCGGCGGCACGGGGCTTGGTTTGGCAATTGCCAGAAACGCGATTCTGATGCATCGCGGCGTGATCAAGGTTTACAGCGAAGAGGGAGTCGGAACAACCTTTACAGTGCGAGTTCCGCTTTTATATACGGAATAGACGGGAGGAGACAGAAGATGAAAAAAGTAACGTATTGTCTACTGGTGCTGCTCCTGGTCTTGTGCCTTTTTGGATGCAGGAAAGATACTGGAGACGGCGGCGGATACTATATTTATTGCACGAACCTGGAGCGGACAAGGCTTGCCAGATTTGAATACGATCTTCAGAATGAAAAACCGGAAGAGGCAGTTGGTGAAATGCTCAAACATATGCAGGAACCGACAGGAGAGGATCATGCCAGCGTTTTTCCACAGGAAGTGCGGGTGTCTGGCTATACGCTCATGGATGGTCAGCTTACGGTAAAGTTTAATGAAACGTATAATCAGATGGATAATGTGACGGAGATTCTTTTACGTGCCGCGATTGTTCGTACGGTTTCGCAGATACCGGAAGTGCGAACAGTCGTTTTCCACATCGGCACGGATGTTTTGCGGGACGCAGAAGGAGAACCGGTCGGAGCTATGACAAACAGCCAGTTTATCAATAATCCGGTGGGGATTAATTCTTATCAATACGCGGCGCTTTCTTTGTATTTTGCGAATGCAGACGGTACAAAGATTGTCAAGGAGACACGGAACGTACATTATTCAAGCAACACAACTCTGAAAAAAGTGGTGATGGAGCAGCTGCAGAAAGGGCCGATGAGCGATCAGTTGCAGCCGGTGCTTTCAAACGATATAAAAGTGCTGAACATCACGGTTGAACAGAAAATGTGTACGATTAATTTCAGCAAGGAGTTTATAAATGGCGCAGCGGAGAAAAAGGTGAAGCCGGAGGTAACGGTATACAGTATCGTGAACACGCTGTGTGATATGCTGAATGTGGATCGAGTGCAGTTGCAGGTGGAAGGAGAAACCGATCTGCGTTATGCAGATGTTTTAAGCCTGAACGGGCCGTTTCACAGAAATAGTGAATTGATCGAAACGACAGAAAATCAGGAAGTGAGCGAGCAGGAATTCTTTGAAGAACCGTCAATCGGTTTATAAAGGAGAGGATCAAATGGAAAAACGGTTTTTATGCCGGATCTGTCTGCCGCTTCTGGTATGGTTTGCCTTTGCCGGGCTTTGGCGGAGCGGCGCTCAAAAAGCGCCGCCGCCGATTTTGGCAGGGGAAAGTGTGATTGTATGCGGAAGCGTATACAGACAGGAATTTAGAAACGAGAGACAATCAATTTATCTGAAAAACATTTCTATTTTATCAGACATGGCAGAGTTCCTGCCAGAAAACGCAGAAATACAACAAAATACAGAGCATAATAGTTTTTTTAAAGGGGCACGGCTGCTTTTGTATGTAAAAGAACCTTGTGAACTGCACATCGGTGAAACAGTTTTTGCTTCGGGTGAAATAAACTATCCGCGAAAAGAAAGAAATCCGGGTGGCTTTGATGCGGAGTCTTATTATGGCGCGCAGAAGATTGTCGGCTTTCTGAGAAAAGCAGTTATATTAAAGACAGACGGGAAGCGCGAACTGCTTATGGACAGCTTGTATCAGGTGCGACGCTTTTTGTGCGAACGGATTTATAAAAGTGTTCCGGAAAAGGATGCCGGTATTTTGTGCGCGATGCTGCTTGGCGATCGGGGAGGTCTTGACGCCGGCGTAAAAAGTCTTTATCAGGATAATGGAATCATCCATATACTGGCCATTTCCGGTCTGCATATTTCTATGATCGGTATGGCTCTCTATCATTTGCTGCGCAAAATAAGGCTGCGTCATTGGCTTGCGGGATTGTTTGCGGCGGTTTTGATGCTTGGATACGGAGTGATGACCGGATTTGCTTATTCAGCCATACGTGCGGTGACAATGTTTCTGGTCTTTTTACTGGCACAGGCGACGGGACGCACCTACGATTTGCCGACGGCGCTTGCGCTTTCGGCAACAGGTATTTTACTGTTTCAGAATGCGGCGGTTACACAGGCTGGATTTTTGCTGTCGTTTGCAGCTGTTGGCGGAGTATTGCTGACAAATACCTGGAACGTGAAATTGCTCAAAGGAACTGCACTCGGCGTCAGCCTGTCGGTGTATTTGACAACGATTCCGCTAATTGCTTGGTATTACTACCAACTGCCGCTGTACGGTATTTTTTTAAATTTGTTGGTTGTGCCGTTAGTGCCCTTTATCGTTGGCTTTACCGCGGCAGGGCTGATCGCAGGTGAGATGGTGATGTATCCGGCACACATATTGCTGACGGTTTTAGAGCAGATTTGTGAAAAAGTGCGTCTGCTGCCGTTTGCATCGATCGTGGTGCGTAAGCCGCAGCTCTGGCAGCTGCTTTTGTATTATATCCTTTTGCTGGCAGTGTTGTTTTTTCTGCAAAAGGCTGCTTTTTACAGAAGATCATTAAAAATAGATTTGATAAAGTTATCAATTGCAATTATACTGGTAATAAGCATTTTTTTCTTTCCGCAGAGAAAACCATTTAACATGACTTTCTTAGATGTCGGGCAGGGAGACGGCTGCTGTATAGAAAATGCTTCCGGTTCTGTTTATCTGGTGGATGGCGGAAGCAGCAGTGAAAAGAATCTGGCTCAGTATACGTTGGAGCCGTTTTTAATGAGCAAAGGGATTGATACGGTGGATTGCTGGATGGTATCGCATTATGACGCGGATCATATCAGTGGATTACTGGAGATTTTAGAGGGATATGTGCCGGGGCTTTTAGGAAACAATGCGGCGGGAATTACGATTGGGACGATTGTCCTGCCAATTCGGGAGGAAATTTCAGAACAGCAGCAGAAAATCTGTGAATTGGCACAGAAAAACGGTATTTTCGTGCGTTTTGTGCAAAAAGGTGATATACTGAGAGAAAATGAACTTACGATCCGTATTTTGTCGCCGCAGACAGGCGTTGTGTATGAAAATGAAAATGCCGCCTCTATGGTAGCTGCAGTTTCCTATCAAGGATTTCGGGCGCTTTTGACGGGCGACGTGGAGGGGGAAGCGGAAAACGCGCTTTTGTCAAACGGACAGGAAAAAGAGAATCTGCGGGCGGATGTATTAAAGGCTGCGCATCATGGCTCACGCGGTTCCTCGTCGGCAGCGTTTTTAGAGTGTGCAAGACCGGAGATAATTTGTGTATCTAGCGGAGAGGATAACCGTTACGGACATCCGCATACAGAATTTTTAGAAAGAGCTGCAAAGACGGGAAGCCGTATCGTAAGAACAGATGTCTGCGGTGCGGTCACTGTCACTGTGAAAGATGGAAAATATCGCGTACAGACGTATTTGCAGAAGCCTGTGGAATAAAAGGAATCTGCAGGATTTGGCATAAGAATAGTGAGGGGAAGCAACAGGGGGTGGAAACGATGACGATCAAAGAGATGGCAGAGCAGAGGGAGGAAACATATTTAAGCCCTTATGCCAGTTTTAGTAAACATACAAAGGGCAGAGAAAGGCAGGAGACGCCCTGCGATATCCGGCCGGATTATCAGAGAGATCGCGATCGGATTCTGCACTGTAAATCATTTCGGCGTTTAAAACATAAAACACAGGTATTTTTAAGTCCGCAGGGTGATCATTATCGTGATCGTCTCACGCATACGCTGGAGGTGTCGCAGATTGCCAGGACGATTGCCGGAGCGCTTCGTTTAAATGAAAATCTCACAGAAGCGATAGCACTCGGACATGATTTGGGCCATACGCCATTTGGCCATGCTGGAGAACGCGCCTTAAACCGTATCTGTCCGGAAGGGTTTATTCATTGCGAGCAAAGCCTGCGCGTGGTGGAACTGCTGGAGAAAAAGGGGCGGGGACTGAATTTGACCTGGGAGGTACGGGATGGCATTTTAAATCATCGTTCCAGTGGAAGTCCGGCTACTTTGGAAGGAAAGGTGGTCCGCCTGGCAGATAAGATCGCCTATATTAATCACGATATCGATGATGCTGAGCGCGCCGGTATTTTACGTGAGGAGGACGTTCCGCAGCAGTATCGCAGGATGTTGGGCGGAAGCCTCAGGGAACGTCTGAGCACAATGATTCATGATATTGTGAGAAACAGTGAGGAGCAGCCGGATATCGTGCAGTCGGACGATATCGCGTATGCGATGAAAGGACTGCGCAAATTTATGTTTCAGCATGTTTATACGAACAGTGTGGCGAAATCGCAGGAAAGTAAGGCAGAGATGCTGGTGCAGGCGCTATATGAATATTACTCGGAGCATCTTGAAAGCCTGCCGGAGGAATATCTGGTGATGCTCTACAAGAGGGGAGAAGGCGTGCCGAAAATTGTCTGTGATTATATTTCCGGTATGTCTGATCAGTATGCGATGGCGAAATACAGTGAAATTTTTATTCCTAAAGCATGGCAGTATTAAGCAGAGGAGATAATTATGTTTTATTCAGAAGATCTGGTAGAAGAAGTCCGCATGAAAAATGATATTGTGGATGTGATTTCAGGCTATGTAAAGTTACAGCGAAAGGGCAGTTCCTATTTTGGGCTCTGTCCGTTTCATAATGAGAAATCGCCGTCCTTTTCTGTGTCGCCGCAGAAGCAGATGTATTACTGCTTCGGATGCGGAGCCGGAGGAAATGTGTTTACGTTTATCATGGAGTATGAGCATTATACGTTTCCGGAGGCATTAAAGTATCTGGCGGATCGAGCCGGTGTGGAGCTGCCGCAGCAGGAAATGAGCGCGGAGATGAAAAAGCAGCAGAGCATCCGCAGCCGGATTCTGGAATTAAATAAGGTCGCCGCAAAATATTTTTATTATCAGCTTAGAGGCGAGGGCGGCGCGCAGGCTATGAGCTACTTGAAAAACAGAGCCTTAAGTGACGAGACGATTCATCGGTTCGGGCTGGGCTATTCGAATAAATATAGCGATGATCTGTACCGTTACATGAAAAAAAACGGCGTATCGGATGAATTGTTGGCGCAGTCGGGGCTGATGAACGTCGATGAAAAGCGCGGGATGTACGATAAGTTCTGGAATCGTGTGATTTTTCCGATTATGGATGTGAACGGCCGTGTGATCGGGTTCGGCGGCCGTGTGATGGGAGACGGTAAGCCCAAATACTTAAACTCCCCTGAGACGATTGTGTTTGACAAAAGCCGTAATCTGTATGGACTTCATTTTGCCCGCACGGCACGCAAAAAAAATCTTTTGGTTTGTGAAGGGTATATGGATGTGATCTCGCTGCATCAGGCGGGCTTTACGAATGCGGTGGCATCGCTGGGAACGGCGCTGACCTCTCAGCACGCCAGTCTTTTAAAACGATACACGGACGAGGTTATTTTAACATATGACAGCGATGACGCGGGTATACGGGCAGCGCTCCGGGCGATTCCGCTGTTAAAAGAAGCGGGTATTTCAGCGCGTGTGCTTTCAATGCAGCCATATAAAGATCCGGATGAATTTATAAAGGCGCTTGGGGCGGAGGAATTTCAGAAGCGGATTGATAACGCGCAGAATAGTTTTCTGTTTGAGACGGATGTGGTTCGGAGAAATTATGATATGACAGATCCGCAGGGGAAAACTTCGTTTTACGAGGAAGTGGCGAAACGGCTCGTGACCTTTGAACAGGAACTGGAGCGGGAAAATTATATCGAGGCGGTAGCCGAAAGATATGGTGTCGGCAAGGACAGTCTGCGCAAGATGGTTAACCGTATGGCGCTGAAAAAAGAAGTGGTTATTCGTCCGGTCCCGGTGCGGGCGGCGAAAACAGAAAAAGAAGCAGGACTTTTAAAATCGCAGAAACTTCTGCTGACCTGGCTGATCGAGTATCCGAAGCTTTACCCGAGCGTGAAAGCGTTTGTCAGTCCGGATGATTTTGACGGCGAACCCTACAAAACGGTGGCATCGCTTCTCTTTGCGCAGTATGAGGCGGGAGAGCGCGCGCCGGCAAAGATCATTAATCATTTTACTAATCCGGAGGAACAGAGCCAGGCGGCGGCGCTGTTTCATTCCACGCTGAAAGTGGAAACGGCGGCGGAAATGGAAAAAGCGTTTAAGGAAAGCATGCAGAAAATGATGATGCACAGTCTGGATGTGCGTAAGGAACAGCTAAATCCGACTGATATGGCCGGACTGCAGAAGATTATTACCGACCGCAGAAGGGTAAATGAAATTGCCCGGCTGGCGGTAACGTTTGAATAGACAGGAGAAATGTATGCAATTATCAATCAGACTCGCCGCAGTGGCAAACCTTGCGAAGAATGCGATCTGTCTGGCCGATATCGGCACGGATCACGGATATATTCCGATTTATCTGGCACAGCAAGGGAAATTAAAGTCGGCGTTGGCAATGGACGTCAATAAGGGACCGCTTTTGCGGGCGGAGGAAAATATCAGGAAATATGGTCTGGAGGATATCATCCAGACGCGCCTTTCCGACGGGGCGAAAAAGCTTCTGCCAGGCGAAGCCGATACCGTGGTGATCGCCGGAATGGGAGGAGCGCTGACGATTCGGATTTTAGAGGAGAGCAGGGAAGTTCTGCAGTCTGTTAAAACATTTGTTTTGCAGCCGCAGTCAGAAATTCATTTGGTACGCCGGTATTTGCATGAAAACAATTTTTGTATCTGCGCGGAGGATATGGTGAGAGAGGATGGAAAATATTATCCGATGATGCTGGCATGTCACGGAGCGCAGGAGGCATGGAAGGAAGAGGAATATCGTTTCGGTAGATATCTGCTGCAGGAAAGAAATGCCTGTCTGTGGGAATTTCTTGCAAAAGAACGTACTTCCTGTGAAAGGATTCTTGCAGAACTGAAACAAAAAGACGGCGTATCCGCGCAGGCTGCCCTGGAAAAATGGCAGCGTGAGTTTGCGATGATAGAGAAAACAATGGAGGAATTTTAGATGACGTTAAAAGAACTGATGCATCTGCTGGAAAGCCGTTTTCCGGTTGACAAGGCGGAAAAGTGGGATAACAGCGGCCTTCAGACCGGGCGTAAAAATAAGGAGATCCGCAGGGTGTATATTGCGCTTGACGCGACGACGGAGGTGATCAGGCGGGCGGTTTCCTGGAAGGCGGATTTACTGCTGACGCATCATCCGCTGACGCTGGGCGGTATAAAAAATGTTACTGCGGAATCGTTAACCGGCGGGAAATTTTACACTTTGATTCAAAATGACATTTGCAGTTATGCGATGCATACAAATTATGATGCTCTGGAAATGGCTCCGTTAGCGGGAAGCATGATGAAGCTGCAGAAGTCGGAAATTCTTGAAGTGACCGGAACGGATGAAAAAGGCGCGGAGATCGGATTTGGCCGTGTAGGTTCTCTGGTCCGTCCGGTGACTTTGCTGGAATGTGCGGAGCTGGTGAAAACGATTTTTCAGTTGGAGCATGTGAAGATTTTCGGGGATACGGAGCAGGTGATCCAGCAAGTGGCGATTTCTCCGGGATCCGGAAAAAGTCTGATTCCGGCGGCAATCCGAAAACGAGCTGAGGTTTTGATCACGGGCGATATTGGACATCATGATGGTCTGGATGCGGTTGATTCCAATCTGGCGATCATTGACGCCGGACATTATGGACTGGAACATATTTTTATCGCGCAGATGGCATCTTTTTTAAAGAAAGAGGGCAAAAATCTGGAAATCCGTACGGATGAGACCAGCAGCCCATTTGAAATCGTGTAATTAAAATTAAATTTAACAGTATTCTGAAATGGTTGGAAATCAGTAGAAATGGAGGAGATATCTATGGAAAATGAAATCCGCGTAATTGTAAATGGTACTGAAAAAAATTATCCTGACAGTACCTCCTATCTGGCGGCCGCACGGGAATATCAAAAAGAATATCCGTATGATATAGTACTGGCGACTGTCAATGGAAAGCTGCAGGAATTAAACAAGCCGATGCATGATGGGGAGAGAGTAACTTTCTTAACGGTCGCTGATAAGGCCGGATTTTCCGCTTATCGGCGCAGCATGATCTTACTGCTTTTAAAAGCAATTCAGCATGCACACGGTAGGGAAGAGGTGCTGCGTGTTTGTGTGCATTATGCGGTCAGCGAAGGCTTCTACATTACTGTGGAAGGGATGAAGAGTATTTCTGCAAAGTATTTAAAAGAGATCAAAGCGGCTATGCAGGAATTAGTAAAACGCGATATTGTAATCGGAAAGGATTCGATTGATACGGATAGTGCGATTGCGCTGTTTGCTAGACTTGGGATGAAAGACAAAGAAAAATTGTTCCACTACCGCACGGCTTCCAAAGTGAATATTTACAGTTTGGACGGCTTCCATGACTATTTTTATGGTTATATGGTACCGGGTACCGGTTATCTGAAACATTTTGAGCTGATTCCATATGACGAGGGCTTTGTGCTGCAGATGCCGACACAGACGGAGCCGAATGTGGTGCCGCCGTTTGAACCGGAGAAAAAGATTTTCCAGATTCAGAAAGAATCCTTAAAATGGGGAAAGATGCTGGGAATTGATACCGTAGGAGATTTAAATGAGCAGATTGTTACCGGAAAGGTACATGATCTGATCTTGATCCAGGAAGCGCTGCAGGAGAAAAAGATTGCTGAGATTGCACAGCAGATCGCGGAAAATCCAAGTAAAAAGTTGATTATGATCGCAGGTCCTTCTTCTTCCGGGAAAACGACGTTTTCTCATCGCCTTTCTATTCAGCTGTCGGCACATGGATTGAAACCACATCCGATCCCGATGGATAATTATTTTGTGAACCGTGTAGATACGCCGCTTGACGCGGATGGAAAACCGGATTATGAATGCTTGCAGGCGTTGGATATAGAGTTGTTTAATCAGAATATGACAGATTTGCTGGAAGGAAAAGAAGTGGATTTGCCGATTTACAATTTTAAGACCGGACGCCGTGAGTATCGCGGCAATAAAAAAGTGTTGGGAAAAAATGATGTGTTGGTGATCGAGGGCATTCATGGTTTGAATGATAAGTTATCGTACAGTCTGCCCAAAGAGAGTAAATTTAAGATTTATATCAGCGCCTTGACGCAGCTTAATATTGATGAACATAACCGCATTCCGACGACAGACGGCAGATTGCTGCGCCGCATTATCCGTGATGCCAGAAGCAGAGGTACGCTGGCAAAAGATACGATTGCGATGTGGCCGTCAGTGCGAAGAGGGGAGGAGTCCTATATTTTCCCGAATCAGGAAGAAGCGGATGTGATGTTCAATTCTGCGCTGATTTATGAACTGGCAGTATTAAAAACATATGCAGAGCCATTGCTTTTCGGAATTGAGCGCGGTACGCCGGAATATGTGGAAGCGAAGCGCTTGCTAAAATTTCTGGATTACTTTGTGGGAATTCCGAGCGAGAGTATTCCGACCAACTCTATTTTGCGCGAGTTTGTGGGCGGGAGCTGTTTCCAGGTATAGATAATGGAAGCGTGATAGGATAAAAGAATCCCCCTATCGGATGACGGGCCGATAGGGGGATTCTTTTTTTAATCAGATATGCAGAGCAGCAGACCCTGTATCATTCTTATAATTTATTAATAAGCTTAGCCAGACGAGATACTTTTCTCGCTGCGTTGTTTTTGTGGTAGATACCTTTACCAGCAGCTTTGTTGATCAAAGATGTTGCATTCAGAAGAGCAGCGCTTGCAGCAGCTTTATCGTTTGCAGTTACAGCAGCTTCTACCTTTTTGATTGCAGTTTTAACGCCGGACTTGATCGCCTTATTGCGTTCTGCCTTGGTTCTGTTTACTAAAATACGTTTTTTCGCAGATTTAATGTTAGCCAATTCGAGACACCTCCAAAATATTTTGCATTCTTTTATCATTCATTTTGGTTTAGTTAAAGCCGGACACGGACGATTTAACATAAACATACTTCTATATATTAGTGCATTCTGCGTCAACTGTCAATACAAAATTCGAGTTTATTTTAATGAAAAAAATAAAGCTTTTTTTCTTAAAATACTTCACAAAGTTGTCATAATTATGTTATAATACGAAAACGTAAGTTAAAAAATAGGAGGATCTTGTTATGATTACGAACATTCTGGATTATCTGGAACGTTCTGCAGAGAGGTTTCCGGACAAAATCGCGTTTGGAGATACCAAAAGAGAGATTACCTATCGTCAGCTGGTACGTGAGGCAAAGGCGATTGGCAGCTTGTTTGCATCATATGGTTTCCGTAAAAAGCCGGTTGCCGTGGTGACGGATCATACCGTGGAATGTTTGATTACATTTCTGGGTATCGTTTACAGCGGTAATTTTTATGTTCCGGTGGACGGGAAACTTCCGGCTGCGCGCATTCAGGCGATTTTGGGCGTTTCACAGCCGCAGGTGATCGTTGTTCCGCAGAAAGAAGCCGAAAGCTTTACTGATTTTGCGGAAGGCGCGAAGCTCCTTGTTCGAGAAGAGATAAAAAAAGAAATGATAGACGAGGAGATGCTGGCAAAGATTCGCAGGACACATCTGGACACAGATCCGCTGTACCTGATTTTTACATCCGGTTCTACTGGAATTCCGAAGGGGGTGCTGGTGTGTCACCGTTCGGTGATTGATCTTGCAGAGCAGTTCGCGGATACCTTTGGATTTGATGAAAATGAGGTATTTGCCAATCAGGCGCCGTTTGACTTTGATGTATCGGTAAAGGATATTTACAGCACTCTGCGAAACGGTGCAAGTCTTTATATTGTACCGCAGGCAATGTTTTCTATGCCGAAAGCGCTGCTGCCTTATTTAAACGAGCATAAGGTGAGCACAGTGATCTGGGCGGTTTCGGCTTTGAGCGTATTATCTGCCATGCGTGTACTGGATAAAGGTACGCCGCAGTATCTGAGAAAGATTATGTTTTCCGGCGAGGTGATGCCGGTAAAGGTATTAAATTATTGGCGCGGGCATCTTCCGCAGGCGATGTTTGTCAATCTGTACGGACCGACAGAGATTACCTGCAACTGTACCTATTATATACTGGATCGTGAGTTCTCCGGACAGGAGGCGCTCCCAATCGGAGAAGCTTTTAAAAATACGGAAATTCTGCTCTTAAATGAGGATGGAACGGATACAGCTGCTGGAGAAACAGGAGAGATTTGTGTGCGCGGCACTTGCCTGGCGCACGGATATTACCGTAATCCGGAGGCAACTGCCAAAGCTTTCCGTCAGAACCCGCGCAACAGCGCGTATCCGGAGATGATTTATCATACCGGAGATTACGGACGTTATAATGAGAATGGGCAGCTGATGTTTGCCGCCAGACGTGACTGGCAGATTAAACATATGGGACACCGTATCGAATTGGCGGAGATTGAAAGCGCAGTCAATGCATTTGAGTGGGTGACAAGATGCTGTTGTCAGTATGATGAGGCGAAGGGAAAGATTGTACTGATTTATGAAGCAGTGGAAGCCTGCGATAAGCGGATTTTGCAGGAATTGCAGAAGTATCTTCCTAAATATATGTGCCCGAACCGTTTGATTTGGATGAAGAAAATGCCGCTCAATCAGAGAGGTAAGACAGACCGGGTATTTCTGAAACAGAAATGCGTCGATGGAGATCGGTTGGAAAATTATAAAGAAGCCGTGATTCAGGGAGAAAATAAAGAAATAGAAGCTTTTTTGAGCGCTCAGGGTGTTCACTGCATACAGATAGAGACAGAAGAAAATTTGTGGAAAACTCTTGCGGAAACAGTCGCACCTACGCGGGTATATCTGTCTGAAAGTATCCGGGAGATTCCGCGGGAAGTACAGGAGAATCCTTATCTGCGGTTTGTGAAAGATACGGATACGAAGGGAGGGGCCTGAAAGGTGGAGCAAATGGAATCTGCGGCACAGTTTGCCGGGAGAGTGAAGCAGTTTAAAAAGAAATGGCCAAAGGTGCAGTCAAACTGTTTTTTTGTACCGTCTGAGATCGCGGACATGACAGAACGCGGAAAGCTGTATCTGCAGGAGTATGATGAGGCACTTGTGATCTTAGTGAAAGAACATTATTATGCGCGCGTCTATTATTATATGAGAGAAAAGGCGCAGCTGCCCATTCTGGAGAAAACAGAGTGTCCGGTGATACTGGATACGGTATTTCGCGGCGAGGAAGAAAAAGCGTTGGAAAAATGTGGAATATCCGTATGGCTGGAAAATGGCTTCATGCCGTATAAGCGCTATCGCCGTATGGAGTGTTTAAAAGAAAGTTTTTGTGCGCCGGAAGATCAGCAGGAAAAGTTGAATGAATATCCGATCGTACCGCTGACGGCAGGAGATTATTCGCAGGTAGCGGAGCTATGGGAAAGCAGTCTGGACATTTACAGTACGCTGCTGCCTGGTCAAGCAGAGTATACAGAATATTGTGACAAAGGGCAAGTGATCGGCGTACGTTTGAAGGACGGAAGTGCTGGTGCGGTCATTATGGTGATTCCGAAGGGAAGGACCGGTTTTATGCAGCACTTGGTTGTCAGCCCGAAACTCAGAGGACTCGGAATGGGAAGAACCTTGTTTTGTCAAGCGACAGAATACTTGTTTATGAAGTGCAATGCCGATAAGGTAAATTTCTGGGTTGACGAAGCAAACGCGCACGCAATCAAGATTTACCAGAAGATGGGTTATAATTATGACGGTATCGTCTCCCGGCAATTTCTGTTGGGTGGAAGATAAAAAAGAAAAGAAGAAAAGAGGAGAGTAAGAAATGGAACAGTTAATGGAAATTTTAAAGGAATTGAGACCGGATGTAGATTTTGAAAACGAAAACGCGCTGATTGATGATGCGATTTTGGATTCATTTGATCTGGTGTCTCTGATCGGTGAGATCAATGATGCTTTTGAAGTAGAGGTTTCTTTTGATGAAATGGAGCCGGAAAACTTCAACAGCGCAAAAGCAATGTATGCAATGATTGAGAGGCTGAAGCAGGAGGCATAAGATGACAGTTAATTCACTGTTTTTCCTGCTGTTTCTGGCGGTACTGTTTGTGGTTTACTATGTGTTATGCCCGCTGCGGTTCCGCTGGATCGTGCTGCTGGCGGCCAGTGTGTGGTTTTACGCACTGGCGTGCGCGGCATCACCGCTTTATTTGATCGCAACCAGCATCAGTATTTGGGCAGCGGGAATTTTGATGGATCGCCTGGAGCGGATCTGCAGTCAGCAGATCGCCGAACAAAAAGCAAAGCCGGCGGTTCTGAAAAAAGAATGTAAGAAGAAAAAGAAAAAAATTGTTACGGCAGCGGTGATTCTGAACGTGGGAATCTTACTGGTATTAAAATACGGAGGATTCTTTATGGGGATCGGCAATTCCCTGTTGGGATTTGCGGGAATAAATCTTCCGGTGCC
The DNA here is from genome assembly GCA_937915375.1 of uncultured Marvinbryantia sp. Taxonomy (GTDB): domain Bacteria; phylum Bacillota; class Clostridia; order Lachnospirales; family Lachnospiraceae; genus Marvinbryantia. The sequence continues at coordinate 31,319 of CALDMO010000030.1, forward strand.
GAAATTTATGATACCGCTTGGTATTTCTTACTATACGCTGATCGCGATCGGATATCTGATCGATATATATAAGGGAAAGATCAAAGCGCAGAGAAATTACGCCAAGCTGCTGTTGTTTCTGGGGTATTTTCCGCAGATGACACAGGGACCGATGAACCGCTATAAACCGATGGCGGAGCAGCTCTATACGGGACACAAATTTGACTATCGGAATCTGTCGTTCGGGTGTCAGAGAATTTTATGGGGACTTTTTAAGAAATTTGTTATTTCTGACCGAATGCAACCGGTGATGCAGTCGATTTTCGATAATTATAGCTCTTTAAGCGGGCTTACCTGCTTTCTGGGATGTGTGTACATGACGATTTGGATGTACTGTGACTTTTCCGGTTACATGGATATTGTAGCGGGTGCATCGGAAATTTTTGGTATACATATCGAAGAAAATTTTAAACGTCCGTTTTTTTCTCAGTCTCTGGCAGAGTACTGGAGAAGATGGCATCTGACGTTAAGCTCCTGGTTCCGTGATTATATGTTTTATCCATTGGCAGTCTCCTCTCCGGCAACGAAATTTGGGAAGCTGGGACGAAAATGGTTCGGTGCGCGTATCGGCAAGCTGTTTCCCGCTCTGTTCGCACTGACTTTCGTGTGGAGCTGTACCGGTTTCTGGCATGACGCCAGCTGGCGCTACATTTTGTGGGGCGTGGCAAACGGCGTATTTATTATGGGCGCGATGGTAATGGAACCCTGGTTTGAAAAAGGGAAAAAAGCGCTTCATATTAGGTCAGACAGCTGGTACTGGAAATTATTCGGCATTCTGCGCACGTTTGCGCTGGTCTGTGTATTAAAAGTATTTCCGGGACCAGCAGATACCACGGGCTCTTTTCTGTTTATCAAACAGATGTTTACCTCCTTACGGCTTCCGGCAGGGATGGAGGAAGTGCTTCCGGGACTTTTACCGGGGGAAGCCATGTTTTTAGGCGGTGCACTGCTGCTGGTGTTTGTTGTGGATCTGATTCAGGAAAAAACACCGGTCAGAGAACTTTTGGCGAAACAGTGGGCGCCAGTCAGATGGTTCTGCTATCTGGCAGTACTGACCATGCTGTTATGTATGGGACAGTTCCAGAATCCAATGGCGGGAGGATTTGCATATGCGCAATTTTAGTAAAGTCATGATCCGTGTCTGCGTAGTCCTGCTTTTTGTATTTGGGCTGCAGAGTGCTGTTCGCTTTGGCCTGGAAAACTGGAAGCTGGCAACGGTAATGTCTAAACAGGAGCGAAAGGAACTGGAAGGAACGCTTGATACGCTGTACTGCGGCACTTCGATTGCGTACTGCGCATATAATCCGTTGATTCTTGATGAAAAACTGGGAACGTTCAGTTTTAATCTTGGTACGGCTTCCCAGCCGTGTGTCGGCACATATTATCTGGTCAGAGAGACGATTGAAAAAAATCCGATCAAGCAGATTTATCTGACACTTTCCATTCCGACACTAAAAGCAGAACGTCTGCCCGAGCGGTATCTGTCCGCGTTTGAGACAATGCGTTCCGTAAAATGGAAGCTTGCTTACCTGGCGGCAGTGAAAGACAATGATTTGACAACACAGGCGCTGTTTTATTCCACCAGAGTGGAGTTAGAGGATTATACAAAAACGAAAAAGATTCGCAGTAATATCGAAAATAAGCGGAATCCGGGCAAGAAGGTAGAAGGCTACGAGGAACGCGGATTCAGAAGCTGCGAGAAATATTATCACAGTCAGGGCCCGATTGAAAATTCGGAAAACAATTACTGGTATGGAGATCAGGGGGCGGCGCAGCTGGATCCGGAGGCGGTTACTTATATGAAAAAGCTGGCCGAGTTCTGTAAAAAGAAAGACATCAGACTGACGATGGTGGTTGTGCCGTGGTCGCAGGATTACATTGACGCAGCCGGAGATCTTGACAATATGGATCAGGTCTGCCGCGATCTGGCAGAGGAGATGGGAGTAGAATACTATAATTTTCTTCTCTATAAGAACCGTCAGAAACTGTTTTCAGACTATGCGTTTAAGGATGAACAACATTTAAATACGACGGGCGGCAATATGTTCAGCGCTCTTCTTGCCGATGTAGTGACGAGCGATGACCCGGATTCTTATTTTTATGAGTCAATGGCTGATTTTAGCAAAGCAGAAGATGCACAGAATAAATAGTGAAAAGGAGAAAACAAAATGGCAAATTGTGTAAAATGCGGTTTACCGGATACTTATCAGGGAATTACTCTGGATGAAAATCAGGTATGCAATTACTGTCACTTTTTTGAGGAACACAAAGAAGAACTTACCGACTGGGACGCGCTGGAGGAACAGTTTGTCCGCGAAGTAGAGGCGGCGAAGGAGAAAGCAAAAGCAGCCGGCGCGAAATATGACTGTATTACCGGTGTCAGCGGCGGAAAGGACGGCGCGTATATTACTTATATGCTGAGACATAAATATGGAATGCGTGTGCTGACGTATACGCTGGACAGTGGTTTTTCTACGGATTTTGGAAAAAATAATATCAGAATCCTGCAGGATAAGCTGGATGTTGATCATATCCGTGTGACAGTAAGGGAATCTGAGCTTCGCAAAATGTATTCGGCATGCATGAAGCTGATGCATAATTTCTGCGGCGTCTGCTTCCATCTGTGCCATTATTACAGCCATCTGCTGGCATCGCATTATAATATTCCGCTGATCGTCAATGGAAGAACCCGCGGACAGATTCTGCAGTCTGTTGCGGATACAAAGAAAATTGAACCGTTTGAGATTTCCAGAGATCTGCAGTCTTTTGAATATCAGATGTTCCCGAGACTGGTAGATAAGCTGGCGGCGCGAGGAACTGTTGATTATCTGCCGGGTACGGAAGTGACTTCGCTTTCTTATTTCATGTACCACAACGTTACTGATGAAGAAAAGATGGCGTTCCTTGCAGAAAAGGTCGGTTGGAAGAAACCGGAAAATACAATTCCGCATCCAGACTGCTGGGCGCATCCGCTGGCAGAGAAATTTAGTATTGAAAAATACGGATATCCGGTACGTACCGGAGAACTTTCAGAAATGGTACGCGAAGGTGAAATTACAGTGAAAGAGGCAATTTCTGAACGAGAGAAGGATCATGTCAGATATGAGACGGTAGATCCGGAACTGGAAGCAAGATTCCAAGAAAGAATTCGTGTAAGATAAGTATAATTTTTGAAAAACGGCAGAAAATAGTTTCCAAAAGAAAAAGACGGAGGCTGTTATGCTGGGAAATTTTAATGTACGGACAGATCTTGCGCTTGAGGCAAGAGAAAGTTTTGAAGAGGATGTGGAGATCCGCGGGGTGAAAGTAGAAACGGAGACGGATGAGGAACGCGAGATCTGCACAACAGTGGTAAAAATTGAAACAGAAAACGGGGCCAGAGCGATGGGAAAGCCGATTGGGACTTACATCACACTCGAGGCCCCAAATATGTCTTCGGAGGACGAAGATTATCACAGAGAAGTTTCTATGGCGCTGGCTGTGCAGCTTGGACACTTGTTGGAACTGAAAGAGGCAAATATTTTGGTGGTTGGTCTGGGCAACCGTGATGTGACTCCGGACGCATTGGGACCGGATGTCGTGGGAAATCTGCATATCACCAGGCATCTGGTCAGGGAATACGGCAAATCCTATGTAAGCGGAAGCGGCGGTATTGTCAGCGCGATTGTACCGGGCGTGATGGCGCAGACGGGGATGGAAACACTGGAGATTATCAAAGGAGTGGTTGCGCAGACGCATCCGGATGCAGTGATTGTCGTCGATGCGCTGGCGGCTCGAAGCACACGCAGATTGAACCGCACGATTCAGATTACAGATACTGGGATCAACCCGGGCTCCGGTGTGGGAAATAATCGCAGCGGGATCAATGCGGAGGTGCTGGGCGTACCGGTAATCGCCATCGGAGTGCCAACAGTTGTGGATGCGGCGACAATCATCAGTGATTCGATTGAGCAGATGCTGGAAGCAGATGAATGCAGGCAGAAATTGCGTGAGAAGATGGCGGCAAATTTAAATACGATGTTTGTTACGCCGAAAGATATTGACGAGACGATCAAACGAGTCAGCTTTACCATTTCCGAAGGATTAAATATTGCTTTTGCGTAAAAGTGTCATAAACGGGAAGATTCGGACATATAGTAATCATATCAGGCAGAAAAATAATCTGAGACATTAAAAGGGTGGACAAGATGCGATTACTGGAACGAATCATAAAAGCTGTTTTGCTGGTCTGTATGGTGGCACTTGCCGGATATATCATTATCAGCGGCATTGCAATTGCAGAAGAAAACGGATTATTTAAGAATACGCCGCTTCTGTCGGCGATTTATCAAAAAGCAGAAGAGTGGATGACGGGTACCTATATACCCGTCCTTTCCTATGTGAAGGAACAGGAGCAGTCCGAGGAGGATATGGAACAGTTTTCTTCTCGTGTTTTTCCTGTTTACGGCTATGCGCGGCGGCAGAAAAACGGAGCAATGGATATTGAGAGCAGCAGTGAGTATGAACTGATTGTGCGTGCGCAGGCACAGGCGGAGGAAAATAAACAGCCTGTAGAGATGGAAGAATTTGTGAAACAGCAGGAGGCGCAGGAACGGGCAGACACCGGAAGCGTGATCGATGAGGCGCAGCGGCTGCAGTATCAGGAATTGCTGAACAGGTATTTTTCGATGGATGTGATGACGACGATCGATGCCGAGCGCCTGAACGGAGAAAAGCTGCTTTCTAAAGATATGACGATGGAGAAACGCGACGAGCCACAGATCCTGATTTATCATACGCATTCACAAGAGTCTTTTGTGGACTCTGTGGAGGGAGACGTCAGTACAACAATCGTCGGTATGGGTGCGTACTTAAAAGAGATTCTCGAAAAACAGTATGGTTATCAGGTTATTCACGAGACGGGAATTTTTGATCTGGTGGACGGCGTACTGGACAGAAATGTCGCCTATGATTATTCTGAGGCGGCGGTGACGGAGATTTTGCAGCAGAATCCTACTATCCAAGTGGTGATCGATCTGCATCGTGACGGCGTGGACGGCATTCATTTTGTAACAGATTATAAAGGAAAGCCGACGGCCCAACTAATGCTGATCGTTGGGATGAGCCGCACGGCTGATGGGATGGATATTCCCTATCTGCCGAATCCCTACATAGAAGATAATCTTGCGTTTGCCCTGCAGATGCAGCTGACAGCCGAAGAACGTATACCGGGGCTGATGCGGAATATTTATCTGATGGCATATCGTTTTAATCTGCATTTAAGGCCAATGAGCCTTCTGGTGGAGGCAGGAACACAGTTAAATACAGTGGAAGAAGAACGAAATGCGATGGAAGCGTTAGCGGAACTGTTGGATGAGGTATTGCAGGGAAGATAGAAATATGATACTATTTCAAAAGTATATATTTAGATCAAGGAGCAACAAAGGATGATAGATCAGAGCAAAATCAGAAATTTTTGTATTATCGCACATATTGATCACGGAAAGTCTACGCTGGCAGACCGTATTATTGAGAAAACCGGACTGCTGACCAGCCGTGAGATGCAGGCGCAGGTTTTGGATAACATGGAATTGGAGCGTGAACGCGGTATCACGATCAAGGCACAGGCTGTTCGCATTGTTTACAAGGCAAAAGACGGGGAAGAGTACCTGTTCAACCTGATCGACACGCCTGGACATGTCGATTTTAATTATGAAGTATCGCGCAGTCTTGCGGCTTGCGACGGCGCGATTCTGGTTGTCGATGCGGCGCAGGGAATTGAAGCGCAGACACTGGCGAATGTCTATCTTGCGCTGGATCATGATCTTGACGTGATGCCGGTCATCAATAAGATCGACCTGCCGAGTGCAGATCCAGAGCGCGTAATCAATGAGATTGAGGATGTGATCGGGATTGAGGCGCATGACGCGCCGCTGATTTCCGCAAAGGTAGGAACGAATGTAGAGCAGGTACTGGAACAGATTGTAGAAAAGATTCCCGCTCCGCAGGGAGACGCGTCCGCGCCTCTTCAGGCGTTGATCTTTGATTCCATTTATGATTCTTATAAGGGAGTAATTGTATTTTGCCGAATTAAAGAGGGAACGGTTAGAAAAGGTACAACGATCACGATGATGGCGACTGGCGCGAAGGCGGATGTGGTGGAAGTCGGCTATTTCGGTGCGGGTCAGTTTATTCCTTGTGACGAACTTCCGGCCGGTATGGTAGGCTATATTACTGCCAGTTTGAAAAATGTAAAAGATACTCGTGTAGGCGATACGATTACAGACGCGGCGCGTCCGTGTGACAAGCCGCTGCCGGGTTATAAAAAAGTAAATCCGATGGTGTACTGCGGTATGTATCCGGCGGACGGCGCAAAATATCCGGATTTACGAGACGCGCTGGAAAAATTGCAGTTAAATGACGCGTCTTTGCAGTTTGAGCCGGAGACCTCGATCGCGCTTGGTTTCGGATTCCGCTGCGGTTTCCTGGGACTGCTGCATCTTGAAATTATTCAGGAGCGCTTGGAACGTGAGTATAATCTGGATTTGGTTACGACGGCACCTAGCGTTATTTACAAAGTGCATAAGACGAATGGTGAGGTGATTGATCTGACAAACCCGTCCAACTTGCCGGATCCGTCTGAGATTGATTATATGGAGGAACCGGTAGTCAGCGCGGAGATCATGGTGACGACGGAATTTATCGGTTCTATTATGCAGCTCTGCGAAGAGAGACGCGGCACGTATCTTGGTATGGAATATATGGAAGAAACACGTGCGCTGTTAAAATACGATCTTCCGCTGAATGAGATCATTTATGATTTTTTTGATGCGTTAAAATCGCGCTCAAGGGGTTATGCGTCTTTTGATTATGAGATGAAGGGCTATGAGCGTTCTGAACTGGTGAAACTTGATATTCTGGTGAATCGTGAAGAAGTGGATGCACTTTCTTTTATTGTGCATAGCGCGACGGCTTATGAGCGCGGCCGTAAGATGTGTGAAAAATTAAAAGAGGAAATTCCGCGCCAGCTCTTTGAAATTCCGATTCAGGCGGCCATTGGCAGCAAAATTATTGCCAGAGAGACGGTAAAGGCGATGCGTAAAGATGTGCTTGCAAAATGTTACGGCGGTGATATCTCCCGAAAGAAAAAACTTCTGGAAAAACAGAAGGAAGGTAAGAAACGTATGCGTCAGGTGGGAAATGTAGAAATTCCGCAGAAAGCATTTATGAGCGTGTTAAAATTAGATGAAAATTAGAAACAGGAGCCGGTGCAGAAATTGTACCGGCTCTTTATAAGAGAGGAATGGATATAAACATGAAAGAACTGGAATTTTATGTGCATATACCGTTTTGCATTAAAAAATGCGCATATTGTGATTTTTTGTCTTTTGCGGCAGGGAAAGAGCAGAAAGAAGCATATATAAGGGCGCTGTTAAAAGAAATCAGTGAGTGGCAGCCGCAAGAGGAGTACCGCGCAGTCTCCGTATTTTTCGGCGGCGGCACGCCGTCGGTTCTTCCGGCGGATAGTATCGCCGTTGTTTTGGACGCGATACGAAAAAAGGTATGCTTCGCGGAAGATGCAGAGATTACGGTAGAGTGCAATCCGGGCACGCTGACGGAAGAAAAACTGCGGTGCTATCGAAGGAGCGGCGTCAATCGTTTAAGCCTTGGTCTGCAGTCGGCGCAGAATCGGGAATTGAAGACGCTTGGACGGATACATACCTATGAGGAATTTCTGGAGAGTTTTTCGCTGGCGCGCGCGGCAGGCTTTTCCAATATCAATGTGGATCTGATGTCGGCGCTTCCGGGACAGAAGATGGCAGACTGGGAGAACACTCTGCAAAAGGTGGTAAAATTAAATCCGGAGCACATTTCTGCCTATAGCTTGATCATAGAGGAGGGAACGCCTTTTTATGAGAAGTACGCAGAGGATCTGCGAATACGCGAATCTGGCGAAAAGTGTCATCTGCTCCCGTCTGAAGAGGAGGAGCGGCAGATGTATGGGCGGACGGCGGAGCTTTTGGGTGAGTATGGTTATTATCGTTATGAAATTTCTAATTACGCAAAAGACAGGAAAGAATGCCGTCATAATATCGGTTATTGGATTCGTACAGATTATAAAGGATTCGGTCTGGGAGCTGCATCTCTTTTGAATAATGTACGCTTTTCAAACAGCAGTGATCTGCAGGCGTATCTGAACGGCAATTATCAGGGAGAAGAAGAATACTTAAGCAAGCATGCACAGATGGAGGAGACGATGTTTCTTGGACTGCGTCTGACAGAAGGCGTATCGAAAAAGAACTTTCAGAGAGCGTATGGATGCGCGATGGAGGAAGTGTATGGCGCCGTTTTAGAAAAGTTAAAGCAGCAGGATCTGCTGCGGATCGATGGGGAACAGGTGGCGTTAACGGAAAGAGGAATGGACGTCAGCAACTATGTGATGGCGCAGTTCTTGTTGGATAATTGAAAAATCTTACAAAAATGTTAAAAAGTGTTGCAATCGTTTGGAAATCATAGTATACTAGCCGAAAAGGTTTTAATGAAAAAGTAATAAAATATAGTTGATTTTAAGAAATCACAACAAGATATGAAGAAGGAGAAGGAAATGAAGAAAAAAGGGAGACTTTTTGGCTTATTGCTGCTGCTGATGCTGGTGTTTGCGATGCCGCTGACCGCACAGGCAAAGGTATCTATTTCCGGAGCGTCCAAACCATCGACGATCAAACAGGGTTCTTTTTATAATTTAAAGGGAAATATCAAATCTAGCAGGAAATTAAAAGAGATTCGTGTGACGATTTACAATTCTACAGGGAAAACCTGCCTGCAGAGATTTCACGCATATCCGAATGCGAAAACCTATGACCTGCGCAAAGCAGATCCATATATTATGTTCGACAAGCTGAAAGTTGGTCAATATTATCTGCGCGTGCTCTGCATTGAAGATAAGGGTTATCAGAAGCGTGTGATCAATAAGAAGTTTAAAGTGATCGGAGCAGGAAAGATCAAAGTAATCAATCCGAAGCCGAGTGCGAACATTTCCATAAAAAGTGGCGCTGCATACAGTCTGGGAGGTAAGATTACCTCCACCTATCCGCTGAAAAAAGTGGCAGCCGGTATCATTAATAGTGCAAATAATAAGAAAGTTTATTATAAATCGGTAAAACTGAACACAAAAACCTATAATCTGGCAAACAGCGCGTTGGATGCGGCAATGAAATTTGACAGACTTCCGGCAGGCACTTATAAGATCAAAGTAGCGGCGACGGACAGCAAGGGGACGACAGCGACTCTGATCTACCGTACAGTCAAGGTGACAGATTCCGGTACAAATGGTACAATTTCAGGCAGCACCGGTTCCGGCGGCTCTTCCGGAAACGGCAGTCTGAACGCACCTGGTACGGTAGTAAAACCGGCAGGGTTTGTACCGAGAAAAACGAGACCGGAAGCCAATAATAAATGGTATTACAGCGGAGCGCAGAATATTTATTATAAATACAACAGTCTGGCACCGACTGGAAAACCGTATTATGGAAATGTATATGTGACCGGTAACTGTACTTGGTACGCATGCGGACGCGCGATGGAGATTGCGGCTGCTAACGGAAAAAGTGTGGCAAATGTAAAAGCAATCTTTGGCGGAGATCCGATTGGTATTTATAACGCAAATGCAAGTTTGAAGAAATTTGAATATGGTAAAACACCGAAGATTGGTGCTTTGGCAGTATTCAATCGCGGTGCAAATGGTGATGCACATATCGCGGTTGTAGAGGATATCGTAAATGGTGTGCCGTATGTATCTGAATCTGGTTATACAGAGAGCAAGACAAAACCAAACAGTGCGAAATCAAATATTGTATTCAAGTATCAGAGTATTTACAATTGGGCAGGCGGCAGAAGTCTGAGAGGTTATATTTACCTGATTTAAAAACATAAAGAAAGGAGTTTCGGCATTGCCGAAGCTCCTTTCTTTATGACTGTGCAGACTGACGAACTGCAAAGTCGTGAATTATCTGATAGGTTTCTTCTGTATAGTGAAGTCCGTCCACGGTCTGAAAGCCGTTTTCTATAAGATAAGAATAGCAGTCGAGATACTGATCCGGAAAAGCGTCTTTTATGTCACTGTTAAATGCCTCTACCATTTCATTTGATGTATTAAAATCCGCCTCATCTGACAGAGGATTGACAGATAAAAGATAAAATGGAGTGTTTGGATAAGTCTGCATCAGAGAGCGATAGCAGTCAATATAGAGACTGACATTTTCAGGATCATTAACACCAAAATTGAGAATTACAGGCAGGGAAGGATTACTTTCCAGCACAGCGGCCAGTTGCCCTGCGCCGGTGGAACCCAGCCAGTGGTATCCCTCTCCGGATTCCCCGATGTAAGTACAGGCATCGTTTACTGCGTTTCCCATTCCAACCGTTCTGGAATCTCCTACAAAAACTACCTGATGTGCAGAAATAATGTCATCAGAGGAGACAATGTCAGTCTGCAGCGGATCTGCCAAGACAGAACCGCTTGCTGGCTTTTCTTCCAGATGCAGGATTTCCATAAGCTGCTGCCGGACAGGATTGTTGTTATCCGCAGTATAGACGGTCATAAATCCGGCGAGTCCCAAAAGCGCTGCAATGGCAAGTACGGCAAACAGAATCGTAAGATAGTTGCGTATCTTCATGAGTGTTTCCTTTCCATTATGAAATTAGAATGAAATGCCCTAAGGCAGGTATATCATGGAATCAAACGCTTGATCCTGACATATGGAATCAGTTTACCATATTTATGGAAAAAGTCAAATAGAATAGGTTTTGTGTATCCGGCAAAAGACGTGTAAGAAAAATGGGAATAAGGTATTGACAATTTCTTTAGATAGTGCTATCTTAAAACCGTAGATGTTAGCACTCGATAAAGAAGAGTGCTAACAGAAACAAAGGAGGAGGAAGCGCAGTGCAGTTAGGTGGCAGAAAATGGAAAATATTTTATGCGATCATACAGACGTATCTGGAAACCGGAGAACCGGTCGGCTCCAGGACGATTTCCAAATATGCGGATCTGAATGTAAGTTCTGCGACCATCCGTAACGAAATGGCAGATCTGGAGGAGCTGGGGTTGATCATACAGCCGCATACTTCTGCCGGACGCATCCCATCAGATAAGGGCTATCGTCTGTATGTAGATTATTTGATGGAGCAAAAAGAGCAGGAAGTCCGACAACAGCAGGAAGTGCTGATCCAGAAACAGGACAAAATGGAGGCTCTCTTGAAACAGGTGGTCAAGGTGCTGGCAAACAGCACGAATTATGCCACAATGATTTCCGCGCCGCGTTATCACATGACGAAACTGAAATTTATACAGTTGTCGATCATTGATGAAAATCAGCTGCTGGCGGTGATTGTGACGGAGGGCAATATCGTTAAAAACAAAATGCTTCAGATTCCGCATGGTTTAAACAATGAGATGATTCTGAAACTGAACATTTTGCTGAACACGACTTTAAACGGTCATGCGATCGAGGAAATTAATCTTGGTATGATCGCGCAGATGAAAGAGCAGGCGGGGATTCACAGCGACGTTGTCAGTCAGGTGCTTGACGCGGTGGCGGATGTTATCCGTATGGATGAGGACATGGAGATCTACACCAGCGGGGCGACAAACATTTTCCGTTATCCAGAACTCAGTGACAGCGAGCGCGCCAGCGAATTAATCAGTACTTTTGAGGAAAAGAAAGAACTGGCGAATCTGATCAACGAAACCGCAGGATCCGAGAACAGTACCGGCATTCAGGTCTATATCGGCAGCGAGGCGCCGGTGCAGACTATGAAGGACTGCAGCGTGGTAACAGCGACATACGAGCTTGGAAGCGGTATGCAGGGGACGGTTGGTATTATCGGACCGAAACGAATGGACTACGAAAAGGTAGTAGATTCTTTGAAAACATTAAAGCAACAGCTGGATTCCATATTCGGCGAGGACAGATAAAAAGAAAGGCAGGCGATACTGGTGGCAGAGGAAAAACTGGATGAAACAACTTTAGAAAACGAAGAACATACCGAAGCGCAGGACGCGGAAGAAACTCAGCAGCAGGAATGCGAGGCAAAGCCGGATAAAAAAGACGAGCTGATCGAGGAATTAAATGACCGCGTAAAACGTCAGATGGCTGAATTTGATAATTTCCGCAAACGTTCTGAAAAAGAAAAAGCGGGTATGTTTGAAATGGGAGCCAAGAGTGTGATAGAACAGCTTCTCCCGGTGGTAGATAATTTTGAAAGAGGTCTGGCGGTTCTTTCCGAGGAGGCAAAAACAGATCCGTTTGCGGATGGCATGGATAAGATTTACCGACAGCTGACGGAGATGCTTGAGAAGATTGGCGTAAAGGCAATTGAAGCGGTTGGATGTGAATTCGATCCGGTTTTCCACAATGCGGTGATGCATGTGGAGGATGAGGAGAGCGGCGATAATATCATCGTCGAAGAATTTTTAAAAGGTTACACTTACAAAGACCAGGTGGTAAGACACAGCATGGTCAAAGTAGCAAATTAATTATAGAGAAACCAATTTACAATGATACAGGAGGAAACAGATTATGAGTAAGATTATTGGTATTGACCTTGGTACAACAAACAGCTGCGTGGCAGTTATGGAAGGTGGAAAACCGACGGTTGTGACAAATACAGAAGGCGCAAGAACCACACCGTCTGTAGTGGCATTTTCTAAAACAGGCGAGCGTCTGGTAGGCGAGCCGGCAAAACGTCAGGCAGTAACAAATGCGGACAAAACAATTTCTTCTATTAAAAGACACATGGGTACTGATTACAAGGTGGCCATCGATAGTAAAAATTATACACCGCAGGAAATTTCTGCAATGATTCTTCAGAAATTGAAAGCAGATGCAGAAAACTATCTTGGTGAGAAAGTATCAGAAGCGGTTATTACCGTTCCGGCATACTTCAATGACGCGCAGCGTCAGGCAACAAAAGACGCAGGCAAGATTGCCGGTCTGGAAGTAAAACGTATCATCAACGAGCCGACAGCAGCAGCGCTGGCATATGGTCTTGATAACGAAAAAGAACAGAAAATCATGGTATATGACCTTGGCGGCGGTACTTTCGACGTATCCATCATTGAAATCGGTGAAGGCGTTATCGAAGTTCTGGCAACCAACGGTGACAACAAACTGGGAGGCGACGACTTCGACCAGAAGATTACGGACTACATGATCGCAGAGTTCAAAAAAGCAGAGGGCGTAGATCTTTCTGTAGATAAGATGGCGCTGCAGAGATTAAAAGAAGCGGCTGAAAAAGCGAAAAAAGAGCTTTCCAGCGCGACAACAACAAATATCAACCTTCCGTTTATCACTGCAACCGCAGAAGGACCGAAGCATTTTGATATGACTCTGACAAGAGCAAAATTCGATGAACTGACACACGACTTGGTAGAAAGAACAGCAATTCCGGTTCAGAACGCATTAAAAGATGCGGGTATTACAGCTTCCGAACTGGGCAAAGTTCTTCTGGTTGGCGGTTCTACACGTATTCCGGCTGTACAGGATAAAGTAAAATCCCTGACAGGTCAGGAAGCAAGCAAAACACTGAACCCGGATGAATGTGTAGCGCTCGGCGCAGCAATTCAGGGCGGAAAACTGGCAGGCGACGCAGGCGCAGGTGACATCCTGCTTCTGGATGTAACTCCGCTTTCTCTGTCTATTGAAACGATGGGCGGCGTAGCTACCAGATTGATTGAGAGAAATACAACGATTCCGACGAAGAAGAGTCAGGTATTCTCTACAGCGGCTGATAACCAGACTGCAGTAGATATCCATGTTGTACAGGGCGAAAGACAGTTCGCAAGAGATAATAAATCTCTCGGACAGTTCCGTCTGGACGGTATTCCGCCTGCAAGACGTGGTGTTCCGCAGATTGAAGTTACCTTTGATATTGATGCCAACGGTATTGTAAATGTATCTGCAAAAGACCTTGGAACAGGTAAAGAACAGCATATCACCATTACATCCGGTTCGAATATGTCCGATGCAGACATTGAAAAAGCAGTGAAGGAAGCTGCTGAGTTCGAGGCACAGGATAAGAAACGAAAAGAAGCAATCGACACCAGAAATGATGCGGATGCAATCGTATTCCAGACAGAAAAAGCACTTGAAGAGGTTGGCGATAAGGTTGACGCAGCTGACAAGAGTGCAGTGGAAGCGGATATCGCAGCGCTGAAACAGCTTGTAGAAAATACAAATGCAGAGGAAATGACGGAGGCGCAGGTTGCAGAGATTAAGGCTGCAAAAGAAAAACTGATGGAGAGCGCGCAGAAAGTGTTTGCAAAGATGTATGAACAGACACAGGGAGCTAACCCGAATATGGGAGGTGCAGGTCCGGATATGGGCGGTGCAGCAGGCGGCGCAAATTATACACAGCCGGATGACGATGTGATCGACGCAGATTACAAAGAGGTTTAATAAATAATAAGACGAAGTCCACGGGGACGGAGGAATTATTCCCCCGTCCTTTGGGGCGTTCTATAGGTGAGGAAAATGGCAGAGACGAAAAGAGATTATTATGAGGTCCTCGGCGTAGACCGTAATGCGGACGATGCGGCCTTAAAAAAAGCATACAGACAGCTGGCAAAGAAATACCATCCGGATATGAATCCGGGCGATGCGGAAGCGGAGAAAAAATTTAAAGAGGCTTCTGAAGCGTATGCGGTACTTTCTGATGCGGATAAGCGCCGCCAGTATGATCAGTTCGGACACGCAGCCTTTGAGCAGGGCGGTGGAGGAGCCGGCGGATTCGGAGGCTTCGATTTTAACGGCGCCGATATGGGTGATATCTTCGGTGATATTTTCGGAGATCTGTTTGGCGGCGGCGCAAGAAGACGCGCAAATAATGGTCCGATGCGCGGTGCGAGCCTGCGCGCGCAGGTACGTATCACCTTCCAGGAAGCGGTATTTGGTTGTGAGAAAGAATTGGAACTGACATTAAAAGATGAGTGTACGAACTGTCATGGCACTGGTGCGAAGCCGGGCACAAGCCCGGAAACTTGTCCGAAGTGCGGCGGCCGTGGTCAGGTAGTAATGACACAGCAGTCACTTTTCGGTATGGTGCAGAATGTTACTACCTGTCCGGAATGTCATGGTACCGGAAAGATTATTAAAGAAAAATGTACGTCATGTGCAGGAACCGGCTATACTTCCAGCCGCAAAAAGATTAAAGTGACGATACCGGCCGGTATCGATAACGGACAGAGCGTCCGTATCGCCGGAAAAGGTGAGCCGGGGACGAACGGCGGCCCGAGAGGCGACCTGTTGGTAGAAGTAGTCGTACAGCGTCACCCGATTTTCCAGAGACAGGATATGAATCTTTTTTCTACTGCGCCGATCACGTTTGCGCAGGCAGCACTCGGCGGTGATGTGAAGATCAGCACGATAGACGGAGATGTGCTTTACAATGTTAAGCCGGGCACACAAACGGATACAAAGATCCGTTTAAAGGGCAAGGGCGTGCCGTCTCTGCGTAACAAGTCTGTGCGCGGCGACCAGTATGTAACGCTTGTCGTGCAAGTGCCGACGAAGCTGAATAATGAGGCGAAAGAGGCTCTGCGGGCATTTGACGCGGCGACTGACCGCTCTCTGGGCGAAGCGGCGGCGGAGACTACAGAGAAAAAAGAAACAGAGAGTCCGAGAAAAAAAGGCTTTATGGATAAGCTCAAAGAAAAATTTGAGGACTGATAAGGAGTATTTATGAAGTGGAAAAAATTTACCTTAAAAACCTTAACGGAGGCAGAGGATATTGTGATTTCCACACTTGCGGAGGCCGGTGTGGAGGGCGTGGAAATCGAGGACAAAGTGCCGCTGACAGAATCGGATAAACAGCAGATGTTCGTGGATATCCTGCCGGACGGACCACAGGATGACGGTATTGCTTACCTGAATTTCTATGTGGAAGAAGGAGAGGATACGACAGAGCTTTTGGCGCGTGTACGCGAAGAACTTGACAGTCTGCGTGCCTTTATGGAGATTGGAGAGTGCACGATCACGGAAAGCGAGACAGAGGATAAGGACTGGATCAATAATTGGAAACAGTATTTCCATCAGTTTTACGTAGATGATATTCTGATCACACCGTCCTGGGAAGAGGTAAAAGCGGAAGATCAGAGTAAGATGATCATTCATATCGATCCGGGCACCGCATTTGGTACCGGTATGCATGAGACAACACAGCTCTGTCTGCGTCAGCTGAAAAAATATGTGACAGATCAGACAGAGATTCTTGATGTCGGTACAGGCAGCGGTATTCTGTCGATCGCGGCTTTAAAACTTGGAGCAAGACATGCGGTCGGCACAGATCTTGATCCGTGTGCGGTTTCGGCTGTAGCGGAAAATCTGGAAGCAAACGGAATTCCGGCAGAAGCGATGGAGATGATCCTTGGAAATATCATCGATGATAAAGCGGTGCAGGATCAGGTGGGATATGAAAAATACGATATTGTGGCTGCCAATATTTTGGCGGATGTACTTGTTCCGCTTACGCCTGTGATTTGCGGGCAGCTGAAAAAGGGCGGTATTTATATCACATCCGGTATTCTTGACGTAAAGGAAGAAGTTGTTACAGAGGCAGTAAAAAAAGCAGGGCTGGAAGTGCTGGAAGTAACACATCAGGGCGAGTGGGTTTCTGTGACTGCCAGAAAGAGGTAATTTATGTACCATTTCTTTGTTTCGCCGCAGCAGATCGGTGAGAAGGAGATACGCATTGAAGGTGCGGATGTAAATCACATCCGCAATGTCCTTCGGATGCCGACGGGAGAGCAGATCACCGTCAGCGCCGGCGAGGAGAAAAAAGAATATCGCTGCGAAATTACGCAGCTGGAAGAAACATATGTACTTGCGAGGATTATGTGGGTGGAGGAGTCTAATACAGAACTTCCATCCAAAATCTGTTTATTGCAGGGGCTTCCCAAGGGCGACAAGATGGAACTGATTATTCAGAAATGTGTGGAACTTGGGGTGACAGAGATTATTCCGGTACAGACCAGACGCGCAGTGGTGAAATTGGATAAAAAAAAGGAAGAGGCAAAACTCCGTCGCTGGAATGCAATCGCGGAGAGTGCGGCCAAGCAGTCAAAGCGCACGATCATCCCGCGGGTGGGAGAGGTTCTTTCTATGAAAGAGGCGCTTGCTTACGCGTCTGGGTTTGATAAAAAGCTGATACCATATGAGCTGGCGGAGGGAATGGAAACGACAAGGGAAATCTTTGCCGGGATTCGACCAGGTCAGTCTGTGGCTGTCTTTATCGGTCCGGAGGGGGGCTTTGAGGAGCAGGAGATCGCGCTTGCAAAAGAGAACGATTTTTTTCCGATTACGCTTGGAAAACGAATTCTGCGTACGGAGACGGCCGGAATGGCGGTGCTTTCCGTTCTGATGTTTCAGTTGGAAGATGCACAGTAAATAGTTGCATTTTTGACAGTATTCCTGTAAAATAATACAGTCCAGTCATTTTGTTATGGCTGGGCTGTATTTGTAAGAGGAACGCGAGGAGCTTTACATGGAAGCATATTTGGATAATTCCGCGACGACCAGATGTCTGGAATCTGTGCGGGATATTGTAGTAAAAACAATGATGGAAGATTTCGGCAATCCCTCTTCCCGTCATTTAAAAGGGGTAGAGGCGGAGCGGTATCTGCGTGAAGCGCGTGAGATCATTGCCGGTACCTTAAAGGTAAACGAGAAGGAAATTTATTTTACTTCCGGCGGCACGGAGGCAAACAACTGGGCGCTGATCGGCGCGGCGTTGGCAAACCGGCGCAGCGGCAATCATTTGATCACAACGGCGGTTGAGCATGCTGCGGTATTGCAGCCGATGGCATTTCTGCAGGAAATGGGATTTCAGGTGACTTACTTACCGGTAGATGAGACCGGAGCGGTATGTCTTTCCGATCTTCAGAAAGCGATCACGCCGGAAACAATCCTTGTTTCGATGATGTATGTCAACAATGAACTCGGTACCGTAGAGCCAATTGAAGAGGCAGCGAAAGTGATCAAAGAGCGTAACCCGAAGACATTGTTTCATGTTGACGCAATCCAGGCATACGGAAAATATCATATTTATCCGAAAAAACTTGGCATTGATATGCTCTCCGTCAGCGCGCATAAAATTCATGGCCCGAAGGGTGCGGGATTTTTATATTGTAATGAAAAAGTAAAGATCAAACCGCTGATTTTAGGAGGAGGTCAGCAAAAAGGAATGCGTTCCGGGACAGATAATGTGCCGGGGGCAGCAGGACTTGGCATGGCGGCAAAGGAAGTTTACGCGTCTTTTGATGAAACGCATCGCCATTTCTTGGAGTTAAAAACGCGGTTTTTAGAAGGCTTGCGAGAGATTCCGGATGCAGTTGTGCAGGGACAGACGGGAAAGGCGCTCGTACAGGGCGCAGAGACGGCAGCGCAGGCAGGCGCGCCGCATATTGTCAGTGTCAGTTTTCGTGGCGTACGAAGCGAGGTATTGCTGCACGCTTTGGAGGAACGGGGCGTTTATATTTCGTCCGGTTCGGCCTGCTCATCAAACAAAAAGCTGCCGGTCAGTTCTGTGCTAAAAGAGATTGGTATCGAAAAGGAGCTGCTGGAGTCAACAGTGCGGTTTAGTTTCTGCGCTTTTACGACAGAGGAAGAGATTGACTACGCACTGGAACAGTTACAGAGTATAGTACCGATGCTGCGCAGGTATATGCGCCGTTAGGTTGGAGGAAAAAGATGGAATTTAAGACGTTTTTGATAAAATACGGAGAGATAGGCATTAAGGGAAAAAATCGTTATCTCTTTGAAGAAGCACTGGTAAAGCAGATTCGTCACGCGCTGAAAAAGGCGGATGGTGAGTTTGAGGTTCGCAGAGAGCAGGGACGTATTTACGTGGACTGTCTTTCGGCATACGATTTTGACGAGACGGTAGAGGCGCTGCAGAGGGTGTTCGGTATCGTTGGTATTTGTCCGGTTGTTGTTTTGGAGGATAATGGGTTTGACGATTTGGCAGAGCAGGCGGTCGCTTACTTAAAAGCGGCTTATCCGAGCGTGGATATGACCTTTAAGGTAGATGCCAGACGCGCGCGTAAAAATTATCCGCGCAGTTCGATGGAGATCAACTGTGATCTGGGAGAAAAGATTCTTGATGCGTTTCCGAACATGCGGGTGGATGTGCATCAGCCGCAGATTTTGCTTCATGTGGAGATCCGAGAGAAGATTTATATTTATTCGCGCATCATTCCAGGGGCGGGCGGTATGCCGGTCGGCACGAATGGTAAGGCGATGCTGCTGCTCTCCGGTGGAATTGACAGTCCGGTGGCCGGCTATATGATTGCGAAACGCGGTGTGAAATTAGATGCCGTGTATTTCCATGCGCCGCCTTATACCAGTGAGCGCGCGAAGCAGAAGGTTGTTGATCTGGCAAAGATCGTGGCGCGTTATTCCGGACCGATCAATCTGCATGTGGTGAACTTTACAGATATTCAGCTCTATATTTATGACCAGTGTCCGCATGATGAGCTTACGATTATTATGCGGCGTTATATGATGCGCATTGCGGAGCATTTTGCGAAGGAGACAGGCAGTTTGGGGCTGATCACCGGTGAGAGTATCGGACAGGTGGCCAGTCAGACCATGCACAGCCTGGCGGCAACAAATGAGGTCTGTACAATGCCGGTATATCGGCCGTTGATCGGATTTGATAAACAGGAAATTGTGGATGTGTCTTTAAAGATTGACGCGTATGAGACATCCATTCTGCCGTTTGAGGACTGCTGTACAATTTTTGTGGCAAAGCATCCGGTGACGAAACCGAATATTAATGTAATCCGCCGGTCGGAGACAAAGCTGGAAGAAAAAATTGAAGAACTGATGAAGACGGCAATAGAGACGACAGAGACGATCTGGGTAGAATAAAAGTGTAATCTTCGCAGAGCGTTTTATGATACAGGAACTTTTATTCCTGTATCATAAAAAAAGAATGCGCAGAGCGCATTCTTTACTGTCTCGGTTTAGATGAGATACGGTTTTAAAACATCAAGAACTTCTTCGAGATTCTCCTCAGCATGGATGTTCAGTTCGATGGATTTCGATAAGTCCAAACTGAAAATTCCCATGATAGATTTTGCGTCAATGACATATCTGCCGGAGACAAGATCAAAATCATAATCAAATTTTGTAATATCATTAACGAAAGATTTTACCTTATCAATAGAGTTTAATGAAATCTGAACTGTTTTCATTATGAAAACCTCCTCTCATATATTGCGCCGATTATCCCAACCGGCTAAATTAATCTTACAGTTCGGAAAGGAAAAAGTCAAGATGAAAAAGAAAAAAGTGGCATTTCACAATCTGGGCTGCAAGGTCAACTCGTATGAGTTGGACGCAATGCAGCAGAAACTGGAGGAATGCGGTTACGAGACCGTGCCGTTTGACGAATGTGCGGATGTTTATATTATCAATACATGTACTGTAACGAATATTGCGGATCGCAAGTCGCGTCAGATGCTGCACCGTGCAAAGAAAAAGAATCCACAGGCGGTCGTGGTTGCTGCGGGATGCTATGCGCAGGCGGCGGGTGAGGAGCTGACTTTGGATGAGGCGGTTGATATCGTTGTGGGAAACAATTGTAAAAAGGATATCGCTGAGATACTGCGGCAGTATGAACAGGAGCATGAGGGCTGTCATCTGATTGATATCAATCACACAACGGAGTATGAAACGCTCTCCATTGCCAGAACGAGTGAGCATACCAGAGCGTATATTAAAGTGCAGGACGGATGCAATCAATTCTGCAGCTACTGTTATATTCCTTATGCCAGAGGACGCGTGCGCAGCAGAGAAATCTCTGATGTGCTGCAGGAAGTGCGGACGCTTGCAAACGCGGGGTATCAGGAGGTGGTACTGACCGGCATTCATCTGAGCTCTTACGGAACGGATAAAAAGGACGGCGCGGGGCTTTTGGAGCTGATCAGGGCGGTTCATGAAATCGAAGGGATACGTCGGATACGGCTTGGTTCTTTGGAACCGCGTATTGTTACGGAAGAATTTGCACGGGAGATTTCTCAGATGGAGAAAATTTGTCCGCATTTTCATCTTTCTCTGCAGAGCGGCTGCAATGCTACACTGCGGCGTATGAATCGCCGGTATTCAGCAGAAGAATTTTATGAAAAATGCGAGCTGCTGCGAAAGGTGTTTGTTCATCCGGCGCTGACAACGGATGTAATTGTTGGTTTTCCGCAGGAGAGTGAGGAAGAATTTGCTGAGACGAAAGCTTTTTTAGAGAAGGTATGCTTTTATGAAACGCATATTTTCAAATATTCCCGTCGGAAGGGTACGCGCGCGGCGGAGATGGATGGACAGATTTCGGAAGAAATAAAAACGGAGCGCAGCAAGGTACTGCAGGAATTAAACAAGCGCAATAAGAAAGCATATGAGGACAGTTTTAAAGGGAAAACGGCGGAAGTGCTGTTTGAGGAAAAAACAGTCATTGACGGCAGAGAATATTATACCGGACATACCAGAGAATATCTGACTGTGACGCGCCCGGCAGATGGATGTGATTTGTCCAACAAAATTTGTGATTGTATTTTATAAGACTCTGATGTAAAATAAAATACAAATGGAAATGAGTAAGGACGTGAGGAAGAATGGATAGACTGAGTAATACACAATATTTTCGAATGAATCTGGATACGGAAGTAGGTGTAAAGGAGATTTTGGATTCTGTATACAATGCGATGATGGAGAAGGGGTACAATCCGGTTAATCAGATCGTTGGGTATATTATGTCTGGAGATCCCACCTACATTACCAGTCATAAAAATGCGCGCAGTATGATCATGAAGGTGGAGCGCGACGAACTGGTAGAAGAACTTTTAAAAGAATATATAAAGAATCGCTCATGATGGAAAATACAAGGATTTTAGGACTTGATTTCGGCTCCAAGACGGTGGGGGTGGCTGTCAGCGACGGCCTTGGCATCACGGCACAGGGGCTGGAGATCATTCGCAGGACATCAGAAAATAAGCTTCGTCAGACATGTGCACGGATCGAAGCATTGATTGAAGAATACAAAGTAGGGACGATAGTGCTGGGGTTCCCGAAAAACATGAATAATACGGTTGGCGAGCGTGCTGAAAAATCGCTGGCGTTCAAGGAGATGCTGGAGCGCCGCACGGGGCTCCCTGTTGTGATGTGGGATGAACGGCTGACAACAGTAGAGGCCAACCGTACGCTGATAGAAGGCAAGGTACGCCGAGAAGAGAGGAAAGAGTACGTGGATAAACTGGCCGCTGTATATATTTTGCAGGGGTATCTTGATTATCTTTCCATGAAAAAGGCTACACTGAAACAGAATGAAGAAACAGAATCAAAGTAATCTGGAGAACATCAGGATATGGAAAAAATTACGTTTACATTTGCAGATTCTGAGGAATCTGTAGAATTTTTTGTGTTGGAACAAACGAGAATAGGCGGTATGAATTATCTGCTTGTGACCGATTCTGAGGAGGACGACGGAGAGGCGTTGATTCTCAAAGATCTGTCTAAGGACGGCGAGCAGGAAGCATTATATGAGATAGTAGAAGATGACGATGAGTTAGAGGCCATATCAAAAATCTTCAGTCAGATGCTGGAAGATATTGATTTGACATTCTAAACAGAAAGGAGATTTTTTTGAAAAACATTAACAATTCAAAATTGAAGATCATTCCGTTGGGCGGACTGGAACAGATCGGAATGAACATTACTGCTTTCGAATTCGAAGACAGTATTATTGTCGTTGACTGCGGTCTGTCTTTTCCGGAGGACGACATGCTGGGGATTGACCTGGTTATTCCGGATATTACGTATTTAAAAGAGAATATTGAAAAAGTAAAAGGATTTGTGATTACACACGGACATGAGGATCATATTGGAGCGCTGCCGTATGTGATGAAAGAAATCAATGTGCCGATTTATGCGACAAAGCTGACAATTGGTATCATTGAAAATAAATTTAAAGAGCACAATCTGTTAAAGACGACAAAACGGAAGGTAGTAAAACACGGTCAGTCGATTAATCTGGGATCTTTTAGAATTGAATTTATCAAGACGAATCACAGTATCGCGGATGCTTCCGCATTGGCAATTTATTCACCGGCCGGTATAGTAGTGCATACCGGCGATTTTAAGGTGGATTATACGCCGGTGTTCGGTGACGCCATAGATCTGCAGCGTTTTGCGGAGATTGGCAAAAAGGGCGTGTTGGCTTTGATGTGTGACAGTACGAACGCGGAGCGTCCGGGCTTTACGATGTCGGAGCGTACGGTCGGCAAGACGTTTGACAATATTTTCGCGGAGCATCGTAACACACGCATTATCATTGCTACTTTTGCGTCAAACGTGGATCGTGTACAGCAGATTATTAATTCTGCATATAAATATGGAAGAAAAGTAGTGGTCGAAGGCAGAAGTATGGTAAATATTATTTCTACGGCCTCCGAGCTGGGATATCTGAATATCCCGGATTACACGCTGATTGACATAGAACAGATGAAAAATTATCCAGACGAGCAGATGGTACTGATCACGACGGGAAGTCAGGGTGAGTCTATGGCGGCGCTGTCCCGTATGGCTTACGACATGCACCGTAAAGTATCCATTAAGCCTGGAGATACGGTTATTTTCAGTTCTAATCCGATTCCGGGCAATGAGAAAGCTGTATCAAGGGTCATCAATGAGCTGACGGAAAAAGGCGCGGATGTTATTTTTCAGGATGCGCATGTATCCGGTCATGCCTGCCAGGAGGAAATCAAATTGATTTATTCGCTGGTACATCCGAAGTATGCGATCCCGGTGCATGGAGAATATCGTCATTTGAAGGCGCAGGCGCAGCTTGCCCAGAACCTTGGTATCCCGAAGGAAAATGTCTTTATTCTGCACTGTGGAGATGTGCTGGAGATGGATGAAAAGCAGGCGAAAGTGAGCGGGCAGATACAGACAGGCGCAATTCTTGTGGATGGACTTGGTGTCGGGGATGTAGGAAACATCGTTTTGCGTGACCGTCAGCATCTGGCGGAGGATGGCATTGTGATTGTTGTATTGACTTTGGAACGTTACAGTAATCAGTTGCTGGCAGGACCGGATATTGTTTCCAGAGGTTTTGTCTATGTGAGAGAGTCAGAGGATCTGATGGAAGCGGCCCGCAAAGTTATTGAGGAATCGCTGGAATACTGCTCCGAAAAACATATCACGGATTGGGGCAAAATAAAAAATACGATTCGCGATGACTTGAATAATTTTATCTGGAAGCGGACAAAACGAAATCCGATGATCCTTCCGATTATCATGGAGGTATAGTCTGTAAAGACACAGGGAGAAGTTTTCATGCAGGATAATGTTGAAATCTATACAAAAGCATTGATCCGCGCTTTTCGGGACAGCGAGGAATATCGGGCATTTAATCATGCCAGAGCGAGGCTGTCCGGAATGCCGGAACTGAAAAAACAGATACACGCGTACCGCAAGGAAAACTTCCGGCTGCATAATTTCGGCGAGGAGGATACTTTGTTCGAACGGATGGAGGAATTTAGACGAGAGTATGAAGAATTCCGCAAAAATCCGCTGGTTGAGGAATATTTATCGTGTGAACTGGCAGTCTGCAGGATGCTGCAGAAAGCGGCAAACAGGATTGCGGAAGGCATAGATCTTGAGTTGGATGATGTTCTGCCGGAGCTTTGTATCTGATACAGGAGGAAAAGGATGACCGTCCGAAAACTACTGATGAACAGTCTTCTGCTGCTTTTAAAGGCATTGATTGTGGTTGCGATCGTCATAGGCATATACCGTTTCGGCGGCTATGCTTATGAGTTCGGCCATAGTCTGTACGATAACGAGGCGATGTCTGATCCGCCCGGAAAGGATGTGGCGATCGTTGTTCCGGAAGGCGCAAGCGTAGAAAATGTGGCGCTCCTGTTGGAGAGCAAGGGTTTGATCAAAGACAGTCTGGTTTTTCGCGTGCAGGAACGTCTTTCCCAATATCACGGGCAGATAAAGGCTGGAAATTATGTGCTGAATACCTCGCAGTATGCGGAGCAGATGCTTGCTATTTTAAGCGGCAATGAGGAGGATATTCGCACGCAGGGAGAAGAAGAATGATAATAGACGAGAGAATGGTTACGTACATAAATTCTTTGGATACCGGAAACGGCGTGTTTCTGGATCGATTGGAGCAGCAGGCGAAAAAAGATGACGTACCGATCATTCGCCGGGAAATGCAAAGTTTTTTGAAAGTATTGCTGCAGATCAAACGTCCGAAACGGATTCTTGAAGTCGGCACTGCGGTTGGATTTTCCGCAATTTTGATGTGTGAAAATACACCGGAGGATACGCATATCACAACGATTGAAAAATATGAAAAACGCATTCCGCAGGCAAAGGAAAATTTCCGTCTCGCGGATGTGGAAGAACGTATTACGTTTTTAGAGGGCGATGCCCTGGAGATTTTAAAAGAGCTGAAAGGCTCTTTTGATTTTATTTTTATGGACGCGGCGAAGGGGCAGTATATTCATTTTCTGCCAGAAGTGTTGCGGTTGTTGGAAAAAGACGGTATTTTAGTATCTGACAATGTACTGCAGGAGGGCGATATTATTGAGTCGCATTTTGCGGTGGAGCGGAGAAACCGTACGATTTACAAGCGGATGCGGGAATATCTGTATGAATTGAAGCATGAAGCGCGTCTGCTGACGAGCATCGTTCCTGTTGGAGACGGTGCGGCTGTGAGCGTGCGTGTGAAATAGATGGAGAAAAAGATGAAAAAACCTGAATTGTTGGTTCCGGCGAGCAGTCTGGAAGTGTTGAAAACAGCAGTGGTCTTTGGGGCGGATGCGGTTTATATCGGCGGCGAGGCCTTCGGACTGCGGGCAAAGGCAAAGAATTTTACGATGGATGAAATGCGTCAGGGGATTGAATTTGCCCATGCGCATGGTGTAAAAGTATATGTGACGGCAAATATTCTTGCTCATAATGAGGATCTGGCAGGCGTGGAGCGCTATTTTCATGAATTAAAGAAAATTCGTCCGGATGCGCTGATTATTGCGGATCCGGCGATTTTTGAACTTGCGGGAGAGATTTGTCCGGAGATTGAGCGTCACATCAGTACGCAGGCGAATAATACTAATTACGGGACATACCGTTTCTGGCATAAGCTGGGCGCAAAGCGTGTGGTTTCTGCCAGAGAACTTTCGTTGGAAGAAATCAGGGAGATTCGTGCCAATATTCCGGACGATCTGGAAATTGAGACGTTTGTACATGGTGCGATGTGTATTTCTTACTCCGGAAGATGTCTTCTCAGCAATTATTTTACTGGAAGGGACGCCAATCGGGGTGCCTGCACACATCCGTGCCGATGGAAGTATGCAGTAGTGGAGGAAAAGCGTCCAGGGGAATATCTGCCGGTTTACGAGAATGAACGCGGTACATATATTTTTAATTCAAAGGATCTCTGTATGATCGAGCATATTCCGGATTTGATTGAGGCGGGAATTGACAGCTTTAAGATAGAAGGAAGAATGAAAACAGCGCTCTACGTGGCGACGGTTGCGCGTACTTATCGCAAGGCAATTGATGATTATCTTACATCACCGGAGCTGTATCAGAAAAATATGCCGTGGTATCTGGAGCAGATTTCTAATTGTACTTACCGGCAGTTTACAACGGGGTTCTTTTATGGAAAACCGGATGAGACAACACAGATTTACGATTCAAATACATATGTAAAGGAATATACATATCTTGGCATCGTGGAGGCAGTGGAAAGTGAAAGCTGTATGCTTCATCAGCGCAATAAGTTTTCAGTTGGCGAAACAATTGAGATCATGAAGCCAAACGGCGATAACATCGCTGTTACGGTGCTTGGCATAACCAATGCGCAGGGAGAAGCGATGGAGAGCGCGCCGCATCCGCAGCAGGAGCTTTTTGTGCAGCTTACGCAGATGCCGGAAAAATATGATATTTTAAGGCGCGGTGAAGAGGCATAGCTGCTTTCGTAAAAAGGGAAAAGCATTGGCAAAAAGGAAAAGCACTAAAAAAGGGGTGTTTACATAGAATAATAGAAACCCCCTTTTGAGGTGCTTTTTTATGAAAACATTTCCAAAGCCGCTGACGGCCGAAGAAGAGGCCTTGTTTCTTCAGAAATACAAGGAGGGGGACCAAGAGGCAAAGAAGATTTTGATTGAACGAAATCTGCGCCTTGTTGCCCATGTGGCTAAAAAATATCAGAAGCAGGGCGAGGAGACAGAGGATTTGATTGCTGTAGGTACGATCGGTCTGATCAAGGCTGTATCTACCTTTAATCACGCAAAGACAAACAAGCTGGCAACCTACGCGGCGCGCTGCGTGGAAAACGAGCTTTTGATGTTGTTTCGCGGACGCAAAAAGATTGCCAGAGAAGTTTCCCTGCATGAGCCGATTGGTATGGACAAAGAGGGAAATGAGATCAGTCTGATTGATGTGATAGAAGGCGAAACTGTAGATGTGATCGAACAGATTGAACTTGACCGCAACACGCAGAAGCTTTATCGATTACTGGCGGGAGCGCTGACAGAGAGAGAACAGGAGATATTAAAACTTCGTTATGGGTTGTATGGGCAGAAGGAGAGAACGCAGCGGGAGATTGCGCAACTGTTGGGCATTTCCCGATCGTATGTTTCCCGTATTGAAAAAAATGCGATACAGAAATTAAAGGAATATTTCCGGGAGGATATAGAAGAAGAATGATTTATTACCGTCGGATAGCGGATATGGAAAAAAAAGATCATCAGAGTCAGTCGGAGACGGCCCAACAGCTTTTAGCAGAAGCGCTTGTGTTGGAGTATCAGATGACGGTATTGCCGGAAAT
Organism: uncultured Marvinbryantia sp.; assembly: GCA_937915375.1. Classification (GTDB taxonomy): domain Bacteria; phylum Bacillota; class Clostridia; order Lachnospirales; family Lachnospiraceae; genus Marvinbryantia. The sequence continues at coordinate 59,231 of CALDMO010000030.1, forward strand.
TGCCAGAGGAGCACACGGAAAGCCGTATTTTTCGGCATATCCGCAGATTGCTTTTAATTACAGCCACTGCCGCGGGGGTATCCTGTGTGGTGTCAGCAGCAAACAGATCGGTGTGGATATTGAAACGATACGTCCATATAAAGAGCGAGTGGCCCGTCGCGTCTGTCATCCGAAGGAATGGGAATTCTTGCAGAAGACAGAGAATCCGGCGCTGTTTTTTACAAAACTGTGGGTCTGTAAGGAGGCCTATGGAAAATATACCGGTGCAGGCGTATTTGTGCATCCTGAGCAGGAGGATTTTTCCGGGATCTTGCAGGGAAAAGAATTGTTTTCAAAAGGAATATATCTGAGACTTTGGGAGATGGATAGCTGCGTTCTGGGAGCCTGTGCGGAAGAAAAACAAGATTTGCGGCTATTACTTCGATAAAATGTTTAAGTTGCAAAAATAATATATTTGTGATATAATCAGACTGTATCATTCTGATACAGTCTACATACGCAAAAGCGTGTCTAGTGAATTTCTATTATTCGGATTTTTCAGAATAAATACCAAAAAAATATAATGATCTTACAATTGAAGAAGGAGGAATGTACTTGTTTTGTACGGTATTATCCGCATCTGTTTTTGGCGTGGAGAGTATTCCAGTGCATGTGGAGGCGGATGTGGGAAATGGACTGCCGTCTTTTTCTATGGTAGGATTTCTGTCAACACAAGTCAGAGAGGCGCAGGAACGAGTGCGCACATCGCTGAAAAATTCTGGCATTCGGATGGAACCAAAGAAAATTACGGTCAATCTTGCTCCGGCGGATTTACGTAAAAGTGGTACGGCCTTTGATCTGCCGATCGCGGTAGCAATCGCAGCGGCATATCAAAAGGTAGAGATAAAGTCGTTGGAAAACGTATTGATTGCTGGGGAACTGAGCCTGAACGGAGTAGTCCTTCCCGTCTGCGGAGGTCTTCTGCTAGCTGAATGCGCAGCAAAAATGGGTTGTCATACCTGTATTTTACCGCAGGAAAACGCACAGGAAGGAGCTGCGGTGAAGGGGATTCGTGTGATCGGTGTCAAAAGTTTGACACAGACGATCCGATTTTTAAAAGGAGAGGAAAAACTGGAAGGAGCTGTCTTTTGTGAGAAGAAAGAGCAGGAAAGACAGGGGGAGAAGGATTTTGCTGATATCATTGGACAGGAGAGCGCAAAACGCGCTGCGGAAGTTGCAGCAGCAGGGTTTCATAACTTATTGCTGATAGGCCCTCCGGGTTCTGGAAAATCCATGATCGCCAGCCGTATTCCATCTATTATGCCGCAGATGAATTGGGATGAACAGGTAGAGCTGACAAAGATTTACAGTATTCTGGGGCTGCTGTCAAAAGAGAATCCAATTTTGAAAGAGCGGCCGTTTCGTGCCCCGCATCATACGATCACGGCCAAGGCGCTTGTCGGCGGCGGTCAGGTACCGCGCCCGGGTGAGATCAGCCTTGCACATAACGGTGTTTTATTTTTGGATGAATTGCCGGAGTTTTCAAGAGACGCATTGGAAACTTTGCGTCAGCCGATGGAGGAAAAACGGGTTTGCATCTCCAGAAGCGGGCGCAGTTATAGTTTTCCGGCTAATTTTATGGTGGTTGCGGCAATGAATCCTTGTCCATGCGGGCATTATCCGGATCTGGAACGCTGCAGCTGCAGTGTGAATACAGTACAGCGCTATTTAAGCAGAATCAGTGGTCCGCTGTTGGATCGTATAGATTTGTCGGTAGAAGTTCCGGTGATTCAATTTCTGCCTGGTAAGAAAGAGCAGAAAAGAGAAAATTCTGCCGTGATCCGTGCGCGTGTGCAGGCGGTCAGACAGACGCAGCAGAAACGGTATGAAAAATACGGTTTCTGTTATAATGCACAGTTGAGTGTGCCGATGATCAGAGAATTTTGTCAGCTTGGCAGGGAGGAGGAAAAGATGATGAAAGAAGCGTTTGAAATATTGGATCTGAGCATGCGCAGTTATTATCGTATTTTAAGAGTAGCGAGAACGATTGCGGATCTGGCAGAAAGTGAGACGATTCTTTGTGAGCATCTGGCGGAAGCATTATGCTATCGTACGATCAATAAAAAGTATTGGGCGGGGAGGTGAAAGAAATATGAATGAATACGAATGGTTCTGGCTGTGTACCATAAAAGGGCTGTATGATCGGCAGAGGAAGGTTCTGCTGCAGTTTTTTGAAACTCCGGAGCAGATCCGCAGAGCCAAAAAAGAAGAGTTGGAGAATATACCGTTTCTGACACCGCCGAAAGTGCAAATTATCCTGCGGCATCAAAAAGAGTTTGATCCGGAAAAACAATATCATATGTATGAAAGGCGCGGAATACAATTTATCAGCCACAGTCACAAACGGTTTCCAAAGCGGCTGAAAGCAATTTACGATTATCCGGTGGGATTGTTTTATATCGGAAAGCTTCCGGCGCAAGAGGAACCGGTGCTGGCGGTAATCGGCGCCCGTATGTGCAGCGCCTATGGCAGACATTTGGCTCATACGCTTTCTGAAGCGCTGGCCCAAAATGGTATTTCTGTTGTCAGCGGAATGGCTTGCGGAATTGATTCGAACGCACAGGAGAGCTGTATAAAAGCAGGCGGGAACAGTTATGCTGTTTTAGGGAGCGGCGTGGATGTCTGTTATCCGCAGGAGAACCGCCGACTGTATGAAAAACTAAAAACATCGGGCGGACTGATTTCTGAATATCCACCCGGAACCCCTGCGCTTCCGGCACATTTTCCGATGAGAAACCGCATTATCAGCGGCTTGTGTGACCGGGTCGTCGTAGTGGAGGCCAGAAAAAGGAGCGGGACTCTTATTACGGCAGATTTAGCGCTGGAGCAGGGACGCGACGTGTATGCGTTTCCAGGACGGGTGGATGATGTTTTGAGTGGAGGATGCAACCGACTGATCCGTCAGGGAGCCGGTGTAATTACAGATATTGAGAGCTTTCTGGAGGAGATTGGCTGTGTATCGCAAAAAAGCGCGAAAGAAAAGAATTGTAAGTTTACACTTGCATCCTCAGAGAAATTAGTGTATAGTTGTCTCGATTCTCAGTCCAAATCACTGGAAGACATCTGTAGTGCGGTAAATCTGCCGGTAAATCAGATTATGAGCGCGCTGATGACACTTCAGATGAAAGGAATTGTGGCTGAGAGTGCAAAGAATTATTATGCAAAAGTGAGATGACAGATCTCATTGGAGAGGACATCCTAATGGCAAAAAATCTAGTTATTGTAGAGTCGCCTACAAAAGTGAAAACCATTAAAAAATTCCTCGGTACAGGATATGCTGTGGCTGCTTCAAACGGTCATGTGCGTGATTTCCCGAAAAGCCAGTTCGGAATCGATGTGGAACATGATTTTGAACCGAAATATATTACGATCCGCGGTAAGGGTGAGCTGCTTGCTTCCCTTCGAAAAGAAGCAAAAAAAGCGGACAAAGTTTTTCTGGCAACTGACCCGGACCGCGAAGGAGAAGCAATCAGCTGGCATCTGGCAAACGCTTTAAAGCTGGATGAGAGCAAGATGCGCAGAATCACATTTAATGAGATTACTAAAAACGCGGTAAAAACATCATTGAAAAATGCGCGAGAGATTGATATGGATCTGGTAGATGCGCAGCAGGCCAGACGAATGTTGGATCGCATGGTTGGTTATCAGATTAGTCCGCTTCTGTGGGCAAAGGTTAAAAGAGGCTTAAGCGCAGGGCGCGTGCAGTCGGCTGTCCTTCGTATTATCGGAGATCGGGAGGATGAAATCAATGCGTTTATCCCGGAGGAATACTGGAGCTTGAATGCAGTATTAAAGGTAAAAGGAGCAAGAAAGCCTTTGGAGGCTGCTTTTTACGGCGACAGCAGCAAAAAACTCAGTATTTCCAGCAAAGAAGAGCTGGATAAGATTACTGCGGCGATTGCGGGAGAGCAGTTTAAAATCTGTGATATCAAAAAGGGCGAACGTATCCGTAAGGCGCCGTTGCCGTTTACAACGAGTACTCTGCAGCAGGAAGCGGCCAAGGTACTGAATTTTTCCACACAGAAAACGATGCGTATTGCGCAGCAATTATATGAAGGTATTGATATCAAGGGCAATGGAACTGTCGGTTTGATCACGTATCTGCGTACAGACTCGGTGCGTATCGCGGATGAAGCGGATGCTGCGGCAAGAGCTTTTGTGGAAGAACAGTATGGCAAAGAGTATGTGGGCAGCAGCACAGGTGTGAAGGTATCCGGAAAGAAGATACAGGATGCGCATGAGGCAATCCGTCCAAGTGACATTACCCGTCAGCCGGCGCTGATCAAGGAGTCGCTTTCACGCGATCAGTTCCGCTTATATCAATTGATTTGGAGACGTTTCGCAGCCAGCCGTATGGAGAATGCCCGTTATGAGACAATTTCTGTAAAGATCGGTGCGGGAGAATACCGTTTTACGGCGGCAGCTTCCAAAGTTGCTTTTGAGGGATTCATGGCTGTTTATGTGCAGGACGGAGATGAGGATGAAAAATCAGCGGCAGGGCTTGGATCCCTGACGATGGAAACAGAGCTGACACTTGCAGAGCTGCAGGAAAAGCAGCACTTCACACAGCCGCCGGCACATTATACAGAGGCGTCCTTAGTAAAAACATTAGAGGAACTTGGTATCGGACGGCCGAGTACGTATGCGCCGACGATTACGACGCTTCTCGGACGCCGTTATGTGGTGAAGGAAAATAAAAATCTTTATATGACCGAACTCGGAGAAGTGGTCAACAATATGATGAAGAAAGCGTTTCCGAGTATCGTAGATGTAAACTTTACTGCGAATATGGAGGCACTTCTCGATCGTGTAGAGGAAGGAACGGTTTCTTGGAAAACTGTAGTGAGCAATTTCTATCCGGATTTGGATGAAGCGGTGAAGGCTGCGGAAAAGGAACTGGAGCAGGTAAAGATTGAGGATGAGGTGACAGATGTTATCTGTGAAAACTGTGGTCGCAACATGGTAGTCAAATACGGTCCGCATGGCAAATTTTTAGCTTGTCCTGGTTTCCCTGACTGTCGCAATACAAAGCCCTATCTGGAAAAAATTGGTGTAGCCTGTCCGAAATGCGGAAAAGATGTGATGATCCGCAAAACCAAAAAGGGACGTCGTTACTATGGATGTGAGAACAATCCGGAATGTGATTTTATGTCCTGGCAGAAGCCGTCCGTGGAGAAATGTCCGCAATGCGGCGGTTATATGGTAGAGCGCGGAAATAAACTGGTATGTGCGGATGAACAGTGTGGGTTTGTCAAGGATGTGTGCCGGGGAAATGAATAAATAATCGAAAAAATAACTTTTTTGAGCAGGCTTGCAATCTTTTTTTAATTGCAAGCCTGTTTTTTCTTATAAAACATCTCCGAATTCGTTGATATTTGAAAATTTTTATGATAAACTGAATAAAAAGTAAAAAATGCAAAGGAGGTAAGGTATGAGCGTACAGTTGTTAGACAAAACAAGAAAAATAAACAAATTGCTGCATAATAACAATTCGAGCAAGGTAGTGTTCAATGATATTTGCCAGGTGCTGACAGATATTCTGGATTCTAATATTTTGGTGATCAGCCGTAAAGGAAAAGTACTGGGTGTCAGCTTGAGCAGCAGTATCGAAGAGATACACGAACTCATGGAAGATCATGTCGGTCAGTTTATTGATGCATTGTTGAATGAACGCCTTCTTGCAGTATTATCGACAAAGGAAAATGTGAATCTGGAGACTCTTGGTTTTACCGGCGAGAAGATACATAATTATCAGGCTATCATCAATCCAATCGATATTGCCGGTGAACGTCTTGGTACAGTGTTTTTGTATCGTTGCAATAATCCGTATACGATTGACGATATCATTTTGAGTGAATACGGTACAACGGTGGTAGGACTGGAGATGATGCGCTCGGTTAATGAAGAGAATGCGGAGGAAAACCGTAAGATTCAGATTGTGAAATCGGCTATCAGCACACTTTCTTATTCAGAGTTGGAGGCAATCACGCATATTTTCTCAGAGTTGGATGGCAATGAAGGAATATTGGTTGCCAGCAAGATTGCTGACAATGTGGGCATTACCCGTTCAGTAATCGTAAATGCTTTGCGCAAATTCGAGAGCGCAGGTGTAATTGAATCAAGATCCTCCGGTATGAAGGGGACGTACATCAAAGTTCTTAATGATGTGGTATTTTCCGAACTGGAAGAACTGAAAAAAAACAAAAGTAAGAATAAGTTTTAGGAAGACGGCGAACTGGTAAAACGGTTCGCTTGTTTTTTGTTATATGTATTACATAAAGGCGTATTCGTTCCCATGCCGTATGCTTAAATCGCATTGTTTGCGTACATTCATACGATAGCGAAGTTGTATGAAAGGTTCGTGATATGCCGCACTTTATGTGTATAAAAAAGCAAACAAATACATGAAAAAGTGAGAAAAAAAGAGATAATAAAAGAAAATAAAAAAAAATCTAAAATATATACGAAAAAATGAAGATGTATATAGTTGCATATTTTACATATATTTACTAATATAGGTCATGTAGTTAGCACTCGATTGGAGTGAGTGCTAATAAGCTGAAGAATGATTAAAGGAGGAAGCGAAATGAAATTAGTACCATTGGGTGACAGAGTTGTATTAAAACAGTGTGAAGCTGAAGAAACTACAAAATCAGGAATTATCCTCGCAGCAAAATCTCAGGAAAAGCCGCAGGAAGCGGAAGTTGTTGCAGTCGGACCGGGCGGAATGGTTGACGGCAAAGAAGTAACGATGCAGGTAAAAGTAGGGGATAAAGTTATCTACTCGAAATATGCAGGAAATGAAGTAAAATTGGAAGATGAAGAATATATCATTGTAAAACAGAATGACATTCTGGCAATTGTAGAATAAATCAGGAGGTAGGCAGTCATGGCAAAAGAGATTAAATATGGTTCAGCGGCAAGAGTTGCTCTGGAAGCCGGTGTAGATAAATTGGCAAATACTGTGAAAGTGACACTGGGACCGAAAGGAAGAAACGTGGTACTTGATAAACAGTTCGGCGCTCCGCTTATCACAAACGATGGCGTGACAATCGCAAAAGAGATCGAACTGGAAGATGCGTTTGAAAATATGGGCGCACAGCTGGTAAAAGAAGTTGCTACAAAGACAAATGATGTAGCTGGTGACGGTACGACAACAGCAACGGTTCTGGCACAGGCAATGATTCAGGAAGGTATGAAAAACCTGGCAGCAGGCGCAAATCCGATCGTTCTTCGCAAAGGTATGAAAAAAGCGACAGACGCAGCTGTTGCATCGATTGCGGCAATGAGCAGCAAGGTAAACGGCAAACATCAGATGGCTAGAGTTGCCGCTATTTCTGCAGGCGATGAAGAAGTTGGAAATATGGTTGCAGATGCAATGGAAAAGGTTTCCAACGACGGCGTTATTACAATCGAAGAATCCAAGACTATGAAGACAGAGCTGGATCTTGTAGAAGGTATGCAGTTTGACAGAGGTTATATCTCTGCATACATGGCAACAGATATGGAAAAAATGGAAGCGGTTCTGGACGATCCGTTCATCCTTATTACAGATAAGAAGATTGCAGTGATTCAGGATATTCTTCCGCTTCTGGAGCAGATTGTACAGGCTGGCAGAAAGCTTCTGATTATCGCTGAAGATGTAGAAGGCGAAGCTCTGACAACTCTGATTCTTAATAAACTGAGAGGAACCTTCTCTGTAGTAGCTGTGAAAGCTCCGGGATACGGCGACAGAAGAAAAGAAATGCTCAAAGATATCGCAATTCTGACAGGCGGACAGGTGATTTCCGAAGAACTTGGTCTGGAACTGAAAGATACTACAATTGATATGCTTGGTCGTGCAAAATCTGTAAAGGTACAGAAAGAAAATACAGTTATCGTTGACGGTAACGGCGATGCACAGGATATCCAGTCCAGAATTTCTCAGATCAAAGCGCAGATCGAGGAGACAACATCTGAATTTGACAGAGAAAAACTGCAGGAAAGACTTGCAAAACTTGCAGGCGGTGTAGCAGTGATCCGTGTTGGTGCGGCTACAGAGACAGAGATGAAAGAAGCAAAACTGCGTATGGAAGATGCGCTTAATGCAACACGTGCCGCTGTAGAAGAAGGTATTGTGGCAGGCGGCGGTTCTGCATATATCCATGCGGCAAAAGAAGTTGCTAAACTGGTAGATACTTTGGATGGCGATGAAAAAACAGGTGCGAAGATCATTCTTAAAGCTCTGACAGCTCCGCTGAATCAGATTGCAGCAAACGCAGGTCTTGAAGGTGCAGTAATCGTAAACAAAGTAATGGAATCTGCAGATGGATACGGATTTGATGCATATAAAGAAGAGTATGTGGATATGGTAGAAGCAGGTATTCTTGACCCGGCGAAAGTAACCAGAAGCGCTCTGCAGAATGCAACCAGTGTTGCGTCTACATTCCTGACCACAGAATCCTGTGTAGCAAACATCAAAGAACCGGAACCGGCAATGCCGGCTGGCGGAATGAATCCGGGCATGATGTGATCGATAAATGACGAACGCGAGACGGAAAGTATTCATCCGTGACTGCTTGCAGTTAGAAGGATGAATACTTGACGGCTCATGTGAGTGAAACGAACAACCCGGGCACGGAAGTGTCCGGGTTTGAGCGTTCGTCGGAAGTGAGCGCGGACACAGGCGGCTCATGTGAGTGAAACGAACAGTGCGGGTGCGAAAGCATCCGCACTTGAGCGTTCGTCGGAGTTTTACCGTGTTTATTTTATATATTTTTTATAGTTTTCCCCGTCTGATATCCATTGCAAAAACCTGCCTGCAATGGTATACTAGTCCCATTAAGACAGGAGGATAAGAACATGAGCGACTTATATACAGAGGTGATCGTGAAAAGAAAACCATCCGCAAAAGACATGATACTGAAAAGTCTGTTGATTGCAGGGACTGCCTTGGCGGTTTTTGCATTTATGGTAATGGGTATCATTGGTTTTGTGATCTTTATTGCGCTTGCAGTGGCGGATTATTTTCTGCTTCCCACGTTCAATCTGGAATTTGAGTATCTCTATGTGAACGGCGAGCTGGACATTGACAAGATCATGTCAAAACAGAAACGAAAAAGAGTTTACAGTGCAGATGTATCTAATCTGGAACTGTTAGCTCCGTCCAATTCTCATGCGCTGGATTCTTATAATAGAAACAACAGCATAAAGACACTGGACTTTTCCTCAAGAAATCCGCAGAATAAGACCTATACCATGATCATAAAGGGTGAAAAGGGTCTGGAGCGCGTGATTTTTGAGCCGAACGATGTAATGTTAAGCGATATCAAGCGCGTTCGCCCGAGAGAAGTAAATCTTTACTAAAAAGCTGCCTGTTAATGCTCGAAAATTTAAATGGTAGAGCGGTTGACAGGCAGATTTATTTTTGATAGAATATCGGAAAATTACATGAAAGAGAGGATAATAATATGGGTCGTATTATTGGTGAAGGCATCACATTTGATGATGTACTTTTAATCCCGGCTTACTCAGAGGTAATCGGTAATCAAGTAGAACTTGGCACATATCTTACCAAGAAGATCAAACTGAACATTCCGATGATGAGTGCGGGTATGGATACAGTAACAGAGCACAGAATGGCTATTGCAATGGCTAGACAGGGCGGTATCGGTATCATTCATAAAAATATGTCAATTGAAGCACAGGCGGAAGAAGTAGATAAGGTAAAGCGTTCTGAGAACGGTGTTATTTCTGACCCATTTTATTTGTCCCCGGAACATACACTGGCAGATGCCAATGATTTGATGGGCAAATTCCGAATCTCCGGTGTTCCGATCACAGAAAACGGGAAACTGGTAGGTATCATCACAAATCGTGACCTTAAATTCGAAGAAGATTTTACGAAAAAAATTAAAGACTGTATGACCTCGGAAGGTCTTGTAACTGCAAAAGTTGGTATTACCTTAGAAGAGGCAAAGAAGATCCTTGGTAAAGCGCGCAAAGAAAAACTGCCGATCGTTGATGATGAGAACAACTTAAGAGGTCTGATCACAATCAAAGATATTGAAAAACAGATTAAATATCCAAATTCCGCGAAGGATGAACAGGGCCGTCTGCTTTGCGGCGCGGCAGTTGGTATTACTGCAAACTGTCTGGAACGTGTGGAAGCGCTGGTAAAAGCGCATGTAGACGTGATTGTTCTGGATTCCGCACATGGACATTCCATGAACGTAATCAATTGCGTGAAGATGATAAAGAAAGCTTATCCGGAACTGCAGGTGATTGCAGGAAACGTTGCTACGGCGGAAGGCGCAAAAGCGCTGATCGAAGCAGGTGTGGATGCAGTAAAGGTTGGTATCGGACCGGGTTCTATCTGTACAACACGTGTTGTTGCCGGCATTGGTGTTCCGCAGATCACTGCTGTTATGGACTGCTATGAGGCAGCAAAAGAGAGCGGTATCCCGATTATCGCGGACGGCGGTATCAAATATTCCGGTGATATGACGAAAGCGATCGCAGCCGGCGCAAATGTTTGTATGATGGGAAGCATCTTTGCAGGCTGTGACGAAAGTCCGGGAACATTTGAACTATATCAGGGAAGAAAATATAAGGTTTATCGTGGAATGGGATCTATTTCTGCAATGGAAAATGGAAGCAAAGACCGTTATTTCCAGGCGAACGCTAAGAAACTGGTTCCGGAAGGTGTAGAAGGACGAGTGGCTTACAAGGGAAGCGTGGAAGATACGGTATTCCAGCTTATGGGCGGTCTGCGTTCCGGTATGGGATATTGTGGAACACGTACCATTGAAGAGCTGAAAGAAAATGGCAGATTTGTAAAAATCTCCGCGGCAGCACTGAGAGAATCTCATCCGCATGACATCCATATCACGAAAGAGGCACCGAACTATAGTGTTGATGAATAATTATCTGGAAGATTTAAAGAATGAAAAAGAAATCCGTCGTACACTGATTGCCATTAAAGAGGCAGTCAGAGACGATGGAGAGAGAAAAACCCTTGCCCGTCTGTTGGCAGGGGATTTCTCTATATTTGCCGATCTTTTAAGCCATGAAGATCCGAAGGTGCGCAAAAACGCAGCGCTGCTTCTTGGAATTATGGAGGCGAAAGCTTATCAGGGAGTTTTGTGGGAGGCTTATCAGAGAGAAGAGACGCTGTTTATCAAGGCAGATTATATAAAAGCGCTGGCGCATTTTGATTGCAGCGCATACGTGGATCAGATGAAAAGGCGCATGGAAGAGCTTAGCAGAGCTGAGAATGCCGGAGAAAATGAAAAGCATACCGTGCAGGAGCTTGGCGCCTTAAAAACGCTTCTGATCAAAACAGAGCGCCCGAAAAAACATGTGTTTACCGGGGGAAACAGCAGGCTGGAAGTGATTCTGATGACGAACCGCAGTCAGAGGCAGGTGACAGCAGAACAGCTGCCGGAAAAAAATCTGCGTTTTCTGGCTGGCGGAATCCGCTTTGAGACAACACATTTGGAGAAAATTTTGCCGATTCGTACCTATTCGGAAATTCTCTTTCCGGTACCGGGATTAAAAAGTATGAGCGGCAGTCCGGAACATATGGCAGAACTGCTGACAGGATCGTCTTTGATGAATTTTTTAAAGCAGCATCATACCGGAGAATGGCCGTTTTATTTCCGATTGGATATCAAAACAGCGATGCCGCAGGAACGAAGAGTAGATCTGATTAAAAAACTGTCGATTGCCATAGAGCGGGCAAGTGAACGCAGATTGCTGAACGCGCCGAGCGGTTATGAGATAGAATTGCGCTTGGTAGCAAATAAGGAGGGCGGATTTGTACCGCTTTTAAAGCTATTTACGTTCCACGACTGGCGGTTTGCATACCGCAGGGAATTGCTGCCAACCTCGATTGCGCCGGTGAATGCGGCAATTATTATGCAGCTTGCAAAAGAATACTTTACAGAGAATGCACAGGTGCTGGATCCGTTTTGCGGTACAGGTACGATGCTGATCGAACGCCGGATGTTTGGCAGAACAGGAAGTATGTACGGACTGGATATACTGGAGGAAGCGATTTTAAAAGCTCGTGTCAATACGGAAAGCGCCAGAGTGAAGGCAAATTATATTAATCGTGATTTTTTTGATTTTCGGCATGAATATCGATTTGATGAAGTTATTACGAACTTACCGGGCTGCAGCAAACAACACGGTGAGGAAGAAATTACGGAATTATATCAGCGCTTTTTGGATAGAATACCGGAATTGATCAAACGGGAGGCGCTGCTTGTTCTTTATGCAAGTGAGTTAAAGCTTCTAACCGCTTGTGTACGTAACCGCAGGGAATTTCGGAAATTGCGTGAAGAAATATTAAATGAGCGTGAGGGAAGCGGTGTTTTGATTCTGCGTTATGTAGAATAAAAATAAGAATTTCAGTAAAAGACAGATTTTTGAAAAAATTTTAAAATACCTGTTGACAAATGGAATGAAATCATGTATTATAAGTCCTGTCGTTAAGGAATAGCGACAGGAAATGCGCGAGTGGCTCAGTTGGTGGAGCGCGACCTTGCCAAGGTCGAGGCCGCGGGTTCGAGTCCCGTCTCGCGCTCTCCAAGATAATATTGGATGTCGTTGGTAAAGCGACAAAGAAATGCGCGAGTGGCTCAGTTGGTGGAGCGCGACCTTGCCAAGGTCGAGGCCGCGGGTTCGAGTCCCGTCTCGCGCTCTTGTAAAAAGTCTGGATAACAGGCTTTTTTTCTTTGTCTATGTATTTAAAAAGAATCAATTTTTTCATTTCTTTTAGAAAATTCCCCTTGTTTATTTTAAATGAAATCAGTATACTGTATGTGGATATTTATGGATTTAAAATTTAACGATGACAGAGAAGACGGAGGATTTGGTATGGGTGGATTTTTTTCAGTAGCATCAAAAAATGATTGTGTATTTGATTTGTTTTTCGGTACGGATTATCATTCGCATCTGGGCACACGCCGCGGCGGAATGGCAGTGTACGGAAAAAACGGTTTTAACCGTGCGATTCATAATATAGAGAATTCTCCGTTCCGAACAAAATTTGAAAAAGATGCGCATGAAATGGAAGGGTATCTGGGAATTGGCTGTATTTCTGACTATGAGCCGCAGCCGCTTTTGATCCGTTCACATCACGGTACCTATGTAATTACGACGGTAGGAAAGATCAATAATATGGAAGCGCTGATTAATATGCTTCTTCGCAATGGCAGTCATTTTATGGAGATGACGAGCGGGGAGATTAATCCTACAGAGCTGGTAGCAACTCTGATTAATCAGAAAGAAAATATTGTGGACGGGATCCAGTATGCAATGGAACAGATTGACGGTTCCATGACACTGATGCTTCTGACACAGCTCGGCGTTTATATCGCGAGAGATAAACTTGGCAGAACGCCGGTGTCGCTTGGAAAACGAGATGATGGTTATTGTGCAAGTTTTGAGAGCTTTGCTTATTTAAATCTGGGCTATGAGGAATATCGTGAACTTGGTCCTGGAGAAATTATCATCATGACGCCTGAACAGGTGGTGACACTGGTGAAACCAGGCAAGAATATGAAGATTTGTACGTTCCTGTGGGTCTACTATGGTTATCCATCCTCCTCTTATGAAGGAATCAGCGTGGAAGAGATGCGTTATCGGTGCGGAGAACTGTTAGCACAGCGCGATAAAGGTACGGTCCATCCGGATACTGTTGCCGGCGTGCCGGATTCAGGTACGCCGCATGCAATTGGATACGCAAATGTATCCGGAATTCCATTTTCCAGACCGTTTATCAAATATACGCCGACGTGGCCGCGTTCTTTCATGTCAACGATGCAGAGCAAACGCAATCGTATTGCGAAAATGAAAATGCTTCCGGTACATGATCTGATTAAGGGAAAGAGCCTGCTGATGATTGATGATTCTATTGTGCGCGGCACACAGCTGCGAGAGACAACTGAATTTTTGTATCACAGCGGTGCAAGAGAGGTACACATTCGTCCGGCTTGTCCGCCACTGATTTATGGCTGTAAATTTTTGAACTTTTCCAGATCGTCATCAGAGATGGATCTGATCACCAGACGTATGATTCGTCGTTTCGAGGGAGATCATGTAGATGAGGCAGTGCTGCAGGAATATACAAATCCTGATTCAGACCGTTACCATAATATGGTGGAAGCAATCGGAAGAGAAATGAATTTCTCATCTCTGCGCTATCATCGATTGGATGATATGATTAAAGCAGTGGGTCTGGATGAGTGTAAACTCTGTACGTATTGCTGGACAGGAATAGAGTAGACAAAAGAAGGATACAACAATAGAATCGAGGAACAACATGGCTGAGAACAACTATTATGGTCTGTCTTCGGCGGAAGTGGAAGATAGAGTCCACATGGGACGTTCCAATAAAACGGATACCAGTATTTCAAAAACAACAAAGGATATTGTCAGGGAACATTCTCTGACATACTTTAACTTTTTAAATCTGTTTCTGGCTGCGTTGGTGGCGTTCACGGGACAGTTTAAGAACATGACCTTTATGGGGGTTATCCTGATCAATACGGCGATCGGTATTTTTCAGGAATTAAAAGTAAAAAAATTGATCGATCAGGTTTCGGTGATGACAGCTCTGAAAACCTGGGTGATTCGTGAAGGAAAAAGACAGGAAATAAATGTAGAAGATGTCGTACAAGATGATATTATTCTGGTGGAAAACGGAAATCAGATTTGTGCGGATAGTGTGGTGCTGGAATCGGACGGTATGGAAGTCAACGAGTCAATGCTGACAGGGGAGTCCAAACCGGTTAAGAAAAAGAAAGGTGATAAGCTGATGTCGGGCAGTTTTCTGGTGGCGGGAAGCGGCGTAGCTAAGGTTTATCATGTGGGCGAGGATAATTATGCGTTTGTCCTTGCGAAAAAAGCAAAGATAAAAAAACGTGCGTCGTCTGAAATGCAGGAGACGATAAAAAAAATCATTAAGATTGACGGTGTGCTGCTTATTCCGGTGGGGATCCTGCTGTATCTTTCACAAAAAAGTATCAGCGGCAGTACGATTTCAGACGCAATCGTGAATACCGTTGCCGGTGTGATCGGCATGATCCCGGAAGGTCTGGTACTGCTGACAAGTATCTCGTTTGTGCTTGGTGTTGGTCGTTTGGCAAAAAAACGGGCGCTTGTACAGGAAATGGAGGCAATTGAATCTCTTGCGCGTGTAGATGTACTCTGTCTGGATAAGACGGGGACGATCACTACGGGTATGCTGGACGTGGCCAATGTGATTCCGCAGGGGGATACGGAAACAGCGCGGATTGAAAAAATCATGGGAGAGATATCTCACATTTTTGATGATGTGAACAGTACGCAGGAAGCTTTGAAAAAACGTTTCCCTAAGGTGAATGAATGGAAGGTGACACAAAAAATCCCATTTTCCTCGGAGCGCAAATATCGCGCCGTGGTTTTTGAAGATCAAGGCGGTTTTGTACTTGGCGCGCCGGAATTTCTGATGGCGGAGGATACTGCGCTTCTGGAAACAGTGAATCAGTATTCGACAGAAGGAATGCGTGTATTGCTGCTGGCAAGCGCGCAGGTAGATGCAGAGAACGGTACGGTCAGTGAGGTGAAGGCTCTCGGTTTGATTCTTTTGATTGATCAGATTCGGCCGGAGGCGCACGATACGTTTGAGTTTTTTGCGAAACAAAATGTGGCGATCAAAGTGATTTCCGGAGATAATCCGGTGACGGTTTCCAATATTGCTGTGAAAGCCGGACTTGTTGGCGCGGAGAATTATATTGATGCCAGAAATCTGCCGGAGGATTTCGAGGAACTTCGTTTGGCGGTTGAACACTATACGGTATATGGACGCGTAAAACCGGAGCAGAAACAGCAGATCATCAAAGCGTGTCAGGCAAACGGAAAGGTGGCCGGTATGGTCGGCGACGGCGTTAATGATGTTCTTGCGCTTAAAGATGCGGATTGCGGCATTGCGATGGCGGCCGGCAGCGACGCGGCAAAGCAGGTAGCGCATATTGTGTTGTTGGATTCTAATTTTGCTTCTATGAAAAATATTGTCAGTGAGGGAAGGACGATTATCAGCAACATTGAGAGAGTTAGTGCCCTGTATTTGACGAAGACTGTTTATTCGGTGCTGTTATGTGTTATTTTTATTTTTCTGCAGGAAAATTATCCATTTATTCCGATCCAGCTTTCTTGGATCAGCGGAGTGGCAATCGGTATACCAAGTTTTCTGCTGACGCTTGAACAGAACGGACAGGAAGTCTCGCGCGGATTTTTACGTCAGGTACTGCGGATTTCTTTGCCGGCGGCGCTTACGATGGTATTTACCATTGTACTGACACAGCTGCTGTCTCCGTTCTGGCATGGGGATGCAGTTATGACTTCGACCTATAATTTGATGCTGGGCGGTATGATCAGCCTGATCGTCGTTTGGCGTGTATGTCAGCCGCTGAATCGTTTTCGCGGGACACTTTGTATTGCGCTGCCAATCATATTTGTGGCGGGCGCTTTGATTGCACCGGAGATTCTAAGCATTTATCCGCTGCTGCGGTGGCAGAGTCTGCTGCTGATCCCGATGGTGTGCATGACAGGAGTGCTTGATGCCGGTCTTACCAAGGCAGTGTATCTGGCATATGACCTGAAAAGCAAGTGGACGAAAAAATAAATTTTTCCAGAGCGAAAGATAAGCCTTCTGCATATCCTGTAAGTAAGGGAAATGCAGGAGGTATTTTTATGGCAAAAATTGCAATTGACGCAGGGCATGGGGGATCAGATCCGGGTGCGGTCTTTGGGGGACGTCGAGAAAAAGACGATACCTTACGGCTAGCTCTGGCAGTCGGAGAAATTTTAGAACGGAATGGGATTGACGTTTTCTATACCAGAACAGAAGATGTTTACCAGACACCGTTTCAGAAAGCTACTTTGGCAAATCAGGAAAACGCGGATTTCTTTGTATCGTTTCACCGAAATTCCAGTCCAATCCCGAATCAGTATACAGGTGTAGAGGCACTTGTATATAATAAGGACGGCGAGAAATTGGAAATGGCAGAGGAGATTAATGAAAACCTGGAAAAAATTGGTTTTCGTAATATTGGGGTGAAGGAGCGTCCGGGGCTTGTGGTTTTGCGAAGAACACGGATGCCGGCGGTTCTCGTTGAGGCAGGATTTATCAATAGCGAAGAAGACAACCGCATGTTTGATGAGGAATTTGACCGTATTGCTCAAGGAATTGCTAACGGTATTTTAAGTACACTCAGAAACGACGGTGCGGCATCTGTGCCAGAGGAGGACGTATACTACCGTGTGCAGACCGGCGCGTTTAAAAATCTTGACAATGCGGTGCGCATGAATGACGAACTGGAAGCACAGGGCTATCCGGTTTTTATTATTGAAAAAAACGGTTATTACCTTGTGCAGGTAGGGGCGTTTCGAAATCTGTCAAATGCTGTCAGGATGGAAGGAATTTTGCGCTCGAACGGCTACCAGACGTATATAACTACTTAAGAATCTTAATTCTTTGTGATATCTGTTCGGTCAGGGTAAGATTGCCTTTTAAATTGAAAATAACTGTGCTATACTGACCCTATCAGTATCATAAGGATGATCGACGAAGGGATTTATGAGAATGACATGGAAAAGAAAAACAAAGGCAAAATAGTCCGAAACAGTATCCTGATATTGCTGGCGCTGATACTGCTTGCAATAATCGGGGTTTATGCGGCAGGAATCCTGTATTTTCGGGAGCGTTTTTTCCGTAATACAAAAATCAACGGGTTTGATGTGTCGGAGCAGACTGTAAAAGAGGTAGAGGAACGGATTGCCAGACAGGTCGGAAGCTATCAGCTGGAGATTTCCGAGCGTGGAGGCAAAGCGGAGATGATTACGGCAAAACAGATGGATTATCATTATGTATCACAGGGAGAGGTGCAGACCTTCCTGGAAAGCCAGAAGGTCTGGCAGTGGCCGCTTTGTATGTGGGAGGCTTATTCCTATACTTTTGATTCCAGCGCGCAGTACGATGAAAAATTGCTGATGAAGGCGATCAACGCTTTGGAATGCTTGGATGAGGAAAAAGTAACAAAGCCGAAAGATGCATATATTGAGTTCCTTGACGGCAGTTATCATGTGATCCCGGAAAACGAGGGAAATCTCCTTGACCGTGAAAAGACAGTGAAGCTTTTGCATGAGGCGGTTGACTTCGCAAGGACAAAGATTTCTCTGGAAGAACAGGTATGTTATCTGACGCCGGACAGACGCAGTGACGATGAGGTGTTAAATGCGACGAAAGATACCTTAAATACTCATATCAGAACCAGCGTTACCTATTTGTTCGGCAATGAGACGGAGAGCTTAAATGCTGAGCAGATTCGTCCGTGGATCAGATTTGATGATGCCGGAAATGTTTCGCTTGCTGAAGAACGAGTACGTGAGTTTGTGGGTATGCTGGCGGATAAATATAACACGGCTGACCGTCCACGTGAGTTTCATACGACGGGAGGAAGAACCGTGACGGTTGAGGGAGGCAGCTACGGCTGGCTGATTGATCAGGAGACGGAGGTGCAGGCGCTTATGGAATGTATCCGAACCGGTTTTCAGGGAGAGCGTTATCCGGAGTACGCGCAGACAGCTGTTAGCCGCGAAAACAGTGACCTTGGTTACAATTATGTAGAAATAGACCTGAGCAAACAGCATGTTTGGATGTATATTGACGGGGAACAGATTGTCAGTACGGACTGCGTGAGCGGTATGCTGACGCAGCCGGATCGCACGACGCCATCGGGGACATATACCTTGTATTACAAACAGTCTCCGGCAGTTCTGCGCGGCGCGAATAACGAGTATGAGACTCCGGTTACTTACTGGATGCCGTTTAATGGCGGTATCGGTCTGCATGACGCGACCTGGAGAGGCAGCTTTGGAGGAGACATTTATGTGAACGATGGTTCACATGGCTGTATTAATCTTCCTTTGAACGCGGCAAAGACAATTTATGAAAATATTTATGATGGAATGCCGATCGTGTGCTACTATTAAAAAGTCATGTGCTGGATGCGTAACTACTGATACAATAGGAAATTATATGAAAAAGGAAGAACTGAAAAAAATCAATGAGCCGCTTTTGGAATGGTTTGATAAAAATGCCCGGGTGCTTCCGTGGAGGGAGCGCCCAGAGCCTTATCGTGTCTGGGTGTCGGAGATTATGCTTCAGCAGACCAGAGTAGAGGCGGTCAAGCCGTTTTTTGCCCGGTTTATGGATGCGCTGCCTGATGCGGCGGCACTTGCGGCATGTCCGGAGGAGCGTCTGTTAAAGCTCTGGGAAGGACTGGGGTATTATAACCGTGTCCGTAATATGCAGATTGCTGCGCAGACGGTTGTCTCTGAGTATGGCGGCAAATTGCCGGCAGATTATGGTGCGCTGCTGAAATTAAAGGGCATTGGCAGCTATACAGCCGGAGCGATTGCTTCGATCGCCTATGGGATTCCGGTTCCGGCAGTGGACGGAAATGTGCTGCGCGTTATTTCCAGAGTGTTGGCAAGCGATGCAGATATTACAAAACAGTCTGTGAAAAAAGAAATAGAAGAGATGTTGCATGAAACGATGCCGAAAGACAGGGCAGGCGCGTACAACCAGGCGCTGATGGAACTGGGAGCGCTTGTTTGCGTGCCGAATGGTATGGCGAAATGTGAGAGGTGTCCGCTGGCAGATCTCTGTCAGGCTCGTAAGAGGGATATTGTTATGGAACTGCCGAAGAAAGCGCCCAAAAAAGAGCGGCGGATTGAAAACCGTACAGTGCTGATCATCAAAGATGGCGACCGGGTAGCGATTGATAGACGGCCGTCCAAGGGACTGCTGGCAGGTCTTTATGAACTGCCGAATGAGGCGGATACTCTGTCGCAGGAAGAAGTGCTGGCGTTGTTAAAGGAACGTGGTCTTATGCCGATCCGTATCAAGAAGCTGACACAGGCGAAGCATATTTTCAGTCATGTGGAATGGCATATGACGGGATATGCTGTGTTGGTAGAAGAACCGGTGCGAAGTGAAAGCGGTACATATGTATTTAAAGACGCGAATGGCCGGGAAAACCGTTATCTTTTTGTCGAACCGGAAAAGACACAGGAACAGTATCCGATTCCGGCGGCATTTGCGGCCTACACGGAATATCTGCAGATAAAATTGGGACAAAATAAATACAAAGGGGAAGAAGAATCATGAAAATATTATCAGTGGCAATACCGTGCTATAATTCAGAGAAATATATGAGAAAGTGTATCGAATCCCTGCTGCCGGGAGGTGAGGAAGTAGAGATTTTGATCGTGGATGACGGATCCAAGGATGGTACAGCGCAAATCGCAGATGAGTACGCTGAAAAATACCCGACGATCGTCAAGGCGATACATCAGGAAAACGGCGGTCACGGCGAAGCGGTCAACGCCGGTATCCGCAATGCATCGGGGCTGTATTTTAAAGTGGTAGACAGCGACGACTGGGTGGATTCTGAGGCTTATCCGAAGATTTTGAAAAAGCTTAAAGAATTGATTGCCGGACCGGATACAGTGGATATGATAATCTGTAATTATGTTTATGATAAGATTGGCGCAAGAAGAAAAAAGATTATGCAATATCGTCATCAGCTTCCGGTGGACGAGGTGTTTGAATGGAAATCTGTTCGTACCAGAATCGGCCATTACATACTGATGCATTCCGTAATCTATCGCACGAATCTTTTAAAGGAATGTAATCTGGAACTGCCGAAGCATACGTTTTATGTGGACAATCTGTTTGTTTTTCAGCCGCTTCCGTATGTGCGGAAAATGTATTATATGGATGTGGAGTTTTATCATTATTATATTGGCCGTGAGGATCAGTCGGTCAATGAACAGGTTATGATCGGCAGAATTGATCAGCAGATCCGTGTCAACAAACTGATGATCGATACGATGGCGCGTGCCAAAGGACTCAGTAAAAATTGCCGAAAATATATGATCAGCTATCTGGATATCATTATGACCGTATCGTCCATGCTGGCGATCCGATCTGGTACGGATGAGAATTTTGAAAAGAAACAGGAACTCTGGCAGTATCTGCGAAGTGTTGACAGAGGTCTGTATCTGAAGATACGGCATGGGATTCTCGGACGCGCCTGCAATTTGCCGGGCAAGAGCGGACGTACTGTTTCTGTTGCGGCGTATAAGATTACGCAGAAGGTCTATGGATTTAATTAATGAAAGATCGCATCTGACAGTCGTTTTGCAGGAATGTCTGTCAGACGCGATTTTGTTTTATGATAGAGGAGTGTGCGCGTGTTAAGAGCCGATAAACGGCAAGCGTTTTTCGGCAAGCGAGATAGTAATATCCGTCCGGTGTCCGCAGGGTTCGCCGTCTGCGTGCAGCGGCGCAGGCCGGTTACAGATAATGTGGACGCGTCTGCATTTTAAGGTATGTACGCCGCGGTATTTTGTGTGTTTGCCTGAGAAGGCTGTTGGCAGAAGAGAGAGGATTTTCAGGCGCGGGATTTTTTCAATCACGCAGAGATCCAGAATATCATCATCCGGCACGGCATCCGGGCAGAACATAAATCCGCCGCCTTCATATTTAGTATTCATTGCCGCAGCAAAAAAGACCTTGTCAAATACAAGTTGTTCCCGTTCGTCTAATGTAATCGTCATTTTGCAGGGTTTTATCAGAAGCAGCTGTTTTAGGGCGACAAACAGATAAATTAATTTGCCGAGCCGGAGGCGATTGAGTATTTTTTTCATTCGGGAACGCATGACCTCGTGGCAGACGGCTGCATCGAAACCAAGCCCGGAGCTGACGATAAAATGACGGGTGAGTCCATCGGTTGTTATCGTGCCGACGTTGACCGGCCGGATATTTTGTTTATTTAAGAGCGCATCCAGCACTTCGGAAGGTTCCGTGGGGAGAGACAGTCCGCGAGCCAGATCGTTTCCGGAACCGGTCGGGATGTATCCAAAGTGTATAGATTCGTAATCGGTCAATCCATCGATGACCTCGTTTGCTGTGCCGTCGCCGCCAACGGCTATGATCGTGCAAGGAGCATATTTGCTGGAAATTTTTTCTGACAGAGCGGACGCATGGCCCGGTGCGTTCGTAAAGTATACGCGGTAGGAAATCTGTTTTTCTGAGAGGGCTTCTTCGATACGTTTCCAGATACGGAGCCCTTTTCCGGAACTGGATTTTGGATTTACAATAAAGTAATGCATGGCTTACTCCTGTTTTGCAGTTTGTCGATGCCTGTCAGTATCTGTCGGCATCCTGTGCCATTGTATCATAAGACGTTTCAAAATGTAACTTCCATTTTTGGCTGCGGCGCTATTTTCGGAAAATTACACGGATCTGCGGCGTATGCCGTCTTTACTTTAACGGGAAATTGTGCTAGTATAGAAACTATTCGAGAAAGAGAAAACGGAGGAGAATCATGGAAAAAGAAACGGTTTCCAGAAATTTTATTGAACAGATTATTGATAAAGATATTGCGGAGGGAAAATGTGATACGGTTTGCACCCGTTTTCCGCCGGAGCCGAATGGTTATCTGCATATCGGCCATGCAAAGTCCATTCTTTTGAATTACGGACTTTCTCAGCAATATGGTGGAAAATTTAATCTGCGTTTTGACGATACAAACCCGACCAAGGAAAAGATAGAATTCGTGGAATCTATTAAAGCCGATGTGGAATGGCTGGGAGCCGATTGGGAAGATAGATTGTTCTTTGCATCCGATTATTTTGATCAGATGTATGAAGCGGCAGTGAAGCTGATCAAAAAAGGCAGCGCTTATGTCTGTGATCTCACTGCGGACGAGATTCGTGAGTACCGCGGTAGAAATGAAGTCCGGCAAGTATGCGGACGGCGAAAAGGTGCTGCGCGCGAAGATTGATATGGCATCTCCGAATATCAATATGCGCGATCCGATCATCTACCGTGTGGCACATATGAGCCATCACAATACCGGTGATAAATGGTGCATTTATCCAATGTATGATTTTGCGCATCCGATTGAGGATGCGATTGAGGGTATCACACATTCCATTTGTACGCTGGAATTTGAGGATCACAGACCGCTGTACGACTGGGTTGTACGTGAGGTTGGTTATGAAAAGCCGCCGAAACAGATCGAGTTTGCAAAGTTGTATCTGACGAATGTCGTTACAGGAAAGCGTTACATCAAAAAGCTGGTAGAAGAAGGTATCGTGGATGGATGGGATGATCCGCGTCTCGTTTCCATTGCTGCATTAAAACGCCGCGGCTTTACACCGGAATCAATTAAGATGTTTGTAGAACTCTGCGGCGTGTCCAAGAGTCATAGTTCTGTAGATTATGCGATGCTAGAATATTGCATCCGCGAGGATCTCAAGCTCAAACGCCCGCGTATGATGGCGGCGCTTGACCCGGTAAAACTGATTATCGACAATTATCCGGAAGGACAGATAGAATATTTGGATGTAGTAAACAATCTGGAAAATCCAGAGCTCGGCAGCCGTAAGGTGCCGTTCGCGCGCGAACTTTATATCGATCGTGAAGATTTTATGGAGGAACCGCCGAAGAAATATTTCCGTCTGTTCCCGGGCAATGAGGTGCGTCTGATGAACGCATACTTTGTCAAATGTGAAAGCTTTGTGAAAGACGAGAATGGAAAGGTGACAGAGATTCACTGCACTTATGATCCGCAGTCAAAGGGCGGCAATAGCCCGGATGGACGCAAAGTAAAAGGAACTATCCATTGGGTAGCGGCTCCGACAGCAGTGAAAGCGGAGGTACGTCTCTACGAAAATATCATTGATGAGGAAAAGGGTGTTTACAACGAGGACGGCAGTCTGAATCTGAACCCGAATTCACTGACTGTATTAAAAGAATGCTACATCGAGCCGGAATTGGCAAACGCGAAAGCGTACGACAGTTTCCAGTTTGTACGTCAGGGATTTTTCTGTGTTGACGCACACGATTCTAAACCGGGAGCGATGGTATTTAACCGTATCGTTTCTTTGAAGAGTTCCTTTAAGCTGCCTAAGGCAGACGCATAAACGGAGGAGACTATGCCTGATCTGACCATTCATCTGGAGGGAAATTCTTCCAGACCCTTGTATGAACAGATTTATGACTATATAAAAGAAGAAATTCAAAATGGAGGGCTGCCTTGCTGTCAAAGGCTGCCCTCTACCCGTAAATTGGCAAAAAATTTGGAAATCAGCCGTAGCACGGTGACACTGGCTTATGAGCAGCTCTTATCTGAGGGCTATATCGAAAACCGTCCCGGAAGCGGCTTTTATATTAAAAACCTGGAAGGACTCTATCGACTGCCAAAAGGAAGTACTTTGCAGATAACGGAAAAAGAGTGTGAAAAGCAGAGCTGGAAATATGATTTTTCTCCGGATGGCGTAGATCTTTCTAGCTTTCCGTACAATGTCTGGCGCAAGATTTCCAGAGGACTGCTGATGGAAAATAATGAAGCGTTGTATCGGTTGGGTGAAGCGGCGGGAGAGTTGGAATTGCGAGAAACGATTGCCTCTTATCTATATCAGGCCAGAGGAGTAAAATGTGTGCCGCAGCAGATTGTGGTCGGCGCCGGAAACGATTATCTGCTTATGCTTCTTGACGCTGTGTTTGGACAGAAGCACATCTATGCGCTGGAGGAGGTGTCTTACCGTAAGCCTTATCATATCTGGCAGGCGCTGGGACGGGAGGTTCGGACAGTAGATACGGATGCGCAGGGGATGAACGTGGAAAGCCTTGCAAAAAGCGGGGCGGATATTGCTTATGTGATGCCCTCCCATCATTATCCGTTAGGGACGGTCATGTCAGCGGGCAGGCGGCGTCAGCTTTTGAACTGGGCGGCGCAGGAGGAAGGTCGTTATATTATTGAAGATGATTATGATAGTGAGTTCCGCTACCGCGGAAGGCCGGTTCCGGCTTTAAAAGGCATGGACAGCAACGAAAAGGTGATTTATATTGGAACCTTTTCAAAATCTCTGGCGCCGTCCATTCGCATCAGCTTTCTGGTGTTGCCGGAGAGTTTACGGCAGATATTTGAAAAACGAGGCAGTTGTTTTTCTTCTACTGTATCACGTATGGATCAAAAGATTCTGACTGCGTTTATCCGGGAAGGCTATTATGAACGCCATTTAAATCGGATGCGGGCAATCTATAAGAACCGTCATGATATACTTCTGGAATCTTTGCGACCGCTTGCAGGAATCGTAAAGATATCAGGCGAATACGCTGGAACGCATCTGCTGCTGAACTTAAAGGATCACTTTACCGAAGAAGAGGCAATCAGACGGGCAAAGGAAAAAGGGGTCCGCGTTTACGGTCTCTCTTCTTATTACCTTGGAAAGGAAAAGCGAGAGCTGTCAACCCTGATTCTAGGCTATGCGAATATGGATGAAGAACATATCCGGGAGGCATGCGCAGGGCTGGCAGAAGCATATCTATAACGTAGGCTGTAATGTGATTGCAATTTTGATGCGGGACTGTCATCGCATGTGAATCGGCAGGACAATAAATATAGTATAAAAACAGGGTTGAGAAAACAGGAGTAAAAAATGGCATTTTATGACGCGTTGACAGAGTTTATTTTTGTAGAACACACACCGCAGAAGGCGGATTATATTTTTATCCCGGGAAGCGGTTATGGGGAACTGGCAATCAAAGCAGCCGAATTGTACCGGCAGAAATTTGCGGATAAAATTGTTGTTTCAGGTAGATACAGTATCCTTGGAGATCGTTTTGAGGGACCGCTGTCCCCGGCAGCATATATCGGAGAGCATTACGAGACGGAGAGCGATTTCTTGGCGGCAGTCCTAACAGATCAAGGCGTGCCGAAGCAGGCGATCTTGTGCGAGAAGCAGGCGACATATACGTATGAAAACGCGATCCGCACGCGAAATCTTTTAAAGCAGGAGCGGGTGAAAAGCGTGATTTTGGTCTGTCAGGCCTATCACGCCAGAAGAAGCCTTTTGTACTATCAGCAGCAGTTTCCGGAGACGGCATTTTACGTCTGTCCAGCAGTGACGCGTGAAATTACACGCGAAAACTGGCATTTGGATGCGGGGAAAATTGATGTCGTGCTGGGAGAAGTTGAACGCTGCGGCAGTCAGTTTCATGAAATTATGAAAGAAGGGATATAAAAATGATAAAGGCATGTATTTTCGATTGTGACGGTACCTTGCTGGATACGTTGGTGTCTATTATGTACTGTGCCAATCGGGCGCTGGCGGATTTTAATCTGCCGCAGTATGGTCCAAAGGAGTACAAGCAGTTCGTGGGAGAGGGCGCGCGCGTCTTGATGGAACGATGCCTGAAAAACGCGGGTGATGAAACCTGCCGAGATTTTGAGGCGGTGTTTTTGAGATACTGCACGTATTTTAAAAAAGATTGTATGTATGAGGTGAAACCGTATAAAGGGATCGTAGAATTGCTGCATACTTTAAAAGAAAACGGTATCCGTCTGGCAGTGCTTTCTAATAAACCGCATGAACAGACGGTAAAGGTGATTGCGGATTCATTTGATGACGGATTATTTGATTATGTGCTCGGACAAAAAGAAGAGATCAGACGTAAACCGGCGCCGGACGGCGCATTGCTGATTGCAAAAGAATTCGGCGTAACACCGCAGGAATGTCTTTATATCGGAGATACCGGGACGGATATGCAGACCGGGAATGCGGCAGGCATGCATAGCATCGGTGTGTTGTGGGGATTTCGGGATGAAAAAGAATTGAGAGAGAATCGGGCGGAATTGTTGGCGGAGCATCCGCGGGAGATCGCAGCGATGCTCACCAAATTCCGGTAACAAAACGCTTGATAATGCCGAGCACGATCAGATGTATCGGATAGAACCAGTAGTAGACATATTTCATCTGTCGGCCGCGTTTGCCATTATAGAGCCAGATCGGCAGAAAGGACAGCGGGGCGAATCTTTCCCAGGAAAAGGCGATAGCGCCGAAAAGTGCCTGGGCGTGCCGGTTTTTGCGTAGCACATATAAAAGTGTAATGATAAAAACACCTTTGTAGCCGTAATCTGTATATACTTCTCGGGCAAGAAACATGGCGGCTGCGGCAACTAGCGTCTGCAAAAGCAGGCAAAGAAACCATCCGGCATTGCCTTTTACGCGGTTTTCTTCCAGCCAGGAGAATGCCATCATGACGAAAAGTCCGAGCAGAAGTGTAAAATAGACATTCTGATGATGCCAGCTGAACAGCTCGGCTGCCAGACCAAAATCAAATGGTAGTTCAGAGATCAGCGCAAATACAAACAGCCGTCCGGCATACCGGGCGGCATTTCTTGTGTGCAGAAAGCCCTCAACTAACAGAAAACAGAAAATCGGAAACGCAAGCCTGCCGATATTGCGCATATGCGGATAAGCAGCAATACAAAATTCACGCAGAGCGGAGGTGCTTGGCAGAGAATACCGAAGCGGACCAATCACAGCCGCTCCGGTATGGTCGATCATCATAGTGATAATCGCGATTAGTTTTAAGGTGCTTCCGGTGATGAAAGGTTTGATAAATGAATGCATAATTTATTCCGTTTCTGTTTCTTCTTCGATATCTTCAAAATCTGAACCGTCTATTTCTTCAAGATCAATGATCTCCATATCCTCATCTGCTGATGTTTCTTTGGATGATTCGTCTTCGCCAACATCCTCCATATAGAGTTCAGCATCTCCGTTTTCTTCGATAAATTCATCTTCCATCGGAAATGCATCTTCTTCGGAAATCTCGCCGTCTTCTCCATATTCGTCGCTGTAGTATTCTTCGCTTGGGATATCGTTGAAGGTACAGTTTTCAGCAAGGAAATCCAGAACCTTCTGATATAGAACATTGTAGCGCAGCTGATCCAGATCACTGTTTTCTTTTAATTCTTCTATGGATTCATATTCGGAATATGGAAGTTCCTCTTCTAAAGAAGCGTCAAGTTCTTCGTTGCTGACAGAGACTTTTTCCTTGCGGGCAATTTCATTTACAACCATCTTTTCTGTGACGGAATCGATAATGACTGCTTCGGTATCGTAATCTTCGCCGAACATCTCGGAAACGTCGGAAACACCGAACATTTCCGCAAACGCCTGATTTTCAGATTCCATCTGCGCTTTGCATTCCTCATAGAGTTCTTCCGGATAGTCTTTGACGGTTGCGTTTCCAATCGCCTGGTAGAGCGCGCTTTCGCAGGCAGTCATATGGGAGTCTTCATCACTCATGCCCTGCAGTTCATCCTTCAGCGAGGACTCATATTCGGCAGTAGTAGCGTAGCCGTAATTTTCAGAAACATAAGCATCATTATATTCCGGCATATCCACTTGATAAATTGTATTTAGGGTAACAGAAAAGATGGCGTCTTTTCCATCAAGTTCTCCATCGTAATCTTCCGGGAAGGTGATGGGGATTTCTTTCGTATCTCCGGCTGACATGCCGATAATGCCGTCCTCGAATCCGTCTACAAAGAAAGAATCACTGCCAAGTTCCATTTCATATTCCACAGCGGAACCGCCGTCAAATTCTTCTCCGTCGATTGTGCCGGTGTAATCAATGCTGACTACATCGCCTTTTTTGGCGCCGCGGTCGGTAATTTCTGTGTACTGGGCATCGTAGCCTAGGTTTGCTTCGATTTCCGCTTTGACATCCTCATCGGTAATTGTTGTGACTATACGGTCTACATATAGATTTTTGTAATCGCCGAGGGTGACGTATTTGGAGTAGTTTTTTGCGGAGCCGTCTTTGCCGCATCCGGAAAGGAAAAGAGAAGCCGCCGCAGAAAATAATAGAATTTTTGTTACGTTTGTTTTTTTCATAGGTAAGTCCTTTCTATAAAATATGATTGACTATGATAAACAGTATAGCATGAATTTATGACGCTTGTGTGTAATTTTTTAGAAAATGAAAAAAAACATTGAGATTAAGAAGGAAGCGTGTTATACTGTATAAAGCGAAAATATGTTAGGAGGAGTGGCTATGAAGCACATCAAGACATTAAATACACAGAGTTTACAGAATACTTTGAAAAAAGGCGGTTGCGGCGAATGTCAGACATCCTGCCAGTCAGCTTGTAAAACTTCCTGCACAGTAGGAAATCAGAGCTGTGAAAATCACAAATAAGTAATCAGTAATAAGCAGCGAAATTGCTTCGCTGCTTATTATACGTATGGAACCGTATAAACGGACAGAAATATGCAGTAGAAATGGGAGTGAAAAGGTGATTCACCAGTATAAAAATAATGGATATAATATTGTTCTGGATACCAACAGCGGTGCGGTTCATGTCGTGGACGACATGGTATACGAAGTAATCGCACTTTTAGACCAGAAGAAAACGCCCGCAGAAATTACGGATGAACTGGGCGGACGCTATCCGAAACAAGATGTGGAGGAAGCGTTAGCGGAATGTGAAGAATTAAAGGCCGCCGGTCAGCTTTTTACAGAGGATATTTATAAAGACGCGATCATTGATTTTAAAAAGAGGCAGACGGTTGTAAAAGCGCTTTGTCTCCATATTGCGCACGATTGTAATCTTGCCTGCAAGTATTGTTTTGCGGAAGAAGGCGAGTATCACGGCAGACGCGCGCTGATGAGTTTTGAAGTCGGTAAAAAGGCTCTCGATTTTCTGATTGCCAATTCCGGCAGCAGACGTAATCTGGAAGTAGACTTTTTTGGCGGCGAGCCACTGATGAACTGGCAGGTAGTAAAAGACCTTGTTAAATATGGAAGAGAGCAGGAAAAGCTGCATGATAAAAATTTCCGTTTTACGCTGACGACAAACGGCGTATTATTAAACGACGAGATCATGGAGTTCTGCAATCAAGAGATGGCGAATGTGGTGCTTAGTATTGACGGAAGAAAAGAGATTAATGATAAGATGCGTCCGTTCCGCGGCGGAAAAGGCAGTTATGATCTGATCATTCCGAAGTTCAAAAAGTTTGCTGACAGCCGCAATCAGCAGAAATACTATGTACGCGGTACGTTTACCAGAAATAATCTTGATTTTGCGGAGGATGTGCTGCATTTGGCAGATCTTGGCTTTGAACAGATTTCTGTAGAGCCGGTGGTTGCGCAGCCGGAAGAAGATTATGCGCTTCGTGAAGAAGACATTCCGGTTATCTGCGCGGAATATGATAAGCTTGCCAAAGAGATGATCAAACGAGAAAAAGAGGGAAGAGGCTTTACTTTCTTCCATTTTATGCTCGATTTGACCGGCGGGCCGTGTGTATACAAACGGTTATCGGGATGCGGTTCAGGTACAGAATATCTGGCGGTAACGCCGTGGGGAGATCTCTATCCGTGCCATCAGTTTGTAGGCGAAGAAAAATTCCTGATGGGAAATGTGGATGAGGGTATTACCAGAACAGATCTGCAGGATGAATTTAAGTGCTGTAATGTTTATGCAAAGGAAAAATGCCGCGATTGTTTTGCGAGATTTTATTGCAGCGGCGGATGTGCGGCAAATTCTTATAATTTCCATGGTCATATCAATGATGCATACGATATTGGCTGTGAATTACAGCGTAAGCGTGTGGAATGCGCGATCATGATCAAGGCGGCGCTTTCAGACGGCGCTGAACAGTAAACGCCGAAACAGAAAAGAGGAAAAGAAAATGAATAAGAATAAATCACTTGCTGTTGTGATTTCGGCAGTGCTGCTTATTATTCTGCTGGGATTCACTACGATAGTCGGTTTTGGACCGACTGGTACGGGAGCAGCCAGGAATATTGTCCTTGGTCTTGACCTTTCCGGCGGTGTCAGTATTACATACGGTGCGGTCGGTGAAGAGGAACCGTCTGCGGAGGATATGAAAGATACGGTATACAAGCTGCAGCAGCGTGTGGCCGGATATAGTACGGAGGCACAGGTTTATCAGGAGGGATCGGATCGTATCAACATTGAGATTCCGGGAGTATCCGATGCAAACGCGATTTTAGAAGAACTCGGAAAACCGGGTTCCTTGTCCTTTGAACTGGAGGACGGAACAGTTGTATTGGAAGGAACTGATGTGGAGACAGCCAGAGCCGGCACGAGCCCGGACAGCATGGGCAACAGCCAGGACGTGGTAGAGTTGGTTATGACCGATGAAGGTGCGAAAAAATTTGCCGATGCCACCCGTGAAAATATCGGTAAAATTATTTACATTGTTTATGATGGCGATGTAATCAGCAGCCCGGTTGTACAAAGCGCGATCACGGAGGGTACGGCGCAGATTACTGGTATGGCGGATCATGAGGAGGCGGAAAGACTGGCATCTTCTATTCGTATTGGTTCTCTATCTTTGGAACTGGAAGAACTGCGTTCAAACGTAGTCGGCGCACAGCTCGGGCAGAAAGCAATTTCTACCAGTGTGACCGCAGGCGCAGTCGGTCTGGTATTGGTGATGATTTTTATGAGTGCGGTATATTTGGTGCCGGGTATGGTGGCCAGTGTATCTCTGCTGATCTATACAGGACTGGTGCTTATTTCCCTAAATGCCTTTGACCTGACATTGACACTTGCGGGTATTGCCGGTATTATTCTTTCTATCGGTATGGCAGTGGATGCAAATGTTATTATCTATGCGCGTATCCGTGAGGAGATCGCGTCCGAAAAAACGGTCAGAAATGCGATCAAGGTCGGTTTCCAGAAGGCTCTTTCCGCGATTCTGGACGGCAATATTACAACGCTGATTGCGGCGGCGGTTCTTGCATGGAAGGGAACTGGAAGCATTCAGGGCTTTGCGCAGACGCTTGCACTTGGTATTGTACTTTCTATGTTTACGGCGTTGGTAATTTCCAGGTTGTTGATCAATGCTGTTTACACACTGGGTGTAAGAGATGAAAAATATTACGGTAAAGCAAAACAGGTAAAGGCAATCAATTTCGTCGGCAAGAGAAAATTGTTTTTCCTTATTTCCCTGGTACTGATCCTGAGCGGACCGGCAGCAATGCTGATGCACAACGCAAAGGACGGCAAAGTGTTAAATTACAGTCTTGAATTTATGGGCGGTACGTCTACAACGGTTACCTTCAATGAGGATTACTCGATTGAGGAATTGGAAGCAGAGGTAAAACCGGTAGTTCAGAAAGTAACCGGTGACGCCAATATTCAGATGCAGAAAGTGACTGGTTCCAATCAGGTTATCATCAAAACAAGAGAGTTATCTGTTGATGAACGTGAGGAGATGGAAGCAAAACTGGTAGAGGGCTTTTCTATTGACGCTAGTCTGATGACGACCGAAAGCATTTCTTCCACAGTCAGCAGCGAGATGAAGAGTGATGCGATCATCGCAGTAACAATAGCTACCATTTTGATGCTGTTTTATATCTGGTTCCGATTCAGTGACATCCGTTTTGCGACAAGCGCAGTAGTTGCTCTGCTGCATGATGTGCTGGTAGTTCTGGCCTGCTACGCAATCGTATGGATCAGTGTCGGTAATACCTTCATTGCCTGTATGCTGACGATTGTCGGATACTCGATCAACGCGACTATTGTTATTTTCGACCGTATCCGTGAGAATCTCAAGGAGATGTCCAAGAAAGATACGATCGAGAATGTGGTAAACGTAAGTATTACACAGACGCTGACCAGAAGTATTTATACGTCGGTTACTACCTTCATTATGGTTGCGGTATTGTATATTATGGGTGTCAGCGCGATCCGCGAATTTGCATTTCCGCTGATGGTTGGTATTATCTGCGGCGGATATTCTTCCGTATGTATTACAGGCCCGCTGTGGTTTGTCATGAAAGATAAAATCAAAGGAAAAGAAAAATAATTTTCATGAAGGCCGGGCATTTTGCCCGGTCGTTTTGTATCTTTCTATAAAAGATATAAAATATTTCACAGAGGGATAGAAATTCAATGACAAAGACTTTACAAAACAGAGGTACGACATGGAAAAATGGGTGATTGCCGCAAAACGTGCTGATTTTGCGGATATTGCAAGAAGATTCCGAATCGATCCGGTGATCGCGCGTTTGATCCGAAATCGTGATATCATCGGGGATGCTGAAATCGAAGAATATTTAAACGGAAGTCTCTTAAACTTGCACAGTCCGCATCTGATGAAAGATTTGGATCGGGCAGTAGCAATCTTGTTGGGAAAAATCGATGAGCAGAAAAAGATTCGTATTATCGGGGACTATGATATTGACGGGGTAATGGCAACTTACATATTAATGCGCGGATTGACACGCTGTCAGGCAAATGTGGATTACGATCTTCCGGATAGGATCAAGGACGGTTATGGTTTGAATCAAAATCTTATTGATCTTGCAGGTGATGAGGGCGTAGATACGATTCTGACCTGTGACAATGGAATTTCCGCGCTTGATCAGATTGAATATGCCAGAAGCCTTGGAATGACAGTCATTGTCACGGATCATCATGAACTGCGCACAGAGGAGAGTATAAGCGGCGTGCAGGCGCTGCTTCCAGAGGCCGACGCGGTAGTGAATCCGCATCAGCCGGGCTGTGCTTATCCCTATAAAGAAATCTGTGGGGCGGTTGTTGCCTACAAGCTGATTACGGCGCTCTATGAAGCAATGAATATTCCGAAGGAGGAGAGTGACGCACTGATCGAATTCGCGGGATTTGCAACAGTTGGGGATGTGATGAACCTGACGGGTGAAAATCGTATCTTAGTAAAAGAGGGATTGCTGCAGTTGAACCAGACGCAAAATCCGGGGCTGCACGCGCTGATTCAGGTTAATGGTCTGCAGGGAAAGGAGATTTCTGCCTACCACATCGGTTTTGTACTGGGACCGTGTTTAAATGCCGGAGGGCGCTTGGATACGGCTAAGAAATCTCTGGAATTGCTTTTGACGCAGTCGGAGACAGAAGCAACGGAGATGGCTGAGGAATTGCTTTCTTTAAATAATGTACGTAAAGAAATGACGTTGGAAGGCTATGAAAAGGCGGTGGAACAGATTGAAAAAGAAGGCTGTAAGGATAAGGTACTGGTTATATATCTGCCGGACTGTCATGAAAGCTTAGCAGGGATTATCGCCGGACGTCTGCGTGAGAGATATTATAAGCCGGTTCTTGTACTGACAGACAGCGGTTCCTGCGTAAAAGGTTCCGGCCGTTCGATTGAAAGCTATTCGATGTTTCAGGAACTGCAGAAATGCGCAGATCTTTTTTTGAATTTCGGCGGTCATCCGATGGCGGCAGGCTGTTCTCTGAAAAAAGAAAATGTCAGCTTGCTGCGCAGGACCTTAAATGAACTCTGTACTTTGACGGAGGAAGATCTGACAGAAAAAATTGTCATAGACGTACCAATGCCGATTGACTATATTACGGAATCACTGATCGAAGAGTTGGAATATCTGGAACCGTTCGGAAAAGGTAATACAAAACCGGTATTCGCGGAAAAAAATATTGAGCTGTTGGGAGCGAGAATAATGGGGCAGTCGGGCCGCGCGACGCGCTTTCAGATTCAGAATGCTTCCGGAAGAGTGATGGAGGCCGTGTATTTTGGGGATGCGGCGCAGTTGCGCGCAAGACTGGAGGAGCGGTTTGGTTATGAACAGACAGAAAAGCTGTACCAGAACCGCGGCAGGGGAATGTATGTTTCTGCAATCTATTATCCGACGATCCATGAGTGGAACGGACACCGCAATATTCAGATTGTTCTGCAGAATCTTGCGTTGTAGGTCTGAATTGAAAAATGATTCCAATGCAGACGATAAATTTTGAAGTAGGTTGGGAGGAATGGGGATATGATAGGACTAAAAAGAGGAACGGTAAAATTAATACCTCATCAGGACGAATGGATGGAAAATGCAGAACGTACGATCAAAGTTTTATGGAAGATTTTGGACAGTGCTGTGGTAGATATTCAGCATATTGGAAGTACATCTATTCTTTCGATTTGCGCGAAACCGATTATTGATCTGGTTGTTGGAGTTCGGGATTTAAAAGATGTGCTGCCTTATATGGAATTGCTGGAGCAGCACGAGATTATCTTTCGAGGAAAACATACGCCGAGTCAGATGTTGTTCGTGATGGGAGATTTTGAAAAGGACACACGGACGCATCATATCCATGTTGTGAAATGGAATGAAGAAGAATGGAACAATTACCTTAATTTTCGGGATTATTTAAATGTAAATCCAGAAAAGGCAAGAATGTATGAGGAATGTAAACAAAGACTGGAAATAGAGTTTTCAAATGACCGAAACAGCTATACGCAGGGAAAAGAAGAATTGATCCGTCAGATATTGCAGGAAGCGAGTAAGTGGCGGGCTGCAAAATCATAATTTTAATAGGTGATGAGAAATTTCACTGGAGGGGTATATGTCTTGACAAACGAGGGGAAAACGCATAGAATAAAATTCGTGTAAACAAAAGGAAAAATGGCTGTTTTGGATTATAAAGCGGCCATTTTCAGATAAATACAGGAGGACTTTAACATGTCAGTAACGTACAATCACAGAGCCATTGAGAAAAAATGGCAAGAAATCTGGGATAATGAAAAAGCATTTGCTGCAACTGAAGATTATTCCAAGCCAAAATATTATGCATTGGTGGAATTTCCATATCCGTCCGGTCAGGGACTTCATGTCGGTCATCCGAGACCATATACCGCGCTTGATATCGTGGCAAGAAAAAGAAGAATGCAGGGCTATAACGTTCTTTATCCGATGGGTTGGGATGCGTTTGGTTTGCCGACAGAGAATTATGCGATTAAGAATAAGATTCATCCGCGCATCGTGACGGAAAATAATGTAAAGCATTTTAAGGAACAGCTTCGTGCGCTTGGTTATTCCTTTGACTGGGATCGTGAAATTAACACGACAGATGTTGATTACTATAAATGGACGCAGTGGATTTTTCTGAAATTGTTTAAGGCTGGTTTGGCATATAAGACAGAAATGCCGATCAACTGGTGTACCTCCTGTAAGGTTGGTCTCGCAAATGAGGAAGTGGTAAACGGTGTCTGCGAGCGCTGCGGTTCACCGGTTGTCCGCAAAGTAAAGAGCCAGTGGATGCTGAAAATTACTGAGTATGCGGAAAAATTGCTGGAAGGATTAAACGATGTAGATTATATCGAACGCGTGAAGGTTTCTCAGAAAAACTGGATTGGCAAGAGCCAGGGCGCGGAAGTAGATTTCGTAATTGACGGAACGAAGGACAAGCTGACTGTTTACACGACCAGACCGGATACGTTGTTTGGCGCTACTTATATGGTAGTTTCGCCGGAGCATCCGATGCTGGAGAAATATAAAGATACAATCAAAAATACGGATGAAATCCGCGCATATCAGGAGCAGGCGGCAAGAAAGTCTGACTTTGAGCGTTCTGAGCTGGCAAAAGATAAGACTGGTGTACAGATCGAAGGTCTGATGGCGATTAATCCGGTAAATGATACGCGCATTCCAATCTGGGTATCCGATTATGTACTGATGAGCTATGGAACCGGCGCGATCATGGCAGTTCCGGCGCATGACACCAGAGACTGGGAATTTGCGAAGAAATTTAATCTGCCGATTATCGAGGTAGTAGCGGGTGGCGAGAATGTGCAGGAAGAGGCGTTCACGGACGTTGCTACAGGCAAGCTGATCAATTCTGATTTTCTGAATGGTCTGGAAGTGGAAGAGGCAAAGAAGAAGATTATTGAATTCTTAGAAGAGAAAAAAATCGGTACAGGAAAGACGAATTATAAATTAAGAGACTGGGTATTCTCCCGTCAGCGTTACTGGGGCGAGCCCATCCCGATCGTACACTGCGATAAGTGCGGATACGTGGCTCTTCCGGAAAGTGAACTGCCGTTAGAGCTCCCGGATGTGGAGAGTTATATGCCGACAGACAATGGTGAATCACCGCTTGCAGCAATGACAGATTGGGTAAATACGACCTGTCCGTGCTGCGGAGGACCGGCAAAGAGAGAGACGGATACAATGCCGCAGTGGGCAGGGTCTTCCTGGTATTTCCTGCGTTATACAGATCCGCACAATACAGAGGCGCTGGCAAGTCCGGAGGCTTTGAAATACTGGCTGCCGGTTGACTGGTACAACGGCGGTATGGAGCATACTACACTGCATCTTTTGTATTCCAGATTTTGGCATAAATTCCTTTATGATCAGCATGATGTACCGTGTCCGGAACCGTATCAGAAACGTACTTCTCATGGTATGATCCTTGGGGAGAACGGTGAAAAGATGTCCAAATCCAGAGGAAATGTTGTAAACCCGGATGACATCGTTATGGAATATGGCGCAGATACATTGCGTACCTACGAAATGTTTATCGGTGCGTTTGAACTTAGCGCCTGCTGGTCTGAAAACGGCGTAAAAGGCTGCCGCAGATTCCTGGAGCGTATCTGGAAACTGCAGGATATCCTTACAGACGGCGATGGCTATAGCAGCGATATGGAAACAAAGATGCATCAGACAATCAAGAAGGTAAGCTCTGATTTTGAAAATCTGAAATTCAATACCGCAATTGCGGCAATGATGGCACTGCTTAATGATTTTGCGAAAAAAGGCAGCATTACACGCGGTGAATATAAGACATTACTTCTTCTGTTAAATCCGGTCGCACCGCATATGACAGAAGAACTCTGGGAAATCTGCGGTTATGGCGGATACGCATATCAGCAGAGTTGGCCGGAGTATGACGAGGCAAAGACGGTGGAAAATACCATCGAAGTGCCGGTACAGATTAACGGCAAAACCAGAGCGGTTGTTGTTCTGCCGATTGACGCAGATAAAGATACTGCGATCGCGAAAGGAAAAGAAGCGGTTGCAGATAAACTGACCGGAACGATCGTAAAAGAGATTTATGTTCCGAAGAAAATCATAAACATCGTACAAAAATAAGCCATGTAAATAAAGAAAGCCGAGAAAACACCTGCTGACAGGAATGTTTTCTCGGCTTACATTTTATTTACAGAACTTTATTTTGTTTTTTCTTCCCAACGGTTATAAATATTAGCCAGAATTGCGCCGGAAATATTATGCCATACGGAGAAAATTGCGCCCGGTACGGTTGCCATAGCAAGATCCGGGAAGGCGCTGCCTGCCAAAGAAGTAGCAAGACCGGAGTTTTGCATACCGATTTCTACGGAGAGCGCTTTTGTCTTTGGAAC
This sequence comes from uncultured Marvinbryantia sp., assembly GCA_937915375.1. GTDB lineage: Bacteria > Bacillota > Clostridia > Lachnospirales > Lachnospiraceae > Marvinbryantia. The sequence goes on from CALDMO010000030.1 coordinate 97,325, forward strand.
GCTTAAGTGCAGCAGTTTTCCAAGGCCGAAACCGCAGGCGTAACCAAGCAGATTGTGAAGGATGACAACAACGAATACGATAGCGCCGGTTGTCATGATTTTTTCCGCATTGTGTGAAACAACAGCGGCAACAATCAGACAGATAGCGATAACAGAGACGGACGGAAGTACTTTTACAAGCTTCTGCGTTACTTTTCCGAATAATTTATTGATTACAAAGCCGAGAACGATCGGAATGATGACAACTTCAATGATGGAGATGAACATATTCAGCGGATCTACCGTGACTGTCGTTCTCAGAAGTACATAAGTGATAGCCGGGGTCAAAAGCGGCGCTAAGAGTGTATTGATGCTGGTCATTCCGACAGAGAGGGCAACATCACCTTTGGAAAGGAATGTAATTACGTTGCTGGAGGTACCGCCCGGACAGGTACCGACCAGGATTACGCCGGCCAGAAGAGCAGCATCAAGACCGAATACTTTTCCGAGTGCAAATGCCAAAAGCGGCATGACTGTGAACTGTGCCAGACAGCCGATCAGAATATCTTTCGGGCGAGTAAAGACCAGTTTAAAATCTTCAAGCTTGAGGGTAAGTCCCATGCCGAACATAACGATCATTAGCAGATAGTTTACCCAGGTTGTCTGTACCCATAGACAGGAGCTTGGCATAAACAAAGCCAGAGCAGCGATGATCAGGACGATCACTGCCATGTACTTTCCAAAAAAGTTACTGATTTTTTCTAATACTTTCATTTCTCTTTCCTCCTAAAAGTAAGTTCTGATGAGGCACGGCGTCTGCCGGGAAAATAAAAAAACCTCTGTCTCTATTAAGAGACAAAGGCTACTTTTCCTCTGCGGTACCACTCTTATTGCCAGCGTAAGCTGACCACTCGGTCACATATCAATCAATATGGGATAGGGTAACGGTTATCAGCCGTTCAGGCTTACTGGATAGAATCGTTTAGTCTGAATGCTCAGAGGTGATTTTCACAGAATACCCGGATTGTCTCGCAGCAACCGACAACTCTCTGTACCGTCTTTTTCTGATACTTTTCCTCATCAACGCAGTGTCGTTATCATTTGTACAATACTTTATCACTGTAAAATCTGCTTGTCAAGAAATTTTTAGAAATATTTTTTATATATTTTTAGTTATGTTCTTTATACAATCTTAATGCCGGACTTTATTTGCTCACACAAATTTAATGGCATTAAAGGTATAATAAAGAAAATTATAGGAGAAGAAAGAGAAAGGCACAGAAATGAAATCTATTTTGTTAATCGGTCTTGGCAGATTCGGGCGTCACATTGCGATAAAGCTAGATGAGCTGCATCATCAGGTAATGGCGGTAGATACGGATGAAAAGCGTGTGGAGGCGGTGCTTCCTTATGTCACAAGCGCGCAGATCGGAGACAGTACCGATCCGAACTTTGTAAAGGCACTTGGTGTGAGAAACTTTGATGTCTGTATTGTGGCAATAGGAGATAATTTCCAGAGTTCACTGGAGACTACCTCTTTATTGAAGGACCTCGGCGCGTCTTTTGTTGTTTCAAGGGCGGCAAGAGAGATACAGGCAAAATTCTTGCTTCGAAACGGAGCGGACGAGATTGTATATCCGGAAAAAGAACTTGCCGAATGGACAGCAATCCGTTACAGCTGCGACCACATTTTCGGGTACGTGGAGCTTGATGAAGAACATGCGATTTTTGAAGTTCCGGTTCCAGCGGGCTGGGCTGACAGAACAGTTGGCGACCTGGATATAAGGAATAAGCATGCAATTACAATTATGGCAATTAAGCATGAAGGGAAAATGAAACTGAATATCGCTTCTGATACGATTCTCCCACGGGAGGATACGATGCTTGTCTTAGGTAATATTAAGGATGTTCAGAGGTGTTTCCATATCTAAGAAAGAAGAGAGAAAAATGGCAGAAACAATGTTGTTGTTTAGTCTGCTTGCAGCAACTTTTTTATTCGGGTATTTCCCGATAAAAAAACTGGGAGAATTTTTGGATAATCATGGTTGTGAAAAGGAAATCTGTGGTAGAATGTATGCAGGAGGAAGAGAAATGTCCTGCAAAGAGAAAGAAAACAGAAATGTATCGTTTCTTTATCCGCCCAGAGCAAAGAACTGGCGGGAACAGATTATTTTTTCAGCCGGTGATGTTTTAAAAAGCATTGGCATTTTGCTTGCGGCAAGCTGTATCGGTTTTTTCTTTTATAATCTCGGTGTGGATGAGGCGAATATTATTACCATTTACGTGCTGGGCGTACTGCTTACGGCAATTGCTACCAGAAATCGGATTTACAGTCTGATTTCTTCGGCGGTCAGCGTACTGGTATTTAATTTTTTGTTTACCGATCCGAAGTATACGCTGAGGGCTTACGATAAGGGTTATCCGCTGACCTTTGGCGTGATGTTTCTGGCGGCGCTGATTACCAGTTCACTTGTTATGCAGCTGAAAATACATGCCAGACAGTCGGCGCTTGTCGCGTACCGTACAAGGATTTTGTTTGATATGAATCGGCTTTTACAGCAGGCCAAAGGCCAGGACGAACTGATCCGCGTTACGGCACAGCAGCTGATGAAACTGTTGAAAAAGGATATTATTTTTTATCCGGTGCAAAATGGAAAGCCGGGAAAAGCGCAAATTTTCACACGCGGTCCGCAGACATTGGGACTGGCATATCTTTCAGAGGAAGAACGAAAGGCAGCTGCATGGACATTAAAAAATAATCGGCATTCAGGGGCGACGACGGATACGTTTCCGGAAGCAAAGTGCTTATATCTGGCAGTGAGAGTGAATGACAATGTGTACGGCGCTGTGGGAATCGTGATGGAGAAGGACTCCCTTGACGCGTTTGAAAATGATATTCTGCTGTCGATATTGGGAGAATGTGCGTTGGCACTGGAAAATGAAAAAAATACACGAGAAAAAGAAGAAGCGGCAGTACTGGCAAAAAACGAGCAGCTTCGCGCAAATCTTTTGCGGGCCATTTCACATGATCTTCGTACGCCTCTTACTTCTATTTCCGGAAATGCCAGTAATTTGCTGTCTATGGGAACGGAATTTGATGAGGAGACAAAACGGCAGCTGTACAGTGATATTTATGATGATTCTGTCTGGCTGATCAATTTGGTGGAAAATCTGCTGTCAATTACACGTCTGGTAGAGGGACGGCTGAATTTAAATATTACGGAAGATCTGATCGAGGATGTGATTGCGGAAGCGCTGCGGCATATAAATAAAAATGCAAGCGAGCATTCCATTACGGTTTTCTGTCAGGAAGATTTTTTGCTGGCGAAGATGGATTCACGTTTGATCGTACAGGTTGTAATTAATCTGGTAAATAATGCGATCGCTTATACGCCGTCCGGTTCCCATATTCAAATCAAGGCGAAGAAAAATGACGGAACGATTGTCGTATCTGTTTCCGATGACGGAAACGGTATTTCTGATACGGCAAAACAAAAGGTATTCGATATGTTTTACAGCGGAGAGCATAAGATTGCGGACAGTCGCCGCAGCTGCGGAATTGGTCTGTCTTTGTGCAAATCGATCATAAATGCTCATGGCGGAGAAATATCTGTTTCCGATAACGAACCGCATGGCGCGGTTTTTACATTTACACTGCCGGCAGGGGAGGTACAATGGCATGAATAAACCGTTAATTTTGGTTGTGGAGGATGATAAATCCGTAAACAATTTGATAACGACAATTTTAAAGACGCATGGATATCGGTATCTGACGGCACTAAATGGGGCAACTGCAATCATGGAGGCGTCTTCCCATAATCCGGAGATTGTGCTGCTTGATCTGGGGCTGCCAGATATGGATGGCGTGGAGATCATTCGCAAGATTCGTTCCTGGTCAAATATGCCGATCATTATTATTAGTGCCCGCAATGAAGATAAAGATAAGATTGAAGCACTTGACGCAGGAGCGGACGATTATTTGACAAAGCCTTTTTCTGTTGATGAGCTGCTGGCGCGTCTGCGGGCAACGACAAGAAGATTGGGCGTGAATACTAATCAGACGTTGTCTGAATCAGCGGTATTTACAAACGGTGCGCTTCGAATCGATTATGCGGCGGGATGCGCTTATCTCGGAGATAAGGAACTCCATTTAACGCCGATTGAATATAAATTGCTTTGTTTGCTTTCACAAAATGTGGGGAAGGTTCTGACTCATACGTTTATTATGCAGAATATATGGGGGAATAATGGAAATGATGATCTTGCTTCCCTGCGTGTGTTTATGGCAACATTGAGGAAAAAAATTGATTGTGATCCGGGTGTTCCGCAGTATATTCAGACACATGTTGGTGTCGGATATCGTATGATGCGGATCGAATAGAAAATTTACAAAAGAGAATCAGTATGAGAGGCAGTTTTTGATTCCGATATGTGAAATGTTTACACAAAAGAGAAAAATTATGGTATGATATATATAGTAATCTCGCAGGAGAGAGTGATGAAAGAAAGATGAGGATAAAAAATGGAAACAGCAATGACAGGAAAAAATGTAGGAAAAACCTGCCGTACCCATTACAGAGGAACATTTAATGACGGTACGCAGTTTGACTCTTCTTATGACAGAGGACAGCCGTTGGAGTTTATCTGCGGAGCAGGACAGATGATTAAAGGATTTGATGCTGCAGTTGCAGAGATGGAAGTTGGTCAGGTAAAGGATATCCATCTGATGCCGGAAGAAGCGTACGGTATGCCGGATCCAAAGGCGATTTTTACAGTTGAAATCAAAGATCTTCCGGGATCTGAAGAGTTAGAGGCAGGGCAGCAGGTTTACTTGACGAACCAGTTTGGACAGCCCTTTCCTGTTAAGGTAACAGCAAAAGAAGAAACGACCATTACATTTGATGCAAATCATGAAATGGCAGGAAAAGAATTGAATTTCCGCATTGAGCTTGTGGAAGTGAAATAAGAAAGAGAAAAAGCTTCCTCATCCGTGGGAGCTTTTTTGGTACGGAAAATGTTAATTATTTACCAATTATGATATGGAAAGGACGGGGATTTTTATGAGAAAAACAAATGAATTATCGTATGAACAGCTAAAAAACTGGTGTACCGCGGATGTATTTTCTTTTCAAACGACAGCAGAATTGAAGCCTCTGGAGGGAATCATAGGCTAGGAACGGGCAGCACAGGAATATGATTTTGTGGTAAGGAGTACAGAAACCGGTGTATATTTCATTCCTGTTATTGATGGAAAAGCGGTAGAAGAGGAAGCATATGAATCTCTCGCAAAAGAAGTAAAAGATAAAATAGAAGAAAAATCTCAAATTGTACACGAAAAAGCAGGGGGGATTTTGCATCAGATTCAGGAACTGAATAAAGAAAGTGATGCGCAGATAGCAGAATTGAATCGTAAAGTAGGGATGTTTGCAATCGGGAATCATGTGGATGACTTAATGAAACGCTACAAAGAATATGATTGTGCTGTATCGTATTTGGCCGCTGTACAAGAAGATGTTTTAAAAAACCTGGATCAGTTTATGGAAACAGAAGATGATCAGGAGATTACGATTGCGGCTCTTTTGAATGTGGGCAGCAAAAAGCCTTCAGAGGATGTAACTTTGAACTATCGCGTAAATCTTATTGTGGACCATCATGAGACGCAGGGAGCACCGGTAGTGGTTACGTTCAACCCTACATATAACAATCTTATGGGAGAGATTGAGTATGACAATGAATTTGGAAATCTGACGACAGATTATATGAAAATCAAGGGAGGTCTGTTTCATCAGGCGAATGGCGGCTATTTAATTGTTTAGGCACAGGATATTTTGTCTGCACGTTTTAATTATTTAGCGGAGATTCTTGGAGAAGCGGTTACGTGGGCGCAGCTGGAAAAGGCAGATATTGTCAGCGCATCTCATATTCGAAAAGCGGTATACGAAAAAGAACAACGACTCAGATTATATCAGGAAAAACTAAATGCCATGTTTGAAGACGGAACTCTTATGATTAATACAAATGGGAGCGAAGTGGGGCAGATTAACGGATTAGCGGTAATAGATATGGGACGTTATATTTTTGGCGTTCCTGCACGGATTACTGCGACTGCTTATGTAGGAAAATCCGGAATTGTAAATATTGAGAAGGAAGCACGTATGAGCGGTCAGACACATGATAAGGGTGTACAGATTATTACCGGTTTTCTGGGACAGATGTATGCTCAGAAATTTCTAATGAGCTTGTCCTGCCGTATTTGCTTTGAACAGAGTTATAATGGAATTGATGGAGACAGTGCGTCTAGCACGGAACTTTACTGTATCTTGTCATCTTTGGCAAATCTTCCGATTCGGCAGGATCTCGCAGTAACAGGATCTGTAAATCAGAAGGGAGAGATACAGGCTATCGGCGGCGTGACTTATAAAATCGAGGGATTTTTTGATCTGTGTAAAAAACGAGGGCTTACTGGAAGCCAGGGTGTACGGATTCCTATTTCTAATGTTCGTGATCTCGTTTTAAAAGATGATGTGGTAGAGGCAGTAAAAAATGGAATGTTTCATATTTATCCGATCGCTCATATTAATGAGGGAATAGAATTGCTGATGGGAATGCCGGCTGGAGAATTGGATGAAAACGGAATGTTTGCACCGGACAGTGTTCATGGAAGAGTTTATTCTAAATTGAAGGCGTTTGATTTGGCATCTCGGGGAAAGGAGTAGAGAAAAGGAGATTGAGGATGAAACAGGAAAAAAAGATAGAACAAATAAATCAGAGGGCAAATAAAACAGACGTATCAGATCAGGAGGCGTTGGCGTGGGAAGAACTTTATACAGAGCATATCGTACAGGATGAATGGATTGATTTTCGAAAATCGGCATATCGTTTCCCGGACGGAAGTGTGTTTGAACCATATTACAGTTACAGCCGCAGAGATTATGTCGTGATTGTAGCTTCGGATACAGAGGGAAAGTATCTTTGTGTACGTCAATACCGGCAAGGAATACATCAGGTAACAACTGAATTTCCGGCTGGAGGAATAGAACGAAAAGATGGAAAAGAATATGGAGGTGACCGGGATATTTCCGCAGAGGATGCGTTGGATGCAGCAAAACGAGAACTGCTGGAAGAAACCGGGTATGAGTCAAAAGAGTGGAGGCATTTAATCACAGTACCGTCTAATGCGACAATCGCAGATAATTATGCACACTTATTTGTTGCAGAAAATTGCTGCAGAGTGTCAGGACAGTCACTGGATGAAACGGAGTTTTTGAATGCGCAAAAACTGTCGGCTGACGAGATAGAAGCGCTGATTGCCCAAGGAGAATTTCAGCAGGCAATTCATATTATGGGATGGCTGCTTGCGAGAAGAAATGCATAGTAAGTTTTGAACAGGTAATGCAGATTTTGGAAAATTATATGATAAATAATAAAAAGAAAGGTTTTGATTATGTTTTACTTGACTTTGGCGATCGCCAGCAGCGTTATGGTATCAATTACCATGCGTTTCAGTGAACGGCATATTAAAAATAATATTGTTATGCTTGCCTGGAACTATGTCATGTGTCTGTTTTTGGCGTGGCTTTATCTGCGGCCTGGAAAAATATTCCCGGAAGAGCCGGGAATTTGGACTGCGCTTGGTCTGGGATGCATGAATGGATTTCTTTATCTTGCATCCTTTTGGCTGCTTCAGGTGAACATACAAAAAAATGGAATTGTGCTTTCCAGTATGTTTATGAAACTGGGGGTACTTGTTCCGACGGTATTATCCGTTCTGTGTTTCCATGAAGTGCCGAAATGCGTGCAGATCTTTGGATTTTTAACAGCACTTATATCTATTGTTTTGATTCAGTCTGAATCCGGTCAAACAGGCATTTCTTTTAAAGCAGGACTGATTTTTTTGCTTCTCGGAGGAGGAAGCGCAGATGCCATGTCCAAGGTTTTTGCAGAAATCGGAACTGTCCGTCTGGAAGAACAGTTTCTTTTATATACATTTGCAGCAGCTCTTTTTCTGTGTATTTTACTTGCGCTTGTGAAAAAACAGCATATTTGCGCTGCTGATGTTATTTTTGGTATGCTGATCGGAGTGCCAAATTATTTCTCGGCCAGATTTCTTTTGAAAGCGCTCGGAAGCATTCCGGCGATTATTGCGTATCCGACTTACAGTGTAGCGACCATTCTTGTGATTACGATGATTGGAGTTTTTTTCTTCAGAGAAAAAATAAGCAGGCGTCAGAGATTTGCTATGGTGGGGATCTTACTCGCATTGATCTTGCTGAATATCTAGAAAATGAGAGAGTAAATAGGATGATCGTAACGTCTTTACGGATTTCTGGGTAAGTCCATTGATATTCCTGTAAAACAGGAATATAATATCAAGATAAAGGGGGATGTGTTATGAAAACAATAAAAAAGAAACTTGCAGTATTGATGTTTATTCTATGCAGTTTTTTGTTGCTGCCGATGCCATCGCCAAAGGCTGCTCTTTTGCCCACTGCGTCGGATAACCGATCGGTTTCATTAAGAAGAAAATCGAATCTTGTAAACGTGAATAATGGGTATATGAGAGTATACTATAACGGAAAATCCATAGAGATCGAATATTATGACAACCATTTTAAAATTACCAGTAAAAAAACAATTGCCATGGAACTGCCTGTATGGGGTGGATTTTATGCAGGTTCTGACGGTTATTATGTTGTTGAAGGGAAAAATAATACAGCAGAAGACGATAGAGCAGAGATTATTCGAGTGATTAAGTATGATACCGCGTGGAGAAAAAAAGGCGCGGCCTCAATTACCGGAAACAAAGAACTGTTTGGTGGAAAGGTGCGCTATCCGTTTGATTATGGCTGCGTTGAATTTGCGGAACAGGGGAATAAGCTGTATATCGTTACAGCGCATGAAGGATATGTAGATCCGTCTGTTGGTCAGGGGCATCAAGGCTTTTTGATGATTGAAGTGGACAAGACTTCTATGAAAGGAAAGATTGTAGATAGTGATCTATGGCATTCTTTTGCGCAGTATATTAAAAGTAAAGATACTTATCTGTATGTATTGGAACAAAGCGAAGGTTCCCGCTATACAAAACTGAGCAGATACGACACGAGAACCATGGAAAAAACTTCCATTCCAGTTCTCAAGTATGGCGGTTCCAGAGATTCGGCCTGGGCGATTGCCTGCTATGCGAGTGTAGATGGAATGGCGTTGTCAAAGGATCATATCCTGTGTCTGGGAACCTCTATTGACCAGTCAAAGTATGATACGGCAGGTTCTGACGGTGCGGCACATAATATTTATTTGACGGTTACACCAATGTCAAACTTTTCAGAAACTGCCACGGAAGTAAAATGGCTTACAGATTATGTAGGAAACAGAAAGTCTTTTTTAGGCGCGAAGATTACGAAAGTCAATGAGAATCGTTTTATGATCTCATGGGAAGAATATAATACATCCGGAAAGGGAGAAGATAACGATGGACTTTCTGAGGGTGTACTTCATTATTTATATGTAGACGGAAAAGGAAATAAAATTAGCAAAGAGTATACTGCTGCTGCGACTATTTCTGATTGTCAGCCGATTGTGAAAGATTCCAAGGTGATATATTATGCTTCCAATACCAATACCGTGAATTTTTATTCCATCAATTCATCGAATGGTGTTTTATCAAAGAATACATATCGGGCATTAGGAAAAAATGCTACATGGAATTTTGCAAATGGTGTGCTTACGATTTCCGGAACAGGAAAAATAGAATTAGGCGAGGTTCCGTTTCGGGGACCGGTTTCTTCAACAGGTGGTATGTTTACTCATGACCAAAGTAAATGGCCGAAGTCTATTTTGAACAAAACAAAGAAGATTGTGATCAAATCTGGAATTACGGGAATTGAAAAAGAAGCATTTGCGCATTTTACGAATCTGGAAGAAGTGAACATAGAATCTGGATTACAAAGTATTGAAGAAAAGGCATTTTACAGCTGCGAGAAATTAAGAAAAATTGCGATTCCATCAAGCGTAACCAAAATCGGAAAGGATATTCTTTGGACGGGCTACACTTGGGTAGGAAGCGGCGATCATGTAGTGTATGCTGTAATCTACAGTACCCCAGGATCGTATGCGATTAAATACGCAAAACAGAATAACATTTCTTATGGAATGGATTTTTCAAAAGCATCCGTTGGTGGAATTAAATCCAGCTATCGTTATACGGGAAAAACGATAAAACCGTCTGTGACCGTAAAGCTGGGAGGTCAGGTTCTGAAAAAAGACAGAGACTACCAGGTATCTTATCGAAATAATAAGCAAGTAGGAACTGCTACTATTACGATTACCGGTAAGGGAATCTATCGCGGTGAGATTAAAAAGACATTTAAAATTGTCAAAACGACAGCGTCATCGAAAAAGAGTATGAAAACTTGTTCCGTCAGCCAGATTTCAACACAAAGATATACTGGGAAATCCATTAAACCGTCAATTACTGTTAAAGATGGTTCTAAGAAGCTAAAAAACGGAACACATTATACGGTAACTTATAAAAATAATCGAAAAGTGGGAAAAGCTACGGTTGTGATTACCGGTAAGGGAAATTACACAGGAAGTATTACTAAGAATTTTGCGATTAAATACATGACTCCGGGTAAAGGAAAAATGGTAAAGGTTTCCGGAGCCTACTATAAAATTACAAGAAGCGGAAGTTCTAAAACGGCAGAGGTGCAATACGTAAGACCTGCGAACAAAAAGAAATCAAAGGTTTCTATTCCCGCAACGATAAAAACAGGCAATGTAACTTGTAAAGTTACCTCTATTGCTGCCAATGCATTTAAAGATAATCGTTATATAAAAGCGGTTTCTATTGGGAAATATGTCACTTCAATCGGAGAAAAGGCATTCTTTAACTGCAGCAAGTTAAGCAGGGTGACATTTTCGGACAAGCTAGAAAAGATAGGTGTGAAATCATTTGCGAAATGTAGGGCACTGAAATCCATAACACTTCCGGCAAGAGTGACTGTAATTGGCAATCATGCATTTTATAGCTGTGGTAATTTAAAATCAATCATGATTAAAAGCAGCAGACTTAGTTCAAAAACAGTAGAAACGAATGCGTTTGGAAAAATTTATGGAAAAGCGAAGGTGAAGGTGCCGGCAAAGAAACGGAATTTCTATGCGCAAATGCTGCCAACAAAAGGAATGGGAGAAAATGTGGTATTTGTAAGCAATTAGAAGAATAGGTTTTAATTCTAAGCGTTTGATTTACAGAAACCGGAGGTCTTCATACAAATATGGAGACCTTTTTCCTGTGATAGAATACTGGTTTTAACACAGGATAAGAAATCTGTTATTAAATCCAGTATATACGATGGAAAGCAGACGGCATGGGTTAAAGCGGTTTCTGCTGGAAATAGGAAATGCAAGTTTAGAAATAATTTTGTATAATAAAAGAGAAAGAGCAGTAGGAAAGAGAGAAAGGGTTCTAGTAACATGAAAGATCGTTTATTTGCGGACAAGGTATTTTTGAAAAGATTGTTTCAGCTGACTGCGCCGATAGCGCTTCAAAGTCTGATGCTGGCATCGGTTGCTGCAGCTGATGCAATTATGCTGGGAAGTGCCGATCAGAATTCTATGGCAGCTGTTTCACTGGCAACACAGGTTCAGTTTATCCAAAATATGCTGCTGATGGCATTTGTCTCTGCATCCGGGATTCTGGGAGCACAGTATTGGGGAAAAGGAGATAAAAGAACGGTAAATGATATTTTTTGTATCAGTATCCGTTACAGTGGTCTGGTTTCTATTTTGTTTTTTGGAGGGTGTGTATTTTTTCCGAGTTATCTGATGCGGATTTTTACAAATGAAGAAGTTTTGATCTCTATTGGAGTGCGCTATCTTCGTGTAGCAGGATGGTCGTATCTTCTGACCGGATTTTCTCAGTGTTATCTGGCTATTATGAAGGTCAGTGATCATGCGTCAAAAACGGCACTGATCAGTTCTGGTGCGGTAATACTTAATATTGTATTGAATGCCGTTTTTATTTTTGGATTGTTCGGCGTACCGGCTATGGGCGTACAGGGCGCTGCGCTTGCGACACTTACGGCGAGAATTGTAGAATTGATCTGGTGTATCTGGTATTCTTTAAGAGAAGGTTATTTACGTCCGGACTGGAGCAGGTTTTTTAAAGCATCCCGTTTGTTGATCAAAGATTTTCAGAAATGTGCATTTCCAATTTTAGGGGCAAGTCTGTTTTGGGGTGTTGGATTTGCATCTTATACGGCATTTATGGGCCATATGGGAACGGATGCCGCTGCAGCAAATTCTGTGGCATCTGTAGTGCGCGATTTGATCTGTTGTCTTTGTAATGGTATTGGCAGCGGCGGCGGAATCCTGGTAGGGTATGAACTTGGAGCTGGAAATCTCAAGCTTGGAAAGATTTATGGAGACAGATTGGTGAAGCTGTCTTTTCTGTGTGGATTTTTATCTACCGGAATCATGCTTCTGGCAACACCGTTCGTGATTCATTTTGTGAAACTGACGGAGCAGGCTGGAAAAGACCTGGTGGGAATGATGATCATCATGGCAGTCTATATGATCGGCCGCGCTGTAAATACTGTTGTGATCAACGGAATTTTTGCAGCAGGCGGAGATACGATGTTTGATATGTACAGTCTGGCAGTCTGTATGTGGGGACTTGCCATTCCTTTGGCAGCCCTTGGTACGTTTGTATTTCATTGGCCGGTGCTTGTGGTATATGCGTGCACTTGTTTGGATGAGGTGGGAAAAATCCCCTGGGTAATGTACCACTATAAAAAGTATAAATGGGTGAAGGATCTTACAAGAGAGAATATTGGGGAAGCTGAATGATCCTAAATAAAGAAAAAGGAAATGAGACATGATCCAAAGAGAGATTCCTTTTGAAAAGGAATTGGAAAAATTAGAGCTTTTGCTTTCGCAAGGACAGTTTGAATTGCTTTTGCCGGAAGAAATGCCCGGAGAGATTCGTTTGATATATTTAATGAACGATGCAGTGGAAAGTTTTCTTGTTTTTCAGCATGCACAGCTGGTTGGGACATATCAGCCGGAGTTTCAGGGCGAGATGTGGGCGGAACTGGAACAGGAGGAAGAACGTTATCTTCTGATCATTCATCAGGAAAAAGCAGTTTGTACATTATTTTTTCATGATCTGGTATTAGAAACGCATTTGTTTGATTATGGAAAAACCGGACATTTTTGGGTGGAAGGTTATGAATATTTGCGGCAGTTGGAATATCGTATAGCAATTCTTCGAGATAAAAGAGAGTATCTGGGAGAAGAATTTTGTACAAAAGATGAAAGAATGCTGTCTGCTTTAGCAGAATTTCCTCCATTGAATTTCTGCTGTTACCCGGCTGTTTCTGAAAAATATCTGGTTCCATGCTGTTCTAAGTGGCAGGTTTCAGAAGAGGCGTTTTCAGTGATGAGAGAATTGGCAGAAAAAGCAGAGGATAGAAGTCTTGTACGATGGATTCATCTATACGAAAAATTTCCCAGGAAATGTATTGCAAGAAAAATTGCCGCTTTATTACATACCGTCAGACATGGAGGCGTTGTGGATTTGATATGGGAGATGCTGGAACAGACGGCTTCCGTATACGAGACGCGTTCTTTTGGCTCATGGACACAGAAACTGCTCCAAAAAGCAGAAGTCCGGAAAAAAGAATTAGAACAGTCCGGAAAAAAGGTAGAGTTGTTAAAAGAAGAACCTTTTTTATATGCAAAAGACGCGATAGAATATACGGTTCATTTGATGATTTGGAATGAAGAAGGAAAAAATCGTACTGTGACAGTAGAAACCATAAATACTATTGATGGGATAAAGTAATACGGATGATATGTGAAAATGAGGTTCTATATGAAGATATTAGTGGATGCTGATGCTTGTCCTGTGGTAAGAATCGTTGAATTGGTTGCAAAGAAAGAAAATATAGAATGCGTTTTGCTTTGTGATACCAATCATGTTTTATATTTCGATTACAGTGAAGTTAAGATCATTGGCGCCGGGGCAGATGCGGTGGATTTTGCCTTATTAAATCTGTGTCAGAAAGGCGATGTGGTTGTGACGCAGGATTATGGGGTGGCGGCTATGATTCTTGGGAAAGGTGCGTATGGAATTCATCAGTCAGGAAGATATTATACGAATCAAAATATTGATACCCTTCTTATGGAACGTCATCTTGCGAAAAAAGCAAGAAGGGGAAAAGGAAGGCATCACCTAAAAGGTCCGGCAAAGAGAACAGAAGAAGATGATAGAAGATTTCAGAAGTCATTTGAGGAATTGATAAAGAAGGTAAAGCAGTAAATAAGCATATTTACCAAGGTGATTCAAAGAATGATGAGGAAGCATTATGAACACGAAGAGCCTATGAGGAAGCAAGTGTGTGAGAAAGTATTGGAGAAAGATACATGGTAAAGCAGATAGTTAGAGATATATTTTTCCTGGGGCAGAAGTCTGAGCCCGCAACAAAAGCAGATCTTCAGATCGGAATCGATTTGCGGGATACCCTTGAAGCAAATAGAGAGCGATGCGTAGGCATGGCAGCCAATATGATTGGTATAAAGAAAAAGGTTATTATTGTAAATATGGGATTAATTGATGTTGTAATGTTTAACCCGGTTATTATAAAAAAGGATACACCCTATCAGACAGAAGAGGGATGCCTTTCATTGGATGGGGTACGCCCGACAACCAGATATGAAAATATTGAAGTGGAATATATGGATATGAATTGGAAGAAGCAGAAGCAGAAACTTTCCGGTTGGACGGCACAGATTTGTCAGCATGAAGTGGATCATTTATCAGGGAGAATCATTTAGATGAAAGAGCGTACAGAAATTGACAAACAGTTATATCAAATGATGGCAGAACGTGGATACCCGAAAAATCTTTGTGACCTGGTGACACGCAATCTGAATACGGATTATACAGCTATACGCATGATAGGCTATCTGTCGCATTATTCTTATCTTCCGGAAGAGGAAGTAGTGGACGAAATGCTGGCAATTTTAAGTGATCAAAACGCCCTCGTTAAGAAAAAAGAAGCAGAACAAGCGCAAGCCAAAATTAACGAGATTTATCAATTTGGTTTGGACATAGAATAAGGATAAATTTATCATGAAGATAAATATTGAAATCATTAGAAGCAATCGAAAATCAATAGCTATTGAGATAAGATCGGATGCGACAGTTCTTGTTCGAGCGCCTTTTATGATAGAAGATGCAGAAATTCATAGATTTGTAAAAGAGAAAGAAAATTGGATACGTACACATCTGGAGAAACTCGAAGAAAGACGAGATGAGTCGAAGAATATCGAAAAACTATCCTCGACAGAGATTCAGAAATTAGCGGATCTTGCTTTAAAAGTAATTCCAGTGAAAGTAAAACATTATGCCAGTCTGATGAATGTTCAGTATGGACGAATCACGATTCGCAGTCAAAAAACCAGATGGGGAAGCTGTAGCAGCATAGGGAATTTAAATTTTAACTGTCTTTTGATGCTGCTTCCGGATGAAGTCGTGAATTACGTGGTTGTGCATGAATTATGTCACCTGATAGAAATGAACCATTCCAAAGACTTTTGGTCGCAGGTTGAATGTATAATGCCAGATTATAAAAAACATAAAAAATGGTTAAAAGAGCATGGAAATGAAATAATGGGACGGATGAACTAGAAGGTACTATTTTGAATAGTGTATTTTAAAAGAGGCTCGTCTTTTGGTATGAGCCATGGTGCTAGAATATAAATAGTACAAGTCAAAATGAGAATTCCTTATAAGAAAAA
>CALDMO010000031.1 GCA_937915375.1 uncultured Marvinbryantia sp.
AATTACAGTGGACATATTTATTTTCCATTGATCAAATGCGCTTTTATCTTCTTTCAGAGGAACAGGAGAAGATACTTTGCAGAAAGCTTCTGGAACGGAAACAATGTCAGGCAGAGCATATGACGTTTTTTCGTACAGCAAAACCGCAGCATATGGCATTTGCTGCTGTGACAGGAGATCAGATCCACCGTTGGTACAGAAGCCGCGTATTCTGCGGAAGATGCGGAAAGAAAATGATACATGATGAGAAAGAAAGACTCATGCGCTGCCCGGACTGCGGACAGATGGAATATCCGAAAATCTGTCCGGCGGTAATCGTAGGAGTTACGGATCATGACCGGATCGTATTAACGAAATATGCCGGACGCGCTTATAAAAAATACGCGTTAATCGCAGGGTTTGCAGAAACCGGAGAAACGATTGAGGATACCGTACGCAGGGAAGTCAAAGAAGAAGTAGGATTGCATGTGAAAAATATACGGTTTTATAAAAGTCAGCCGTGGTCTTTTTCAGATACGTTGCTCATGGGATTCTTCTGTGAGCTGGATGGCTCTGATAAAATAAAAATGGACGAAGAAGAGTTAGCTGTTGCACAGTGGTGCAATCGGGAAGAGGTTCCGGTACAGGAAGAGGATATCAGTCTGACAAGTGAGATGATGTGCATATTCCGTCAGGGAAGAGAAAAACAGTGATTGACAATTCCCTATATAAAATATATACTGAAATAGGAGAAGAGCATTTGCGATTATATTTATATAGTTGTTAAATGCTCTTTTTTTGGTTTTATCTGAGCTTTTGGTATATCAACGAATGCCCGGAAGAAATAAAGAAAGTTTACAGGAGGCTGCAGGTATGGAAAAAATAAAAAAGCTGAATTGGAAACAGCTGGGAATGGACGTGCTGGTAGATATTGTAGGAGGGATTTTGATCGCAATCGGAGTTTATAACTTTGCATCTGCGGCGGAATTTCCAATGGCAGGATTATCTGGAATTGCATTAATCTTTTATTATTTATTTGGGACACCAATCGGTGTGGTTTCAATGCTTTTAAATATTCCGATTGCAATCTTTTGCTATAAGATTCTGGGACGGGATTTCTTTATCCGCTCCATCAAATCAATTATTATTACCTCCTTTATTATGGATGAGATTGCACCGTTATTTCCATTATACGAAGGAGACAGACTTCTGGCGGCAATCTGTACGGGAGTAATTTCCGGCTTGGGATATGCTTTGATTTATATGCGAAATTCCTCTACCGGTGGAGCAGATTTCATTATGATGTCTATTAAAGCAAAAAAACCACATTTATCTCTTGGAAAAATTGTATTTATTATGGATGCAGTGATTATTGCAGCCGGGGCATTTATTTATAAGGAAGTAGATGGAATTATTTATGGAATGATTGTTACTTATCTTTTATCCTTTGTAGTAGATAAGGTAATGTACGGGATTGATGCCGGCAAACTTACCATGATTGTAACCGAGAAAGGCGATGAAGTGGCTCAGGCGATTGATAATATTTCGGGCAGAGGTTCCACATTACTTCGCGGTGTGGGAAGCTATTCGAAAGAGGAGAAACAAGTTGTTATGTGTGCCTGCAACAACAAACAAATGTATGCGATTCGTCAGGCGGCAAAGAGAATAGACGAAAAGTCATTTATCGTGATTATGGAATCCAATGAAGTTGTAGGAGAAGGATTTAAAGAGGATTAATTTCAGAAGTAAAAGAAAAATCTGTCTGTCAGAACATATCTCGCGATATGAAACTGACAGGCAGATTTTTTTAAAGAAGCAGACTCATAACAGTCGCATAGACTTCAGGATTTTTGGTGGACCAGTTGGTAGAGATAGTAATCGCCTCTTTTTCTGTTGGAACAGTTAAGGTCAGATCAATCAACGGGATTTCATTCTCCAGTACCTGACAGCGAACAGAATATTCCTGATGGTTATTTTTGTAATAATCAGCCTTTACAGAAACTTCGTTTTTCAGATCGTATTTCTTTTCCCGCAGAAATGTATCGATATCATCGAGAATTGCAGGCGGGATTTTGGATTTGAAGAACTGTATTGTCTCCATGCCGGAATCTGTCAGATGATACAAAGTGCGGTTATGCGCTTGTTCTTCGTAGAGAAAACCGGTATCTACCATCTCAGAAATTGCCTGCTGCAGTTTGAAATAGTTTGTGTAGCCCTTATCCAGAATAAATTCGGAAATTTGACCATTGGTTAATGGGAAATCAATTTTTTGCAGCATTTGAAGAATAATCAGTTTGTAAAGTGCCAGTGTTTCAGACATTGAGGAATCCTCCTTTATGATTTATGAAATAAATTTATCATCTTCTGTATATTTACCCTGCCAGATATCATGTTCTTTAAAATATCGGGCAGTCTGATTCAGTACATTTCGCTTATCAGAAGTCCAGAGAGGGGCGATCAGAAGGGATTTTGGTCCGTCACCGGTAATGCGGTGAATAACGATATCCGGTCGCAATGTGCAGATACACGCTCCAAGAAGTTCCAGGTATTCTTCCAGAGAAGGAAGAGGAAAAGGATGCTGTTCGTAATAGGATGCGAGATCTGTATGTTTCAGAATATGAAGGAGCTGAAGCTTGATTCCCTGAATGTCCTGAGTGTTCAGATAGCGGATTGTGTCAAGCATCTGTGAGGGAGTTTCGCCCGGAAGAAATAAAATCGTATGGACGATGACCTCAATGCCGGCTTTGCGGAGCCGTGTGACAGCATCTTCGAAAACAGAGAGAGGATAACCGCGGCGGATGAAATCAGCGCTTTTTGGATGGATCGTCTGGAGACCAAGTTCCACCCAGACAGGTTTTTGAAGATTGAGTTCTGTAAGCAGTTCAATTACATCTTCTCCGAGGCAATCCGGCCTTGTAGCAATGGAAAGCACGCAGACTTCAGGATCAGAAACAGCTTCTTCAAATAACTGCCGGAGATGTTGGACTGGCGCGTAAGTATTCGTATATGCCTGAAAGTAGGCAATATAGGAATGACCGCTGTATTTTTCTGCAAGGGAGGCTTTGCCGAGAGCCAGCTGCTCTCTGATGGAGAGGGCACGGTCACCCGCGAAGTCACCGGAGCCGCCTTCGCTGCAAAAGATACATCCGCGGCTGCCGCACGTACCGTCCCGGTTCGGACATGTCATGCCGCCGTCAAGAGCAATCTTGTAAAGTTTTCTGCCATAATGCTGTTTTAAATAATAGTTTAAAGAATAGTAGCGTTTATCATCCCAAAATCTCATAAGGTATCTGCTCGGCTTTCTTGTGTTGTTGAAAAACTGCGGTCAGGCTGATCGCATCACTTTCATTTATCATAACATTGATAATACATGAAATCAATGTCCGAAAAATAAAAATAAAAGGGCTTTCTATTTTAAAAAAAATGGTATATAATTCTTTAGTGAAGTATCATATTTTGAGCAGACAAAAAGAGCAGCTCTGA
>CALDMO010000032.1 GCA_937915375.1 uncultured Marvinbryantia sp.
AACACCAGCCTTCCAAGCTGGATACGTGGGTTCGATTCCCATCACCCGCTCTTTGTGTATTTAAAATTATCCTGTTGGCGGCTGCCGATGGGATGTTTTTGTATAATGCGCTGCTATGTGTGAGCCGTACTTAATATAATCCTATAATCCGGCAGTGATAAAAATTATTTGCAGAAAAAGGAAATTACCTCATGAAAATCATTATATCTCCGGCTAAAAAAATGAACATTGATACAGATACGTTGGAGGTAAGGCGGCTCCCGCGGTTTCTGGATGAGGCAAAACGGCTGTGCGCGCAGATACAGAAACTGGATTATGCGCAGGCAAAAGCATTGTGGAAATGCAATGATAAGCTTGCCCGATTGAATTTTCAACGATTTGCAAAGATGGATTTGGAACGAAATCTGACTCCGGCGATTCTTGCGTACGAAGGTCTGCAGTATCAGTATATGGCGCCGGGGATACTTACGCAGGAAGCACTGGATTATCTGCAGAGACATTTGTGTATCCTGTCGGGGTTCTATGGCGTGTTATCACCGTTTGACGGTGTAGTGCCGTATCGATTGGAAATGCAGGCGAACATCAGTATTGCGAGGAACGGTCGGATGAAAGGAAAATGGTGTTTATAAAAAATGTTTCCTAGACCCGCTCGGCAGAATATGCTATAATACAAACTTAACGGCAGTCAAAACTGACAGGAAAGAGGTAGCAAATGGGAAAACTGGTGAAATCCATTTTGGCAAGTTATGAGGAGCATCCGGTGATCTGCAACATTGATTCAGATAACCGACTGAATAGTGAGTTGATTATTGAAATTCTGGAAAAGGTGCGTCAGGTGATCTTTCCGGGCTATTTTGAAATGAAGACATTGCGCGGTGGCACGATTGAATATCATGTCGGTGAGCTTTTAGAAGATATCAGCTACAAGCTGACAAAACAGGTACGTAAAGCATTGGCGCATAATCCGGCGAATGAGGAACTTTCTGATAGAGAGCGTCAGCAGAAAGCAGCGGAGATTACCGCCAAATTTCTGGAACGCATTCCGGCGCTTAGGGAGCTTTTGGCAAAAGATGTGCAGGCTGCCTATGACGGCGATCCGGCGGCGTTTAATACAGAAGAGGTAATTTTCTCTTATCCGGGTGTGTTTGCCATTTCGGTCAACCGCATTGCGCATGAACTGCATTTGTTGGGAGTGCCGATGATTCCGCGTATCATGACGGAGTATGCGCATAGCTTGACTGGTATTGACATTCATCCGGGTGCGACGATTGGGGAATATTTCTTTATCGATCACGGTACTGGCGTGGTAGTTGGAGAGACGACTGTGATTGGCAAAAATGTAAAGATTTATCAGGGTGTAACGCTTGGCGCGCTTTCGACGCGCGGAGGTCAGACGCTGAAAAGTGTCAGACGTCATCCGACTTTAAAGGATAACGTGACCGTTTATTCGGGTGCTTCTATTCTGGGAGGAGATACTGTGATCGGCGAGCGAGCGGTAATAGGAAGTAATGCGTTTATCACTTCTTCCGTGCCGGATGATACGAGAGTTAGCATTAAGAATCCGGAGCTGATGTTTAAGGCGCGCGGCGAGGTGCGGACACAGGAATTAGACCAGGGTGGATTCTTTAATCGGAGAGAGAGAGATTAAATTACTGGCGAAGTAAGAAAAGTCTTGACGAATCTGTAGTCCGGTAATAAAATGATTCTGGTAAAATATTCGAGAGACGGACAAATGTTTTTGCTGAGAAGACCTGACGAATGAGGAGGATGAAAAAATGGTGCCATACAGAGAGTTAAGTAAAGAGGAACTTCTGAAAGAGAAGGAGTCTCTGGAGAAGAAATTTGAACAGATTAAAGCACAGAACCTGCATTTGGATATGTCCAGAGGCAAACCGTCCGCGGCACAGCTGGATCTGGCGATGGGAATGATGGATGTTCTGAACAGCACATCCAACCTGAAATGTGAAACAGGGGTTGACTGCAGAAATTACGGTGTTTTGGACGGTATTCCGGAAGCACAGGAGCTGCTTGCAGATATGACAGAGGTTCCGGCAAATCAGATCATTATTCACGGAAACTCCAGCCTGAATATTATGTTTGATACAGTGGCGCGTTCCATGACGCACGGTGTTATGGGAAGCACGCCTTGGTGCAAGCTGGATAAGGTAAAATTCCTTTGTCCGGTACCGGGCTATGACAGACATTTTGCGATTACAGAATATTTCGGTATTGAAATGATCAATATTCCGATGCACGAAGATGGACCGGATATGGATCTGGTAGAGCAGTACGTAAACAATGATGAAAGCGTTAAGGGTATTTGGTGCGTACCGAAATACTCCAATCCGCAGGGTATCACATACTCTGATGAAGTAGTGCGTCGTTTTGCCCGTCTGACACCGGCGGCAGAGGATTTTCGTATTTACTGGGATAATGCTTACGGTATTCACCATCTGTATGAGGATAAGCAGGATCATTTGATCGAGATCCTGATGGAGTGTAAAAAAGAGGGTCATCCGGATATGGTTTACAAGTTCTGTTCTACATCCAAGATTAGCTTTCCGGGCTCTGGTGTAGCAGCAATTGCGTCCTCTCCGGCAAATCTGGAAGCCATCCGCAAGCAGATGAGCATTCAGACGATTGGTCATGATAAATTGAATCAGCTGCGTCATGTGCGCTTCTTTAAGGATATTCACGGAATGGTGACGCATATGAAAAAACATGCCGATATTTTAAGACCGAAATTCGAAGCGGTTTTAAATGTTCTTGATAAAGAACTTGGCGGAATGGAGATTGGCAGCTGGATTCGTCCGCGCGGCGGATACTTTATTTCTTTTGATTCTCTGCCTGGCTGTGCAAAAGCAATTGTGGCGAAAGCAAAAGAAGCGGGGCTTGTGATGACAAGCGCGGGAGCGACTTATCCGTACGGAAAAGATCCGCAGGACAGCAATATCCGTATTGCGCCGTCTTTCCCGACACCAGAGGAATTAGCGATTGCAGCTGAGATTTTTGTGTTAAGTGTGAAATTGGTCAGTGTAGACAAGATTTTGGAAGAAAAATAAGAATGATAAAAATGCGGCGGTCTTCAGAGACTGCCGCATTGCGTTCGTAAGGGAATATTAAGAGAATGTCAATACAGATGCACTTGTTTTTATCGGCGCTTTTGGGTATACTTACTGTGAAAGTTCCATAAGTCAGAGCAGGTGTAAAAACTGTTTGGACAGTCAGGGAGGAGAGACAGATGAAAATTATAGTTTTAGCAGGAGGAACCAGCACAGAGCGTGATGTTTCTATCGTTTCCGGAACGAAGGTTTGCGAGGCTTTAAGAAGTAAAGGACATCAGGCGGTTTTGCTTGACGTTTTTTGCGGAAATGAACAGTTGGATATTGAACACATGTTTGAGACATCCTATGATCTGGATGCGGATGTGGCGTACATAAAAAGTTTTAATGATAAAATTGCGGCAATGCAGGAAGAAAGAAGAGAATTTTTCGGACCGAATGTATTGGAAGCATGTAAGGCGGCGGATGTTGTATTTCTGGCGCTGCACGGTGCGTGCGGGGAAGACGGCAGGATTCAGGCGGCGTTTGATCTGTTGGGAATTGTCTATACCGGCAGCGGTTATCTGGGCAGTGCGCTTGCGATGGATAAAGGCATTACTAAGCAGCTGATGCGTGAAAATGGCGTACCGACGGCATACGGCGTGATCATTAAAAAGGATGAGCCAAGAAAAACAGCGGATGAGCTGGGCGTTGGACTTCCGTGTGTGGTAAAGACTGCCTGCGGCGGTTCGAGCGTTGGCGTTTACATTGTAGAAACTGAGGAGGCTTATGAAAAAGCGGTTGAGGACGGCTTTGGCTATGAGGATAAGCTGGTTGTAGAGCAGTATGTAAAAGGCAGAGAGTTTTCTATCGGTGTTGTGGACGGCGAGGCATATCCGGTGATTGAAATCGCGCCTCTGGTTGGTTTTTATGATTATAAGAACAAATATGAGCCAGGCAGTACGATTGAGACGTGTCCGGCAGTTTTGAGTGAAGATTTGACGAAAGAAATGCAGAAGTATGCGGTTGAGGCATACTATGTTTTACGACTGGAAAATTATGCGCGGATCGATTTTATGATGAATGAACAGAATGAGATGTTTATGTTGGAGGCAAATACGCTTCCGGGTATGACGCCGACGAGTCTTCTTCCGCAGGAGGCGGCAGTTCTGGGATATTCGTTTGCGGATCTGTGTGAAAATCTGATTCATGTTTCGTTAAAAAATGCGAAACGAGTAATGGGTTAAAATAGACGGTACGATACAGCGAGGGGATACGATGAAAAATATGACATTAGAGAATATCGCGAAGGCCTGCGGCGGAACGTATCACGGAATGGAAGCGGACCGCATAAAAGAAATTTGCGATATTACCACGGACAGCCGTCAGGCAAAAGCAGGCAGTCTGTTTGTGGCGATCAAAGGGGAAAGGGTAGACGCGCACCGTTTTATTCCGGCGGTATTTGAGCAAGGCGCGCTTTGCGTATTATGTGAGGATGCTCCGGCACAGCCAAAAGGCGCGTACATACAGGTGGAATCCACCTTGCAGGCGGTGAAGGATATCGCAGAATTTTACCGGCAGCAGTTTGATATCAAGGTGGTGGGCATTACCGGAAGCGTCGGCAAGACCAGTACCAAAGAGATTATTGCCAGCGTTTTGTCGGAGAAATTTCAGGTTTTGAAAACGCTGGGAAATTTTAATAATGAGCTCGGTCTTCCACTGACAATATTTCGTCTGCGCGAAGGAGATGAAGTGGCGGTTCTTGAGATGGGGATCAATCATTTCGGAGAGATGCACCGCCTCAGTAAGGTTGCAAGACCGGATGTCTGCGTGATTACGAACATTGGTCAGTGTCATCTGGAATTTCTGGGTGACCGGGATGGTGTCCTGCGTGCGAAATCTGAGATTTTTGATTTCGTTGCTCCGGACGGAAATATCATTCTGAATGGAGATGACGATAAACTTGCCACACTTCGGGAGATAAAGGGCATCAAGCCGATCTTTTTCGGGAATGAGAGCGGACGCGCAATCTACGCGACTGATATCCGAAGCGCTGGCATTAAGGGAGTATGGTGTAATATCCATGTGGGAGAAGAATGCTTTGAAGTGATGGTTCCGATTCCGGGATATCATATGGTTTTGAATGCGTTGGCGGCAACGGCGGTTGGCAGAAGCCTTGACATGACGAATGAGGAGATTAAGCGCGGGATTGAAAAACTGGAGTCTTTAAGCGGCCGTTTTCATATCATAGAGGCAAATGGAATTACGGTGGTGGATGACTGCTACAACGCAAATCCAGTATCTATGAAAGCGTCGTTAAAAGTATTAAATGATGCTGAGACGAGAAAAACGGCAATTCTTGGAGATATGGGTGAACTGGGAGAAGAGGAACAGCAGCTTCATGAAGAAGTTGGCGCTTATCTGGGGACTCTGGATATCCAGACCGCAGTTTGTATCGGTCCGTTGGCGGCGCATTTGGCAGAGGCAGCGAAAAAGGTAAAACCGCAGATGCAGATTTTTACTGCCGGAAGCGTAGAAGAAGCCATGGAACATCTGCCGGAATGGATCTGTAAGGGAGATACGATTCTGGTAAAGGCTTCTCACTTCATGCATTTTGAAAAAATTGTGGATGCACTTACAAAAAATAAGCAGGAGGAATAGGGTATGAAAAAGAGATTACTGAGCAGTATGCTTCTTGGTCTGTGCGTGGCAATTGGCAGCGCGGTTCCGGCGATGGCAGACAGCCGCAAGGTTGTGACGCTGGGAAATGATCTGACGCAGGAACAGAAAGATACGATGATGCGTTATTTCGGTGTTGGTTATGACAGCGTGGATATGATGTATATCACCAATGCGGATGAGAGAGAGCATCTTGGTTCTTATGTGCCGCTGGAGCAGATTGGAAATTACACCTATAGCTGTGCGTTGGTGGCTCCGACTTCTACAGGCGGTATTCAGGTAAAGACGGCGAATCTGGAATGGGTTACCTGCAACATGATTGCGTCTACGTTGTCTACATCTGGTGTGACAAACTGTCAGGTGGTGGCGGCTTCTCCGTTTAAGGTTTCCGGTACGGGCGCATTGACCGGCGTGATTATGGCATATGAGCAGGCAAGTCAAAAGACGCTGGAACCGCAGAAGGTAGAATTGGCGAATCAGGAGCTGGTTACGACCGGAAATCTGGCGAATCAGGTCGGACAGAGCAAGGCAACGGCGGTTATTAATGAAACTAAGATTCAGGTAATTGAAAATAATGTCACAAATATTGAAGAGATCAATAACATTGTCACAAATGTTTCTAATGAATTTGATGTTCAGATCAATGAAGATCAGAGTGCGGAGATTGCCGAACTGATGCAGAAGATCGCGGAGCAGGAGTATGATATTACACAGCTGAAAGCGACGTTGGATCGTGTGCAGGCAAATGTGATCGGTGATGCGGGAGCGAGTGAAGAGGAAGTAAAGGCTGCAGAAGAAAAAGCAGAGGCTTCCGAACAGGCTGCAGAAGAAGCGGCAAAACAGGAGGCGCAGCAGAATCAGGAAACAGAACTGCCGGGTGAGGACGGCATTGTGATCGAAGAAACGGAAGAGACAGAAAGTATTTTGGACAATACAGATCCGGGTGCGTTTGAGGGAACTGGTGAGATAGTGGAAGAAAATGATACTATGCAGAGCGTACAGGAGCAGTCGGAACAGAAAGAAAGTGAAGATCTTGGGATTCCGGAGGCGTCAGACGACGGTACGATGACCGAGGCAACAGAACAGACAGAAACACCGGAAGAGACAGAAGCTGTTTCTGGTGATGGTATGGATGCATCTGAGACGGAAATTCCGTCGGATGCGGGCGTAGTTGTGCCTGAGACAGAACTTCAGCCGGGCGATGGCGCTGTGATACCGGAAACTGAGGTTCAGCAGAGCGAAGAAGCAGATGCTGCGCAGACAGAGGCGGTTCTGACAGAGGATGACCTGAAAGAAGAGGATAAAGCAACATATAAAGAAGCAAAAACAGCGTTGGATGAGATGTTCCAGACAAAAGAGCTGACTTTTGACGATGGTACAGTTGTATATCTGACGGAGAACGCGGCAAAAGCGGTTCCGGAAGCGCTTGACGAATATTTGCTCAATCTTCTGGTGAGAGGCGAGGATTCTGTTGCGGCAGAGGAAGAAGCAGATCCGGAGATCAATAAGAATATCGTGCAGGAAACTTCTGAACTTGCGCCGGATAAGAACTATGAGGATGAGCAGCTGAAACAGGCGGATAAATTTGTCAGACGGCTGGTATTTACAGATTCTGAAAAGCTTTTAGAGGAAAGCCAGCTGGAGAATGCGGATAAGACGCTGATTTATGACAAGGTGATGGGAATTCTGGAAAAAGCCTATGCGCCGAAGGATGAGGCGGAAAATGCGATGACAGAAACACCGGCAGACGGTGTGACAGATGAAATGATACAGGATACTGGCGCTGTCGGTGACGGAACACATATGGATCAGATGGAAGTGCCTGTTGATGAATTTGACGGCTTTGAAGAGGAAACAGCAACATTTTAACAATGAAAGCCCGAATCTCGGTGGATGAGATTCGGGCTTTTAAGTTACAGCTAAGTTACAGCTCCATTTTTTCGTGTTGATCCAGCATTTTCTGAATATGTTTTTGTGTAGTAGCGCCGAGAAATTTTTTTTCTTCGCGGCTAAGCTCTTTCGGATAGATTGGCGCGCCATATTCCAGGATAACCTTTGCCGGTTTAATGAACGGAATGTGGTTTTCGAAAATATCATCGGAATGGCTGATTGCCATCGGAATAATCGCGCAGCCTGTTTTTTCTGCCATTTTCAGGCTTCCTTCTTTGAAGGGCAGCATTTCTTTCTGGTGATTTCTGGTACCTTCCGGGAAAATAGCCATAGAGATACCGTTTTTCATCTGCTCAATACCGGTTAAGATGGTCTGTAAACCCTGACGGACATCATCGCGTTTTAAGAACAGGCAGTAAAGGCGTTTCATCCAAGTGGAGAGAAGCGGCACTTTTTCCATACCGTCCTTTGCTACATAGCCGGTCAGACCGGGACAGCGGCAGTAGGTCATCAGAATGTCAAAGTAGCTGCGGTGGTTGCCGACATAGAGAACCGTTTCGTTTTTTGGAACGTTTTCATGGCCGATCACAGTGATTTTAGCTCCGGTCTCCTTTAGGATCAGACGGAAAACGCTTTGTATAATGCGAAGAGATGAAATATCCCTGGCGTGCGGGCTGAATTTTCCGATGATCCATTCAATGATAAGTACCGGAATGGAGAGAATGAGAAAGCCGATCACAGTGACGGCAACAAGAATAAATCGTAACATAATAGTATGTCCTTTCTTTTTGAATGTTATGCAATGCGCAAAAAAATTCAACAGTGTCAGTATACAGAAATATCTGGAAAGATTCAAG
The DNA here is from genome assembly GCA_937915375.1 of uncultured Marvinbryantia sp. GTDB lineage: Bacteria > Bacillota > Clostridia > Lachnospirales > Lachnospiraceae > Marvinbryantia. Next base: position 8,468 of record CALDMO010000032.1, read on the forward strand.
CGCTTGAGAAGGGTTTTTGTTTTTTGGTTGCTTGTATTATCGCAGATAATCGGATAAAATAATGCTGGAGTGAAAAGGTGCGGTTTTTATTATTGAAAAGAAAGCAAGGGAAAAGAAAATGGCAAAATATGTGGAATACAGTTTGGATGAGTTAGATAAAGTCAGTGATCTTGGAAAGGCGCTGTCATCTCCGATACGTCTGGAAATGTTGCAGCTCTTATATGAAGAGAGTCTGATTATAGGAGAAATCGCGAAAAAGATGGATCTTCCGGCATCCAGTACGGCATTTCATCTTAAAATATTGGAGCAGGCGGGTTTGATTCGGATGGAGGAACAGCCGGGAACCAGAGGGACTATGAAGCTTTGTACCAGAAAAGTGGACAATATAACACTGGGATTGTTGAAGAGAAATAAAGATATCAACGAGGTGTTCAGCACAGAAATGCCAATCGGGGCATTTTCTAGCTGCCAGGTTTCACCGACCTGCGGGATGTGTGCGCCGAATGGGAATGTGATTGGCAATGAGGACAGAGAGTTTTGTTTTTATTATCCGGAGAGAATGACAGCTGGTCTTTTGTGGACAGCTTCAGGATATGTAGAGTATCAGTTCGCGAATGGTATTCCGGCAGGGAGTGGTATATCAAGACTTCTTTTGTCGGCGGAAATTTGTTCGGAAGCGCCTGGATACCGTGAAGATTGGAAATCGGACATTACTTTGTGGGTGAATGGTATGGACTGCGGTACTTTTACCAGTCCGGGAGATTTTGGCAGCCGTAAAGGACGTTTAACGCCGGCGGCTTGGTCCGGCGGATCCAGTCAATTCGGACGTCTGACAGAGTGGGAGATACGCGACACCGGAACCTATATCAACGGCGTACGTGTTGCTGATACTGGAGTTGCTGACTTGAAACTGCCGGAACGTCCTTATATTGAGGTGCGTATTGGCAATAAGCCTAATGCTAAATACGCAGGAGGATTTAATCTGTTTGGAAAGACCTTTGGCGATTATGCGCAGGATATTATTTTAACGGCAGAATACAGATAAAAGCGAAGGAAAGCGGGAGAAATTGCTTTGGTGGAAGCGGTTTCTCTCTTTTTTTGCCAATATTTTTGTAATAAACAATGAAATTGTAGTAAAACAGAACAAAATAACAAAAATACTGTAATTAACAAAAGAAAATAATTAAAAAACAAAAAATATCCGTCAAATCAAACAAATAAAAAAAAAAAGAGATTGACATTTGTTGAAAATCACGTATAATCATAAACAAAGGAACAGAAAAACTGTTCAAACTATTTCGGCCGAATAGAAAGTGTGGAATTGTGTATTTAATAAAAATAAGGAGGGTTAAAAATGAAACGCAAGATTTTAGCAATGTTACTTGGCGGAACAATCGCATTGGGAATGACATCAACAGCTTTTGCAGAGGAGGTTATTACAAATGAAGATGGTACGGTAGAGAACCCGGAAGCGGTTGAAGTTGACGAGAATAAACTTGTGCTGTGGTCTCTGTTTTCAGGTGGAGATGGGGGCTTTATGGATCAAATTATCGCTGATTACAATGCAGGCGGTCCGACAAAAGAAGTCCAGTCTATTATGCTTGTATGGGCAGACTACTATACAAAATTGACAACTGCTGTTGCAACAGGCAATGGACCAGATATAGGTATTTCTCATGCTTCGAGACTGTCATATTTAATGAATGATGGTGTAATTGAACCGTTAAATCCATATTTGGAAGAACTTGGGATTGATTTAACAGAGTCCTATTCAGAAAAAGCAATTGAGTCTGTTTCTGATGCAGATGGCAATATTTATGCTATTCCTCTTGATACACATGCTGAGGTTTTATATTATAATCTTGATATATTGGCAGAAGCTGGTGTGGAAGTGCAAGAAGATGGCACTTTGGATATTAAGAGTGTAGATGATTTTAATGCTATTTGCGAAAAAGTAAAAGCAGTTATGGAAGAAGGAGAATCGGCAGTTTCGATTACGAGTAAAGATGATGATCCGTGGAGAATTTTCTGGGCAACCTATAATCAGATGGGTGGATCACCAATTTTGACAGAAGATTGGTCTGATGTTGGAATGGATGCTGAAGTTGCTAAGAAAGCAGCTGAATTTGTGAAATCTATTTATGATAATGGTTATGCTCTGGCAGGAATTGAAGATCATCAGAAATTCTTCCAGGCGGGCACAGCAGGGCTTTTTATAGGTGGTACATGGGCACGTGGTGCATTTGAACAAACAGATGGTTTGAATTTCGGAGAGATGCCATGGCCACAGTTGTTTGAAAACCCGGGCGTTTTTGCTGATCAACATACTTTTATTCTTCCGGTGAATCCGAATAGAAGTGAAGAAGAAACAATTGCAGCGGTTGAATTTATGGTCAGTGCGTCAAAGGACGGTGGTGTAACATGGGCACAGTCTGGACAGATTCCGGCATGTAAACAGGTTGTTGAGAGCGAAGAGTTTCTTGCGCTTCCGGGTAGAGCCAATTTAGTATCTATTCTTGATAATGCAGCATACTCTTTTAGTTGTCCGACAAGTCAGGCGATTGAAACAGATATGAAGAGTGCGTTGAATGAATATTGGGCAGATTCTATAGATGTTGACACATTAGTTGAGTATTTAGCTGAGGCTATTGCAAATAATCTTCCGTAACATTTAAACTGCAAGGGGAGCCAAAGGCTCCCTTTCTTTTATTCGAAAATCCATGGTCTAGGCAGTTATATACTGTATAGCATAGGTATTCTATTAATGCCAAAATGATTTTATTTGTAATAGAAAGGGGAAAAAATGAGTAAAGCAAAAAAAAGAAAAAATTTTTTGATTGCCTGCCTATTTATGTTACCATTTTTTGTTTTATATACGATATTTACAATTTGGCCAGTTGGTGAGGGAATCTATGTTAGTTTACATAATTGGGGTATGATGGGAAAACAGAAATTTGTTGGTTTAGATAATTATACAAAATTTTTGAATGACCGTCATTTTTGGAGTACATTGGGAAATACCTGCAAGTTTGTAGTTATTACAACACCAATGTTAGTTATTACAGCTATGCTATTGGCTATGTTGGCAAATAGAGCAACACGTATGAAAAAATCGCTTCGTATTGCGTATTATATTCCGAGTATTTTATCTATTTCAGCAGCTTCATTTATAGCGAAAAATGTGTTTTCGCCATATACAGGTTTGATTAATGGGCTGCTGCATGCGCTTAATATTATTCCGGCAGGAACAGAAATTCAGTTTCTTCAAGATACAAATCTTGCATGGGTATCAATTACAACGATGACAACTTGGTGGACAGTAGGGTTTAGTATGATGCTTTTTATTTCTGCGCTGCAAGATATACCGCAGGATATTTATGAGGCGGCGGCAATTGATGGAGCTTCTAAATTTCAAATATTAATGAAAATTGAAGTTCCTTTGATTAAAGCTACAACATGGCTTGTATTTTTGCTTCAAATGATAGCAAGTTTTAAAGTGTTTGGACAGATTGATTTAATTACAGGCGGGGGTCCGGCAAATTCAACACGCCCGATTATACAGTATATTTATGAGACTGCATTCGAAAAAAATAAAATGGGATATGCAGCATCTATGTCATATGTTTTGTTTGGTATTCTTCTTGTGCTGTCTTTGGTGCAACAATTTATTCAGAGAAAGGGTGAAAAGTCATGATTGGGAGAAAAAAGACTGCTGGATATTATTTGTTAAATCTTTTTTCGATTATACTTGCTGTAATTTTTCTATTGCCAATTGTTTGGGCATTGTTTGTATCTCTGCAGACGGAGGGACAACAGATAAAAACGGTTTTTGACTGGTTTAAACCACCGTATACATTTGAAAACTATCCTCAGATTATGTTTAATACATCAGTACCATTGTGGTTTAAAAACAGCTTGATTATTGCAATTGTTACTACTGGATCGACAATTATTTGTTCATCGATGGCTGCATATGCGATTGCGAAGATACCGTTTAAAGGGAATAATATTTTCTTTTTTTACTTTTTGCTTGGAATGTTAGTGCCTGGAGAAGCGACAATTGTTCCGCTGTTTATTACAGCGAATAATTTGAAAATGATAAATACACTTCCTGGCATGATATTGCCTGCAGTTGCTGGCTCTATGAACTTAATCATTATGGTGAATTTTTTTAAAGCTTTACCAAATGAAATTATAGAATCGGTTCGTATAGATGGAGGAGGAGAACTTTCTATTTTTTGTAGGATAGTATTGCCATTGTCAAAACCGATTATTGCAACTGTATGTATTTTTTCTTTTGTTGGAAGTTGGAATAATTATTTATGGCCACTGCTTTGTGCGATGAAAAATGAAATGTTTACACTTCCGATTGGTATTCCGACATTTGTAAGTACGTATACTGTTGACTATGTGGTGCCAATGACAGCAGCAATGGTGGCATCTTTGCCGATGATAATTATGTATATTTTGTTTGAACGACAAATTGTAGCGGGAATGATGACTGGAGCGGTAAAAGGTTGATTTGAAGATATGGGATTTGTAAAATAATAAGAATCTTAAAAACAAGATAAGCTGTAATCAGCGGTAAGGCTTATCTTGTTTTAAATGCAAAATGAGGTGAAAATTATAGAAATGATAGAGAATTTACGAGATACAATTTGCGAATATATTGATAAACAAGAGATCGCTGGAGTAAGTGTGCTTGTTCATAAAAATAATGAAGAAGTTTGCTTTTTAGCGGAGGGTATGAGTGATATTGAAAATGGAAAAAAAATAGAGCGTGATACTATTTACCGGTTATATTCACAAACTAAGCCAGTAACTGCGGTTGCGGTTATGATATTAGTGGAACGTGGTATTCTGGATTTGTGTCAACCTGTTTCTGTTTTTCTTCCTGGATTTAAAAACCAGAAAGTATTGGATGAAGGAGGAATGGTACATTCTGTAAATAAAGAGGTTACACTCTTTGATTTAATGCAGATGACATCTGGTTTAACGTATTCGGATTTAACGAAGGTAGGAATAAAAACAAATAATCTACTTAAAGAAGTTGAATCGCGTTTGTATGGGGAACATCCAGTGACGACAGTTGAGTTTGCAAATTTGGTTGGTGAACTTCCGCTTATGTTTGAACCGGGAAGCTCGTGGAACTATGGATTGTCAGCGGATATCCTAGGCGCTGTGATAGAAGTTGTATCGGGAATGCGGTTTGGAGAATTTCTGAAAAAAGAAATTTTTGATCCATTGGAAATGCATGATACAGGGTTTTGGATTCCAGAAGAAAAACGATTAAGATTGGCAAAAACCTATGATGTTGAAGAAGGCTCTAAAGGAAAAAGGCTTGTTTTATATACAGGAAATGAAGATGCGATTCAAAATCAATTGGAACGAAACCCGGCATTTGAATCAGGTGGTGCGGGATTAGCAGCCACATTGGATGATTATATGAAATTTGGAAGAATGCTTTTGGATGGTGGCTTATATAAAAATAAACGTATTTTGCGTAGTAGAACAGTTGATTTTTTGACAAAAGGACAACTGATGGAAGAACAGCAGATTATGTTTGAAAAGAAGTTTGGACTTTATGGGTATAGTTATTCGAATCTTATGAGAATTTGTAAAAATTCATCACAATCTTCTATGTTGACGCGTGTAGGTGAGTATGGCTGGGATGGTTGGCTGGGGGCATATTTTGCTAATTTTCCAGAAGAAAATATGACAATTCTTTTTGGGATGCAACGAAAAGGTATTGGAATGTGGTCGTTAACCAGAAAACTGAGAAATATTATTTTGAGTTCGATATAATTTGTAAATGAAGATAAACTATGTGAAGAAGAGGTCTGTGCAGCGCGCAAAGACATCGGTAGAACCTGGCAGCCGAAAAGAAGTTATTTGCATAAAAAATCTGTAGGCTTTCACCAAATATAAACAATAATATTGTTTATAAATAAAAAAACTTGGTGAAAAGCATGGAAAATGGATTGACAAAAAAAGAAAAAAAGATATAATTACAGCAAAAGAACAGTAATACTGTTTTAAAATGAACGTAAATGAAAAAGGAGGATCAGCACACAATGAAATGTTATGTAAAAGATTATCCGAGACCGCAGTTTGTCAGAGACAACTGGGTGAACTTGAATGGCTCCTGGGATTTTCGGTTTGACGACGGAAACCAGGGAGAAAAAGAAAAATGGTACGAAAAGTTTCAGGGTGATAAGAAAATTAATGTTCCGTTTACCTTTGAAACAAAATTAAGCGGCATTCATGATGAAACACGCCATGATTTTGTATGGTACAGAAGAGAGATTCAGGCAGATGCTGCAAGACTGGAAAAAGAAGATTATATTCTCCATTTTGAGGGAAGCGATTATATCACGAAAGTTTGGGTGAACGGTCAGTTCGCAGGTAAGCATACCGGCGGTTATGCGAGATTTTCTTTTGTGATCACAGATCTTCTGCATGACGGCGCGAATGAATTGGTTGTTAAGGTTGAGGATAGCTACGATATGCAGCAGCCGCGCGGAAAACAGAGATGGATCGATTCTAATTTTGGCTGTTGGTATGTGCCGATCACCGGTATCTGGAAAACAGTTTGGACTGAATATGCATCAAAAGTTCGTTTAGATAAGGTGAAAATGACACCGGTTCTGGAACAGGGACGTTTAGATGTGGAATATGACTTAGTTGTTCCGGAAAGTATGATGAATGGTCAGCTTTTTGTTTCCGCAACGGTTTCTTACAAAGGTGTGCTTGTAAACAAAAGTTTAACAGCGGTAACGGATGCGCATATGACAGCTTCTCTGGATATGTTCATCAGAAAAAATGAACAGGGCTTTATTTGGGGATGCCATATGTGGTCTCCGGAAGAACCGAATCTGTACGATGTAGAGTTTGAACTGCTGCGTGCGCATGATGTACTGGATAAAGCAGGTTCCTATTGTGCAATGCGTGAAATCCGTATCGATGGACCGAATATTTTGTTAAACGGACGCCCACTGTATCAGAGATTGATTCTGGATCAGGGCTACTGGAAAGATTCTAATCTGACGCCGCCGAGTGAAGAAGCGCTGATTGAAGACATCGACAAGATTATGGCCCTGGGTTACAATGGTCTTAGAAAGCACCAGAAAACAGAGGATGAGAGATTCCTGTATTGGTGCGATGTGAAGGGCATGCTGGTTTGGAGCGAGGTTCCGGCATCTTATCGTTACAGCGATTATGCGGTAGAGCAGTTTACAAAAGAGTGGATGGAAATTGTAAAGCAGAATTATAATCATCCTTGTATTATCACCTGGACGCCGTTCAATGAGTCTTGGGGTATCTCAAAGGTTGAAACGAAACGTGATGAACAGCACTTTACCGAGGCGATTTATCATCTTACTAAGAGTGTTGATCCGTATCGTCCGGTAATCGTAAATGACGGATGGGAACATACCGTTTCCGATATCATCACGCTGCATGATTACGAGGAAGTTGGCGAGGTCTTTAAGTCAAGATATATGGATTATAAAGACGAAATCTTTACGACGGAAGTATATCACAGCAGCAGCAAGTCTGCATTTGCAAACGGTTATACTTATAAGGGACAGCCGGTTATCATCAGCGAATACGGCGGAATCGCTTTTAATAATGACGATTCCGGCTGGGGTTATGGCAATAAGGTAAATACCAAAGAAGAATTTATCAGCAGATTTGATGAAATTACTACTGCAGTAAAAGAAGTTCCATATATATGCGGCTTCTGTTACACACAGGTTTCTGATGTGCAGCAGGAAATTAATGGCCTGATGGATATGGAAAGAAACTTTAAGGTAGAACCGGAAGTAATTAAAGAAATCAACGAAAGAAAAGTTGGTTACTGGAGATCGTATATGTAAAATATGGATCCCTCCAATCTGAAAAATCAGGTTGGGGGGATTTTTTGAAATTTATATTAGTGAAATAATAATCGAAAATAATGGAAACTTTAGTGGAATGGATATAAAATGTATGTGTAGAAAAATGAAGACGTATGAAATAGAATTAATTTTTGTTTGATTATGTGTTAGCTCGGATAACTTATTCAGAAATATATTCGGAACTGCTTCAAAGAATATGATAATACAAAGGAGAATTATAAAAATGAAAAAAGAGAGAGCAATCCTCACAACCTCTCGTCTTATCCTGCGTCGGCTCACTCAAAATGATTATCCGGCGCTTTGTAAAATTTTGCAGGATGCGGAGGTAATGTATGCCTATGAGCATGCTTTTTCCGATGAGGAAGTACAGGAGTGGCTGGATCGGCAATTGAGCCGTTATGAAAAATATGGGTTTGGTTTGTGGGCAGTTATTTTAAAGGAAACCGGTGAGTTGATTGGGCAGTGTGGTCTGACAATGCAGGAGTGCAAGGGAAAAGAAGTGCTGGAAGTCGGCTATCTGTTTCAGAAGAAGTTCTGGCATCAGGGATATGCGACGGAAGCTGCGGCTGCTTGCAAAAAATATGCTTTTGAGGTTTTGAAAGCGCCACAGGTTTGTTCGATTATCCGTGATAATAATATTGCCTCTCAAAATGTGGCAAAGCGAAATGGTATGACGGTGCGCGATGAATTTGTAAAGCATTATTATGGGATAGATATGCCGCATCTGGTGTATGTTGCGGAGAAACCAGAGATTACTTATAAAAATATATCGGAAGATGAAATTACGCGGGAATTGTTTGCGCATTTTATTCGCTGTCAAGTGGTAAATGATTGTTGGCGTAAGGTTGACGGCAAGTGGTGTATAAAAAGTGATCCGTTTGTAGATGATTGGAATGAGAAAGATTATGAAATTCTTGTAAAATGTCTGAAAAATACCGTGCAGACAGGAGGACTGGTTATGGGCGCGTTCTTTGACGACAGATTAAAAGGATTTGTGTCTGTGGAAGCGGAACCGCTTGGCAGTAAAAACCAATATCTTGATCTGACGAGCATTCATATTTCGCAGGATATGCGAGGCAGTGGAATTGGGCGTAAGCTGTTTATGCAGGCGAAAGCGTGGGCAAAGGAACACGGCGCGCAAAAACTTTATATTTCAGCGCATTCGGCAGTGGAAAGCCAGGCGTTTTATAAAGCGATGGGTTGCGTGGAGGCAGAGGAATACCAGCAGAGTCATGTAGAGCAAGAACCGTATGATTGCCAGCTGGAGTGTGAGGTATAGGATACGTTAAAAAATAAGGAAATAGTATGCATGAATAGGTATGTGTGTTATACTGTAAAAAAATACCTGCGAGAACTATATAATATACTGAAATTATTAGGAATAGAAAGAATATTTTGGGTGCGACGGGTATTTAAATAAGATATCGGCAGAAAATATAAAAGAAATCAGGAAAAAGAGAGGAACAAAGAGTAAAAATGAAAACAATTGCAGAACAGTTTACAGGATTTGGCGTTGTGCCGGTTGTGGTATTAAATGATGTAAAGGATGCGCTTCCATTGGCCAAAGCGCTGTTAGAAGGTGGTCTTCCGTGCGCGGAGGTTACTTTCCGCACAGAGGCGGCAGAGGAATCTATCCGCCAGATGGTAAAAGAATATCCGGAGATGTTGGTTGGCGCGGGCACGGTTTTGACGATCGAGCAGGTAGACCGCGCGGTAGATGCAGGCGCTAAATTTATCGTTAGCCCGGGTTTTGATCCGGAAATCGTAGATTATTGCCTAGAGAAAAATATTCCGGTATTTCCGGGCTGCATTACTCCGTCAGAAATTGCGCAGGCAGTAAAACGCGGGTTGAAGATTGTAAAATTCTTCCCGGCAGAGCAGTTCGGCGGTGTAGCGACGATTAAAGCGTTGGCAGCGCCATATACGATGGTGAAATTCATGCCGACAGGTGGTATCAGTGCGAAAAATCTGAAGGATTATCTGGAGTGCGATAAGATTATCTGCTGTGGTGGCAGTTGGATGGTAAAAGGAGATTTGATCAAAGCGGGTGAGTTTGATAAGATTCGTGAATTGACCAAAGAAGCAGTAGAACTGGCGAAAGCAATCCGCGACTAGAGATCGGGAGGATATGTGAGATGAAAAAAGCGGTGAAAGTAATTGGAATTATCTTGCTGGCGCTTGTTTTGATTGCTGCTGCTTATGTGGCTTATGTAATGGTGAGTTATCGCAGAATCGAAGATAAACAGACGCTGACAGTAGATGCTCCGATAGCGGGGGAGGCGGCTGTACAGGAGATTGCACCAGAGGAGCAAGTGTTTACAGTTGTGACGGCAAACATGGGATTTGGCGCATATGATCAGGAATTTGACTTTTTTATGGACGGCGGTACACAGTCCTGGGGCAAAAGTGAGGAGCGTGTACGGGAGAATATTACTGGTCTGCTGGAGGAAATTAAAAAGGTAAATCCGGATTTTTTACTGCTGCAGGAGGTGGATACGAACGCTACCAGAAGTTACCATATAAATCAGCATGAAATGGTAAAAGAGGCGTTGCCGGATTATGCGACGGTGTTTGCACAAAATTATGATTCAGCATTTTTGTTTTGGCCGTTGTATCAGCCGCATGGCAAAAATCAGGCAGGGCTTGTAACTGCAGCCAACACGGCAATCACATCAGGGCTACGCCGCAGCCTGCCGATCTCGGAATCATTTTCTAAATTCCTTGATCTCGACCGCTGCTACAGTATTAGCCGTCTTCCGGTAAATGACGGAAGAGAATTGGTGCTGTTTAATGTGCATCTCTCAGCTTACGGTGCGGATATGGATATTTTGAATGCACAGAGAAATATGCTGTATGAGGATATGACAGCAGAGTATGAGGCGGGAAATTATGTAGTTGTCGGCGGTGATTTTAATCATGATATGGTAGGGGATTCGGCCAGTCGTTTTGAAAATGACGCTGATGAAGCAGCCAGTTGGGCAAAGCAGTTTGATTTTGCTTCTATTCCGGAGGGCTTTACTTTAGGCAGTAAAAAACTGGCAGATGAGGGTGTGAGCGATATGGCGGCAACTTGCCGTGACGCAGGCAGAGCCTATGACGGTACAAATGATCGTTGGGTGCTGGACGCATTGATCTGGTCGGATAATGTGGAGATGCTGGAGTATAGTACGCTGGATTTGGATTTCCGATTTTCCGATCACAATCCGGTGCAGATGAAGTTTCGTTTAGTTTTGGAATGATCAGAATGAGCTGCTCCGGTACTGTAAAATGTAGAAAATATGTAGAACTATGTGGGAAAAAGTGGAAAAAATGGTGGTATTGTTTGACAAACCTTGCTGATCTGGGCTATAATAACGGTACGATTGTAAAACATAGGTGAGGGAAATATGTTCAAACATCTTACAAAAAATGAAGAAATTGTGATGGGTATTATTTGGGATTCTGATAAACCGCTGATAAGCATGGAAATTCTCGAGAGATGTACAAATGCACGGTGGGATCACACGTATATCCTGCATATGCTTCGGGCGTTGGAAAAGAAAGGGCTGGTGGAGGTCTGCGGCACAGTGCGCAGTGGGAAACAGTATGCCAGACAGTTTATCGCTTCCGTATCAAAAGAAGAATATGTTACAGACATGGTTCTTAAGACCGGAATCAATGGCAGAGAAATGCTTTGGGTTGCGTCAGCATTGATTTCTAAAGCGGATTATGATGAAAAGATGGTTGAGCGGTTACGAGAGATCATCAAGGAACTGGAAAATGACTGATGAAAAGACGGTGGCATTTTATGCCGCCGTTTTTCGCATATAAATTCAATAGTTTATAATGCAGACAGAATGTCAGAACAGTTTTCGTTGACAGAGAAGTAAAATAACACGTATAGTAGAGTTAGCGAATATATATAAGGGAGGGAACTGTGATGAAACAGATTACACTTGGAAGTACAGGGATTACTGTGCCACAGAACGCATTTGGCGCGCTGCCGATTCAGCGGATCAGCAAGGAAGCGGCTGTAAAATTGCTGCGCCGCGCTTATGAGGGCGGGATGCGTTTTTTTGATACGGCGCGGGCTTACAGTGACAGTGAGGAAAAACTGGGAGCGGCATTTGAAGGAATGCGTGGGAAGATTTATCTTGCATCGAAAACGATGGCCAAGACACCGGAAGAATTTTGGAATCAGCTGGAGACAACACTGACGAATCTGAAGACGGATTATCTGGATGTTTATCAGTTTCACTGTGCGGATAAATGTTTCGCGCCGGGCGATGGTACAGGTATGTATGAATGCATGTTAGAGGCAAAGAAACAGGGAAAAATCCGTCATATCGGTATCACAGCTCATAAACTGGGGATTGCGCAGGAGGCAATTGCGAGCGGATTTTATGAAACACTGCAGTTTCCGTTTAGCTATTTATCATCGGAAAAGGAACTGGCTCTTGTGAAAGAATGTCAGAAAAAAAATATGGGATTTATCGCCATGAAGGGATTGGCTGGCGGACTGATCAATCGTTCTGAGGCTGCGATGGCATTTATGACGCAGTTTGAAAACGTGCTGCCGATTTGGGGCGTACAGCGTGAAAAAGAATTGGAAGAGTGGCTCTCTTATATGGAAGAAACTCCATCCATGAATGAGGAAATTCGCGTTTATATAGAGAAAGAAAAAACAGAACTGAGCGGAGATTTTTGTCGCGGCTGCGGCTATTGTATGCCGTGTCCGGCCGGCATTATGATCAATCAGTGCGCGAGAATGTCGTTGATGCTGCGCCGCGCACCGTCAGCAAATTGGCTCTCTGAAAATATGCAGGCAGAGATGAAAAAAATTGAGGATTGTCTGAATTGTGGAAAATGCAAGAGCAAATGTCCGTATGAATTAAATACACCGGAGCTTTTGAAGAAGAACTATGAGGATTATAAAAAAGTGCTCAGCGGTGAGGTTATGGTTTAGAAAACAGAGAAGCTTCCTTATTATAAAGGGATTAGTGTAGAAAAATAGACTATGAAAGGAAAAGTGACATGAATAATAGAGAAAGAAGAGATGCGCAGCTGCCATATATATCGGATGGCGAGGTCTTTGAGGAGCAGAAAAATGCCGCAGACTTTTACAAAAACTGAATTTTATGGATCGTTCAGATTTTGACGGGATTGGTGAAGTGGTAAAAGAGCTGTTTGGAAAATCAGAAGGAGCGTTTGTGAATCCGCCGTTTTACTGTGATTACGGTTCTCATATAGAGGTGGGAAAAAATTTCTTTGCAAACTATAACTGTATGATTATTGATGTGGCAAAAGTAAAAATCGGTGATAATTGTCAGATGGCTCCGAATGTGGCAATCCGGCTCGTGTGATAAAAACGATTACGGAGGATGATCGGAAATATTATTTCAGGGATCGTGAGTTTGACGAGGAAGCATGGGAAAAGGTTTGTGAATACGCAAAAGATCATGAGATAAAATAAATAGAGCATATCAAAGCGCTCCGGCATAAATGCCGGGGCGTTCTTTTTGTAATGTAAAAAGTATAAAAAGTCTAAAACTACTATAAAATATTTTCACATCTGATTGTAAATTTAGGGAGTTTATACTATTATTTTACAGTAAATTTTAAGAAAAGAAGGAAAAGATGTATGCTAAAAATGTTTCGTTATGTAAAAGACAGATGGTTATCGATTGTGCTAATAGTATTGCTGCTGTTTTTGCAGGCATACTGTGATCTGTCTATGCCGGATTATACTTCCAGAATCGTCAATGTCGGCATTCAGCAAAAAGGAGTCGAGGATGGTGTACCGGATGAGATACGCCAGAGTACGATGGAGGATCTGTTTCTTTTTATGACGGAAACAGAGATTGCCGAGGTGCAGGCAAACTATACGCTGGCGGGCGACACCTATGTGCTGAGGGAAGCAGACAAAGAAACGAGAACGCGCTTGAATAAATTGTTTGGCATTCCGATGCTGGTTCTTTCTGGAATAACGGAAGAGGGAACACAGAGGGTGCAGTTTTTAGAGCAGCTGAACCTGCCGGCGGACATAGATGTGATGGCTGTGCTGAAGGAAACACCCAAAGAACAGGTACTCGCAATGCTTGACGGGATAACAGCGCAGCTTTCTGATATGCCGGAATCCATTATGACGCAGTCTGCCTCTGCTTTTGTTCAGCGGGAATATGAAACGATGGGAAGAGATGTAGCTGCTATTCAGACCGGTTATATATTAAAAAGCGGACTGAAAATGTTAGGGCTTGCTGCACTGGTAATGATTTGTTCGATATTGGTTACATTTTTGTCCAGCCGTCTTGCGGCGGGAATGGGACAGCAGCTTCGCAATGAGGTATACTGCAAGGTGATTTCTTTTTCTGGCGCAGAGCTAAATAGGTTTTCTACGGCATCACTGATTACTCGAAGTACGAATGATATCCAACAGGTGCAGATGATGACGACGATGATGTTTCGCGTTATTTTGTATGCTCCGATCCTTGGTATCGGAGGTGTTCTAAAAGTGTTGAATACGGATGCGTCTATGACATGGATTCTGGCGCTTGGCGTTGCGCTGATTATGGCGCTGGTTGGATTTTTGTTTGCGGTGGCAATGCCGAAATTCAAGAGTCTTCAGATGTTGGTTGACCGTTTGAATCTTGTGACGCGCGAGATTTTGAGCGGTATTCCGGTGATTCGTGCATTCAGCACGGAAAAACATGAGGAAGCGCGCTTTGAAAAAGCAAACAGAGAGCTGATGAAAACAAACTTATTTGTTAATCGCTGTATGACATTTATGATGCCGTGTATGATGCTGATTATGAACGGAATTACGGTGCTAATTGTGTATTATGGCTCGCATGCGGTTGACGCTGGAAATATGCAGGTTGGAAATATGATGGCATTTATGCAGTATGCGATGCAGATTATTATGTCCTTCCTGATGATTACGATGCTTGCCATTATGTTGCCGCGTGCCAGTGTAGCTGCGAATCGTATCAATGATGTATTGGAGACAGAGGTAACAATTCGGACGCCGCAGCAGCCGAAAGCGGTGAAAGAATTTCAGAAGGGAAAGGTAGAATTTCGGCATGTTTCCTTTGAATATCCGGATGCTGAGGAATGCGTGCTTACGGATATTGATTTTACGGCTGAACCTGGAGAAACGGTAGCGTTTATCGGCAGTACCGGCAGCGGTAAGAGTACGCTGATTAATCTGATTCCGCGTTTTTACGATGTGACAGAAGGTGAGATTCTTGTAGACGGAGTGGATGTGCGTGAGCTTTCTTTAAAAGATCTGCGCAGCCGTATTGGATATGTGCCGCAGAAAGGCGTGCTGTTCTCTGGTACGATCGATTCTAATCTGCGTTACGGAAAAGAGGATGCCGCGCCGACAGAGGTGCAGAAGGCGGCAAAGATCGCCCAGGCATGGGAATTTATCAGTGAGAAACCGGAAGGAATTGCTTCCGTGGTTGCACAGGGCGGCACAAATGTTTCAGGCGGTCAGAAACAGCGATTGTCAATTGCAAGAGCAGTAGTAAAGCAGCCGGAAATTTATATTTTTGACGACAGCTTTTCTGCATTAGATTATAAGACCGATGTGGTACTGAGAAGGGCATTGAAGCAGGAAACAAAAGGAGCAACGACGCTGATTGTTGCACAGCGAATCAGCACGATTCTGCATGCGGATATCATTATTGTTCTGGCGGATGGTAAAATTGCCGGACAGGGCACGCATAAAGAACTGTTGAAATCATGTGAAGTATATCGTCAGATCGCTATGTCGCAGCTGTCGGAGGAGGAATTGGCAAATGAGTGAGAATACAAATAAGGCGGGCAGAGTACACGGCCACCATGGCAGACCGATGCCGGGAGAAAAAGCCAGAGACTTTAAAGGAACTTTTCAGAAATTGCTCCGCTATTTGGGAAAATATAAATTTCGTGTTGCGTTGATGATGCTTTTTGCAATGGGCGGGACTATTTTTAATATTGTCGGACCGAAAGTGCTGGGTAAGGCAACGACAGAACTTTTTAATGGTTTGGTTGCGAAAATAAACGGTGTCGGTGGGATTGACTTTGGAAAGATTGGCTATATTCTGGCGGGCGTTATGTGTCTGTATTTGGTCAGTTCCGTGCTGTCCTTTGTACAGGGATTTATTATGTCAGGGCTTTCCAATGATATGACTTACAATATGCGCCGTGATATTTCTGCGAAACTCCATCGTATTCCAATGAAATATTTTGAAAGCCGCACGCATGGAGAAGTGCTTTCGCGCGTGACGAACGACGTAGATACGCTGCAGCAGAGTCTGAACCAGAGCATGACGCAGCTGATCACGGCGGTGACGACATTAGTCGGTGTGTTGGTGATGATGCTCAGTATTAACCTCTGGATGACACTGGCTGCGCTTTTAATCCTGCCGGTATCAGCGATGATCATTAGCTGGGTAATGAGGCACTCTCAGAAATATTTTGTGGCGCAGCAGAAATATCTCGGTGAGGTCAACGGTCAGGTAGAGGAAATCTATTCCGGTCATACGGTTGTAAAAGCATTTAATAAGGAAGCTTCTGTAATCCGTACCTTTGAGGAAACGAATCAGAAACTGTATGATTCTGCGTGGAAATCACAGTGTTTTTCCGGTATTATGATGCCGGTGATGCAGTTTGTTGGTAATCTCGGCTATGTAATGGTAGCGCTTCTGGGTGGTTTTATGGCAATGAAAGGAGCAATTGAGGTCGGTGATATCCAGTCGTTTTTTCAGTATATCCGTAATTTTACGCAGCCGATCCAGCAGATTGCGCAGGTTGGAAATATGCTGCAGATGACAATGGCGGCTTCTGAACGTGTATTTGAATTCCTTGACGAGCCGGAGGAGGATCAGACGGCGGAACATCCGGTTCCGATTGAGAATATGGAAGGAAACGTTACCTTTTCGCATGTTTCCTTTGGTTACAATCCGGAACAGATGATTATTCATGATTTTTCTGCGGATGTGCAGCAGGGAAAAAAGGTAGCGATCGTCGGTCCGACCGGAGCTGGTAAGACAACGATGGTAAAATTACTGATGCGTTTTTATGATGTGAACAGCGGAGAAATTTTGATTGATGGACATAATATCAAAGAGTTCAACCGCAGTGAGCTGCGGGAACTTTTTGGAATGGTGCTGCAGGATACTTGGCTGTTTAATGGTACGATTATGGAGAATATTCGCTACGGACGTTTGGATGCTACAGATGAAGAGGTGATTGCGGCAGCGAAGGCGGCGCACGCGCATCATTTTATTATGTCGCAGCCGGGCGGTTATCAGATGGTGCTGGATGAGGAGAGCAGCAATATTTCGCAGGGACAGAAACAGCTGCTGACAATCGCACGCGCGATTCTGGCGGATAATCGCATTTTGATTCTTGATGAGGCGACTTCTTCGGTTGATACGAGAACGGAAATTCAGATTCAGAAAGCGATGGATAATCTGATGAAAGGACGTACAAGTTTTGTAATCGCGCATCGTCTGTCTACGATTCGAGATGCGGACCTGATCCTGGTAATGAAAGATGGAGATATTATTGAGCAGGGAACGCATCAAGAGCTGTTGGCGGTACAGGGCTTCTACGCGAACTTGTATAACAGCCAGTTTGAACGGGCTGAGGCCCTTTAATTAAGAAAAAATTATGAAATATACCAGCCATAAGGAACTTGACAAAAAAGCTCACATTCAGTACACTCATAGTAACTAAAGTTTTACAAAAATATGAAGAAAATATGTATGTGGGGGAAAAGTATGAAGCGATTGATGCGATGTGTGACAATTTTATTGTCTGCTCTGTTGCTGTTTGGAGTTCCTGTGGCGGCGGCAGCAAGGCCGAGCAGCAAATATCCGGATCCAATCAGAGTCCTCAAGGCAGAACCGGCTACAACGTCTGCTTCTCTGAGATGGACGACGGTGTCTGGAGCAGATGGTTATTATGTGTATCAGAAATCTGGAAGTAAATACAAACAGCTTAAAAAAGTATCGTCCAGAAAAGTCAAGATTACCGGTTTGAAGGAAGGTAAGACGTATAAGTTTGCGGTAAAGGCATATAATAAGGCTGGCAAGAAAACGTACAAGAGCAAAACTTATAAAGAGATTACTGTAAAAACAAAGATAAAAGTTCCGACAAAGCCGACCGGGTTCGTGGCGATTAATAACGGCAGCCGTCAGGTAGGTCTTAACTGGAATCGCGTAAGTGGTGTAAATGGTTATGAGATTTATCAGGTCGCGAATGGTAAACGGAAACTGGTCAAAAGAATTACAAACTCCTCGACAAAGGAGTGTACGATTGGCGGTCTGACAAATGGAAAGTCGTCAAGCTTCTGTATGAGAAGTTACCGATTGCTTTCGGATAAGAGAAAGGTGTACAGCGGTTATACTTCTACAAAAAGCGCGACGCCGAAAGCACTGTCGGACAAGGCAAGCGATATCCATTCTATTTATTATAATGCCAAGACCAGAAGAAAAGTGACGGTGTATAATTACACTAAGAAAAAGAATCAGATTCTGCAGTCGGGAACAAAAGTGATCGCGCCGTCCAAGACGATTAAGGGGTATATTACCTGCATGCTTACGAACGGTCAGAAGATAAAGATCAAGGGCTCTGATCTGCGGACGTATGGATACAAATGGGACAGTAAAACAGATTATTCCAAATCGGCAAAGGAAGAGATGATCAATTCTAAAAACCTTGTCAGTGAGACAAAGTATTTGATCTGGGCGAGCCAGTATCGCTGCCGTATTAATGTATTCAAAGGCAGCGTTGGAAACTGGAAACTGATCAAGGCGTTTAAATGTGGAATCGGTACTTATGACGCACCGTCACCGAAGGGAATCCGCAAGATTTATTCCAAGACACTGCATGGAAAATATGGTGTAACGCTTCAATGGTCAAACGGAGGCGAAAACGGAACCGGAAATACTTTCCATGAACCGCTTGGTGTTGCGGTTGGTTATCCGAATTCACACGGATGCTTCCGCATGAAGATGAATGATTTGATGTGGATGTACAACAATATCCCGATCGGAACGCTGGTGTATTCCTGGTAATTTTATAAAAATCTAAAAAGACTTGTCAAAGCTATCTTTGATAAGTCTTTTTTTCATGGAAAAACGAGTACAGCTGCGGAGCAGCAGAGGCAGTAATAGGAACAAATTAGCAACGATTCAATCTTGACATTGAGGTCAGAAACGTGTACTATATTTAGATATGGTGTATTTGACGGGCAGACAAATGTCTGCAAGAAAGAAGAGGAGGAAATAAGATGGGAAAATACATTGTGAAACGTCTGACATTGGCGATTGCTACTGTATTTGTAGTTGCCACATTGACGTTTTTCCTGATGAACATGGTGCCGGGCGGTCCATTTATGTCAGAAAAAGCGGTCAGCCCGAAAGCGCAGGCCGCATTGGAGGCAAAATATGGATTGGATAAGCCGCTTCCGCAGCAGTATGTAACGTATATGAAAGGGATTCTTCATGGAGATTTCGGCGACAGCTTAAAACAGCGTGGCCGTACCGTAAGTTCTCTTATTACCAGTAAATTTCCGGTTTCCGCACGTCTGGGCGGAATTGCTGTGTTAACAGCGTTTTGTATCGGTGTTCCACTGGGATGTATTTCGGCTTTGAACAGAGGTAAAATCGGGGACAGCGTCATCAGCGTAGTCGCGACCTGCGGTATAGCGGTGCCGAGCTTTGTTATCTGTACGGTATTGATGTATACGTTTGGTGTAAAATTAAAATGGCTGCCTACACTGGGACTGGCCTCATGGAAACATTATATCATGCCGGTAGCAGCGCTGGCATTTTATCCGACAGCATATATTACCCGACTGATGCGTTCTTCCATGCTGGACGTTATGGGACAGGATTATATGCGTACTGCAAGAGCAAAGGGTGTAAATCAGTTTTTCATTCTTTTCAAGCATGCGCTTCGTAACGCGATCCTTCCGGTTGTTACTTACCTTGGTCCGCTTCTTGCGTATACGGTATCCGGAAGCTTTATTGTAGAGAAGATTTTTAATATTCCGGGTCTGGGCGGAGAATTTATCAGTTCTATCACGAACCGTGATTATACGGTAATTATGGGTACAACGATTTTCCTTGCAACCCTGATGGTATTTATGAATGTGGTTGTCGATATTGTTTATAAGATTGTCGATCCACGTATTAAACTGAAATAAGGAGGGAAGTACAGATGAGTAATCCAGTAAATATGATACAGAAATTTAATCCGGAAGACTTCCTTCCGGCGTCAAACGAGGAAAAACAGAGTCTCGTTGTGATGAGAGAGAGCGTCAGCTTCTGGAAAGATGGTGTACGCCGTCTCTTAAAAAATAAAATTGCTATGGTCAGCCTGTTTGTGATCATTGTTATTATGATTTTTTCTTTTATTGTACCGAGCTTTTACCCGTACTCTTATGAGCAGCAGATCAAAGGTTCCAACAATCTGGCGCCGATGGAGTACTCCGAGGAGGAACAGGCGCGTATTGACGCGGGCGAAAAAGTATTTCCGCATATTCTTGGGACAGACAAATTGGGACGTGATTATGCGATCCGTGTAATGATGGGAAGCCGTATTTCTATCATGGTAGGCTTGATTGCGGCAGTGATTATTCTTGTGATTGGTTCTCTGATGGGCTCCGTTGCGGCATTTTTTGGAGGCTGGGTAGATTTGACGATCATGCGAATCGTCGATATTATTTATACGATTCCTGAGGTCTTGCTGATCGTACTGATTTCTTTTGCGATCAAGGAGCCGCTGGCGCAGCTGGCAACAGTGCCTGGCTTTGGCTGGATCCAGGTGGTCGGCGCGAACCTGATCAGTATTTTTATTGTGTTTGCGCTTTTGTACTGGGTAGGTATGGCGCGTATGGTACGAAGCCAGATCCTTACTTTGAAAGAAAGTGAATATGTAACGGCCGCAAGAGCGCTCGGCGCTTCCAATGGACGTATCATTAAAAAGCATCTGCTGACAAACTGTATTGGTACGCTGATCGTTGTAACTACACTGCAGATTCCGTCCTCCATCTTTACTGAGAGCTTCCTGAGCTTTTTAGGTCTTGGTGTGGCGGTTCCGATGCCGTCTCTGGGATCTCTGGCCAGTGAGGCAATCAACGGTTTGAACACATATCCATACCTGCTGTTTATTCCGGCAATTCTGATCAGCTTGATTATTTTGAGCTTTAACCTGCTGGGCGATGGTTTGCGCGATGCGTTTGACCCGAAAATGAAGAATTAAAGGAGGCGCATAAAAATGAGTGATTATTTAGTAAGTATTGAACATGAGCGTCTCTCCTTCTTTACACCGGCGGGAGAAGTAAAAGCGCTCAATGATGTAACGTTTCACATCAAACAAGGAGAAGTACTTGGTATCGTAGGAGAGTCGGGTTCTGGTAAATCTGTTACAGCATACAGCCTGATGGGATTGACTGCTTATCCGGGAAAACTTCTCGGAGGAGAATTGAATTTTAACGGTCATCATATCAATGGTATGAGCGAGAAAGAATTCCAGAAAATGCGCGGCAACGAAGTGGCGATTATTTTCCAGGATCCGATGACAAGTCTGAATCCGGTTTATACAATCGGCAATCAGATTCGTGAGGTGTTAAAACTTCATACCGGTAAATCGAAAGATCAGATTCAGGCGAGAGCGATTGAACTGCTGGAGCTGGTTGGTATTAACGAACCGGAAAAACGTTTGAAACAGTACCCGCATGAATTATCCGGCGGTATGCGTCAGCGTGTGATGATCGCGATCGCGTTGGCGTGTGAACCGAAACTTCTGATTGCGGACGAGCCGACGACAGCGCTTGACGTGACGATTCAGGCACAGATTCTGGAATTGATGATGGATCTGAAAAAAAAGCTTGGCATGGCAATCATGATGATTACACATGACCTCGGCGTTGTGGCAAGTATGTGTGACCGCATTGCGGTTATGTATGCTGGAAATATCGTAGAGTATGGCACGACCGATGATATTTTTTACAATCCGAAGCATGAGTATACAAAAGGCTTGATTCGCAGTATTCCGCGTATGGACAGCAAAACACATGAACGTTTGATTCCGATTGAAGGAACTCCGGTTGATATGCTGAATCCGCCGAAGGGATGCCCGTTTGCGTCCAGATGTGATAACTGTATGCAGATTTGTTTAAGAGAAAAAGCTCCGGTGACTTATTTCGGAGATATACATTATACATCCTGCTGGATGAATCAAAAAGCGGAACTGGAAGGAGGAAGTGGTAAATGAGCGAAAAATTACTCAAAGTAGAACATCTCCACCAGTATTTTCCGGCGGGTGGATTTGGTAAAAATAAAAAATATGTGCAGGCAGTGGATGATGTTTCCTTCTTTATCAACAAAGGAGAGACACTTGGTCTGGTAGGCGAGTCCGGCTGTGGAAAGACGACGACAGGACGTTCTCTGCTGCGACTGTATGAGCCGACCAAAGGACGTATCATTTATAATGATCAAGTACTTTTTGACAGCGGTGATGTTCCGATGAAGGATGAGAACGGCAATGATATTCTGGAAAATGGCAAGCCGAAATTCGGTACGAAAACAGCTGTCAATATGAAGCCGTATCGCCGTGAAATGCAGATTGTATTTCAGGATCCGTATGCAAGCCTTGATCCGCGTATGACGGTTGGAGATATTATTGGAGAGGCTATTGATATTCATCATCTGGCTGCGTCTAAAGAAGAACGTTATAACAAGATTCAGAAGCTTTTGGAAACGGTAGGTCTGAATTCAGAACATGCGAACCGCTATCCGCATGAGTTTTCCGGCGGACAGAGACAGCGTGTCGGTATTGCGCGCGCGCTGGCGGTTGATCCGAAATTTATCGTCTGTGATGAGCCGATTTCCGCGCTGGATGTTTCCATTCAGGCGCAGGTAGTAAATATGTTTGAAGATCTGCAGGAAAAGATGGGACTGACCTATCTGTTTATTGCGCATGACCTTTCTGTAGTGAAACATATTTCCAATCGTATCGGTGTTATGTATCTTGGAAAGCTGGTAGAGCTGGCAGACAGCTATGAGCTGATCTTCCATAACATGCATCCGTATACACGCAGCCTGATTTCAGCGATTCCGATTGCCGATCCGAAGGTAGCTAGAGAAAACAAGCGTATCGTTTTGCAGGGCGATGTGCCGAGTCCGTTAAATCCGCCTTCTGGATGCCGCTTCCGTACCAGATGTCCGTATGCGACAGAAAAGTGCGCGGCAGAGGTTCCGCAGTTTAAAGAGGAGAGCAAAGGTCATTATGTGGCCTGTCATCACCTTGACAAATTGAATTAACAATGAGATGAAAATGCTGGGATTTGGGCGTAGAAATTTATTTACAACGCTTAAATTCCGGTATTTTTTTTACATAAGGGATGTAGGTGCTTGTAAAAATAGTTATAGACAAACATTATCTGTGGTGGTATAATTCGATAAAGTGCTACAGCAAAGGCTGTCACGATAAAGATTACAGGAGGGTAATTATGAAGAAAAAAGTAATCAGTATGTTACTTGCAGCTATGATGACTGCTTCTTTGGTAGGCGGTTCAGTAATGACTGCGGCAGCAGAAGAAGCTGGCGAAAAACAGCTTTCCGTACAGGTTGGACCGAATCCGGAAACAATTGACCCGGCTCTCAACAGCGCAGTTGACGGCGGAAACATGCTTCTGCATGCGTTCGAAGGTCTTCTGGCTATGGACAAAGACGGAAATCTGATTCCGGGCCAGGCAGAATCCTGGGAAACATCCGAAGACGGGCTTACCTGGACATTCCATCTGCGTGAAGGTCTGAAATGGTCTGATGGTACAGATCTGACAGCAAACGATTTCGTTTACACCTGGCAGCGTGTATGTGATCCGGAACTGGCAGCGCCGTACTCTGAAACTGTACTTGGTATGGTAGAAGGTTACGATGCAGCAATGGAAGGCGATACAACTGCACTTGGCGTTACGGCAGTAGATGATCTGACACTGGAAGTTAAACTGGCAAATCCGTGTACGTATTTCGGATACCTGGCAGCATTCGCTACCTTATATCCGGTTCAGCAGGCAACTGTTGAGGCAAACGGCGAGGCATGGGCAGTAGACGCTTCTACTTATGTTTGCAACGGCCCGTTCTACATTACAGAGTGGGTTCCGGATTCTCATATCATTATGAGCAAAAACCCGAACTACTGGAATGCGGACGCGATCAAACTTGACAGCATCAAATGGAATCTGATCGAAGATATGAACGCTGCGTATAGCGCATATCAGAACGGCGATGTTCAGTTCATCAAATCCGTTCCGACAGAAGAGATTCCGAGCCTGAGAGAAAACCCGGAATTCCATGTAGACCTGAACCTGGGTACCTACTATGTTTCCTTCAACGATCAGATCGAGCCGTTTAACGATGTAAACGTTCGTAAAGCGCTCAGCCTGGCAGTTGACCGTGAATATATTGCAAACACTCTGATGCAGGGCACTTATACACCGGCACAGAACTTTATCGGACCGGGCTGGAAAGATACTGACGGAACAGACTTTATCAAGAATGGTCCGGAAGGAGGATTCCTGCCGCTGAACGCTGATGTAGAAGGCGCGCTGGCAGCTCTGGAAGAAGCAGGTTATCCGAACGGAGAAGGTCTTCCGGTACTGACCTATTCTACAAACGATCAGGGTTATCATAAAACAGTTGCAGAATATCTGCAGCAGGCATGGGCAGAAATCGGTATTACTGTTGAGGTTGAGGTTGTAGAATGGTCCAGCTTTACACCGCTCCGTCGTTCTGGTGATTTCGAGATGTCCCGTAACGGATGGGTAGCAGACCATGCTGACCCGATCAACCAGCTGGAACTGCTGTATTCTACAAACGGCAATAACGATGGTAAATATATTAGTGAAGCATTTGACGCAGCAATTGATTTGTCCAGATCTACAGTTGATCCGGCAGAACGTTCTGCCGCACTTCATGATGCTGAAAAGATCATGATGGAAGATTATGGCTGTATGCCGCTGGCATACTACAATGACTTCTGGCTGCAGAATCCGCAGGTCGTTGGTTCCTGGCATTCTCCGTATGGTTACTGGTACTTCATGTATGCTGATATCGTAAGCGAAGAAGAAGCGGCAGCTCTGGCAGCAGAAGAAGCAACAGAAGCAACTACAGAGGCAGCGACAGAAGCAGCATCTGAGGAAACAACAGAAGCAGCGTCCGAAGCAGCAACAGAGGCAGCATCTGAGGAAGCAACAGAAGCAGCGTCCGAAGCAGCAACAGAGGCAGCATCTGAGGAAACAACAGAAGCAGCGTCCGAAGCAGCAACAGAGGCAGCGTCTGAAGAAACAACAGAAGCAGCTGAGACAGAAACAGCAGCTGAATAATTTAGATATTGGATTTATAAGGAGTTCTGCGATAGCGGGACTCCTTTTTTATCTTGCATTCGGTGAGGCTTTGTCTTACAATAACAGATAGCGGCGGAAATCTGCTGAAATAAAAAAGGTGCGGATCATAGAACCGCACAGAGCATAAAAGGAAAAGAGGTTTTGAATATGGCGGAAAAAGATTCCTGCAGCAGTGCATCTACCTGCAGCCGAGAGAGCTGTGAGGGATGTCCGAGCAAACAGCAGCCGCAGAGCTTTCAGGTGGCGGCAAATGCGCATTCAAATGTAAAGAAAGTGATCGGTATTGTCAGCGGCAAGGGAGGCGTCGGGAAATCGATGGTGACAGCATCCTTAGCGAACCTGCTGGCAGCAGAGGGTTATAAGATTGGCATTCTTGATGCGGATATTACGGGACCGTCCATTCCGAAAATGTATGGAATTCATGGACCGGCGACAGCGGACGATAATGGGATTTATCCGGTGGAGACAGCGAATGATATCAAGGTAATTTCTCTGAACTTGATGATGCCGGACGAGGAGTCTCCGGTGATCTGGAGAGGTCCGGTGATCGCAAACATGGTAAAACAGTTCTGGAGTGAGGTAATCTGGGGCGAACTCGATTATCTTCTTGTGGATATGCCTCCTGGAACCGGCGATGTACCGCTTACGGTATTCCAGTCTCTTCCGGTAGATGGAATTGTTATTGTTTCCTCACCGCAGGATCTGGTGCGCATGATTGTAGCCAAGGCTTATAACATGGCAAAGGCAATGAACATTCCGGTATACGGTATTGTGGAGAACTATAGTTATCTGAAATGTCCGGACTGCGGAAAAGAGATTTCCGTGTTTGGAGAGAGTCATATTGACGAGATTGCAGAACATCTGGGAACAAGTGTACTTGGAAAGATGCCGATTGATCCTGATTTTGCAGAAAAAGCAGACGGTTTTTTTGCAGCTGTATTGAATCCGTATCTGCAAAAGGCAGTAGAAGCGGTAACAAAATAAAATACTACCATTGAAAATATTGCAGTACGTGATCGACATATTCTGGATCGCCGTAGGTGCTCCAGCCAAGCTGTGCTTTCATCATCTCGGAAAACGCATAAGTACTCTCCAGTGAGTAACCACCGTAATTTTCGACAGCCCACATAGCATAATTATTGCCGAAGTTATATTCCTGTAAGGCGAGTTTTACACCTTCGGTATCGCGGAGACTGTCGCAGCCTGCCATTTCCAGACAGTAGGCGAAGGTTTCTACACCTACCTGAATGGAATAGTTTACGTCGGTGATGCTGCCGGGGAGGTTTTCATACTGAGTATTGAACGGGCTTTCAGAGCATTGAAAGATATCGGTGCCCTGTCCAGAGCTTTCCTGTTGGATCAGCGCAAGAAGGAGTGTGGAAAACTCAGGGATTCCCTGTTTTTTGCATTCGGCTTCGACGGTGTTCGCGTACTGTATGACATCCTCGTTTACGCCAATCAGGCGTCCGCGCAGTTTGGTATTGTTGGAAACACGAGGAAGAAAGACAGCCAGAAGAATGATAAGAAGAACGGCTGCGATACTGCATCCGAGGATGAGTCTGGCGCGTTTTACCTCCTGTTCACGAGTTAGTTTGTATTTTTTTGTTTTATTTTTTGGTTGTAGTTGTTTTTTTTGCATGGAATTATTATAATCGAAACAAAGGCGAATGTAAAGGATAGGGATATTTGCCTGAAAATGGGAGGTAGCAAACATGAAACGTGAACAGATGCAGGAAGTATTAAAAAAAGAGAGTGTACACACATTATTTACGGAGCTTTACGGCGCAGGAAACGAAGAGTCAAATATGGAACGCTATATGGAGTTGGCGGACGGCTTTGAGAAAGCGTTCGGAGATACAGAGTTTGAATTGTTTTCCGCTCCGGGAAGAACAGAAATCGGTGGCAACCATACAGACCACAATCATGGAAAGGTGCTGGCAGGCAGCGTGAATCAGGATTGTATCTGTGCGGCAAGAAAAACAGATAAAAATCAGATCCATATCATCAGCGAGACGTTTCATCAGGATTTTGTGATCAATCTGGACAATCTGTCTGCGGATGGAAAAACCAGCGGCACGGTTGCGCTTGTAAAGGGGATTTTGGCAGGATTTCGGGAGAAAGGCTTTGCAATCGGCGGATTTGACGCTTATACGACCAGTACGGTGATTGGTTCAGCCGGTGTGAGCTCTTCTGCGTCTTTTGAAATGCTGATTTGTGCGATCTTAAATTATTTCTTTAATGAAAATAAACTGACGGTGACGAATTACGCACATGCGGGACGTTATGCGGAAAATAAATACTGGAACAAGGCGTCAGGTCTGCTTGACCAAATGGCTTGTGCAAGCGGCGGTATTGTGACGATTGATTTTAAGGATAATGAAAATCCTAAGGTAGAAAAGATTGATTTCAGCTTGGATGAGATTGGTTGTGAGCTTTTGATCGTTAATACCGGAAAGGGACATGCGAATATGAGCGACGAGTATTCAGCGGTTCCGGTGGAAATGAAGAAAGTGGCTGCCTTCCTTGGTAAAGAAGTGCTGGCAGAGATTCCGTATGAAACGTTTATGGAAAAGCTGCCGGAGATCAGAAAGGCATTGGGAGACCGCTGCGCGCTGCGTGCCCTGCATTTCTATGCAGAAAATGAACGCGTGGACAGTGAAGTGGCAGCTTTGAAAGAAAAACGTTACGATGATTTCCTGCGCCTGATCTGCGAATCCGGGGATTCTTCCTGGAAATGGCTGCAGAACTGCTATTGCATCGAAACGCCGCAAGAGCAGGCAATCTGCTATGCGCTGGCTATGACAGATCTGTATCTGAAAAAGATTAAAAAGAGTGCGCACCGCATTCACGGAGGCGGCTTTGCCGGTGTGATCATGGTCATTCTTCCGAAAGAAGAAGTTGCGGGTTATACAAAATACATTGAAGAAAAAATGGGTGAAAAATGTGTTTACCGCATGACTATCCGCAAATACGGCGCGATTCATATGGAACTGTAAAAATTTATTAATCAATATAATTTTGTGAGCATTTTACGCACGCGGAGTTGCGGCTGCAGACGAAGGAGGTCATCACATCCTCCGGATAGCGGCTGCAGCTCCCTTTTTTGTATGTGACGGTATGTATGACTTTTGAGGCGTCTGTTGGACATTTGTAATCGTAATTTTTGGTGTATTCTAATTCCATGATAAAATCCTTTTTGTGTTTTTATATTTTTAAAAAAGTAATTTTTCTTAGAAGCCAAGCGCTTCTCCGACGAGAATTACATGCACGCGTCCCGAAAAACGGTTGTAATGCGTCACATGCAGCATGTTGCAGATTTTATGCGGAGACAGGCAGTTGTGACAGATACCGTCTTTGGCGCATGGCGTTTCCAGATGCAGACGCATGGCGTTTGGCGGCGCGGCTGTGTAATGAGCGCGGTTTATCGCTGCTTCCAGAGATGGCTCCACTTTATTCATACCTGCGATGACGATTACATGATCAGGCCCGTAGGAGAGCGCGGCCACACGATTGCCGGTACCATCGATGTTGACAAGCTGTCCGTCCAGTGTGATCGCATTTGCGCTCATCAGATAATAATCAGCGGAGAAGGCCTTGCGGTAAAAGGCTTTCATATCTTCCGGTTTTACATCCGCGCGGTCCCATAATGTGACCGGAGTATTTTTCAGGGCTTCTATCAGGCCGCATTCCTTGATGGATTCCGAACCGCCCCAGGTGACGGTCGAACCTTCTGCGATCAAAGACAGTGCCGCTTCGCAGGCAGATTTGGCGTCTGCACAGTAGGTTGCCTCCATGCCACGTTTTTTCAAGGCTTTTATTAAGGTTTCTGCTTGTTTTTCGTAAAATGCAGCTATTGCACTCATGGTGAAATCCTCCTGATTGATCGTTTGATATAGGTATTTTAATTTTCTTAGTATCATTTACTATAGTGTTGGGCTATACATTCTTCAACTCTATAATTTAATGATTATACCATAAAACCTGTTGAAAATCCACGCTTTTACCCGTATAATAGCTAGATAGACCGCCTTATGACAGAAACGGCGGCGCACAGGTTTTGAGCATAGAAGGAGTTTAAATATGGAAAAGATTATTAAAATGATCGAGCAGGAAATGATCCCTGCATTTGAAAAAGCTGGTTATGATGCCGCATTGGCAAAGGTGACGGTTTCCAATCGTCCGGATCTTTGTGAATATCAGTGCAACGGCGCGATGGCAGGCGCAAAGCTGTACAAGAAGGCGCCGATCATGATTGCGAACGACGTGGTGGCGAATTTAAAAGACAGCGCGACGTTTGAGCATGTCGATGCGGTGAATCCGGGTTTTATTAATCTGAAACTGTCCGGCGCTTTTCTGGCGGATTATATGAACGGTATGCAAGAGGCAGAAGCGCTCGGTGTAGAAAAAGCTGTCAAACCGAAGAAGATTATCGTGGACTACGGCGGAGCAAATGTAGCGAAACCACTTCATGTCGGACATTTGCGTTCTGCGATTATCGGAGAGAGCATTAAGCGCATGGGACGTTTTATGGGACATGAGGTGATCGGTGATGTACATTTGGGCGATTGGGGGCTGCAGATGGGACTGATCATTACAGAGCTTCATAAACGTCAGCCGGCTTTGGTATATTTCCAGGCCGATTTCACAGGGGAATACCCGGAAGAAGCGCCGTTTACAATCAGTGATTTGGAGGAAATTTATCCGGCGGCCAGCAAAAAATCAAAAGAGGATGAAGCATATCGTGCGGAAGCGCTTGAGGCGACATTCCAGCTGCAGCAGGGCAACCGCGGATACCGTGCGTTGTGGAATCATATCATGAAGGTGTCCATTGCTGATTTAAAGAAAAATTATAGTCGTTTAAATGTGGAGTTTGATCTTTGGAAGGGTGAATCCGACGCACAGCCGTATATCCCGGATATGGTACAGAAATTAAAAGATGACGGTCTTGCGCATGAGGATCAGGGAGCGCTTGTGGTGGATGTCAAAGAGGAGACGGACAGCAAAGAGATCCCGCCTTGCATTATATTAAAATCAGACGGTGCGTCTCTGTATGCGACAACGGATTTGGCAACGATCGTGGAGCGTATGAAATTGTATCAGCCGGACGAACTGTTGTATCTGACCGACAAACGTCAGGAAATGCATTTTATTCAGGTATTTCGTACCGCAAAAAAAGCCGGCATTGTAAACGAAGATACGAAATTGACATTCCTTGGCTTCGGCACGATGAACGGCAAGGATGGGAAGCCGTTTAAGACACGCGACGGCGGTGTAATGCGTCTGGAGCATTTGATCGGTGATATTGAAGAAGAAATGTACCGTAAGATTGTGGACAACCATGAGATCGATCCGCAGGAAGCAAAAGAGACGGCAAAGATTGTCGGACTTTCCGCGATCAAATACGGTGATCTTTCGAATCAGGCTTCTAAGGATTATGTATTTGATATTGACCGCTTTACCTCCTTCGAGGGAAATACAGGTCCGTATATCCTTTATACGATCGTGCGTATTAAATCCATCTTAAACCGTTACCAGACTGCCGGAGGCAGTATGACAGGAGAGATCCGCCCGGCGGCAAATGACAGTGAAAAAGCGCTGATGCTGGAATTGTCCAGATTTAACGCGGTGATGGAAAATGCATTTGAGGAGATTGCGCCGCACAAGATTTGTTCCTATATTTATGATCTGGCAAATGCGTTTAATCGTTTTTATCATGAAACGAAGATCCTTTCAGAAGAGGATGAGGCGAAAAAAGCGTCCTGGATTCAGGTTCTGCTGCTGACACGCCGTGTGTTGGAGACCTGCATTGATGTGCTGGGCTTTACCGCGCCGGAACGTATGTAAATTTTTGACAATTTTATTAAAGTTATGGGGCGGCATCGGTAGATGCCGCCTTTGTACGTAAAATAACGATGTGATGTATGAAGGATGGAACTTTTTTCATCAAAACAGTAATGGTAGACAATT
This sequence comes from uncultured Marvinbryantia sp., assembly GCA_937915375.1. GTDB lineage: Bacteria > Bacillota > Clostridia > Lachnospirales > Lachnospiraceae > Marvinbryantia. The sequence continues at coordinate 39,716 of CALDMO010000032.1, forward strand.
GAAGTTGTCTGTGTTATTATCTTCATGAGGTGAGGAAAATGGCTGATAAGAGGAAATTATCAACAATTCTGGGGATTTGCGGCGCTACCGTGCTTGCGTCAGGCGGCAGTGTGTTCGTGACAAATACGGCACTTTCATTGGTGGACGGCGAAAAACAAGTCACAGAGGCGGTGAAACCGGAGCTAGGAAATCAAGAAACGGAAGCTCCGCTTTCTATTGAACAATTCGCAAAAACAGAGGATTCTTTTACAATTCTTGCGAAAAAGGACAAAGAAGAAACTGAAAAAGAAACGGCATCTGCAGAAGACGGAGAAAAAGACGCGACAGGCTCTGGAACTGACGGAAGTAATACAGGCGCGTCAGACGGCAGCACCGGAAGCGCGGACAGCGGCTCGGCTGGAAACGGAACATCGGGTGAAAGCAGCGGAGGAAGTACGTCTGGAAATACTACATCTGGCAACTCTAACGATAGTACAGGAGTCAGCTATGATGAGTGGGGCGGCTGGTACAATGCGGACGGCGATTACTACGATGGCAAGGGCGGTTATTTTGACGGCGACGGTTATCACTATGTCGGAACACCGGATACCTTTACCGATGGCAGTATTCCGAATACATCCGTGGGGGGATCTTCATCCGGAGGAAATACTTCGTCCGGCGGCGGTTCATCATCCGGCGGCAGCAGTTGGGATGACGGCGTAGATATTATTGATCCGGGTACGGGCGGCGGCAGCGGCGCGTGGGATGACAGTTACAAATGCTATGAGATCAACAGCCGTTATTTGGCGAGAGAAGAACTGAGCAGTTGGGGATCAGAGGATCTGGCGCAGCTTAGAAATGAGATTTTTGCCCGTCATGGCAGAATCTTTACGACTCAGAAATGGATCGACTATTTTGCAACAAAAACCTGGTACACACCGACCTATGATGCGGCTTATTTCGATGCAAATATGGGCAGCTTCTTAAACGATTACGAATGGAAAAACCTGGATCTGATCTTGGAGCTGGAAAACGAAATCGGATATTAAGGGGAGGTACGTACAATGGATAATCAGCAGTATAAATGGAGACAGAGGAAGAAACGCAATCTTTACATTACCGTATGGATTTGTTTGGTAATACTTTTTTCTATACTCGTGACTTTTGCGTATGAGGGGACACGGGCAGGCGATCCGTTGGCGGTAGCGAAAGAATACATTAAGGATACGACAGGAGCTGAGGTCAGCAAGGTGGAAACGGGAGACCGTTCTTTAAATGCGGACAATCAGTTTGTGCAGGAATACACTTTGACCTACACAGTGGATGGCAAGGAAGTACAGCAGAAGATGAATATGGTTCAGCAGAACAAAAAGAAATACGGTCTGTTTGAACAGTGGGATGTTGCTTCGGCTGCAGCAGGCAGCTTGGAAGCAGAAATTACGGCTCCGACGGGTTCGCAGGTTCTGGTGGACGGTGTACGGCCGGATGAGAGCATGGTGAAAGAGGACGAGGCGCTTTCACCGGGCGCGGTCTGCTATCAGCTGACCGGTGTGGCGGACGGAGCGGAGTTACAGGTAAATGGACTTCCGTTTGAGTCATATAAAGGAACGATCGAAGCGGGAACGCCAGTGATTGATGTGCGCAATTATCTTGTGGTCAGTGAAAACGCAAAGGTACAGATGGAAGAACTCGGAAAGAGCATGATCAATCAGCTGCTTACGGCAGTTGTAGAGCAAAAGGGCGCGGACAAGCTGGGCAATGATTTTGCGCAGGTGGCAAATAAAGAAAACCTGTACCGCGTAATGACCGGAAATCTGGTCAAAGATGATGTCCTTCAGGTGAAGAGCATTTCTCTGGATGGGTTCAAACCGAAATTCGGCGAGGTATATTATCCGGGCAAGGACGAAGAAGCATATATTGGGATCGAAATGAAACTGAAATATAATGTTAGTTACGAACCGGCGGAACTTTCCGGAGAGGAAACCGAGGCAGTCGAAGAGAGCGAATCAGAGACAGAAACGGAAGCAGTAAAAAAGGCAAAAAAAGAAGCGACTTTCTATTTCAAGTATGTAGATGGTAAATGCACGGTGACTTCTGCGGAAGTGCCGGGAGTGATTTAGCAGCAGGCAAACAGCATGGATTTTATGCAACCCTAATTAAAGCAGGGAGAATAGATGAGAAGCAGAAAAAAAATTACACTGGTGCCCCTGGCGCTGGCGGCGGCAATGATGCTGACCGCCTGTGCCGGAGGCACTTCGCAAAAACAGACAGAGGCTGTGATGGCATCAGAGGCAGGACAGCGTGATACGGCAGCGCAGACCGAAAGTAAAAAGGAAGCGACAGTTTCCGAAACAGAAGCAGCATCGGGAAACGCACAGGCGGAGGTCGGTCTTGGCAATGCTGAGGGAACTGTAGAAGAAACAGAGACAGAAAAAATGCCGGATGAAAACGCACCGCTGATTGCAGTGGATGCGGGACATCAGGGACCTGGACAGGATATGTCCGGTCAGGAGCCGAACGCGCCAAGTTCGGATGTGATGAAAGCACGTTTGGCGACCGGTACGGCTGGAATGACGACAGGCGTCAATGAATATGAGCTGACGCTGCAGGTTGCGTTAAAGCTCAAGGAGGAGCTGACTGGGCGCGGTTATCGTGTAGTGATGACGCGGGAAACACATGATATAGATATCAGTAATATTGACAGGTGTCGTATTGCAGAGGAAGCTGGAGCGGATATTATGGTTCGGATTCACGCGAATGGTTCCGAGGACAGCAGCGTCAGCGGCGCGCTCACGATAGCGCCGACGGAGGCAAATCCGGATACGCAGGATATTTATGAAGACAGTATGCGGCTTTCGCGGTTGGTGATTGATTCTTATTGTACGGCAACGGGATTAGATAACCGTGACATCTGGATCACCGATGAAATGACCGGGATTAACTGGAGCAATATTCCGGTGACTTACCTGGAAATGGGCTTTATGACAAATCCGGGCGACGATCAGTATATGTGCGAGGAAAGTAATCAGATGATTATGGCTGCCGGTATCGCGGATGGCATCGACGCCTACTTTGGGAGATGATGTGAATGTTCTGGAATTTTATGTATAAAGCAGGACGGGTATTATCGCCGATTTTGATTCATTATCTGGCGGCGAATGTGATTATGATGATATGGGTATCTTTAAGGCTGCAGACAGATGCAGCCTTTTTGACCAGCATAACGGCAGTCGTTTTACTGCCGGTGTTTTATAGTTGGTATCAGAAAGACAGGCAGAGAGAAAGCTGCGAAAAGAAGCAGCTGCGCCTTTGGGAATGCGTTGGGATCGCCGCATTTGGTATTTTTTGCAATTTTCTGATCGGTACGCTTGCCGGAGCCGCGTCGGAGGCGCTGCAGCTGAACAATGAGGCGCAGGAGATGCTTTACAGAAGTTCACTTTTGGTTCAGCTGATTGGAATTGGAGTGATTGTACCGTTTATGGAAGAAGTTTTATTTCGGGGACTTGTATATAAACGCCTGAAAGAGTATACTGGTAATGATTGGACTGCGATATTTGCTGCAGCGGCATTGTTTGCGGTTTACCACGGCAATCTGACACAGATGCTGTTCGCGTTTCCGATGGCGCTGGTTTTAATTATTCTTTATCGGAAATGGGGTACGCTGCGGGCGCCGGTTATCTTTCATGGGGCGGTAAATATCAGTTCGATTCTTCTGACCGCTTATACACAGGGAACTGCCATGTAGAAAGTTCTGCGGGATGCCGAGGTACATTCATATTTATGCGGCAGATAAAGAAGTGCAGCAAAAAGGAGAGACATATGAAAAAAGAAATCATGAGTTGGATCGGCTGTTTTGCAGTAGCGATCGCAGCGGCACTGTTTATTGTAACCTTTATTGGACAGAGAGTACAGGTAGACGGCCGGTCGATGGAACCGACTTTGCAGGATCGAGACAATCTGATCTGTGACAAAGTAAGTTATCGTTTTTCTGATCCGGAGCGTTATGATATTGTGATTATCTATCCGGATGGAGAAAAGGATAAGCGCTGGATCAAACGTATCATCGGTCTTCCGGGTGAGGAAGTTCGTATTGACGAAGCTGGTACGATTTACATCAACGGTGAGCCGCTGGAGGAATCTTATGGAAAAGAAGTGATTGAAGATCCGGGTATGGCGATCGCGCCGATTCAATTAGGAGAAGATGAGTACTGGGTGATGGGGGATAACCGCAATCACAGCAGTGACAGCCGGGTGATCGGACCGGTACCGAAATCAAGGATTTTAGGAAAAGCGTTTGTACGCATTTTTCCATTTAATAAAATCGGGCTGATTAAGCATGAGTAAATATAAAGGAGGCTATCAGGCATGGAGAGAGAAAATCTCTGGAAAACGTATGGAAAGAAACAGCTTGCAGAGCTGGAAAAACTGAGTAAAAATTATCGCGCATATCTGGACAATGGCAAGACGGAGCGCGAGTGTGTTACCGAAACGGTACGCATGGCGGAAAAGGCAGGCTACCGCAATCTGGAAGATGTCATTGCGTCAAAAGAAACACTGACAGAGGGCGATAAGGTATACGCAACCTGCATGGGCAAGAGCATTGCGCTGTTTCATATTGGCAGTAAAAACATTGAAAAAGGCATGAATATTCTCGGCGCGCATATAGATTCTCCGCGTCTGGATATTAAGCAGAATCCGCTCTATGAGGATACGGAGCTGGCTTATTTAGATACCCATTATTATGGCGGTATCAAAAAATATCAGTGGGTGACGATTCCGTTAGCGCTGCACGGTGTGGTAGCAAAAAAGGACGGCAGCGTGTTAGAAATCGTGATCGGTGAAAAAGAGGATGATCCGGTATTTTGCATTTCTGATCTGCTGGTGCATCTTTCCGGCGAACAGCTGGAGAAAAAAGCGGCGAAGGTTGTGGAAGGAGAGGCTTTGAATCTTCTGGTCGGCAATATTCCACTGGATAAGACAGAGAAGGATGCTGTCAAGGCTTATATTCTGAAACTGTTAAAGGAACAGTATGATATGGAGGAGGATGATTTTCTTTCCGCAGAACTTGAAGTGGTTCCGGCAGGAAAGGCGCGCGACTGCGGACTGGACCGCAGTATGATTTTGGCATATGGACATGACGACAGAGTCTGTGCCTATACTTCTCTGGAAGCAATGCTGGATATGAAAAAGGTTAAGAAAACAGCCTGCTGTATTTTAGTAGATAAAGAGGAAGTAGGGAGTGTCGGCGCAACCGGTATGCAGTCCCGCTTCTTTGAGAACACGGTAGCAGAGCTTTTGAATTGCATGGGTGAATATTCCGAGCTGAAGCTCAGAAGAGTGCTGGCAAATTCCAGAATGCTGTCTTCTGATGTCAGCGCAGCGTATGATCCTGAATTTGCATCCTGTTTTGAAAAGAAAAATGCGGCTTATTTTGCAAAGGGTATCGCATTTAATAAATTTACCGGAGCAAGAGGAAAATCAGGTTCTAATGATGCAAACGCGGAATATATCGCAGAACTGCGCGCAGATATGGAAAAACATGGCGTGACCTTCCAGACGGCAGAACTTGGAAAGGTTGATGTCGGCGGCGGCGGAACAATCGCTTATATTCTGGCGCTTTACGGGATGAAGGTGATCGACTGCGGCGTACCGGTGCTCAGTATGCATGCACCGTGGGAGATTGTCAGCAAGGCCGATGTTTACGAGGCGAAGAGATGTTATACGGCGTTTCTAAACTCATAGATGAGGGCTGAAACATGAAATCTAAAATACCGATAGAGATTTCCGCAAAGCATATTCATTTATGCAGAGAAGATTTTGAAACGCTGTTCGGTGAAGGAAAAGAGTTGACTTTTGTCAAAGAGCTGAGCCAGCCGGGGCAGTTTCTGGCCAAGGAGCGGCTGACGATTGAAGGACCGCGCGGCAGGATGGAGCATATTGCTATTTTAGGGCCGCTGCGAAAGGAAACGCAGGTTGAACTGGCTATCACGGATACCAGAAAGCTGGGGATTGAGAAAGTAATTCGTCAGTCCGGCGATCTGGAAGGTACACCGGGATGCCGCCTGACCGGGCCGAACGGCAGTCTGGATCTGCAAAAAGGGGTGATCGTAGCTAAGCGGCATATTCATATGACGCCGAGCGACGCTTACCGGATGCATGTCAAAGATAACGAAGAGGTATTTGTAATCACACAGAGCTACGAGAGAGCGCTGATCTACGCTAATGTAGTGGTGCGCGTGCATCCAGACTATGTGCTTTCTATGCATGTAGACACGGATGAAGGAAATGCGTTTGATCATGATGAAAAGCAGTATGGCGTGATTCTGAAACTTTTCGACGGCAACGCATATTCATTGAGGGACTGGGCAGATGAACTGCTTTCAGGCATACAAAGATAGTTACCCACACGGTAGTCTAATCAAGCCCGCAGGGCAAGAAAGAGGAGAGGAAGAACGAATGAGTAACGTAAGAAGAGTTTATGTAGAAAAGAAACCGGCCTTTGCAGTACAGGCAAAAGGCTTGAAGCACGAGATCAAAAGCTATCTCGGTATTTCCGGTATGACCGGTGTGCGTGTATTGATCCGCTATGATGTGGAAAATATTTCCGAAGAAGTATTTACACGCGCCTGTAAAACGGTATTTTCCGAGCCGCCTGTAGATATGCTTTATCTGGAAGAGTTTGATAAAAACGAAACAGACAGAGTATTTTCCGTGGAATATCTTCCGGGGCAGTTTGACCAGAGAGCGGATTCTGCAGTTCAGTGTGTGAAATTTTTAAATGAAGAGGAAGATCCCATCATTCGCTCCGCTACAACTTATGTGATCGAGGGACAGATTTCTGATGAGGAGTTTGAAGCAATCAAAAATCACTGCATCAATCCGGTTGATTCACGCGAGACGGGTATGGTGAAGCCGGAGACTTTGGTGACAAACTTTGAAGAACCGGCAGATGTAGCAGTATTTGAAGGTTTTACTGAGCTTGCCGAAGAACCGCTTCATGAACTGTATGCTTCTTTGAATCTGGCAATGACCTTTAAGGATTTCCAGCATATTCAGAATTATTTCAAAAACGATGAAAAACGCAATCCAACGATGACAGAGATTCGCGTATTGGATACGTACTGGTCTGATCACTGCCGTCATACAACTTTCTCTACTGAGCTGAAAAATATCGAGTTCGGTGAGGGGGATTACAAGGAGCCGATTGTCGGCACTTATGAAAAGTATCTGGCAGATCGTGCGGAAATTTTTAAAGGCAGAGAGGATAAATTTGTCTGCCTGATGGATTTAGCGCTGATGGCGATGCGTGTACTCAAAAAAGCGGGCAAACTGGATGATCAGGAAGAATCGGATGAAATCAATGCCTGCAGTATTGTGGTTCCGGTAGAAATTGACGGTGAGACGGAAGAGTGGCTGGTGAACTTTAAAAATGAGACACACAACCACCCGACGGAGATTGAGCCGTTCGGAGGGGCTGCAACGTGTCTTGGAGGCGCGATCCGCGATCCGCTTTCCGGCAGAACATATGTATATCAGGCGATGCGTGTGACTGGCGCGGCTGATCCGACTGTTTCTGTACAGGAAACTTTAAAAGGAAAGCTTCCGCAGAAAAAGCTGGTGCGTGAGGCTGCACACGGTTATTCTTCCTATGGCAACCAGATCGGTCTGGCAACCGGTTATGTAAAAGAAATCTATCATCCGGATTATGTGGCAAAACGTATGGAGATCGGCGCGGTTATGGGTGCGGCTCCGAGAAAGGATGTTAAGAGACTGACTTCTGATCCGGGCGATATTATCATCCTGCTTGGCGGACGTACCGGACGTGACGGTATCGGCGGCGCTACAGGCTCTTCAAAGGTGCATACAGAGGCTTCCATTGAAGTCTGCGGTGCGGAGGTACAGAAAGGAAATGCTCCGACGGAACGTAAGATTCAGCGTATGTTCCGCCGTCCGGAAGTAAGCCGTCTGATTAAAAAGTGTAACGATTTTGGAGCAGGCGGGGTTTCCGTAGCAATCGGTGAGCTGGCTGACGGTCTGCATATTTATCTGGATAAAGTACCGAAAAAATATGCTGGACTGGACGGAACGGAGATTGCTATTTCTGAATCTCAGGAGCGTATGGCAGTTGTTGTTGATCCGAAAGATGTGGAAGAATTCTTAAAATATGCGAACGAAGAAAATCTGGAAGCAGTAGAAGTTGCGGTAGTTACGGAGGCGCCGCGTCTGGTGCTGATCTGGAGAGATAAGGAGATCGTAAATATCAGCCGCGCGTTCCTTGACACCAACGGCGCGCATCAGGAAACGGATGTTTATGTAGAGATTCCGTCTGCGGAAAATAAATACTTCCAGAGAAATGAAGTGGCAGATGTAAAAGCAAAATGGCTGGCGGATCTGGCTGACCTAAACGGCTGTTCTCAGAAAGGTCTGGTAGAAATGTTTGACAGCTCCATCGGAGCAGGCAGTGTGCTGATGCCGTACGGCGGTAAATATCAGCTGACTGAAACGCAGGCGATGGTAGCGAAGCTTCCGGTATTAAAAGGAAAGACCGATACTGTGACGATGATGGCATATGGATTTGATCCGTATCTGTCCAGCTGGAGCCCGTACCATGGCGCGATCTACGCGGTACTGGAATCGGTGGCGAAGATTGTGGCAGGCGGCGGTGATTACAGCAAGATCCGTCTGACTTTCCAGGAATATTTCCGCAGAATGACAGAGGATCCGAAACGCTGGAGCCAGCCGTTCGCGGCTCTTCTGGGTGCGTATGACGCGCAGATCGGATTTGGACTGCCGTCTATTGGCGGTAAGGATTCTATGTCCGGTTCCTTTAACGAGATCGACGTACCTCCGACACTTGTATCTTTTGCAGTAGATGTGGCAAGCGATAAGACGATCCTCACACCAGAGCTGAAAAAAGCTGGCAATAAGCTGGTACTTTTGAAAATTGAAAAAGATCAGTATGATCTTCCGGTATATGAGCAGATCAAAGATCAGTACAGCAAATTCCATGAGGATATCAAGGCAGGCAAAATTGTTTCCGCGTACGCGTTGGATGGAAAAGGGCTGGCATTGGCGCTCTCTAAAATGGCGTTTGGAAACGGCTGCGGCGTAAAAGTAGAGCATAATGTGGATGAGAGAGACCTCTTTACCGCAGGCTTTGGCGATATTGTGATGGAAGTTCCGGCTGATAAGGTGGGACAGCTTTCCATCACCTATACGGTAGTCGGTGAAGTGACAGACAGCAAGGCTCTGGAATACAGAGATGTGAAGATCGGCCTGAACGAGGCAGTAGACGCATGGAGAGGCACACTGGAAAAAGTATTTAAGACGACTTCCGGTGAAAACGGCGGCACGGCGTTTATTGCAGAGGACGATAAGCTGTCAGCGGTAGCTGCAGATGGCCCGACAGCGACATTCTTTGCCGGTAAATTAAATCCGAAGGATGAGGCGGTCTTTGAAGACGGCGTTTATAAGACAAATAAGATTTATGTCTGCAAGAATAAAGTGGCAAAGCCGCGCGTATTTATTCCGGTATTCCCGGGTACGAACTGCGAGTACGACAGTACCAAAGCTTTTGAACGCGCGGGTGCGGAAGTAGACGTAAAGGTATTTAAGAATCTGACGGCAGAAGATATCCGCGATTCTGTGGAAATCTTTGAGAAAGCAATTGATCAGGCACAGATTATTATGTTCCCGGGCGGATTTTCCGCGGGTGATGAGCCGGATGGTTCCGCGAAGTTCTTTGCGACGGCATTCCAGAACGCGAAGATGAAAGAAGCGGTGATGCGTCTCTTAAATGAGCGTGACGGTCTGGCGCTCGGTATCTGTAACGGTTTTCAGGCGCTGATCAAGCTGGGACTGGTGCCGTATGGTGAGATCGTCGGACAGAAGGAGGATTCTCCGACGCTGACGTTCAATACCATCGGACGTCATATTTCCAAGATGGTTTACACGAAAGTCGTATCTAACAAATCTCCGTGGCTGCGGATGGCGACACCGGGCGCAACCTACTGCAATCCGGCATCCCATGGCGAGGGACGTTTCGTGGCAAATACAGAATGGCTGGCAGAGCTTTTTGCAAATGGACAGGTAGCGACCCAGTATGTATCTCCGGACGGAGAACTGGACCTCAATCAGGAAGAATGGAACGTAAACGGTTCTTATATGGCAATCGAGGGTATCACCAGTCCGGACGGACGTGTACTTGGCAAAATGGCGCATTCTGAGAGACGCGGCGATTCCGTGGCGATCAATATCTATGGTGAACAGGATCTGAAGATCTTTGAATCCGGCGTGGCATATTTCAAATAAATATAAACGAATGGAATCGGGGAAAGAGTTTCTTTCTCCGGTTCTTTTTTGTGTCGTAGGAAAGCTTTTTCCTATGACGCAAAAGGTACTCTGTGGACGTAGAAGCTTGCAAACAGACTTTTTCATGGTAACATATACATGTTTTGCAATGAAAATTTGGTTTGTTTTTATGCCAAAAATATTGATTGGAAAGTGACAGAAAAAGCGTTACAATAAAGAGATGCTGAAGATTTATGCGGGGTGCAGTTGAACTGATACATATTGTTTGTGACGAAATGACACAAAACAACGCATCGCAGACCAATTGATACAGAAAAACAGAAAAAAGTTTCGAGTTGTCACAATAAACAGAATTTTCTTGCAAGTTTGAAAATACAGCACGTATGATAAGGGAGTAACTGAGAGGAGACGGATAACAGTCCGTGTGTTTTATGAAAGAGGAGAGTGCTGTTAATGCAACAAAATTTTGAGGAGATGCAGTCTTGTTATGTACAGCTGCGTGGGAAGTGCAACCAACAATTATTTGAGACAGAGATTCAGAAGATGAAAATACTGAATATTGCTGTAATGTGCCGGGATGACACGGGGGTACAGGTGCTGGCATACTGTGTGTTGGATAATGAGATGCATTTGGTGCTGCGGGCTCAAAATGCCGAGCAGGTGGAATGTTTTTCAAACAATTTGATAATGGAGTATGAAACCACTGTTATTAAAACGGTAACATGTCAGAAGGTTTTTCGAAAACCGATCCTGCATAAGCTGACAAAAGAAAAGCAGACAGAGCGTTACTGTGTGAGAGTGCACCTGTTGCCGGTTGGACTGGGGTTTGTGGATAAGCCGGAAGATTATTGGTGGTGTAGCTATCGTGATTATTTGGGACGTAGATGGCTGCCGCTGACCAGTGTCGGACATTTACTGTCACGGATGGACGATGAGCCTAGAAAGGCAATGCGGCGGATCCGCAGTCTGCACCAACGGACAAACAGAGAAGTATCTACTATATAAAACGAAACAGAGAAACTGATTGTGACGCAGAAAAGGGAGGAGAAGGATATGAGATTTATACATGCGGCGGATATTCATTTAGGCGCACAGCCGGATAAGGGAAAACCGTGGTCAGAGCTGCGCAGGGAAGAAATCTGGCATACATTTCGTAAACTTCTGGATCTAGCCGAGGAAGAAAAGGCAGATCTACTTTTGATTGCCGGAGATTTGTTTCATCGGCCGCCGCTTTTACGTGAATTAAAAGAAGTAAATTATTTGTTTGGAAAATTAAGCTGTACACAGGTGGTTTGGATTGCGGGAAATCATGATCACCTGCGCCCGGATGCTCCGTCGCGAACTTTTGAGTGGGCAGAGAATGTTTGCTTTCTGGATGGGAAAGAGTGCGAATGCGTTCGATTTGAGGAGTTGCAGACGAGTGTTTACGGATTTAGTTATTATCAAAAAGAAATTGCGCAGCCGCGTTATGATCACTTGCGTCCGGATACGGAGGACGGCTGTCATATTTTGCTGGCGCATGGCGGAGACAGCGCGCATATTCCGATTGATAAACGCAAACTAGCAAGAAGCGGATTTGATTATGTAGCGCTTGGACATATTCATAAGCCGCAGGTGCTGGTGGAGAACCAGATTGCTTATGCCGGGGCGCTTGAACCGATCGATGTCAATGATACCGGCATGCATGGGTGCATTCTGGGAGAATATCATAATGGTGTGATACAGACAGAATTTGTACCGCTGGCCAGCCGCGAATATGTACATTTGGAAATAGCATGTGTTCGCGAGGATACGGATCATGCAATTCGCGACCGTTTGGAGGCAGAAATACACAGACGCGGTAGACAGCATTTTTACAAAGTGACCTTGACCGGCTATCGCAGCCCGGATATCAGATTTTCAGTACAGGCATATACACAATGCGGAAATATCGTGGAAATCATCGATAAGACGTGTCCGGACTACGATTTTGAAGAATTGCAGCGCATACATCGAGGGGACCTGATCGGGAAATATATTGAAAAACTGTTGCCGCGGCCGGATGACAGCGAAGAACAGCGGCGTGTGCGGGAACAGGCATTGTATTATGGGTTGGATGTTTTATGTAAATAGGAAACGAAGGAAATATATTGTATAATATTTTCAGAAAAATAAGATTTATTTGAGGAGAGCGGTGGATGGAAATTCTTGAAATACGCATGGATCATTTTGGAAAATTTACAAATCAGAATATGAAGTTTCATCCGGGGGTCAACATTATCTATGGAGAAAATGAAACCGGCAAGAGTACAATGCGCGCTTTTATCCGTGCTATGCTGTACGGTTTGCCGAGACTGCGGGGGAGGGCAGCGGCAACTGATGAATATATGGTTCGTCAGCCATGGGAAAATGGCAGTTGGTTTGCCGGAGTCCTGCGTTTTCAAAGCGGTGGGAAAATATTTCGTATTGAGCGTGATTTTTCTTCTGGAGAGAAGGGCGTAAGACTTTACTGTGAAACAGATGGAGAGGAACTCAGTCCGCAGCAGGGGGATTTACAGACGCTTTTGGAGGAACTTGACGAGACAGCCTTTGATAATACTGTTTTTTTCGGTGGAACATCGGCAAAGACAGGGGGAGAACTTGCCAATGCAGTGCGTAATTATATGTTGAACGCATCCTTCGGCAGCGGACAGAAAGTGGATCTGACACAGGCGATAGAAGAACTGCAAGGTGAGCGCAGAAAATTGGAACGCGAAAAAAAGCAGCGCACAGCAGAGAAAGTAGAGCAGATGCAGGAACTTTCCATGAAGTTGGATTACGCGCGTCAGGAGATAGAAGAACTAGAGCGGGAAGAACAGAAATGCCGTGAGAAATTAAGTATGCTTACCGGAGATAAGGATGGGCAGGAAGCGGAAGCGCTGGAAGCTGTGCTGGCTTCGGAGCGGGAAACAGATCGTATGAATGGATGGAAGATCGGCAAAATCATCATGGCTTTTATTGCGGCAGCGGCGCTGACGGCGGGGATAGTGCTGACGGAATTACCGGCACGGATCGGCTGTGCGTCGGTGATTTTGTTGGCCTGTGTAGGTGTGATCTTCCTAAATCGTGAGGATCAGCGGAGAAAAGAAATACTTCGCCGTGAGCAGTCGCTCCGCCGGGAACAAGCGCTGCAGGCTGCCTATGCGAGACAGAGAGAACGTATGAAGCGACAGAGGGAGGAGGCTCCCAAACGTCAGCGTCTGCAGCTGAATCTGGAGTGGATTTCGGGAACCAGAAAGGAGAAAATTGCTCTGGAGAGAAACTTAAAAGAGGAATACGATCAGATGCAGAAAGACAATAGCGCCATAAAAGAGGCGGAGAAAGAACTGTCTGCCATTTCCCTGGCAATCGATACGCTGACAGAGGTCGGTACGGAGCTTTATCGAGAATATGCGAAAAAACTCAATAGTCGTGTTTCAGAAATTTTAGGCGAGATTACAGGAGGAAAGTACACAGGTGTTTCTCTGGATGAAAATTTTGAGGTGTGTATTCAGACGCCGAAAAAGCTTCTGTCTATCTGGCAGGTCAGCCGAGGCAGTATGGAGCAGATTTATTTTGCGCTTCGCATGGCCTGCGCGGATCTGATGATGCCGGATGAAAGGCTTCCGGTAATCTTAGATGACGCATTCCTCACATACGACGATACCCGCCTTGAGCGAGCCTTAAGATGGCTGGCCAGAAGCGGGCATCAGGTACTTTTATTTACCTGTCATAGACGTGAACAGGAAATTATGCAGAAAATATACAATGAATAAATTATTTATTGACGCGTTCCAGAAAGCTGTTGATACGATCCAGCGGATTGAGCAGAGAGCTGATGGAACCGTCATGATTTAGTGTATCAATGATCAGTGCAAGATATTTGCTCAAATCACAGCTGGTGTAATAACTCTTGGAAAGCAGTTCCGGACTCTGGTATACCAGGTTGGTAGTCAACAGATAATCAAATACACCATTTTCGTATGCTTTATCGAATTTCTCCATACCGTTGGTAAAAAGACCAAAGGTAGAGCAGAGGAAAATACGATTTGCTTTCAGCTTTTTCAAGGCGGCAGCTACTTCCAGCATACTGTCACCGGAAGAAATCATATCGTCCATAATTACCATATCTTTTCCCTCTACATTAGAGCCGAGGAACTCATGTGATACAATCGGGTTGCGGCCGTCAATAATCACGGAATAATCTCTTCTTTTATAGAACATACCCATATCAAGACTGAGTACGTTTGCCATGTAAACGGCGCGGCTCATACCGCCCTCGTCCGGGCTGATGATCATCATGGAATTTTTGTCAATGTGAAGTCCCGGCGCCGCCCGGAACAATCCTTTGATAAACTGATAAATCGGCTGAACAGTTTCAAAGCCGTGCAGCGGAATCGCATTTTGTACACGCGGGTCATGTGCGTCAAAGGTGATAATATTGTCAACACCCATGTTTACCAGTTCCTGAAGAGCAAGCGCGCAGTCAAGCGATTCGCGGCCGCTTCTTTTATGCTGGCGGCTTTCATATAAAAACGGCATGATCACGTTGATACGTTTCGCTTTTCCTTCCGCAGCAGCGATGATACGTTTTAAATCCTGGAAATGGTCATCTGGTGACATATGATTTTCTTTGCCGCACAAGGAATAGGTCATGCTGTAATTGCAGACATCGACCAGAATATAGAGATCGTCACCGCGAACGGAATCCACGATGATACCCTTTGCCTCACCGGAGCCAAAACGCGGCACCTTAGTATTTACCAGATAAGAATCTTTTGCGTATTCTAAAAATGCAGCGTCAGAGCTGTGTTCCAGGTCACGTTTTTTACGCCAGTCCACCAGAAACTGGTTTACTTTTTCGCCGACAGGGCGAAAGCTGTCCAGCGCGATCAGCGCCAGCGGTCCTACAGGTAAAGAATCATTGAAATATAAATCGGTATGCACGTATCTTCCTCCGTATTCTTAATAAATGTGGTATGTAAAAGTTTTTTGCCACCACAAAGATGCAATGTGAAAGGGCAGACAGCCCTTCGTAATGATTATTATAGTATAAATTTTAATTTATGCAAGCTTATTTAAATTGTTTTGTGTTTGAGTTTCTTTTGCAGGCGGATATCGCGTCCAAACAGTTTCAGCATTGTGTAGTGATTGGAGATCCGTGAAAAGATTCGTTCGGAATAGGTGTCGGCAAAGGATTTCAGCGACAGATTGGTTGAAATGATGGTCGCTTTTCCGCGGCTCAGCCGATGATTGATACACAGAAATAGTTCTGAATTAACAAAAGTGTTTGTCAGTTCTGTTCCGAGATCGTCAATGATCAGCAGATCACAGTCATAAATACAGTCGGTATGATCTTCTATTTCGCCCGGACGGGAAAAACGTTTTTGAGCGAAAGCTTCGAAAAGCTCTTGCGCGGAAAAATAGACGACTGAGTGTGTGGAATCCAGAAGTTCCTTTGCGATGCAGTGGGAGAGGAAGGTTTTTCCGACTCCCGTATCACCGTAGAAAAACAGATTTCCCGGTGTTTCATCAAACTCATCTACAAATTTACGGCAGGTTTCTACAACCCGGCGGATGCGTGACAGGGAAGAAACACCGCTCTGCGGATCGAGGATCTCGTCTGAATAATAATCATAGGAAAAGGTATCAAAGTTTTCCAGTTCGAGAATGTCTGCCAGATTGGACTGCGTATATAAAAGATCGATTTCTGCCCGGCGGAAACAGTGGCACTTGCGGTTGGTGATATAACCGGTATCTTGGCAGTCCGGGCAATCGTAGGTCATTTCCAGATAATCTGCCGGATAGCCGCCGCGTATCAAAACCTCACTGCGTTCTTTGGCGAGCGCGGCGATTTCTTTTTTTAAGCCGGCAAGCGCCCCGGCATCTCCCGAGAGTATGCGTCGTCCGCAGGCAACGCTTGTCGAGGCAATCGCGTCATCAATTTCCCTGATGCGGGGAAGCGCTTCGCGTACCTCATGCATATGTTCCTCAAGGACATGCCGATGCTTATTCTGACGGCGGGAATAGTCCCGCATAATAGAATCATATTGTGAATTATTCAGTGCCACGATATTCCTTTCTAGCAGTCAAGAAGCTGCTGTTCCAACTTATCATAGTCGTAATCTCGCTGTGGGAAATTATTGAAACGGTTTCCGGCAGCGGCCGTTTGCGGCGCTGCTTTGGCGGTACGGCGGGGATGCTTGGCCTGGTCAAGCGGTTCCAGATCGCAGAGTTTTTTTACACCTTTTTCTTTCCAGTTCTCTAAAATACGATCGGTATAGGCGAAACTTGGCTTATGCGTGCTGTTGATCGTGCGGCGGCAGGCTTCGAGTACGAGTTCTTTGGAGAAGCCCATGCTGCCGAACCAGCGCGACATAAATTCAATCTCAGACTGTGCCGGGCCGCGGTCTTTGATGCCGAACGCGCCGAGGATCGCGTAATAGTCCTTGCTGTAGAGATTGGTATCCTTTTTTGCTTCTTCCACAGAGGAGATATGTTTGGAGGCCCATTCCAAAGCCACGGTGCGCATATAGTGAATGCTGCGCTTTCCTTTAGAGACACAATATTCCACCAGATATTCGATCAGATCTGCGGAGAAATGCAGTTCATCATAAAAATAGAGAATATGATTTACTTCTGTGCTGCTAAGCTGCTTTCCAAGATACTGTTCCGCAACCCAGAGAAGCTGTTTGATCTCTTCATTTTGGGCCAGTTCTTTTTTTCGGCTGGCGGAAACGGTCATCTGTATCGATGTTTGTTCCGGCAGCGGTTCCTCGGCAGCGGCAGTTTCTGCTTCCGGAACAGAAACGGTGTTTACCGGCAGTGGTTCCGGATGTTTTTCAGGATGGCTTGTCTGCGGCGCCTGTATTGGTCCATCCGTTAGGATGAGATCGGTCAGTAAACCCTGTGTATCGTAGGAAAGCTGCAGAAGACCGCATTTTTCCCAGTAGGAGAGCGCGCGTCTGACATCGTTTTCCGTGTAGTTAAAGGCATCCGCGATCGAGGAGAGTGAGAGTTCACGCTCAGCAGCGGAGGCGCGCAGCAGATACAAATATATTTTTACAAATTCGCCGTTTGCGGCAATCATATATTCATCAAAAAAACGGTTTTGCACCAGAGTAAAATCACCGGCGCTGTATTTATGTAAGATCAAGATATTCACCTGCCATATTTTCATAGAAGTTTCAGTTATAGTATAACAATAACATAGTTTGTGGAAAATGGGAACAGATACTTATACCGCGAAAAGTTGTCGACATTTCATGTGGATAATGTGGATAATGTGGGTAAGTGAATAGTGACAATTATTGTCAAACGTAAAAATGCAGGAAATAAGCGGTTTTTGTCGAAAAATATAAGTTTGCATTTACAAAGTTATGTCTACAAGACTGTGCACAAAAAAATCCACACGTTTATTAGCTGAGAATGTGCATAAACGTGTGGATAATGTGGATATCTATTTGCCAAGTAACTTTTCGCCGATTTTTACTACATCTCCTGCCCCCATAGTTATCAACAAATCGCCTTGTGTACAATTTTCCAGAAGAAAATTTTCGATTTCATCAAAGGAGGGGAAATAATGCGCGCTGGTGCCGTGCGCTGCAACTTTTTCCAGCAGATCCCGGGAACTTACACCGAGCGTATCCGTTTCGCGCGCAGCGTAAATATCAGCCAGCACCACCTCGTCAGCCAGAGAGAGCGCTTCTGCGAAATCGTCCATCAGCGCTTTGGTGCGGGTATAGGTGTGCGGCTGGAATACGCACCATACCGTTTTGTGCGCGCGCTGTTTTGCCGCCTGCAGAGTTGCCTTAATTTCTGTAGGATGATGCGCGTAATCGTCAACGATGGTTACGCCGCCGATTTCGCCTTTGAACTGGAAGCGGCGGTCAGTTCCGGTGAAGGAATAAATACCGTCCTGCAGGGTATCGGTGGAAATGCCGAGCTGATCGCCGACCGCAAGCGCTGCGATGGCATTTAAGGCATTGTGGATACCGGGTACCTGCAGATGGAATTGTCCAAGTTCTTTTCCGCCTTTTAATAAAGTAAAGGAAGCACAGCCGGATTCATTATAGGAAATATCTGTCGCGGCATAATCGGAAGCGGCGCTGCTTCCATAATAAAGAACACGGCAGGGCAGATCTTTGGTGAGTTCTTCCACCTGAGGGATATCACTGCTGATAATCAGCGTACCGTCTGCCGGAAGTTTTTCGGCAAAAAGACGGAAAGAATGGCGGATATCATCAAGATCTTTAAAGAAATCCAGATGATCGGCATCAATATTTAAGATCACACTGATTTTCGGGAAGAAATCAAGAAAGCTGTTGGTATATTCACAGGCTTCTGTCAGGAAAATATCTCCGCCGCCGACACGGATGTTTCCGTGAATTGCCGGAAGGATACCGCCGACAGAGATTGTCGGGTCGCTTTCGGCTGCAAGCAGGATGTGCGTCAGCATGGAGGTCGTTGTCGTCTTTCCGTGCGTACCGGCAATAGCGATCGGCATCGGATAATTTGTCATCAACTGTCCGAGCAGTTCTGCTCTGGTGAGCATCGGCAGATTTCTGGCAGCAGCCTCTGCGTATTCCGGGTTATCAGGATGGATAGCGGCAGTATAAACAATCAGATCAATATCGTCTGTTAAGTTAGAAGCGCGCTGTCCGTAATAAACGTTCACTCCATTTTTTTCTAACCAATGTGTCAGCTCGGTTTCGCTGCGGTCAGAGCCGGAAACCGTAAATCCGCGGTCTGCCAGAACAGCAGCCAGTCCGCTCATGCTGATACCGCCGATACCGATAAAATAAACATGGATCGGATGTTTAAAATCTATTTTGTACATAGTAAGAAATCTCCTCTTCGTAAATATCATTTATGGATGATTATGAACAGCAGCATTTGCTGTCACTTACATCATACCGCAAAATAGAAAAAAAGAAAAGAAAAAAACCATTCTAAAAGACGCGTTTTTCGTGTCAAAAACTGGAGAATAAATATTGATACTGTCAAAAAAACAGGAAAAAAATCATTATATTTCACAAAAAGTCGTTCTAAAATAAATATTTTTTGTAAAAAGCGTTCACTATTTTGGAAAGCTGTGTTATAATGATGCTATTACAGTAACACTGTAAACAGGTGACAAAATCAGACTAACAGCAAGAGGTGATAATGTGATTCGTAAAGAAATGATCGCGATGTTGCTGGCAGGCGGTCAGGGAAGTCGGCTCGGTGTACTGACCTCCAGAGTAGCAAAGCCCGCAGTCGCCTTCGGCGGAAAGTATCGGATTATTGATTTTCCGCTCAGCAACTGCATTAATTCCGGCGTAGATACGGTTGGCGTACTTACCCAGTACCAGCCGCTGCGTCTTAACACACATATCGGAATCGGTATTCCGTGGGATCTTGACCGCAATGTCGGCGGTGTGAGCATTCTTCCGCCGTATGAAAAGAGCACGGATACGGAGTGGTATACAGGTACGGCCAATGCCATTTATCAGAATCTGATGTATATGGAAATGTTTAATCCAGAGTATGTCCTGATTCTGGGAGGAGACCATATCTACAAGATGGATTATGAAGTGATGCTTGATTTTCATAAGGCAAGCGGCGCTGCTGTCAGTATTGCGGTGATGCCGGTGCCATGGGAAGAGGCCAGTCGCTTTGGTGTGGTTGTTACAGACGATACAAGCCGCATCACAGAGTTTCAGGAGAAACCTAAAGAGCCAAAGAGCAATCTGGCGTCTATGGGGATTTACATATTTACATGGAAGGTACTGCGCGAAGCGCTGATTGCCAACGCCAGTGTGCCGGGCTGTGATTTCGGAAAGCATATTATTCCGTACTGCCATGAAAAAGGAGATAAGCTAGTTGCTTATGAATACAATGGCTATTGGAAGGATGTCGGTACTTTAAGTTCCTACTGGGAGGCCAATATGGAGCTGATCGACATTATTCCGGAATTTAATCTTTATGAGGAATTTTGGAAAATCTATACTTCCGGCGATATTATTCCGCCGCAATATATTTCCGCAGATGCGGTCGTGGAGCGCAGTATTATCGGTGACGGTACGGAAATTTACGGTGAAGTGAAAAATTCCGTGATCGGCGCGGGCGTGACGATCGGAAAAGGCGCGGTTGTGCGTGATTCTATTATTATGAAGGGAACGGAGATCGGCGAAAACGCTGTGATCGATCGGGCGATTATTGCTGAAAAAGTGACAGTCGGCAATGGTGTGCAGATGGGTGTTGGAGAAGAGGTGCCGAACCGTTTCAAGCCGGATGTATATGCAGGCGGTCTTGTAACCATCGGGGAAGACAGTGTGATCCCGGACGGTGTCATAATAGGAAAGAATACGGCGATTGCCGGTATTACAAGCGCGGAAGATTATCCGGACGGCATTCTTGCGAGCGGCGAATCTGTGATTAAGGATGGTGATCAGGCATGAGAGCGATAGGGATTATTTTAGCAGGCGGCAACAATCAGAAAATGCGTGAACTGTCTAACAAAAGAGCGATCGCGGCTATGCCGATGGCAGGAAGTTATCGCAGTATTGATTTTGCCTTGAGCAACATGACAAACTCCGGTATTCAGAAAGTGGCTGTTCTGACACAGTACAATTCCAGATCTCTGAATAAACATCTGAGTTCCTCCAAGTGGTGGGATTTCGGCAGAAAACAGGGCGGTCTGTTTGTGTTTACGCCGACAATCACGGTTGGCAATAATTTTTGGTATCGCGGTACCGCCGATGCCATTGCGCAAAATCTGGATTTTCTGAAAAAGACGCATGAGCCGTATGTGGTGATCGCGTCCGGCGACGGTATTTATAAGCTTGACTACAACAAGGTGCTGGAATATCACATTGAGAAGAAGGCGGATATTACCATTGTCAGCACAACCGTGCCTCAGGGAGATGATATCGGGCGCTTCGGCGTGATCCGGGCGAATATGGACGGCAGAGTGGAAGGATTTGAGGAAAAACCGATAGTAGCGGACGGGCAATATATTTCCGCAGGCATCTATGTGATCCGACGCCGTTTGCTGATCGAGCTGATTGAAAAAGCTACATCTGAAGATCGGTTTGATCTGGTAAATGATATTTTAGTACGTTACAAAAATGTGAAACGGATTTATACCTATAAAATGCAGGGGTATTGGGCGAATATTTCGACGGTTGACGCTTATTACAGGACGAATATGGATTTCTTAAAGCCGGATGTACGGGATTATTTCTTCCGTCAGTATCCTAATATTTATTCAAAAATAGAGGATATGCCGCCCGCGAAATACAATCCGGGTGCTCTGGTGAGAAACAGCCTGGTATCTGCCGGTTGTATTATTAACGGAGAAGTGGAAAATTCAGTTTTATTTAAAAAAGTATTTGTGGGACAAAACTGCGTGATCCGCAACTCAATTATTTTAAATGATGTGTATATTGGCGACAATACGCATATAGAAAACTGCATCGTGGAAAGCGGCGACACGATCCGCGCAAATTCCGTTTTAAAAGGAGAAGACGGTATTAAAGTGGTTGTGGAATCAAACGAACGTTATATGATGTAGGAGAGTGTCTGGATTTAGCGTTTTACAGGTTTCAGCACTACAATAAAAGAAAGACAAAAGAAATCCGGAGAAGGGAGAAAAGATTATGACAATCACAGATGTAAGAGTACGCAAAGTATCAAAAGAGGGCAAAATGAAGGCAGTGGTTTCTATTACTGTGGATGATGAGTTTGTGATTCATGATATTAAAGTTATTGAGGGAGAAAAGGGATTATTTATCGCAATGCCGAGCCGTAAGGCGACGGACGGCGAATACCGTGATATTGCGCATCCGATTAATTCAACAACACGCGAGAAAATCCAGAAAATGATTTTGGAAAAATACGAAGAAGCAGTACAGGCTGCGGAAGATGAGACAGAATAAGGAGCATACGATATGATTTATAAAGATTTTCATGGCTTAAAATTATCGGCACTGGGAATGGGAGCAATGCGCCTGCCGGTGACGGGGGCAGACGCATCCTCACCGATTGACGAAGCGGCTGCGGCGGAAATGGTGGAATATGCGATCAAGCATGGCATCAATTATTTTGATACCGCTTATGGTTATCACGAAGGCAAATCTGAGATCGTGATGGGCAAGATTTTGGCGAAGTATCCGAGAGAAAGTTTTTATCTGGCAAGCAAATTCCCAGGGTTTGATTTGGATAAAGTGGAGAGACCGGCGGAGATTTTTGAAGAACAGCTGAAAAAATGCAATGTGGAATATTTTGATTTCTATCTGTTCCATAATGTCTGCGACCGAAATATCGACTGGTATCTGGATCCGAAATATGGGATCATGGATTACTTGCTGAAAGAAAAAGAAGCGGGACGGATTCGTCATCTTGGTTTTTCAGCGCATGCCAGTCTGGAGGATATGAAACGTTTTCTGGATGCTTATAGTGAGCATTTGGAGTTTGTACAGATCCAGCTGAATTATCTGGACTGGAAGCTGCAGCAGGCGAAAGAAAAGGTAGACTTGATCCGAAGTTACAATCTGCCGGTATGGGTAATGGAACCGGTGCGCGGCGGCAAGTTGGCGGCGCTTTCCGGGGAAAATACGAAAAAACTGCAGGCGCTTCGTCCGGACAGAAAAGCGCCGGAATGGGCGTTCCGTTTCCTGCAGACCATCCCGGAAGTAACCATGACATTATCCGGCATGTCCAATATGCAGCAGCTGCAGGATAATATCCAAACCTATGAAACACTGCAGCCGTTAAACGAAGAAGAGATGACGGTACTTCAGGAAGTGGCAGATTCTATGATGAATATCCTGCCGTGTACCTCCTGTCGTTACTGCGTATCAGAGTGTCCGCAGGAGCTGGATATTCCGACGCTGATGAATCTGTATAATGATACAGTATTTGAGACGACCGCGAAGGACGCGCTGGCAAAGGCGGCGGCGCTGCCGGCAGAAAAACAGCCGTCCTCCTGCGTGGGATGCCGAAGCTGTGAGCAGAAATGTCCGCAGAAGATCCGGATTTCTGAGGTGATGACCGCGCTGGCAGAGAAGATGGGATAGAAAAGGTTTTTAGCAGAGAGGGTATCATAAAATCATGGAAAACAGATGATTTTGTGGTATCTTCTTTTCTGTGTTGTGGAAAGACCTTATTGTACTGATGTGTGAAATTTTTTATAACATAAATGCTTCGCGGGATTGCACTACGGTGGAAGAAAAAATAATCAATAAGTAATGGAGGAGATTAGGGTGGGAACCTTAAAAAGGGTTAAAGAAATTACTTTGACGTATGCAATAGCTACGCTTCTTGTACATTTAACAGCGCTTTCTGCAGTAATATTTCGATTGGAAGCAATTGATAGTAAAATAAAGGTCAGTCAGGATATGCTAAGTCGTATGGATGAAATATTATCGGTAGGATTTGTGGTATTGTGTTTTTTGTTTATGATAACGGCAGCGGTTTTGTTGCTGATAAATCGTATTTGTGCCATTGACTATTTGAGAATGCAGGAAATTTTTTGGCTGACGCAGTTTACTGGTTATTGGATTTTTAGACTAATTATGAAGCAGATTACAGAATATGCGAAGATGGATTTGTATGGGAGATTTATCAAAGTATTTGGATATGATCTTACGCCTTGTTTATTGCTGCTGCCGCCGGTTATCTGGCTGGGATTTAAGCGTTTCGGAAAAAGAAAATAACGGCTTTTTCAAAGTTTCTGCGGAGTATATACTAATGGCAACATAAATAAAAAGAGGATATAAAAATAAAATATTGACATAAAATCAGAATCATGATACTATTTTGATAAGCATATGATTCTGATTTCTTTTTGGGCATCTGCCCGGTCTTATCACAGGCGTGACCTGTGAATCTGTGATTCTGAAAATCTTATGCTTTCCCAAAAAGCAGGAGATTTTCGGAAATGCTCCTGCGTCAAAATAATTGCAGGAGGAAACGATATGGAACAGGAAACAAAAAACAGTATGGAAGCAGCGGAGCAGCCGGGATATCCGGTGCCGTATCCGGGCGTGAACCGGAACTATAAGGATACGGTTTTCCGGATGTTGTTTAAAGAGAAAAAGGCGCTGCTGAGCCTTTACAATGCGCTGCGGGGTACAGCCTATGCAGATCCGGAACAGCTGCGGATCGTGACACTGGAAAATGCGATCTACATGGGAATGAAAAACGATCTGGCGTTTATTCTGGACAGCAGCCTGAACCTGTACGAGCACCAGTCCACGGTATGCCCGAACATCCCGCTCGGGAACCTGATGTATGTGGCGGACGAGTTGGAAAAAATGGTTGATAAAAAGCGTCTGCTGTCCAGAAGAAAGCAGTTGATCCCGACACCGGAGTTTGTCGTTTTCTATAATGGGAAAGAACCGCGCCCGGAGCGTGAGGAAATGCGTCTTTCAGACTTGTTTGCGGAAAAGACAAAGGATCCGCGTCTGGAGCTGAAGGTAACGGTGCTGAACATCAATCCGGGGATGAACGAAGAGCTAAAAGCAAACTGCAAGGAGATTGCGGAGTATATGCAGTATGTAGAGAGTGTTCGCAGGTATGAAAGGAAACTGCCGCTGGAGGCGGCGGTCGAAAACGCGGTAACAGAATGTATAAAAAAGGGAATTTTAAAGGAATTCCTGATACGGAATAGGAGTGAGGTCATGCACAGATGTCTGTATGAATATGATGAAGAAGAGGCAAGAGAAGTGTGGAGAGAGGATGCGCGCGAGGAAGGGCTGGAAGAAGGAAGAAAAGAAGGAATAAAAGAAGGTACCAGAGTAATTGTAAAGAAGCTGGCAAGGAACAAAACGCCGGAAATAATAGCGCAGGAATTGGACGAGCCTCTGGAATTTATTTTGGAGCTTCTTGCCGAAACATAGGAAGAAATTTGTTAAGTATAGGATTTTAATTTTTTTGGGATTTGTGTTTTTCTATGTACAAGATTTGAATTTCGAGATACAATAATGATATGCGGCAAAAGAGAGGTCGCGCAGAAGCAGATATCCTCCGAAAAGGGGTGGTTTGCTTTTGTGCGGCCTTATGTGGCTGTCAACAGGCAGGAAAAGATGTCCTGCGGATTGCGCGGTATCTTGGCATAAAGGAGAAATAAAACATGTATATTATAGTAGGACTTGGAAATCCGGGAAAGAAATATGAGGGAACCAGACATAATGTCGGGTTCGAGGTGATCGATACGTTAGCGGATAAATACCGCATTGAGGTGGAAACAAAAAAATTTAAGGCGCTGGTGGGAAAAGGGATCATTGACGGTCAGCATGTGGTATTAGCGAAGCCGCAGACGTTTATGAATTTAAGCGGCGAGAGTGTGCGTGAGCTGATGGATTTTTATAAGATTGATGTGGAGACAGAGCTGATCGTTGTCTATGATGATATCAGTTTGGAGCCGGGGCAGCTACGCATCCGCAAAAAGGGCAGTGCGGGCGGACACAACGGCATGAAAAATATCATTGCGCATGCGGGCACGCAGGAGTTTGTGCGTGTGCGTGTGGGAATCGGAGAAAAGCCGGTCGGATTTGATCTGGCGGATTATGTATTGAGCCGTTTCCACGGTGAGGAAAAGCTGGCGATGATCGACGCGTATGAGCGCGGCGCGCAGGCAGTGGCAAAGATTGTTTCCTATGGCGCGGATGAGGCGATGAATGAGTATAATAGGAAGGTGTAAATCTTTATGAAAACATTTACCGAGCCGCTAAGAGAACTGGAGGAATTTCAGCAGATTCGGGAAAAGTTGAAAAAAAACAGAGGTGTCATACAGGTTTCCGGCTGCATTGAAGCGCAGAAATCGCATTTTATGTATTGTGCGGGAGAGGGATACCGCCATAAGCTGATTTTGACCTATAGTGATCTGCGGGCAAAAGAAATTTATGAGAATTATCGTTTTTTTGATCGAAATGTGTACTTATATCCGGCGCGTGATCTGATGTTTTATAATGCGGATATTCAGAGTCATCAGATTGCCGGGGCGCGTATGAATGTACTGCGCGCGCTTTTGGAGGAGGAAGAGGTGACGGTGATCACGACACTTCCGGGTTGTATGGAGCGACTTTTGCCTCTTTCTGTATTGGAAGAAAACATTCTGGAATTTCAGCAGGACAGTGCCGTTGATCTGCAAAAACTTTCTGGACAGCTGTCTGGTATGGGGTATGAAAAGGTATCTCAGGTAGAAGTGCCGGGACAGTTTGCCGTCCGCGGCGGTATCATCGATATCTTTGTGCTGACGGAGGAAACGCCGGTGCGCATTGAGCTGTGGGGAGATGAGATCGATTCGATCCGCAGTTTTGATGCGGAGAGTCAGCGCTCGATCGAAAATCTGGAATCTGTGCGGATTTATCCGGCCGGAGAATTGATCATTACGCAGGAGCAGGCGGTCGCGGCGGCAAAGAAGATAAAAAAAGAGGGCGAAAAACAGGAAAAAACGTTTCGCGCGGCTATGCAGACGGAGGAGGCGCACCGTGTCAAAGTGCTGGCAGAGGAAACCTGCGATCGCCTTTTGGAATATCAGGAACGGACCGGGCTGGAAGGATTTATGCCGTATTTTACAGACGAGACAGTTACGTTCCTGAATTATTTTTCGGAGGACGATCTGATCTTTTTGGATGAACCGAATCGTATTGCCGAGGAGGGGCGCGCAGTCGAGACAGAGTTTGCGGAAAATATGAAGAGCCGTCTTTCCAAGGGATATATTCTGCCCGGACAGGCGAAGATTCTTTACGGCAGTCAGGCCGTGATCGGCAGTATGAACCGCAGAAATTGTCTGGGACTGTGTATTATGGATACCCCAAAAGAAGAGTGGAAAGTCACAGCCACCTATAATATGACGGTGCGTTCAGTCAGCTCTTATAACAACAGTTTTGAACAGCTTGTGAAGGATCTAAAACGCTGGAAAAAGGAAGGGTACAAGGTAGCGCTTTTGTGTGCTTCGCGCACCAGGGCGAATCGTCTGGCAGAGGATCTGCGCGAGCAGGAGCTGAACAGCTTTTTTACCGAGGATATGGATCGTGTGATCATGCCGGGGGAAATTCTGGTGGCGAAGGGCAGCACCCATCGCGGCTATGAGTATCCGCTGGTGCGTTTTGCTGTCATCAATGAGAGTGATATTTTCGGAAAAGAGCGTAAAAAACGAAAAAAACAGCGTCTGTATGAGGGAACAAAAATTTCCAGCTTCGCTGATTTAAACATCGGGGATTATGTGGTGCATGAAAGTCATGGTCTTGGCATTTATCGCGGCATCGAAAAAATTGAGGTTGACCGTGTAATGAAGGACTATATGAAGGTGGAGTACAGCGGAGGAAGTAATCTGTATGTGCTGGCGACGCAGTCGAACGTTCTGCAGAAATATGCCGGCGCGGATGCCGCCAAGGTGCCGAAGCTGAACAAGCTCGGCGGGCAGGAGTGGCATAAGACACGCGCGCGTGTGAAAACCGCGGTTAAAAATATTGCCAAAGAATTGGTGGCGCTCTATGCGGAGCGTCAGGAAAAACAGGGATTTGTGTATGGTCCGGATACCTTGTGGCAGCACGAATTTGAAGAGATGTTTGAGTTCGAGGAAACCGATGATCAGCTGGCGGCGATTGAGGCGACGAAAAAAGATATGGAGAGTACGAAGATTATGGATCGCCTGATCTGCGGGGACGTAGGATTCGGTAAGACAGAAGTGGCGATCCGCGCGGCCTTTAAGGCAGTGCAGGAAGGCAAACAGGTCGTCTATCTGGTGCCGACAACGATTCTGGCGCAGCAGCATTATAATACGTTTGTGCAGCGCATGAAGGAGTTTCCGGTGCGCGTCGATCTGATGTGCCGTTTCCGTACTCCGACAGAACAGAAAAAAACGCTGACAGATCTGAAAAAAGGGCTGGTGGACATCCTGATCGGTACACATCGTGTTCTTTCAAAAGATGTGGTGTTTAAAGATCTGGGGCTACTGATCGTGGATGAAGAGCAGCGCTTTGGCGTGACGCATAAAGAAAAGATTAAGCAGATGAAGATGAATGTAGATGTGCTGACCTTAACGGCAACGCCGATTCCGCGAACGCTTCACATGAGTCTGATTGGCATTCGTGATATGAGCGTGCTTGAGGAGCCGCCGATGGAGCGCATGGCCATTCAGACGTACGTGATGGAATATAACGAAGAGATGGTGCGCGAGGCAATCGGGCGCGAACTGGCGCGCGGCGGACAGGTGTATTATGTATATAATCGCGTCAATACGATCGTGGAGATGACGAATACGATTCAGAAGCTGGTTCCGGAAGCGAACATTGCTTTTGCGCATGGACAAATGAAAGAGCGCGAGCTGGAAAAAATCATGTATGATTTTATCAACGGCGATATTGATGTGCTGGTGTCCACAACGATCATTGAGACCGGATTGGATATTTCTAATGTAAATACGATGATCATTCATGATGCGGATACATTGGGACTTTCTCAGCTTTATCAGCTGCGTGGCCGCGTGGGACGGAGTAATCGGACGGCATATGCGTTTTTGATGTATCGCCGTAATAAGATGCTTAAAGAAATCGCGGAAAAACGCCTCCATGCGATCCGTGAATTTACGGAACTGGGCAGCGGTTTTAAGATCGCTATGCGTGATCTGGAGATCCGCGGAGCCGGAAATCTGCTTGGAGCGGAGCAGCATGGTCATATGGAAGCGGTCGGCTATGATCTGTACTGCAAGATGCTTAATGAATCTGTGAAGGAATTAAAGGGAGAAACGCGTCCGGCAGATGCGTTTGAGACAATGATCGATCTGGATATTGACGCGTTTATTCCGGAAAAATATATCCGTAATGAGTACCAGAAACTGGATATTTATAAGCGTATCGCGGCGATTGAAAATCAGGAGGAATACGACGATATGCTGGAAGAACTGATGGATCGATTTGGAGAACCGCCGCGCGCCGTGCAGAACCTGCTGGCAATCGCGCATTTAAAAGCAGTTGCGCATCAGAATTATGTGACAGAACTGGTACAGAAAGGTAATTACATCAAGTTTACCATGTATGCAAAAACACCGGCGGATCCAAACAAGATTGCTGCGGTGATAGGAAAATATAACGGCAAGCTGAAATTTGTGGTGGAGGGCAATCCATATTTCCTGTATACGAAACCGCGCGTCAGCGCTAAGGATAATGCGGACGTTTTGACGGTCGTACGTGAGCTGTTAGAGGATATTGCTCAGACGATGGTATGAGTACATCCATTTTTGATATTTGCCGCATGAAAAAACAGTTCAGCCATGCATCTCGAAGCACGCTGAAGAGCAGCTGAACTGTAAAAAAACATTGCGGTATTGTAAAAAAAGAGCTATACTAAATAGTAATGTAAACTTGAACTAAAGGAGAAAGACATATGAATCGGTTTGGAAAAAAAATTTTAACAGCAGGCATGTGCGCGGCTCTGGCCATGACAGCGCTGACCGGATGCGCTTCTGCTCCGAATATGGACGATGTGGCAGCAACGATGGACGGAAAGGATATCACGCTCGGAGAGGCATACTTCCTGTTCCGTTATCAGCAGGCGACCAATGAAATATATCTGGGAAGTCTGTTCGGCGATCAGAATATGTGGGAGCAGGATCTGACTGGCAGCGGCATCGCTTACGGCGTTACCTTTAAAGAGCAGATCATGGAAGGGCTGAAAAACATGCTGATTGCAGAACAGCATATGGCAGATTATGAAGTAGAAGTGACAGAAGAAGAAAAAACCGCAATCACAGAAGCGGCGGCACAGTTTTTGGCAGATAACGAAGATGAGGCTATGAAAGCAATGGGCGCCGATCAGGAAGCGGTAGAGCGTGTGCTGACCTTATATACAATCCAGAACAAGATGCGCGACGCGATCATTGCAGATGCGGATACAGAGGTTTCTGACGAGGAAGCGGCGCAGAAAGCAGTCTCTTTTGCTTATTTCAGCACTGCGGGAGAAACGGATGAAGAAGGCAATAAGACGGAACTGACGGAGGAAGAAAAGGCAGAGGTCAAAAAGCAGGCGGAAGAGGTAATCGCAGCCGTTCAGGGCGGCGAGACGCTGGAGGATGCTGTAAAAGCTGTGGATGAAGAAATGAATGTTTCTGATACAACTTACGGCAAAGATGATACGACGTTAAATGAGGGTATCCGTGAAGCTGCCGATAAGCTGAAAGAAGGAGAGATTGCGGCGGAACCGGTAGAAGCGACCAGCGGATATTACGTAGTGCAGCTGACCAGCGAATTTGACAAAGAAGCGACTGAAGAGAAAAAAGAAGAGATTATTTCAAAACGTGAATCTGATCTGTATGCAGAAGTGATGGAAGGCTGGGAGCCGGAAAGCTTTGAAATCAATCATGAGGTTTGGGATAAGGTTGCGTTTGATGTGAAATTTACTGCGCCGGAGGCAGAGACGGAGACCGGAAGCGAGAAAGCAACGGAAACCGGATCAGAAGCGGTAAGCGAGGAGACAGCAACCGAGAAAGAGTCTGAAACAGAAGCAAAATAAAAATGTACAAGTATAAATTCCTTCGTTTTACAAATACTACATTTATCCAGACATGAAGATAAATGACAGGAAGATAAAACGGAGGAGTTTTTATATGAAAGCAACAGGAATCGTCAGAAGAATTGATGACCTTGGACGTGTGGTCATTCCAAAAGAAATCCGCAAAACCTTGCGTATCCGTGAATCGGATCCATTAGAAATTTTTACAGACCGTGAAGGTGAAATTATTTTAAAAAAGTATTCACCAATCGGAGAATTGTCCAGTTTTGCAAAGGAGTATGCGGAATCACTGGCGCAGACGACCGGACATTCGATCTGTATTACGGACAGAGACCAGATTATTGCGGCGGCAGGCGGCGTGAAGCGTGATTATGTGGGAAAGCCGATCAGCGGTTCTCTGGAAAACCTGATTGGAGAGCGTGAAAATGTACTTTACAATATGGCGGATCATGAGTACGTAGATATTTTCGAGGCAAGTGAGGAAAAACGTCCTCAAGTCATCAGCCCAATCATCTGTGAGGGCGATGCGATCGGGGCGGTCGTGATGATGGGGAAAAATGATAAAGTAACAATGGGGGAAACTGAAAAGGTGGTCGCAAAATGTGCGGCAAACTTTATGGGTAAACAGATGGAGTCATAAACGCACAGATAAAAAATTTGGGCGGGGAATTCCCGCCGTACATAGAAAGGTAGGAAAAGAATATGATGGATGTGGAAACCTTCCAGAAAAAACTGGTGGAACTGCGTGCTTTGGCGGCAGGAAATGGAAATTGTTTAACCGGAGAACAGGTGAAACATTTTTTCTCCGGTTTGGATTTAAATAAAGAACAGCTGTTACATATCTTTAAGTATTTGAAAATACAGGGAATTACGATTGAGGGTATTTCCTTTACGCCGGAGGAAGCGCAGGAGAATAGCGATACAGATACGGAAAATCATGCGGTCGCAGGGGAAAAAAGAAATGAGACAGACATGATAGAAGAGGGAACTGTGCAAAATCAGGAAAAGGATGAGGCTCCGGCGCTTGGCGAAACAGAGCGTGTCTATCTGAAAGAATATCTGGATTCTTTGGAAACGGCAGAATTTGATGATAAAAGAGCGGAGCATCTGTTTGAACTGCTTGCGAAAGCAGGAGAAACATGTGTGAATATGGGAGAAGAGAGTTTGGTGGCTGCTGAAAGTATAGATGCAAAGGCGGAATTGACAAAGCTCTATCTTCCGGTTGCTGCGCAGATTGCTGTTTCTTTATGGAGAGCGGATCTTTTTCTGGCGGATTTGATTCAGGAAGCAAATGTGTATCTTTTGATTGCGCTTGGCAGTAAAGAACCGCAGCAGAAAAATGATAAATGGCTTCGCAGTGAAATCCGCAGCGGTCTGAAATTGTTTATTGAAGATCAGAATCAGCAAAATTTCGAGGACGAGTGTTTGGTTGCGCGCGTGCAGAATTTGGAATCCGCGGTGAAAGATTTAAGTGAAGGCGAGGATGGTGAGGAAAGTAAATTTAGTGTCAATGAACTGGCAATCATCCTTGACATGGAAGTAGAAGAGATAGAAGATGTGCTGCGCCTGACGGGGGATATGTAAAAGCAGATGAAAATTTGGGCCATCTGTGGTCAAAAAAGAAAACAGCCGTAAGACAGCTATGTTGTAATTAAAGAGAGGACATATTTATGAAACGAAAAAGAGGAAAAATAGTGATCGCTATAGTAGCGGCAATGATGGTATTTTCAATTGGAGTATCCGGTGTGCTGGCGGCCGGATATGGACACGACAGAAATTTTGCCCATAGAAATGCCTGCTATTATATTGATGCGAATGACGACGAAATTTGCGACAATCATGATAAAGAATGTCATTCCCGGAACGGCTGCGGTAAAAATTTTACAGATGCGGATGATGACGGTGTCTGTGATAATTATGGAACCAGACATGGCGGGTATGGAAGGTGCGGCTACGGCAGACATAAAAAATAACAGGTGACGATTCCGCGCAAAGCGAACGATAAAGCGAACCATAAGGCAATTATAAGATATGGAAATGACCGCTTACAGTCTAAAAAAGACGGAGGGGTCATTTCCATATCGTTTTGTTAAGTCTATACTTCTATGCTCATTTCCTGCAGCAGTTTCTTTTTAATATCGTACAGACGATCAGAAAGATCGACATAAACCTCCTGCGGATTTACAAGACGGCGTGTTTCATCCCAGAGTGTGTTCAATTCCTTAAAGCAGATGTCACGCATTTCCATTACGCTCGGAGATGTGTAGACACATTCTCCGTTTTTAAATACCGGGACCATCAGTTCGCGCATTGTGAAAGTTCCGCCTTTGATTTTAGTACGTTTCCAGGTGGCAAGCGGATCAAAGATTACCATATCTTTGGATTCGTCAAAGGTTTCATCTGCAAGCGCAATCAGATCGGCTTTGACCTTGCCGGTTTCCTTTTCGTAGATACGGAACACAGTTTTATTGCCTGGGTTTGTAATCTTCTCGGTATTTTCAGACAGCTTAATTTTCGGAACAAATGTACCGTCGGAAGCCTGAACGGCCGCCAGCTTGTAGACACCGCCGAACGCAGGACAGTCCTTGGAAGTGATCAGGTTTGTACCGACACCCCAAGAGGTGATTTTACAGCCCTGTGTTTTCAGACTGTCAATCAGATACTCGTCAAGATCGCTGGAAGCAGAAATAAACGCATCGGTAAATCCGGCAGCATCCAGCATTTTGCGGGCGCGTTTAGACATATAAGCGAGATCTCCAGAATCCAGACGGATACCATAATTTTTCAGTTCAATTCCCGCATCGCGCATTTCCTGGAAAACACGGATGGCATTCGGAACGCCGGATTTTAAGGTATCATAGGTATCAACCAGCAGACAGCAAGCATTTGGATAGAGATCGGCATAGGTCTTAAATGCCGTGTACTCGTCTGGAAAGCTCATGATCCAGCTGTGCGCGTGCGTACCTTTGATCGGAACATCAAATAACTGTCCGGCCAGAACGTTGGAGGTACCGATACAGCCACCGATCATAGCGGCTCTGGCGCCGTATACGCCTGCATCCGGACCCTGTGCGCGGCGCAGCCCGAATTCCATGATACCGTCTCCCTGCGCGGCGTAAACAACGCGTGCCGCTTTGGTGGCAATCAGACACTGATGGTTCAAAATTGTAAGAATGGCAGTTTCTACAAGCTGAGCCTCCATGATTGGCGCAACTACTTTTAAGAGCGGTTCACGCGGGAAAACAACCGTTCCTTCCGGAATGGCATAGATGTCTCCGCTGAAACGGAAGGTTCTTAAATAATCTAAAAAGTCCTGCTCGAAAATTTTCTGACTTTCCAGATAAGCAATGTCGTCTTCATCAAAGCGAAGGTTCTTTATATAGTCGATTACCTGATCCAGTCCGGCGCAGACAGCGTATCCGCCGCCGCTTGGGTTTGTGCGGTAAAACATGTCAAAGACAACAACTTCGTGGTTATGGCTTTTAAAATAACCCTGCATCATTGTAAGCTCATACAGGTCTGTTAAAAGGCTGATGTTCATTGTACTCATTTGTGTTCTCCTGAATAAAATATTTTTTTCACAATGTTAGTTCTGATTATACACCTGTCAAGACAAAAGTGTTAGCGTTTTTTCGAAAAAAAGTTTTTTGAAAAAAATTTGAAAAAAATTAAAAAAAGTACTTGCAAAAAAGAAGCGGATACTATATAATACATTTTGTTGCGAGACATGAAAGAAACTTAGGGCTATCGCCAAACGGTAAGGCAACGGACTCTGACTCCGTCATTTCAAGGTTCGAATCCTTGTAGCCCTGCTAAGAGATACTCAAATGAGTATCTCTTTTTTCATCTTATATAATTAATTATAATAATATAAAATATAAAAACGTTTTGCGGGATGCTGTATCTTTGTAAGAAAGCATTTTGCAAAACGTTTTTTATATTATAAATTCTTTCCTATATATAATATAACATATAATGTATAATTTTATTTTTCTGTAAATAAGATATGCATCTGCTCTTTAAAACAGGCTATCTATGGACGGGACAGTCTGTTTGCGGCATGAAAAGAATGAAAACGGTATATTGAAAAATCGCAAAAGGAAGTATATAATAAAAAACATTTAAACGGCAGATGCTTTGACCGCTTCCGCGGCATGACTGCAGAACAGGTCACGGATGATTGGATATTCACCGAGACCTTTTAAAACGGGCTGTACCTCATAGCCTTCTTTTTGCAGCAGATTTTTCCAGGAATCCGGTTCGTCACCTGCCATGTCATTTCTGGCATGATCTCCGGCTACAATCATCAGCGGAGCCAACAGTACTTTCTGAGGTTGAAATGCTTTCAGCTGTCGCAGTACGGAGTCAATTGCCGGGTAGGCTTCTACAGTGCCGATAAAGATATTGGTATGACCGGTATCTTTACACGCATAATCCAGAGCGGCGTAGACGGCGTTCGCATGGTGGTCAGTGCCGTGTCCCATCAGTACAAGCGCGGTTTTCTCATCCGGTTGAAATTCATTGGCAAGGGCATTGATTACAGCAGAACAGTCAGCCTGGCTTGTGAGCAGCGGCGTGCCGAATGCGATGGAGGCAAAATGGTCTTTAAATGCCAAAACGTCCTCTTTCATGATATCGTTTTCAATTCCGTTGATTACGTGTGTCGGCTGGACGATCAATTCGCGGATACCGTCGCGGATTATTTGTTCTATGGCTTCGGTTACCGTAGGTATGATAAGCTGTTCCTGACGTTTTAGTTTACGGATGATCATTTTGCTGGTCCAGGCGCGGTAAATACGATGCTCTGGAAAAGCGGCGGCGAGTTTGCTTTCAATGGATTCAATCGCTGCTGCTCTGGCAGAAGCATAGCTGGTACCGAAGCTGACAACGAGAATTGCTTTTGCGGATGTAGGCTGCATGAGAGTACCTCCTCAATTTTTGGCATCATTATAGAGGAAAAAAGGCAATGTGTCAAATATAGATTTTTGAGAAAAGGAGACAAAACGAATGAATATTTCCATGATCGGGATTGACTATATGAAAGCGCCGCTGGATATCCGGTCCATATTTTCTTTTACGAAAAAGAATGCCGGGGAGGCAATGGAAGAGCTGAAACAAAGACAGAAGATCCAAGGCTGTATTATTTTGTCTACCTGCAACCGCTTGGAAATATGGGTAAGCGCCGAAGAGGAGAAATGTGATTTTTTGTATGAATGGCTGTGTGAAATGAAGGGCATTCAGGGGGATTCGTATGAAAAATATTTTGTATGCCGCAAAGGAAGAGAGGCGGCAGAGCATTTGTTCTGCCTTGCCGGAGGACTGAAATCGCAGATTATCGGTGAGGATCAGATTCTTACGCAGGTAAAGGACGCCATGAATCTGGCAAGAGAGCATTTTACCACAGACAGCGTTCTGGAGGTATTGTTCCGTATGGCAATCACGGCCGGAAAGCGAATCAAGACAGAAGTACCGGTTGCACATGGCGATTCGTCCGTGATCCACAGGGCAATCCGCTGTCTGAAAGAGCAGGGAATTTCTGTGGATGGCAAAACCTGTATGGTGATTGGAAATGGCGAAATGGGAAAGGTAGCGGCACAGACGCTAAAAGAAAACGGCGCGGATGTGACGGTTACGGTGCGTCAGTACCGAAGCGGTATTGTGGAGATTCCGATCGGCTGCCGCAGGATTAATTACACGGAACGGATCGATTACCTTCCAGCGTGCGATATTGTGGTGAGTGCTACAGCAAGCCCGAATTTTACTTTGAAAGAAGAGGTGTTCGAAAATCTGTGTCTGGAAAAGCCGCTGATTTTGATTGATTTGGCAGTGCCGAGAGATATTGAGCCGTCTTTGGGAGAAAAGCAGGGGATCACACTCTATGATATGGACAGCTTTCAGAACAGTGATATTTCCGCACAGTTTACAGAAAGTCTGACAAAGGCAGAAGCGATTGTTCATGAGCAGATGGAAGAATTTTATCAGTGGCTGGAAGGACGCGACGTGATTCCGAGGATTGCGGAAATACGGGAAGAGGCGGTGCGCGATTTGAATTTGCGCATAGGGAAAATACTGAGAAATACGCCGATGGAGGAGCATGATCGGGAGAAACTTTTACAGACGGTGGACGCCGCGGCAGGCAAAGTGATCGCGAAATTGATTTTCGGACTGCGCGACCGTCTGGATCACAAAGCATTTCTGGAGTGTGTCGAGGGACTGGAGAAAGTGTATGAATCATAAACCGTATTTTCCGATGTTTGTGGATTTGTCTCAGAAAAAAATTGTGGCAGCAGGAGGCGGTGCGATTGCTTCCCGGCGTGTTAAAACGTTGAGTGATTTTGCAGAGAATATTACAGTAATCGCCCCCTGTATCAGCGACGAACTTGATGAGATGGAACGTCTCGGGCAAATCAGGATCAGGCGGCGTCCCATCGGACGGGAGGATATCGAAGGTGCGGATCTGGTGCTGGCAGCGACAGATGATCATGGATTAAACGAGAGGCTGTATGAACTTTGCCACGAGAAGGGGATCTGTGTGAATGTCGCCAGTGACAAAGAAAAATGCGATTTCTTTTTTCCGGGAATCTGTATGCGGGAGGATTTGGTGATTGGGGTGACTGCCAGCGGAACAGATCACCGGGCCGCGGCTGAAATGAGAAGGAAAATTGAAGCGATGCTGCAGGAGGATGAAATGGAGAAAACGAGCAAAAAGAAAGTAGTGATCGGCAGCCGGGAAAGCACACTGGCAGTGCTGCAGAGCCGAATGGTGGAAAACTATATTAAAACACATCATCCACAAATAGAGACAGAGCTTCTGACCATGAAAACGACGGGTGATAAGATCCTTGACCGTACGCTGGATCAGGTGGGAGGAAAAGGATTGTTTGTGAAGGAACTTGATCATGCGCTGATGGACGGGAGAACACAGCTTTCTGTGCACAGTCTAAAAGATATGCCGATGGAGGTACCGGAAGAACTGCCCCTGGTAGCGTTTTCTGCGAGGGAGGACGCAAGAGATGTTTTGGTACTGCCGGATGGTGTGAAGGAACTTGATAAAAGTAAGCCGCTTGGATGCTCGAGCAGACGCAGGACACTGCAGTTAAAGGAATTATATCCGGATATGGAGGTTAAAAGCATTCGCGGAAATCTGCAGACACGACTGAAAAAGCTTGATATGGGAGAATACAGCGCGCTGATTCTGGCTGCGGCCGGATTAAAGCGTTTGGGTCTGGAACATCGGATCGCCCGCTATTTTACGGTGGATGAGATTATTCCGGCAGCAGGACAGGGGATCCTGGCAGTACAGGGCAGAGCGGATCTGGACTATACATATCTGGCTGATTATGACGATCCAGAGTCACGTGCGGCGGCGACGGCGGAACGGGCATTTGTGCGCTTCTTAAACGGCGGTTGTTCTTCGCCGGTTGCGGCCTATGCTGAAATCGATGGACAGGAGCTGTTTTTGCGCGGTCTGTATTACAGCGAAGAGGACGGAGGCTGGATAAAAGGGGAAATTTGCGGAAAGACGGAAGAAGCGGAGCAGCTTGGCGCGGCACTTGCCGGACAACTGCGGGAGTTGTGGAAAAAGGAGCATGGAAAATGAGTGGAAAAGTATGGCTGGTCGGGGCGGGTCCTGGGGATTTAGGTCTTTTTACCATAAAAGGAATGGAAGTATTAAAGCAGGCGGAAGTAGTGCTGTATGACAGTCTGGTCGGAGAGGGCGTATTGTCTCAGATACCGGAGAATGCCCGCTTGATTAATGTGGGCAAACGTGCCAGTCGGCATACAATGCCGCAGGAGGAGATTAACCGACTTCTTTTGGAGGAGGCCGAGAAGGGATACCGCGTTGTACGTTTAAAGGGCGGCGATCCTTTTTTGTTCGGCAGAGGCGGAGAAGAACTGGAGCTTTTGGCGGAGCATGGGATTCCTTATGAGGTTGTGCCGGGCGTAACGTCGCCTCTGGCAGTGCCGGCATATAATGGGATTCCGGTAACACATCGCGATTATTGTTCTTCTTTGCATATTATCACTGGACATAAAAGAGCAGGCGAAAGATACGATATTGATTTTCAGGCACTGGTAAATACAAAGGGAACGCTGGTTTTTCTGATGGGGCTTTCTGCGCTGCAGGATATTTGTGACGGACTTCTGCGTGCGGGGATGGAACCAGAGATGCCGGCGGCAGTATTGGAAAAGGGAACGACAGCGGCGCAGAAACGTATTGTGGCGACGGTCGGCACGCTGCCGCAGGAGGCCCGGCGCAGGGGGGCAAAGACTCCGGCGATTATTGTAGTCGGAAAAGTGTGCGCTTTAGCTGATACATTTGCATGGTATGAAAAACTTCCGCTGGCAGGCTGGAAAGTGTTGGTGACACGACCGAAGGCATTGATTTCCCGTACGGCGGCGCAGCTGCGTGAAAAAGGGGCGGAGGTTTTGGAGATCCCTTCTATTGCTACGATTCCTATGACGGGACAGGAGGAATTGAAACAGGTATTTGGACATTTGGAGGAATATGATTGGCTTGTGTTTACCAGTCCGACTGGAGTAGATGTCTTTTTTGAAGAATTGCTGAGGCAGAAAAAGGATATTCGCTGTCTCGGAAACGTTCGGATTGCCGTGATCGGGCCGGGAACGGAGAAAAAGCTGAATGAAAAGGGCTTGTTTGCGGATCTGATGCCGAAGATTTACGATGGGGATGCGCTGGGTGATGTGCTGGCAGAAAACGTACAGCTAGATACAAGGATTTTGATTCCGAGAGCAGAGAAAGGAAATCAAAATCTGACGGCAAAGCTTCGGGCGGCGGGAGCAGTTGTGGAGGATCTTCCTACTTACCGCACGGTTTATGAAACAAGCGGATTGATTGATGAACAAGCGGCTTTTGAAAATGGGGAGATTGATTGTGTGGTGTTTACCAGCGCTTCTACAGTAAAAGGGTTTGCAGAGCGTACAAAAGGACTGGATTATACCGGAGTACGGGCGGCTTGTATCGGCAGACAAACCAAAGCAGCCGCTGATGCGCTGGGAATGAAAACATATATGGCCGGGCAGGCTACGATTGACAGCCTGATCGCGCTTGTGGAAGAGATGAAAAGGAGTGAAGAGACATGGAACTGATTCAGAGACCGAGAAGACTGCGCGGCAGTGAAACCTTACGAAAAATGGTGAGAGAGACGCGCATGGACAAAAGTTCCCTTATTTATCCGTTGTTTGTACGGGAAGGAGAGGGAATGGAAGAAGAAATCCAGTCGATGGAAGGACAGTATCGTTACAGTATCGATCGCCTTCCGTATGAGCTGGAGCGTCTGACAGAAGCAGGCGTTTCAGGCGTGATGCTGTTTGGCATTCCGGAGCACAAGGATGAGGTCGGAAGCGGCGCTTATGATCCGCAGGGAATTGTGCAGCGTGCTCTTCGGGCGGCAAAAAAAGAATTTCCGGATCTTTATTACGTAACGGATGTTTGTATGTGCGAGTATACTTCTCATGGACATTGCGGCGTGCTGTGCGGTCAGGAGGTGGATAATGACGAGACCTTAAAGCTGCTGGCAAAGACTGCTTTATCACATGTGGAGGCAGGTGCGGATATGGTAGCGCCTTCTGATATGATGGACGGTCGGGTGCGCGCAATCCGGGAATGTCTGGATCATCACGGACATACAGGAATTCCGATCATGTCTTATGCGGTGAAGTACGCTTCTTCTTTTTATGGTCCGTTTCGGGAGGCGGCAGGTTCCGCTCCGTCCTTCGGTGATCGTAAGAGTTATCAGATGGATTTCCATAATCGCCGCGAGGGCTTAAAGGAAGCGCTGACGGATCTGGAAGAAGGTGCGGATATTTTGATGGTAAAACCGGCGCTCTCTTATTTGGATATTATCTCGGATGTAGCAAAAGCAGTTTCGGTTCCGGTAGCCGCTTACAGTGTCAGCGGAGAATATGCGATGGTGAAAGCGGCGGCGAAGATGGGATGGATCGACGAGGAAAAGATTATTGGGGAAATGGCAGCGGGAGCGTACCGAGCAGGCGCCCAGATTTATATTACCTATTTTGCCAAAGAACTGGCAAGACAGATGGAGAAAGGGAGAATTGGTTAATGACGAGATCAGAGGAACTGTATGAGCGTGCGGTGAAATGTATTCCGGGAGGGGTGAACAGTCCGGTGCGCGCCTATGGCGCGATTGGGGAAGCGCCAAGATTTATTTCCAGAGCGGATGGCTGCCGTATTTATGATGTGGATGGAAACGAGTATATAGATTATATTGATTCCTGGGGACCGATGATCCTTGGACACAATTTTTCAAAGATTCGGGAGAGCGTAAAAAAGTCCTGTGAAAACGGACTGAGCTTTGGGTGCGCGACAGAAATCGAGGTAGAAATGGCGGAGTTTATATGTCGTCATTTGCCGCATGTAGAGATGGTGCGCATGGTAAACTCTGGTACGGAAGCGGTTATGAGCGCGATCCGCGCGGCCAGAGGTTTTACCGGAAAAAATAAGATCATTAAATTTGCGGGTTGTTATCATGGTCATACGGATGCCATGCTGGTCAGCGCCGGATCGGGCGTGATGACAAGCGGTGTGCCGGACAGCGCTGGAGTTCCAAAAGGGTGTACGGAGGATACGATGACGGCTGTTTATAATGACCTTGACAGCGTGCGTGCCTTGTTGGAACAGGCGGACGGACAGACTGCGGCAGTGATCGTCGAGCCGGTTGCGGCAAATATGGGTGTGGTATGTCCGAAAGAGGGCTTTTTAAATGGTCTTCGCGCGCTTTGTGATCAGTATCAGGCCCTATTAATTTTTGATGAGGTAATCACCGGCTTTCGTTTATCTTTTGGCGGTGCGGCGCAGTATTTTGATGTGAAACCGGATCTGGTTACCTATGGGAAAATTATTGGTGCGGGTATGCCGGTCGGCGCGTATGGCGGGCGCCGTGAGATTATGGAGATGATCTCTCCTGCAGGTCCGGTATATCAGGCAGGTACGTTAAGCGGCAATCCGATCGCGATGGCGGCGGGACTGACACAGCTGAGATATTTGTATGAGCATCCGGAGGTGTATACAGAACTTGAGAAAAAAGGGGAGATGCTGTACGGTGGTCTGAAAAAACTTGTGGAAGAGAAAGGACTGCCTTGGAAAGTAAATCATGTTTCTTCATTGGCAAGTCTGTTTTTTGCAAAAGAGGAGGTTGTGGATTACACAACAGCGAAGTCTTCGGATACAAAAGCGTTTGCGTCTTATTTTAAAGCAATGCTGGCGCAGGGCGTTCATCTGGCGCCGTCTCAGTTTGAGGCAATGTTCCTTTCTGCGGCGCATGATGAAGAAGCGATCGCACGGACGCTGGAAGCGGCCGGGAAATGTTTGTAGCAGAGAAAAAACGCCTGTATCGGTGTGCGGCCGGA
This sequence comes from uncultured Marvinbryantia sp., assembly GCA_937915375.1. Lineage (GTDB taxonomy): Bacteria > Bacillota > Clostridia > Lachnospirales > Lachnospiraceae > Marvinbryantia. The sequence goes on from CALDMO010000032.1 coordinate 81,896, forward strand.
GGGCGGAATTGTGGTTGCTCAAACATGTATTTTATGATACAGTAGGGTTAAATCCTTACATCCCTGTTAAGAGGTACTCGGGAGAGTACCTCGTTTTCATCATATAAGTGACTTGTGAAATTTGTTTTACAAGCAGAAGCAGGAGTTTTTGTGACAGACAAAAGGAGATAATATGGCATATAGTTGGGATGCCCGCATTCGCTACAGCGAGGTGGGAGAAGATAAAAAGCTGACTATTCCGGGTGTGGTTGATTATTTTCAGGACTGCAGTACATTTCAGTCAGAGGAGCTGGGAGCAGGGCTTGACCGGCTGCTGAAAAGAAACCGCGTGTGGGTGATGGTGTCATGGCAGATTGAATTTTTTAGACGTCCATTGCTGGGAGAGCATGTGAAAATAGAAACGTGGCCGTATTCCTTTAAGGGATTTTATGGAGAACGTAATTTTCGGATGTTAGATGAAAAAGGAGAGACGTTGGCGCAGGCGGCTTCGATGTGGGTTTACCTTGACCTGGAGAGCGGTCATTTCAGCCGCGTGGACGAGGATGTGATCAGTGTTTATGCGCTGGAGGAACCGCTGCCGATGCAGCCGATCAAGCGCAAGATACCGGTGCCGCAGGGCAGCGCTGCCCGGGAACCGTTTACGGTCATGCATAATCATTTGGATACCAATCATCATGTAAACAATGTGCAGTATATTGTGATGGCACAGGAATATCTTCCGGAAGGGTATCAGGTGTCTGGACTGCGGGTAGAATACAAAAAACAGGCAGTGCTGCACGATACGATCGTGCCGCTGATATATGAGGAAGAAGGACGCATAGTTGTCAGTCTTTGCGACACAGAGGAAAAACCGTATGCAGTCGTAGAATTCACCGATGCCAGAAGCGAAAGTCAACTATCATGTTGAGCTTGCGCATAAGTGATGGTTGACTTTACATAGGAAATATATCATTTGTCAGGTGGCAGAAGGCTACAGGAAAACGGAACAACAGAACAGGAGTAAAGTATGTTAGAATTAGGAAAGAGACAGACACTTACCATTTTAAAAAAGAAAGAGTTTGGCGCTTATCTTGGTCTTATATCTGAACCGGAGGAACGTGTGCTTCTTCCGGTTAAGGAAGTGCCGGAAAATGCGCAGATCGGGGATGAACTGGAGGTATTTTTATATAAGGACTCTAAAGATCGCCTGATTGCAACAACAAGAAAGGCAAAGCTGGAACTTGGCGGCGTTGCCCTTCTGGAGGTAAAAGAGGTGGCCAAGATCGGCGCGTTTCTGGACTGGGGTCTGGAAAAAGATTTGCTGCTGCCGTTTAAACAGCAAACCAGAAAGGTACGTGCGGGCGAAATCTGTCTTGTGGCTCTATATGTGGATAAAAGCAGCCGACTTTGCGCGACTATGAATGTATATGAATTTTTGCGCAAGGATTCTCTATATAAAAAAGATGATCATGTGACAGGGACGATTTATCAGATCAGCGAGGAATTCGGCGTATTTGTGGCGGTAGACAATATGTATTCGGCGCTGATTCCCAAAAAAGAGGCGGCAGGAAAATACCGCATTGGGGATCGGATAGAGGCGCGTGTTACGGCGGTTAAGCCGGATGGAAAGCTTGATCTTTCTGCGAGAGAGAAGGCATATCTGCAGATGGATGAGGATGCTGAAAACATTATGCATGTGATTGAAGAATTTTCGGGCGTGCTGCCGTTTACGGATAAGGCGTCGCCGGAGATTATTAAGCGTGAGTTCGGACTCAGCAAAAACGCATTTAAACGCGGTGTCGGCAGACTTTTAAAAGAAGGACGTATCGAGATTACGGAAAAGGCAATCCGTAAGATAAAATAGTCAGTGTTGTTCAGAAATAGCAGTATCTGTGATTCTGACGCTATAATAAATACCATTTAAGGAGGATATTTTCATGAAAAAAGCAATTACATCAGACAAGGCTCCGGCAGCGATCGGACCGTATTCACAGGCAATTGAGATAAACGGCATGGTTTATACATCCGGTGTGATTCCGGTAAACCCGGAAACAGGAACAGTTCCGGAGGATGTACAGGATCAGGCAAGACAGGCTCTGACCAGCCTTTCTCATCTTTTGGATGCGGCGGGCACCAGCCTTGAAAATGTTGTAAAAACAACTGTATTTATTAAAGACATGAATGATTTCGCAAAAATCAACGAAGTTTACAGCACATTTTTCACCGGTACCTTCCCGGCACGTTCCTGTGTTGAGGTTGCAAGACTGCCGAAAGATGTTCTTTTGGAAATTGAAGCAGTAGCAGTAAAATAAGAAGAGAAAAAGGAGGTGCCGGCGTTGCAGTTTGCGCATTTGCACGTGCATACGGAATACAGTCTTTTGGACGGTTCCAATAAAATAAAAGAATACGTAGAGCGTGTCAAAGAACTGGGCATGACCAGTGCGGCGATTACAGACCATGGCGCGATGTACGGTGTGATCGATTTTTACCGTGCGGCGCATGCAGCCGGTATCAATCCGGTTCTCGGATGTGAGGTTTACGTTGCCCCGAATTCCCGTTTCGATAGGGAAACTGCAGGCGGGGAGGATCGGTATTATCATTTAGTTTTGCTGGCGGAAAATAATATCGGTTATGCGAATCTGATAAAAATTGTATCCGCAGGTTTTACAGAAGGGTACTATTATCGGCCGCGTGTGGACAAAGCGCTTTTGGAAGAACATGCGGAGGGGATCATTGCCCTGAGTGCCTGTCTGGCAGGTGAGGTACAGCGCTATCTGGTGCGCGGCCTTTATGAAGAGGGTAAAAAGATTGCGCTGGAGTACCAGCGCATTTTTGGAAAAAACAATTTTTTTCTGGAACTGCAGGATCACGGCATTGCGGAACAGCAGATTGTCAATCAGCAGCTGCTGCGCATGAGCGCGGAGACTAGCATTGAGCTGGTAGCGACAAATGATGTGCATTATACCTATGCGTCTGACGCAGATTCGCACGATATTCTTCTTTGTATTCAGACCGGAAAAAAATTGGACGATGAGGACCGCATGCGTTACGAGGGCGGGCAGTATTATGTGAAATCAGCTGAAGAGATGGCGAAACTGTTTCCCTATGCGCCTCAGGCAATTGAAAATACGCAGAAAATTGCTGACCGCTGTCATGTGGAAATTGAATTCGGTGTGACAAAGCTGCCTCGTTTTGATGTGCCGGAGGGATATACCGCGTGGGAATATTTGAATAAGCTTTGTTATGAAGGGCTGGCTGAACGTTATGATGAAGTTCAGCAGAAAGAATTAAAAGAAAAACTAGACTTTGAATTGAACATTATCCAAAAAATGGGGTATGTGGATTATTTCCTGATTGTGTGGGATTTTATCCGTTATGCCAGGGATCATGATATTATGGTCGGTCCGGGAAGAGGCTCTGCGGCGGGCAGCCTTGTTTCTTATACACTTGGTATTACCAAGCTGGACCCGATCAAATATAGCCTGCTGTTTGAAAGATTTTTAAATCCGGAGCGTGTTTCGATGCCGGATATTGATATTGACTTCTGCTATGAGAGACGGCAGGAGGTTATCGATTATGTGGTAAGAAAATACGGCAAGGAAAAAGTAGTACAGATTGTTACTTTTGGTACATTGGCGGCGCGCGGTGTCATTCGCGATGTCGGTCGTGTGCTGGATATTCCCTATGCCGTTGTAGATTCGGTGGCGAAGATGGTGCCGCAGGAATTAAATATTACGATTGATAAGGCGCTGCAGGAAAACAGCGAGCTGCGCCAGATTTATGAAAATGATCCGCAGATGAAGCATCTGATCGATATGGCAAAGCGGCTGGAAGGACTGCCGCGGCATACGTCGATGCATGCGGCGGGCGTTGTGATTTGTCAGAAGGCGGCAGATGAATACGTGCCGTTATCGCGTGGAAGCGACGGTTCAATTACGACACAGTTCACGATGACGACATTAGAGGAACTCGGACTTTTGAAAATGGATTTTCTCGGTCTGCGTACTCTGACTGTGATTCAGGATGCTGTGAAAATGGTAGAGAAAAACAAGGGCATCAAGCTCGATATGGATCATATTGATTATGATGACAAGGAAGTGCTGGCTTCTCTGTGTACCGGAAAATGCGACGGTGTGTTCCAGCTGGAAAGTGCTGGGATGAAAAACTTTATGAAGGAATTAAAGCCGCAGAGCCTGGAGGATATGATCGCCGGGATATCTCTGTACCGTCCAGGGCCGATGGATTTTATCCCGCAATATATCAAAGGGAAAAACCATCCGGAGGAAATTACTTACGACTGTCCGCAGTTAGAGCCCATTCTGGAACCAACGTATGGCTGTATTGTCTATCAGGAGCAGGTTATGCAGATCGTGCGCGATCTCGGCGGTTACACACTTGGCCGAAGTGATCTTTTGCGCCGTGCCATGTCTAAGAAAAAGGCGGCGGTGATGGAAAAGGAACGCCGCAGTTTTGTGTACGGAAATGAGGAAGAGGGCGTTCCGGGCTGTATAAAAAACGGAATTCCCGAACATGTGGCGAACAAAATTTATGATGATATGATCGATTTTGCCAAATATGCTTTTAATAAATCGCATGCGGCAGCGTATGCGGTCGTTTCTTATCAGACTGCGTATCTGAAATACTATTACCCGATGGAATTTATGGCGTCTCTGATGACGTCTGTTATTGATAATCCATCCAAGATCGCCGGTTATAATATGACCTGCCGCCAGATGGGAATTGAGATCTTGCCGCCGGATATCAATTGCGGCGAGAGTGGTTTTTCTGTGGAGGGCGATAAAATACGCTACGGTTTGTCAGCGATCAAGAGTATTGGACGTCCGGTGATCGCGGCGCTTGTGGAAGAACGCAGACGCGGCGGCAGATATACGTCGCTGAAGAATTTTGTGGAGCGTATGTCTTCAAAGGAGGTCAACAAGCGCACAGTCGAAAGCTTTATCAAGTCCGGAGCGTTTGACAGTCTCGGCGGCACCCGCAAACAGATGATGATGACATATGCAACAATTATTGATAATGTCAATCAGGAGCGGAAGGTAGCTTTGACCGGACAGATGAGTTTGTTTGACTTTTTCGGAGAAGAAGAAAAACAACAATATGAGATCACGATGCCGGATGTGGGCGAATATGAAAAAGAAGAACTGCTGGCTTTTGAAAAAGAAGTGCTTGGTTTTTATGTCAGCGGACATCCGTTGGAAAAATATGAAACGGTATGGCGCAGACACATTTCGAATGTGACGACAGATTTTATGCTGGATGAGGAGAGCGGTTATTCCAAAGTGCTGGATGGCGCGAAAGCGACAATTGGCGGTATGATCACGCATAAAACAATCAAATATACGCGTAACAACAAGACGATGGCCTTTTTAAATGTGGAAGATCTGGTTGGAAATGTGGAGGTTGTGGTATTTCCGAAGGATTACGAGAAAAATCGTGTTATGCTGGAGGAGGACGAAAAGGTATTTATTACCGGACGTGTTTCTGCGGAGGATGATCGTGCCAGCAAGCTGATCTGTGAAAAGATGTGGCGGTTTTCGGACATTGCCAGGGAGGTGTGGATCCAGTTTCCTGATATGGAAAGTTACCGGGCCGGAGAACGCGCGATGTATGATATCCTGCGCGAATCAGACGGTAAAGATCGGGTGGCAATTTATATCCGTTCACCGCGTTCGGTGAAAAAGCTTTCGGAAAACTGGACAGTGAATGCCGACAGTACGCTTTTGGAGGCACTGTCGGAAAAATTCGGCGCTCAAAACGTAAAAACTATTTGAAAATGTGGAAAAAATGAATTAAACTGTAATTGGAACCTTTACAAAGGAGGGGCATGACATGGCAAAAGAGATTAATACCATTGGTGTTTTAACCAGCGGCGGCGATGCGTCCGGTATGAATGCGGCGATTCGCGCGGTTGTAAGAAAAGCGATTTACAACGGAAAAAAGGTGAAAGGTATTTATCGAGGATACAGCGGTCTTTTAAATGAAGAAATCAAAGATATGACGGCTCGTGACGTGTCTGATACGGTTTCAAGAGGCGGTACGATTTTAGGTACGGCGCGCTGTTCGGAGTTTCGCACGGAAGAAGGACAGAAGCTTGGCGCGGAAATCTGCCAGAAGCATGGCATTGACGGTCTTGTTGTAATCGGCGGTGACGGTTCTTTTGCAGGAGCGCAGAAACTTTCGGCAAACGGTATTAATACGATCGGCGTTCCGGGAACGATTGATTTGGATATTGCCTGTACCGAATATACGATAGGTTTTGATACGGCGATTAATACAGCGATGAATGCCATTGACAAGGTGCGTGATACCTCGACTTCGCATGAGCGATGCAGTATCATCGAGGTTATGGGACGCCATGCAGGTTATATTGCGCTTTACTGCGGTATTGCAAATGGCGCTGAAGATATTCTTGTGCCGGAAAAATATGATTATGATGAGCAGAAGCTGATAAACAATATCATCCGCAACAAACGGCGCGGAAAGAAGCATCATATTATCGTCAATGCAGAGGGAATTGGTCATTCCACTTCTATGGCAAGGCGTATCGAGGCAGCTACCGGTATCGAGACGAGAGCGACGATTCTCGGACACATGCAGCGAGGCGGCAGCCCGAGCTGTAAGGACCGTGTATATGCTTCTATGATGGGCGCATATGCGGTAGACCTTCTCTGCCAGGGAAAATCTAACCGAGTTGTCGGGTATCGGCACGGTGATTTCACAGATTTTGATATAGACGAAGCGCTTGCAATGCAGAAAGGGCTTCCGGAATATATGTGGGAAGTTGCGCACGCGCTTTCCGTATAAAAGTGTTAGAGGACGGCTGTCGCGGGTGCGGCAGCTGTTTTATGTCGTAGGAAAGGAAAGAACAGTGATGATCAACAGCACATCCAACAAACAGATAAAAAATCTGATTCAGCTTCAGACGAAAGCGAAAGCGCGTCGCGAACAGCAGCTTTACGTTGTGGAAGGCATCCGCATGTACCGCGAGATTCCAAAGAATTGTCTGGTAAAGACGTATGTTTCGGAAAGCTTTTATAATAAAGAAGAAAACCGCGCACAGATTAAGGAGGGGGAAGCGGAGATTGTGGTGGATCATGTATTTGCCGCGGCCAGTGATACGAAGACACCGCAGGGGATTCTTTGTGTAGCGAAGCAGCAGACATACACGTTGGACGATATGCTGCGTTCGAAAAAGCCATTTTTGATGATGCTGGAGGATATTCAAGACCCGGGGAATCTCGGCACAATCTTCCGTACGGCGGAAGCAGCAGGGGTTACCGGTATTATTATGAGCAGCGGTACGGCAGATATTTATAATCCGAAAACGATTCGTTCTACGATGGGCTCTTTGTATCGAATGCCGTTTGTAGTCGCTGCAGATTTTGCAAAAACCATTCAGGAGTTACAGGAAAAAAGGGTAAAAATATTTGCTGCGTATCTGACGGGCAGCGTGGATTATATGGAGGCGGATTATAGTTCAGCCTGCGCATTACTGATTGGAAATGAGGGAAACGGTTTAAAAAAAGAGACTGCGCAGATGGCGGATTCTTGTGTGAAAATCTCTATGGAAGGACAGGTAGAGTCCTTAAACGCGGCAATTGCAGCCGCGGTTTTGATGTTTGAAGCCAAACGGCAGCGCCGGTAAAAGTGTTTAAAACTTCCTGTTGACAAAAAAGGTTAATTGTTATAGAATATGACCGTAACAAAACTTAACAAATTTGTAACAAATGAGGAGAAACGGAAATAGTTTATAAATATTTTCGATGATCACAGGAGGTAATAATGAGAAACAAAATGAAAAAAACACTTTGCCTGATGGCGTCAGCAGCGACAGCCGCTTCTATGGCAGGCAGCGCTATGGCAGCTCCGGCGGCAGGGGAATTTGATAAATGCGGCGGTAAAAATATGGCAGTCGCAAATGTAGCGAGCGAACTGCTGATCCGTGAGGATGCGTCCGCAGAAGCGGAAGTTATCGGTTATCTTCCAAGTGCAGCGGGCGTGATCGTAAAAGAGATGGACGCGGAGTGGACACAGGTAAAATCCGGTGATGTGACTGGCTATGTAAAAACAGATTATCTGGCGTTTGGTGAAAAAGCAGAAGAACTGAAGGATGTTTACGGTGTATTGGGCGCGGTTGCATCTTGGAATGATGTAAAGATTTTTTCTGATCATGAAGATACTTCATCGGTGATTGGCTCCGTGAATGAGGGTGAAGGATTTGAAGTGCTTGGCAGCAGCGACAGCTGGGTGGAAATCCTTCTTCCGAGCGGTGATATGGGATATATTCCGGCGGAGGACGTTACGATGACGGCTGTTTTGGATACTGCGGTTCCGACAGACGGTGAATATGTTCCGGCAGCGGATTATGCAGAAGAGGTTCCGGCGGAAGAAACTTACATAGAGGATGTCTATACAGAACCGGTAGTGGAAACAGAAGCGACTTGGGAAGACACTACCTGGGAAACGGAAGCGACCTGGGAAGATACCACTTGGGAAACGGAAGCGACCTGGGAAGATACTACTTGGGAAACGGAAGCGGCCTGGGAAGATACTACTTGGGAAACGGAAGCGACCTGGGAAGATACTACTTGGGA
>CALDMO010000033.1 GCA_937915375.1 uncultured Marvinbryantia sp.
CCATATCCTCGGTGGATTTTTCCCTACCCAACAAGACAACCGTCTCCACATGCACCGTTCCCGGGAACATGTCCACACAGCACACCTTTTCCACCTTATACCCGTACTCTTTAAACACAACCAGATCCCTCGCCAGACTGGTTGGCTTACACGAAATATAAACCATATGCTCACAGCCGTATCCCTCAATAATTTTCGTAAGCGCTTTCGGATGGATGCCATCTCGCGGTGGATCAAGAACAATAATATCCGGTTTTATTTCAATACCGTCAATCGCTTTTAATACATCCCCGGCAATAAATTCACAGTTTGTCAGTCCATTTCCCGCAGCGTTTGCCTTTGCCGCCTCAACAGCTTCTTCTACAATTTCAATTCCAATCACCTGTTTTGCGACAGGCGCCAGCATCTGGGCAATCGTGCCAGTACCGGAATAAAGATCAAAAATAACCTTATCCTTTGTATCGCCAACGTAAGAACGCGCTGTCTCATAGAGGACTTCCGCTCCCAATGAATTTGTCTGAAAAAAGGAAAACGGTGAAATCTTAAACTGCAGCCCGAGAAGTTCCTCATAAAAATAGTCGCGGCCATACAGCAGATCTGTACTGTCATTCTGAATAATATCCGCCACACTATCATTTTTTGTGTGAAGGATTCCGGCGATCGTACCGGAAAGCTCCAGCTCCAGCAGACGCTCCTTCATCTCATTAAGCAGATCTGTGTGATCTTCCTGCGTGGTTGTCACAAGATCTATCAAAATCTCTCCTGTCTTCTGTCCTTTTCTCACCAACAAATGACGTAGATATCCTTCATGTGTCATCTTGTGCAGAAACTTTACTTTCTTTTCAGCAAATAATTCTACCACACAAACGAGGATTTTTCGGAAATCCTCATCCACAATCTGACAATCAGAAACAGTTACAATATCATAAAAGCTGCCGCGTTTATGCATCCCCAGCGAAAGCGGACCATCCTTAAATGCATCACCAAACGAAAACTCCATTTTATTACGGTATCCACTCTCCTTCGGGCTGCGTTTGATTCCCTCAAAAACATAATCACCGCAAACCTCATCGAGCAGTTTTCGCACCTGTGCTGCTTTCATCTCTAATTGTTTCTCATACGGCAGAGTACGATATGTACAGCCGCCACATTCCGCAAAATGAATGCAATCCGATTCCCGCTCCAGCGGTGATCGCTCCAGCACTTCCAGAAGACGCCCTTCCGCTTTGCCTTTTCGCATCTTGTTAATACCCATGCGTACCTTCTGTCCGGCAACTGTATTTTTGACAACAACTGTTTTTTCTTCACCCTCTATTTTCACAATTCCTTTGTTCGGAAACTGTACTTCTGTGACAATTCCTTCCAGAATCTGACCTTTTTTCATACTTGATTTCTATTCCTTTCCACTACTTTTTATCCAAACTGTTGCGATAACAACGCCACGTATATTATACCATCTTCTTTTTATGTCTGTCACTCAAAAACCGACGTTCCTGCTCCGAAACGCCGGTTTCCTGTAATCCTTATATCTTCTGCAGTTTCGCAAACGCCGCAAACATCTTCTTCACGCCATATTTTTCAAAATCAACGGTTACTTCAAAGTCTTTTCCGCCGTCGATGATGTTCTGTACCGTACCAACACCGAATTTGATATGTTTTACCATATCCCCGACGTCATAATCCAGATGATCGGATTTCGTCACCTTAAACTGTGACGGCTGAAAAGCCTTACTCTGAAAAGCTTTTTTTGCCTGCATGTACGGATTATTCTCACTCTTCTGCAAAGTGGAAAACGGCAAATCAAATACATCATCTGCCGGTCCTCCGCCTAAGGAGTTCCCAAAAGAAATATTTTCACCCGCTCTGCTGCCGGCGCCCGCCAGATAATTGCGTCCGCCGATTTTCGCTTCTCCGGCATCCAATAAATACTCCGGAATTTCTTTTAAAAAGCGTGACATTGCGTTAAACCGTGTTTCCCCCCGCACCATACGTTGTTTTGCGCAGGTAATCGTCAGCGTCTGCATCGCTCTGGTAATTCCCACATAACAGAGACGTCGCTCTTCCTCCAACTCGTCCGGATCATCTCCGCCAATACTCATATAGCTCGGAAATATCCCTTCTTCCAGACCGGTCAGATATACATTCGGAAATTCCAATCCCTTGGCGCTGTGCAGCGTCATCAGCACTACACGGTTATCATTTTCATCCAAGTTATCAATATCGGCTACCAAAGCTACTTCTTCCAGAAATCCGCTAAGGCTTGGTTCTGCCGCCGACTCTTCATAGGAAACAACCTTTGAAATCAATTCATCAATATTTTCTATTCTGGCGCGTGCTTCCTCGGTATCCTCCGCTTCAAGTTCTGCTACATATCCAGTCGTCTCAATAATCGTCATCAGAAGATCGTGTACGCTCAAAAATTCTGCCTGACTTCGCAGGGTCTGAATAAAAGTCACAAACGGCTTTACCTTGACCGCGCTTCGTCCCAGTCCCGGAATCTCATCCGCATTTTTTAAGGCATTATAAAAACTCAGTTCATGATCAACCGCATAAACCTGCACCTTTGCCAGCGTTGTTGCTCCAATGCCGCGTTTCGGTACGTTAATGATACGGCGCACAGCCAGATCGTCTCTTGCGTTATCGACTGTTTTCAGATAGCTAAGTAAATCTTTAATCTCTTTTCTGGCATAAAAATTTACACCGCCGACAATCTTATATGGGATATTGGCCAACAAAAATTTTTCTTCAAACAGACGCGACTGCGCATTTGTACGGTACAAAACAGCATTATCCTGATAAGTCAGTTCGCCCCCTCGCACCTTTTTCGCAATGTCAGACGCTACATAATCCGCCTCGTCATAAGCAGTCATAAACTGCTTTGCCACCACTTGACGGCCTTCTTCATTCTCTGTCCAAAGTCTTTTCGGTTTACGGCCCCGGTTATGCCGAATCACCTCATTTGCCGCATTCAGAATATTCTGCGTAGAACGATAATTCTGTTCCAGCTTAATTACCTTTGCTTCCTCAAATACCTTTTCAAAGTTCAGAATATTTCCAATATTCGCTCCGCGGAATTTGTAAATAGACTGATCATCATCACCGACTACGCAGAGATTCCGGTATTTTTCCGCAAGAATCCGCACCAGCTCAAACTGCGCCGTGTTCGTATCCTGATACTCGTCCACCATAATGTAACGGAATCGGTCCTGATAATGTTCCAACACGTCCGGACAGGTTTTAAAAAGTTCCACAGTTTTCACAATCAGATCGTCAAAATCCAATGCGTTATTCCGTTTTAACTGAATCTGATATTCACGGTAAGCATCGGCAATCTTTCGTTTGTGAAAATCGCCGTAAACCAGTTTTTCGTACTGCTCCGGTCCAATCAGCTCATCCTTTGCAGATGAGATTGCCGCCAAAATACTTTTTTCTTTATATATTTTGGTATCAATTTTCAACTGCTTACAGACATCCTTGATCATCGATTTCTGATCATCCGCATCATAAATCGTAAAATTTGTCGTATATCCCAAACGATCAATAAAACGGCGCAAAATGCGGACGCAGGCTGAATGAAAAGTGGAAACCCAGATGCTTTCCGCTCCAAATTCGATCATCTGGTTCACGCGCTCGCGCATCTCGCCTGCTGCCTTATTTGTAAAAGTAATCGCAAGAATGTTCCAAGGCGCCACATTCTCATCCTCAATCAAATGGGCCATGCGGTATGTCAAAACTCGCGTCTTTCCCGAACCGGCGCCCGCTAAAATCAGCAGCGGTCCGTTTATCGTCAAAGCTGCCTCTTTTTGCATGTCATTTAAAGTATCGTATGCTATCATTCTTTTTCTCCCGAAATATAAAAAAAGCTTGTCATGTAGTTTTAAAAACTGTATAATCTAGTCAGAAAGGAAGGGACTTACTTATGACCATTAATCCAGAAGATATGCTGCGCAGTATCCTTGAGAGCGTTTCGCGCATTGACTATATTAAACCGGATGACATTCCGAATATTGATCTCTACATGGATCAGGTGACTACATTTATGAATTCCCAGCTGAAATCGTCCAAACGTCACCCGGACGACAAGATTCTAACCAAAACCATGATCAACAATTATGCAAAGAATCATCTGCTGCCCACACCGGATAAAAAGAAATATTCCCGGGAGCATGTGTTGATTCTAATTTTCATTTACTATTTTAAGGGCTTTTTATCGATTACCGATATCCAGTCCCTGCTTGCTCCGCTAACAACGCAGTATTTCAAAAATAAAGAGGGAATCAATATTGAATCCCTCTATCGCGAAGTTTTCAGCATGGAAAAAGCACAGGCGGAGCATCTGAAATCTGACCTGACAGAAAAATACGAAGCTGCACAGCAGACGTTCGCGGATGCGCCGGCAGATGATCAGGATTTTCTGCGCCTGTTTTCTTTTATCAGTCTGTTAAGCTTTGATGTCTATGTAAAAAAACAGATCATCGAAAAAATTATTGATTCTCTTCCATCCGACTGAATACCATCTGATATCCATCATTTCCATAATTAAGCGAGCGATTTACACGGCTGATCGTAGCCGTGGAAGCTCCTGTCTGCTCTGCGATCTCCAGATAAGTTTTATTCTGGGTCAGCATTTTCGCTACTTCAAATCGCTGGGAAAGTGACAAAATTTCATTCACTGTACAGACATCCTCAAAAAAGCGATAACACTCTTCCTTGTCTTTCAGCTGCAGCACAGCTTCAAACAAATGGTCAACTGCTGTTGTTCTGATTTTTTTGCTCATAGTCTCTCTTCTCTCCTTATCCTCATGCACTGTTGAAAATTAAATATGCTTACGAAGCGCATCTACTTTTTCCCGTGCTTTTATTGTTTTGTAAAGAATATCATTCACCGGTGTGACAATCCCATGCTTTTTGCCGAGCTGCACCACTGTACCGGCGTACTCATCAATCTCTAACGGACGTCCCGCCTCCACATCCTGAAGCATGGACATCTTTTTGTGTGCCGGATAGTGAAGCAGAATATCCAGCATCTCATCCCTGTCTTTTTCAGTCAGATTTACTTTCTCTGCTCTAGCAAGCAGCAGAATTTCATCCATACACAAGCGAATGATCTCTACAATCTCCTCCACCTGCGTAAAATATCCACATTCCACACCCACTTCCACAGCAGCAAGACTTCCTCCTGTATTGGAAAGCCATTTCCGCCATTGCGTGCGCCGCATATCCTCGTAAATGCGTACATTAATTCCGGAATCCTTCAGACATTCATACACTGCCTGTACTTCAGGCGCCGGTACACGGTTATTCTCATAACCGATCTGCACTTCCCCAGACGTTGTAAAATATACCTTATGTCCGGTGCGGTGCGCATCCGTGCGCAGCATTACACCGTACAGCACTCGGTTCTCCGGAAAAGCTTCTCTCAGACGCTGTGTTGCCATAATACCATTTAATAATGGCAGGATAATTGTTTCTTTCCCGATCAGACCACGGATATCTTCTATCACTGTATCCAGACTATAGCATTTGACGGAAATAATCAATAAGTCAATATTTATTTTTTGCGATTCTTCCGCATATATCTTTGGATACAATGTACAGTCGTTTACAGAAATGCCGTTTTTTTTCAATCGCACCGCTCTGTCTCCACGTGCCAGAAGATAAAAATCATCTGCATATGCCCGGTCAAGATAAGAAATCAATGCGGTTCCGACCGAACCGGCACCAATCAGCCCGATTGTTTTTATCATACTCTGTTTTCTTTCCAATATCCGCCCTCCTACTTCGTCTCTTCCATATGACAGGCAAAGCAGCGCATCTTGCCGTTTTTCTCCGGCGGAATCACATTCATCCACTCAAAGTGCAGACGAAACTCCTCACCGAACAGCGCATGCATTTTTTCCTCGAAGAAAGCCTCAAACTCTTCTACCGTATGGGCATCATTATGCGGATCTTTGACAAGCTGAATCCTCATATCGTGATAAGATTCCTGAATATAGCGGAACTGCGCAATACCAACGATCCCGTTCGGAATCTTCATCAGCTCCAGCGCCGAAGTATCGTCACCATTTTCATGTTTTACCAGATCATTCACTCGTCCCTGAATCGACTTAATATACCGCACGCCGTCCAATGTAACAGATGTTGCCCGATCCCCGATCTCATAATTAATGATTGGGAAATCTTTCTTAAATAAAGTAGTAATGATCACCTTACCGTCGTCAGCAAGCTGATTCTTATCATCATAGATATTCACCACATGCGTATCACTGTTAATATAGTACAATTCTTCTCCAGGAAGCTGCACAACACAGCTGCCGGTCTCAGAACTGCCGTACGCATCCACCAGACCATCTCCGAAAGTCTCCCGCAGAATCTTTCTGGTCATGTCATCAACCATCTCACTGACCGGAGTGTAAAGTTTCGGCTTATGTACCGGAATCTGATGACGCTGCGCATAAAGTGCCATACGCACCAGACAATTACGGCGGAAACTGAGCACATCCGGCTTGTACTCGTTGAGTTCTTTTAAAATATCACCGATACCGTCACCCACACAGTTTTTCTCTGAGACTACGCGCCGGCGCATCAGACCAAATTTTTGAATGATGGAATCTCCTTTTTTTGCATCCACATGCTTGTGGCTAGTCTCAAAAGAAAACAGCTTTCCACGCAGCGGATGATATCCGGCAAACATCAATACGCGAATCCAATTGGCATCCACACAGGCTGATTCCCGCTGTGTCTGTAAAAATTTCAGCGGTGTGCCAGATGAACCGCTCGTACTGAGCACATTCCATCTCTCATGCATCTCCGGATGATCGTCATATTCCTTCTGCATCCAGAAGCGCAAATCCGCTCTTGTGATTGTCGGAAACTTCGCCAAATCCTCCGCACTGTGAAAATCATCCGGCGTCAGTCCGTATTTTACAAATTTTTGATGATAAAAAGGTATCCGATATGCCTTTTTCATCAGCTGGTGTACCTTTTTTCCCTGTCTTTTTTTGATAAATTCTCTGTCTGTAGGAATCTTTTTATCCAACTTCATGAGGTAATAAAAGGTCATGACGTTCTTCAGTTTTTTCTCTATCACAAAAGCCATTATGCTCTCTCCTGTTTTCGATAATTAATATATTTCATCAATTCATCCGCGCTGCGATTCACAACCAGATGCTCTGGAAAATGAATCTCTTCCATTAAAGATACCACGCGAGCATGATTGCCAATCTCCGTCGCAACATGCGCATCGCTTCCCACGATCACCGGAACCTCATATTTTGCACAGAGTTCCAGCATTCGAATATCATTCTCTCTGGCCCCCTTACGGAATCCCCGCGGATTCAAAGAATTATTATTGACCTCAAGAAGCGTCCGATATTCTTTCGCTGCCTTAACCAGTTCTGGGTAATCCACCTCATAACGTCCATCATCCGGATGTCCGATAATGTTAATATACGGATTTTCCATCGCACAAAGATACGCCTGCGTGTTCTGCCCCTTTGTCCCAGGCGTATAGCAGGGCGGATGAAGACTGGCAATTGTCAGATCCATCTCTGAAAGCACTTCTTCCGATAAATCTACATGCCCTTTTTCATCAAGAATATCGAGCTCCGTTCCATGCAGAAGAATGAGGCCAAACAGCTCTCTCGGCGCCACTCTTAAATTTGAAAAATAATATTCATGACTGCTGCCCGGCATCTGCGGTGCATGATCAGTAATCCCTAAAAGCTGCAATCCTTTTTTTGCTGCCTCCTGTGCCATTTCCCACATCGTATTGTAGGCATGACCGCTCGCCAGCGTATGTGTATGTACATCTAAAATATCAATCATAGTATCGTTTCCTTTATTTCATTTAAGGGCATTCTTTCTGACTTAGTATAACATAAAAGGATTCCGATTATCAACCCTTTTCACAGAACGCAAAATATGGTAGACTGTATGTATTAATGGTATTATTTAACGAAAGCGAGGATCTATTTATTATGGGAAACTTAACAAAAAAAGACAACACATACATTCATCAGAACCGCGGCGTCTGCTCTTCTGCCATCGAGTTTGAGGTAGTGGACGATCACCTGAAAAATGTTCATTTCATCGGCGGATGCAACGGAAATACACAAGGCATCGGCAAATTAGTAGAAGGCATGGAAATCCATGATGTCATTAACAGACTGGAAGGCGTTCGCTGCGGCGGCAGACCGACTTCCTGTCCTGATCAGCTTGCGCTTGCACTGAAAACATATTTGGAAACTGCCGAAGCATAAAATATTACAGATTTTTCATTGCAATTCTTGTTCTGACATATTATAATAATAGAGATTATTACTAAAATCATTTATAAAGGAGCGTAAATATGAGAATTACAGATGATATTCGTTATGTCGGCGTCAATGACCATCAGGTAGATCTCTTTGAAGGTCAGTATGTCGTACCGAATGGTATGGCTTACAACTCCTATGTAATCATGGACGAAAAAATTGCCGTTATGGACACCGTGGACATCCATTTCACACACGAATGGCTGGATAACATCGCAGAAGTTCTGAATGGCAAAAAACCGGATTATCTCATTGTACAGCATATGGAGCCGGATCATGCGGCAAATATTGCTAATTTTATGAAAGCCTATCCGGATGCTACGATTGTCGCAAATGTAAAAACATTTGCTATGATGGAGCAGTTCTTTGATCTGGATTCAGATACCAAAAAGCACATTGTAGAAAACGGCGGCACTCTTTCCCTTGGAAAACACCAGCTTACCTTTGTGTTCGCTCCAATGGTTCACTGGCCAGAGGTTATGGTTACTTACGACAGCACAGAAAAAGTTCTTTTCGCTGCTGACGGTTTCGGCAAATTCGGTGCAAACGATGTAGAAGAAGAATGGGACTGTGAAGCACGCCGCTATTATATCGGTATCGTTGGAAAATATGGTCCGCAGGTACAGGCTCTGTTAAAAGTTGCCGCTACACTGGATATTCAGATCATCTGCCCGCTGCACGGACCGGTTCTGACAGAAAATCTTGGTCATTATCTTAACCTGTATGACATCTGGTCTTCCTACAAAGTAGAAAGCGAAGGCGTTGTGATCGCATACACTTCCGTATACGGTAATACAAAAAAAGCAGTGGAACTACTGGCTGCAAAACTGAAAGAAGAAGGCTGCCCGAAAGTTGTTGTTCACGACCTTGCCCGCACCGATATGGCTGAAGCCGTTGAAAATGCGTTCCGTTACGGTAAACTGGTACTTGCTACCACTACCTACAATGCGGAAATCTTCCCATTCATGCGTGAATTCATCAATCATCTGACTGAACGTAATTTCCAGAACCGTACAGTTGCGTTTATTCAAAACGGTACTTGGGCGCCGTTGGCAACCAAAGTCATGAAGAACATGCTGTCCGGATGTAAGAACCTCACCTATGCACAGACTGAGGTCACCATTAAATCCGCAGTAAAGGCTGATACCAAAGAAGCGCTTAACGCACTGGCAGAAGAACTTTGCCGTGATTATATCGCACAGTCTGACGATAAAGCAGACAAAAACGATATGCGTGCCCTCTTTAAAATCGGTTACGGTCTGTATGTTGTAACTTGCAATGACGGTAAAAAAGACAATGGTCTGATTGTAAACACCGTCACACAGCTGACTGATACGCCGAACCGCGTAGCAGTTAATATCAACAAGCAGAACTACTCTCATCATGTCATCAAACAGACCGGTAAGCTGAATGTCAATTGTCTCTCTGTAGAAGCACCGTTTGACGTATTCCAGCGTTTCGGTTTCCAGAGCGGTAGAACTGTCGATAAATTTGAAGGCTTTGCACCACTCCACTCTGACAACGGACTGGCATTTTTGCCGCGTTATATCAACGCGTTTATGTCACTGGAGGTAGAGTCTTATGTAGATCTTGATACACATGGTATGTTCATCTGTAAAGTAACAGAAGCCCGTGTTATGTCTGACAAAGAGACAATGAGCTACAACTATTATCAGGCAAATGTAAAACCGAAGCCACAGACAGAAGGCAAAAAAGGATATGTCTGCAAAGTCTGCGGATGGATTTATGAAGGCGACGAACTTCCGGAAGATATTGTCTGCCCGCTTTGTAAACACGGCGCAGCCGATTTCGAACCGATTGCATAAATTACTGAAAATATGATACTGTAATTTTAAAAATCTGTTTCTCACAGATATGCGCTGTTTTTATTCGTATTCCCGGATAAAAACAGCGCTGTCCGTTGGGAAACATTTTTTATTTTAATCCGCACTGGCACTCTTCTGCTTCTTCGCATATAGTAAAAAGACAGCTCTTTTGCGAGGTTTTTATGAAACGAAAATTAATTTCTATCCTGTGCAGTACCATGATGACAATCAGCGCGGTCACTGCCGCTGTTTCCGCAGAGGATACCACAGAAAAAAGTCTGCAGAAAGTCACACTAAATGAAGTAGCGCACTCCATCTTTTACGCGCCGCAATATGCAGCCTACGAACTGGGCTATTTTGAAGAAGAAGGCATTGATCTGGAAATTGTCACCGGATTCGGTGCGGATAAGGTTATGACTGCCGTACTCTCCGGCGAGGCCGAGATCGGCTTTATGGGAAGCGAAACAACGGTTTATGCCTACAACCAGGGGGCTTCCGATTACGTGGTCAACTTTGCCCAGCTGACACAGCGTGCCGGAAACTTTCTTGTCGCCCGCGAGAAAATGTCGGACTTTCAATGGTCAGATTTAATTGGCAAGGAAGTACTGGGCGGAAGAAAAGGTGGTATGCCACAGATGGTATTTGAATATATCTTAAAACAAAATAACATTGATCCGGCAGAAGATCTTGAGATTGATCAGAGCATCGATTTCGGTTCCACTGCTGCTGCCTTCTCCGGCGGACAGGGGGAATTTACGATAGAATTTGAACCTAGCGCGACTGCTCTTGAAAAAGAAGGCGTCGGTTACGTCGTCGCCTCCCTCGGTGTAGACTCCGGCTATGTTCCATACACTTCCTATAGTGCAAAATCAAGCTACATGGAAGAACATCCGGAAATCATCCAAGGTTTCACAAACGCCCTGCAAAAAGGAATGGATTTTGTAAATTCTCATACGCCGCAGGAAATCGCTGAAGTGATTGCCCCGCAGTTCCCTGACAGCGATCTGGAAACTATTACTGCTATCATTTCCCGCTATGCCAAGCAGGACACCTGGAAAGAAAACCTCCTTTTTGAAA
Organism: uncultured Marvinbryantia sp.; assembly: GCA_937915375.1. Classification (GTDB taxonomy): domain Bacteria; phylum Bacillota; class Clostridia; order Lachnospirales; family Lachnospiraceae; genus Marvinbryantia. Next base: position 11,219 of record CALDMO010000033.1, read on the forward strand.
AAGACAGTTTCACGCTCCTGCAAGACATTCTGGAAATGGCGGGAGAACTCGGCGAACGCGTCCCATACGAAAAACTGGTAACGACAGAGTATGCAAAAACTGCAGCTGCATCTCAAGGAAAATAAACATCGCTTCTAAAATATATCGGAAAAAATAAAACAATAAATCTGCCGATATCTGTTTTAAAGGCAGATTTATTGTTTTTAACTCGTATCTTTACAATATTTTCTTTATGGTATTACGATCAGGAAAAGTCTGGCTCAGAATAATCGGCTTCCCACCTGGAATACCAAAGTTGCCGCGCCCCAGGCCAGCAGCAGCTGAAACGCCATCATTTTAATTGTAAATACCCAAGAATTTGTTTCCTTTTTAATCGTGCCGACTGTTGCCGCGCATGGAATATACAACAGACAGAATACCATCATCGCATATGCGTTCACCGTAGTAAATCCGTATGTGCCCAGATTTGCAACAATCTGACTCATACCGGCTGCTGAATTCGCATTGCCAACGCCGAACAGAACCGCAAGACTGGAAACAACCACTTCCTTTGCGGAAATACCGGATATCAACGCAACGATAATCTGCCAAAGGCCAAGTCCTGCCGGAGCCATCACCGGCTCTAACCATCTGCCAAGATATGCTCCGAAACTCTGCGAAATATCCGTCGTAAGCCCTGAAAAATTAAAGTTCAGCACAAACCAGATCACAATAGAAGCAATAAATATTGTCGTTCCGGCTTTCGTCAGATAATCTCTGACTTTATCCCACACATAACGCGCAATCGTTCTTGCATTCGGTGCCTTATACTCCGGCAGCTCAATCAACAGCGCATGGCTATGACTGCGTTTCTGCATACGGCTGGTAATCTTCGCGATAATGATTGCCGTTGCCATTCCCAGTACATACATCGAAAACGCTGCCAGTACTGCATATTTCCCGAAAAACATATCCGCAAATAACACATAGATCGGCAGACGCGCCGAACAGGACATAAACGGCGTTACAAAAATTGTTCTCCGCCTGTCTTCCTCTTCCTCCAGAGCACGCGTTGCCATTACCGCCGGAACCGTACAGCCAAATCCAAGTACCATTGGAAGGAACGCTTTTCCTGAAAGTCCGACGCTGCCCATAATATTATCCATCACATAGGCCACGCGAGCCATATAACCGCTGTCCTCCAATACTGCCAGTGACAGAAACAAAATAAAAATATTCGGCAAAAAGGTAAGAATGCCGCCCACTCCAGCTATGATACCGTCCACAATCAGTGACTGCAGCCAGTCTGCTACCGAAAGATACTGCAGTGCATTGGATACCGCCGTCGAAAACAGTTCCAACCCTATTTCAAACCATCCCTTTAGCGCATCCCCAACCGCAAAAGTCAGCAAAAATACGCATGCCATAATGCATAGAAAAACCGGCACACCCCAAATGCGGTGCGTCAGGATACGGTCAATCTTATCTGTACGAGCCGCTTTTTCTTCCTTGTGAAACAGGCTTTCCTCAATAACCTCTTCGATATAATTATATTTTTGATTGACAATTCGCCGTTCATACGAAGAATCTTCTACTACTGCCGCTATCTCCGGATACTGTTCGCAGATAGCCTCATCCTGTTCCAACAGTTTAATTGCCAGCCAACGCTCGTTTTTATACTCCGGATTTTTTTTCTTTAAAAGACTGCCGATTTCAGCAATCTTCTGTTCGATATCGGTACTGTATTCCACCACATGACCTTTCGGGCCTTCGATGTAATGATGCTTTACCGCATGCATCAATACATCCAAACCGCTCCGTCTGCGTGCAGAAACCGGCACAACCGGGATTTCTCCCAAAAGTTCCGGCAGACGGTGCATATCAATTTCCATTCCGCGCTCTTCTACGATGTCCATCATGTTCATAGCCAAAATCACCGGCTTGCCCATCTCTAAAAGCTGCATCGTCAGGTAAAGATTTCTCTCCATCGCAGACGCATCAATAATATTGACGATCACATCAATATTATCATTTAATATACAATAGCGCGTCACCTGTTCCTCAATGGAATAACACGCCAGACTGTAAATCCCCGGCGTGTCAATTAATGTAATGTGCTGTCCTTTGTATGTTGTCTCACCTTCTTTTCGCTCCACCGTAACGCCCGGCCAATTTGCCACTTTTAAATTAGCCCCGGTATACGCGTTAAATAAGGTCGTCTTTCCACAGTTCGGGTTTCCCACGAACGCTACACGTATTGTATCCATCTCTATAGTTCCTCTATCTGTATCCCTTTTGCGAATTCTTTTCCGAGCGCCCATCTGGCGCCTCTGGCCTTTATAATCACCGCACCGTTTTTCTTTTTATTCAATATCTCGATCCGGGTTCCCGCAAAGATTCCCAGCGCTTCCAGGCGGCGCATAATGTCCTCCTCCAACGCAACTCCGGCAACGGTATATGCTTTTTCTATTGTCCCCTCAAATACTGTCACTGCTTTTCTCCTTCGTCATGAAACCTAATCTGCCTTGACACACTCAAGGCCAATGCCATTTCCGCCATCAAAAATAGAATCGACGTACCGCCATAACTAATAAACGGCAGCGTAATACCGGTCGTCGGAATCGCGTTTGTCACTACCGCAATATTCAGCACCACCTGCAGAGCAATATGTATAAATACACCAGCCGCAATCAGAGAACCAAGCAGATCAGGCGCATTCTGCGCAATAAACACCAGCCGGTACAGCATGAAAGCAAACAATAGACACATCATCACTGCCCCAAAGATGCCAAGTTCTTCGCAGATGATTGAAAAAATCATATCATTCTGTGCCTCCGGTACATAATCCAGCTTCTGCAGACTATTTCCAAGTCCTTTTCCGAACAGCCTTCCGGAACCAATCGCATAAAGTCCCTGCATAACCTGATATCCGCCAACACTCTCATTTGCCTCCGGATTCAACCACACCATAATACGCCGCAACCGAAAATTTTCACTACTGACAACCTTACTTGCATAATAAACGACACCAACCGCCACCGCCGCTACTCCGGCTCCGCCTACAATAAAAGGCATATTTTTCGGAAACACAATAAACAGCAGTCCGACCGTGATACCGGCAATAATGATCGCCGTACTAAGGTTGTCCGTAAACGCCAATGTCAAAAATGAGGTCAGCGCACCGGATAATAAAATGGTCCAAAAAGCCTGCCAGGTTTTCACTTTGCTGCCCATCTTTGTAATCAGAACCGGCAAAAATAAAATAATCGCAACCTTTGCCATCTCCGCCGGCTGAAAAGAAATCGGTCCGAAATAAATCCAGCGCTTTGCACCGTTCAGCTCTGTTCCGATAAATTTCGTCAAAAATAACAGAATATTTGATATCACATACAAGATTCCCGCAAACTTTGCGAAAAGATGATAATCAAACTGCGACACGCCGATCGCAATAACAATACACACCGCACTGATTACTGCCTGCTTGGAAAAATACTCCATATCATTTCCAAAATCCAGCTGTGCGGAATAAGCGCTTGTGCTGTACAGCATAACCAGGCCGAAGCACATCAGCAAAATTACGCTGGCCAGCAAATTATAATCATAATACTCAGGATTTTTAACCAGAAATAGGATCTTCCTGCGTCTGTTTTTCTTTCTTTTTTTTGCCATGAATAAGCTCCCCTGTACACTTTTTCATTCACACGATACATTATGCCACAAATGACAGGCAGATACAATCTTAAATTTCCGTGGAATTCCGCTGAGATTTTGTTGATTTTTTCTTTCTCTGTCAATTTCTATTTTCATGCATAAAATAATAGAGAACAACATAGTAAGGAGTCATTATGAATCAGTGTCAATCCCGTGAACCAAGATATTCACCGTGCAGCCGCGATCCGCTTTCCGGTATGCCGCTTGCTATGGCATATGTGCCGTGGCAGACATTTCATCATACGTTTGAACTTTGTAAAGGACTTCAAATGGGAACCATCTTCCCGGAACTTTGCAAACCATTTTGTGGAATGCGAGGTGGCTGTCGATGAACAGAAATTATCAAATGAACCAATCCTGCCCGATGAATTCCCAGCAGAACATGAAGCAGGGCTGTCCGGCAGATTCCCATCAAACCAGAATTCAAAACAGCCGTCCCGACCCACACGAGACAATGTCGCAGCACCAGCTGCTCTGTCATATTTCTGAAGTCAGCTTCGCGGTTGATGATATTCTTTTATATCTGGACACTCATGTAAATGATGAGGCCGCGCGTGCTTATGCGAACGAAATGATCCAAATGCGCAATGCCGCTTCAGCCGTTTATGCCAGACGTTTCGGTCCTTTAACGATTGATGCAGCTGCCGAACGCCCTTGTAAAAACTGGGAATGGGCGACACAGCCATGGCCTTGGGAAACTCCGGCAAACCAGAGAGGAGGATGCAGATAAATGTGGAATTATGAAAAAAGATTGCAGTATCCAATCAACATTACCACGCCGAACGCCAAATTGGCACAATTTATCCTGAGTCAATACGGTGGACCTGATGGTGAGTTGGCCGCTTCTATGCGCTATCTTTCTCAGCGTTATTCCATGCCGGACCGCCGGGTCATGGGTGTCCTGACCGATATCGGAACAGAGGAACTTGCGCATCTTGAAATGGTCGCAACCATTGTGCATCAGCTGACACGTAACTTATCAATGGAAGAAATCGAAAACTCTGGGCTCGGTACCTATTATATCGATCATACTATCGGTATCTGGCCGCAGGCTGCCGGAGGCGTTCCGTTTAACGCTTGCGAATTCCAATCAAAGGGCGACGCCATCACCGATCTTCAGGAAGATTTGGCAGCAGAACAAAAAGCCCGCGTCACTTACGACAATATTTTGCGCGTCGTGCGCAACACACCAGAAGTGGCGGATCCGATCCGATTCCTGCGTGAACGCGAAATCGTCCACTACCAACGTTTCGGTGAAGCCTTGCGTCTGATCCAGGATGATCTTGACAGCAAAAACTTCTACGCATTCAACCCGGGCTTTGATAAACCGGCAACCTGCCCGGACTGCGGTCATTAACCCCTACCGTATTCCGTATAAAACGTGAAAATATCCCTCAAAAAGCCATGCAAACGTGTGGCTTTCTGAGGGATATCTCTACTCCTTTTCTTTTCCGACGCTTTCTGTTTCCAAGCACCGATCATCTGCCGCTGCAGATATGATTGCGGAAGATATTTCCTGTCTCATACCAGTTCAAGCAGTCCGGACACTGTGCCATCGCCTGTTCGACCGATGACTCCGCTTCATAGCCGCCTTCAATGCGATCGCGTTCCGACAGCACATGGCGGTCGTACGGGTTCCAAAGGCCGCCGTCCGGCTGAGCATAAAACCACTCACCGCAGTATGGACACTGCATGTATTCTTCCTCATATACCGGAGTTGCTTCTGTCACGTTCTGCTGTGCGTCTGCATTTACCTGTGCCGGCATTTCCGCCTGCACAGATGCAGGCGCTTCACTCGGTGCCTGTACCGCTGCTTCTGTCTGCGGCTGATTCTGTATCTGTGCCGGCGCTTCCATCTTTTTCTCTGTTATTTCTTCTTCTGTTGTTATTTCTTCTTCTGTTGTCGTTTCCTCTGTGGTTTGGGTTTCCGTCTCTGTTTCTGTTATCTGAGTCTCTGTCTGTTTCTCCGTTTTCTCAGCCTTATTACAAGCCGTCAGGCTCACGGCCAGCACCATGCCAAGTGTGATTATGATCCATTTCTTTTTCATCTATAATACCCCCTCTCGCCACTATTATTGTATTTTCATCGTACCTTATAATGTCCATTTTGTCAAAACAATTTATGATTTTATCTAAAAATAAACCCACTATCTGTACACAACATCCAGTAAAAAGATGCAGCAGTACATTCCTGTGCCGTCTTTTTTCTTCGCACAAGTGTACATCTCACGAAACATTTTTTATATATAAGAAAGTTCTCACTTTACGCAAAATGAGGCTGTAAAAACAGCCCCATTTCTATATCTTATACTTATTTTGCAATGGATACTTCCGGCGATCCGGTTTTATCCTCCGTCTCTGATTTATCCTGATTTGTAATTTTCTTTCTTCTTGCATTTTCACTCCATGCATGCATTACCAACGCCAGAGCAATAACGCCATAGCAGAGGAACACACGGAAGTATTCACCGATTGCCGCGTCACCGAACAGATTTTTACCGGCTGCCGGTGCAAGAATAAACATCAGATGGAACAATACACAACCGACCAGCGCCTGCATATTCGTCGCGCGTACCACAGATGCGCCGCCGACAAGGATCGCCGCTCCCGCATACAGACCGACCTGCTCATGCGCGCCGTAAGTCTGAAAAGCACCCATATTCTGCACAAAGATCAGCTGTCCCCAGCCTGCGAGCACCGTTGAAAAGATAATCGCGATCAAACGGACACGATTGACATTGATACCGGAAGCATTCGCCACCGTACCGTTCTGTCCGACTGCACGAAACTGCTGCCCTAGTTTTGTGCGCATAATGATAATATTAAACAGGCACAAAAGCGCAACCACACCAAAAGTCACTACCGGAATATTTACCATAGAAAACAGCTGTTTTACCGGACTAAGCTGCACAACTGCGGCAACAACAGCCAAAAGACCGAGCTGAACACCGAGCCTCTTCGCATTTTTCCGGTGGCTTTTCGCATAAGCAATTACCAAAACAACCGCCACAACTGCAGAGAATACAATTGCCGCCTGATGGAACGGAAGCCTCAAAAGTTTATCCAGAGCTAACGCGATACCATTTTCTTTCGAAAGGTCCATCGTATTTGCGATACCCTTCGCGCCCTTAATCGTCAGATCCGGGTTCTTAATCGGAATAATCGTATCAAAGATAAACAGGAACAGCAGCTGATACAGACCAGACGCAAAATATCCAATGATCATCGAACCGATCATCTCCTGCCCCTTCATCTTATTCAGCAGTTTTCCGACCAGCCATCCAAATACCGTACCGAGCGGCACTGTCATCAGCGCTGCCAGGCCAAGACCCGAGATACCGGATACACCCCACTCCAAAACAAAAAGACAGGAAATCTGCGCTGCCATCGCTCCAATCGTAATAGCAAAGTTAATTCCCATACCGGCAATGATCGGAATGATCAGCGCCAGTACAATAAACATATTTCTTGAAAGACGTCCGAACAGCTCATACAGGATATAGGACGGTGTGTAACCGGAAAATCCCGCACATACGATACAAAGGACGATAAACATAAGCGTTACTATATTATTTCGCGCGAACTCACGCAGTTTATTCTTATTCACGACCTGCACCTCCTGATTTTGTCAGAGCATAGAGAATGATACCATTGGAAATCAAAATTCTCAATGTCTCAGAAATCGTACTCTGTGGTACGATCGCATTTGCTACCGGCATACCAAGTGTGAGCACTCCCTGAAACAGAAACGTACCGATAATCACGTGGCTGATACTTGCGCGCGCAGTACTTGCACCGCCAAGCAGAATCGCGGACGCCGCCAGAAATCCCATCTGACGCGGAGCCTGATAGAGCTGAATAAATCCAAAGCTCTGTGCATATACGATAATACCGACTGCTCCAAGAACAGTAGAGAGCATCGTACCAATGATACGCATTTTATCTACGTTGATACCGGTCGCCGCTGCGAAACGCGGATTTGCTCCTGCCGCGGACATTGCGATACCAGTTCTGGATCGCATAAACAACCATACCAGGAAACAGCAAAGCGCAAAAAACAGCAGCAGTCCGGTCGGAATCGTTACACCAAAAATGTCAAATGCCAGAAAATCATTCAGCAGATGACGATATGATGTCTGCAGACCGATCGTCGCACGAAGCCCTTTACCAAGCGGCCATTTCATGATCTTGCTCCGGAAAGGAAGCACCAGCCATGCAATACACATCAGAGAAACAACCGAAAAGCCCACGTATGTAGTAACACTCATCTCGCTTCCTTTCAGTCGATTCAAAAGCTGTCCGTACAGGAAACCAGTCACTGCCGCTAACGCACAGCCTACTACGATTGCAAACAGAAATCCCAGCCAGCCGCTAAGTCTCAATTCGATACAAAGCAGACCGCCGATCAAACCGCCGATAATACCAACCGGCAGACCAAGATTCAAGCTAATACCACACTGGATACCCGGCAGCATCGCCAGTACCAGCACACCATTCATACCCAAACGAACTAACGTATTGGTAATCTGTCCTGAAAGAGACAAATTGTAGATCACTGCCAGAAGACAGAGCAGGATATAAAACAGGCTGATGATCAAACGCGGAACGCCAAGTCTCTTTACCAGCGGTGTATAAAAAAGTATCACCAGCGCAAGAATCAGAAGTCCAACCGCGCTGGAGGTCAGCGTTTTACCCTGTCGCATAATCGTTCCCTGCATTCCAGGATTCATACCGCTCATTTTCTGCGCACGGTCATACTGGGATTCAAAGGTATCCCCCTGCTGTGCAACTGTGGTAGAAATTGTATTTTTCAGAGAAGCCAGAATATCATCCGTCAGAGACGGAACCGCTGTCTTGATCGCTTCCGCAAGGCCATCATAAGCCTTGTCTGCTTCTGCCTCTAAAGCAAGCATTTCTTCCGTTGCTTCAAAACCAGAAAGATCAACGGTTTCCTCCTCCATATCCATATCCTCACCCATGTCAGAGCCTATAGCCACGTCTCCGGCGGCATCTGCAGCGGCTTCTGTCATTGCTTCTGTCTCTTCCACAACGACAGCATCCGCATTTTCCTCAATATATTTTGCCTGCGCTGCAGCTTCTTCCGCATAATATGCTTTTTTTGCGTCTACAAATACATTCAAAGCCGCTGCCAGAGGTTCTGTATCAATCTGTGTAACATCTACATTGCCGATCCCCTCTGCTTCTGCCAGTGCCAGGGCTTCTTCTTCCGCTTTTGCGGTCGCCTCACGGATAGCGTCCATACCGCCGCCCTCTTCGCGAACCTTTTTGGTCGCCTCCTTTTTAGCAGCTTCCACATATGCTTCCACTGCGCCGCTGCCAACCGTATCCATGATTGCCTGTAGGTTCATATTACTGAGCAGCTCGCTTCCCCTTTCAGAAATACGGGAAGATAAGCCGTACATACCGACACTGCCGCAGATGATCGCCGCAATCACAATAAGTACACAGGCAACTGCCTGCGCTTTCTTTATTTTCAGCTTCTCCATCCTACTCACCCTTTCTTTCTGGCTTAATACCCGACATGGCCAGACCAAAGTCTGCGTCAGAGCTGTCAACCGGAAGTACATCTACCACTTTTCCCTCGGAAACGATCGCAATATTATCACAAATTGAACGAAGTTCCATCAGTTCCGATGAGACCATCACAACCGTCATCCCAAGCTCACGGTTCAGCTTTACCAATGTTTCCAGCACCAGTTTCTTTGCTCCGATGTCGATACCTCGAGTCGGCTCGGATACAAACAAAAGCTTCGGCTTCATCGTCAGCGCCCGCGCAATACACACCTTCTGCTGATTACCGCCGGACAGTGTGCCTGTATGCTGCAATGGTGAAAAGCAACGGATATCAAGCTCCTCGATCATCTTTTCCGCATGCCTACGGATCGCTTTCGTATCCTTCTGACTGAAGCATGCCAGCTTCTTAATAAATTCGCCATTAATCTGCATAGCATTGAACATAATATTATCCTCAATGGATTCTTCCAAAAGAAGTCCCACGCCGCGGCGATCCTCCGAAACCATAGCCATACCGCTGGCAAGCGCTGCTTTCGCATCGTTTAACTTTACTTTCTCTCCGAAAAGCTCCACATCGCCGCTAGCCTCATAAATACCCATAATCCCGTTCGGTACACCGATTTTTCCCTGACCGGCCAAACCACCGATACCAAAAATCTCGCCCTCATGTACCTCAAAAGAAACATCCTTTACCATTTCACCCGGCATATTTACCTTCAAATGCTCTGCTTTTAAAGCGATCGGAGTCTCTTTTCCGAATGAGCGCGCCTTTGCTTTTACAAAAGAAAACTCTCCCTCTTCTCGTCCGATCATCATTTCTGCCAAACGCACAGCATTCGTGTCTTTTGTCTCGCAGGATGCCACAAACTGACCGTCACGCAAAATTGTAACACCTTCCGCAGCGTTGATTACCTCATCCAAACGATGTGTAATAAAGATAATCGCAATCCCTCTGGCTGCAATATCTTTCATAACCTTCAGAAGCTGCTCCGCTTCACTTTCTGTCAGAACCGCTGTCGGTTCATCAAAAACAAGAAGCTTTACGCCTTTTTTATCAATCTCCCTCGCGATCTCCACAAACTGCATATAACCGACCGGCAGACCGTTTACCATCGTATATTCATCAATACCCATTCCCACGCTGTCTAGCGCCTCTCGTGCATCCGCAGACATCTGTTTCATGTCAAGTGATTCCATTTTTGAGCCGAAAACACGTGACATAATATTTGGTTTGGTAATCTCGCGATTCAACTTAATATTTTCCGTAATTGTAAATCCCGGCAGAAGCATAAACTCCTGATGAACCATACCGATTCCCTTTTGCATCGCGTCATGCGGAGACACGATCACTGTTTTTTCTCCGTCGATCAAAACCTCTCCGGAGAAACCGCCGGTTTCATGAATCACGGGCATACCAAATAAAATATTCATAAGTGTACTTTTTCCCGCACCATTCTCTCCCAACAGCGCATGTATCTCACCCGGACGGATTTTCAGCGATACATTGGAAAGAACAGTATTTTCACCATATCTTTTGGTGATATCCTTCATCTCCAAAATGTATTTTTCAGCCACTTTCTTTCCTCCTCTTCTAAATTCTCAAAAACGACCCGCCTCTAGGAAGCAAAGCGGGTCGCGTTTACAGATTATTTCATTTTCTGTCCGATTCTTATTTTAAATAATCGTTAAAATCAACCGGTGTAAGCAGAACTGTGTAATAATTATCAAGTGTTTCACCGTCTGCGTTTGTATAAGTTTCTACAACTGCGCCTTCACATTTCGCCTGGAACAGTTCATTGATCTTGTCAGCGTCATTGCGTTCTGTAATCTCGCCCTCAATATATCCTTTTGCATATTCAACAGCGATATCAATGATTGCCATATTCACCGGTGCCGGCCATGTAGAATAACGTCCAACTGCGTCATACTCTGCCAGTTTCGCTGCAACTGCTTCCAGCGCTACGGTATCGTCGTCGCCGACTGCGATCTCAAGACCAAGAGATGCCGGGAATCCGTGATACGGGCTCGGGCAGCACGGCTGCGGATAGTAAGCATCCGGCTGAGTCAGAACTGCAGTCTGCAGCGGCTCCTGCATAGAGCAGTTTGTAGTAAAGAAAGCAACTTTCTTTCCTGCATACTCTTCCATTTTAGCCGGAACGTCTTCCAGGATAAACTGCTGTGCGCCTGTTACGCCGGAATCGCCTGTCGGGTCCGGAGCGGTAGCTTCTACATACTCGATACCGAGTGCTTCGCAGTTTGCTTCCAGATTTGCTTTACGTGCTGCGATAGTCTCCATTGCCAGATGACGCGGGAAAGAATAGTGTACGAATACTTCGATACCCCAATCTGCGCAAGTTTCCATGATTGTGTCGCCCTGTTTTGCTTCGTTTGTATAAAGAACGATATCAGCTGCTTTGGAAATAACATCCGGGTCTTCCTGCGGAACGCCTGCGATCAGCAGAATGTCATCGCGACCCTGTTCTTCACGGATCTTGTCAAATGCTGCTTTTGCGCCCGGAACTGCCTGACACATAATGATCGCTTTTACATCTGGATCAGATGCGAAAGCTACCAGCTTAGAAATCGTTGTTTCTGTTTCCTGAGAGAAGTTATCCGGATATGTATCAGTGATAATATGCTCCTCACCGTAAGTTTCTACTGCACGTTCTGCAGCGCGGAATTCCTCTTCACCCTGAGAAGTCGTACCTGTCAGGATAGCGATTTTCCAGTTACCCTCTTCTGCAAATGCGCCTGTTCCAAATGCAAAGCACATCGCAAAAGTCAGTAAAAGTAAACCTAATTTCTTCATTTCTCTTTCCTCCTTTTTCCTGCATTTTTCTTAATGCAACTATACAATCCAAAGTATAGCATATATTTTATCACTGTGCAAGACTAAATCATTAGAAAATTAAAGTTTACAAAGACAAATGTACGTTTCTCAGATACGCATTTGCATCAATTCCAAAGCCCCGCATTCCCGTATGATTCGCAGATCATCGGCAACCACTGTTTTCAGACCGGGAACAGCCGTCAAGTCTTCGCCCCAAAACATCGTATTCGCTAACACCGCTTCTGCCAGCTCCGCATCTGTATCCGCTTCACGCCTTTCATAAAACTCCAAAATCGTCCTGTCGTCGCAAATTTTATATTCCTTGTTCCCGCGCATCCCGAAAAATCCATCCGCATCCATTCTGGTGCCTCTGTAAAACGCGATATAAAATGCCAGTGAAGCCACAAGGCAGTGCGGAAGTGTATCAAACCTTTTCACATATTCCTTCAGAGACGGCAGCACGCGCGCCCTCCATTTAGAAGTAGAATTTAAAGAAATTGCCAGAAGCTCATGATCGATAAAAGGATTGCTGAAACGATCCGTCACCGCTTTTGCAAACTCCCGCAGTTCCTCCTCCGGAAGCGTCAGCGTCGGAATGATTTCCTCATAAACCGCCTTCTCCATAAAACCGCGGATCACTTCGCTATTCATGCAGTCCCGAACGATATTCTCTCCGGCAAGATAGGCTCCCAGCACCATCGCCGTATGCGCGCCGTTTAAAATACGCACCTTACGCTGCTTGTATGGTCTATGATCTCTCGTAATCAAAACCGGAAGTTTTGCTTCTTCAATCGGAAGTTCTTTTTTCAGCCATTCCGGACCTTCGATTACCCATAAACCAAAAGACTCCGCCGTATCAATGATGTTGTCCTCATAGCCCAGTTCACTGCATATTTCTTCTGCTTCCGACGCCGGATATCCAGTCACGATGCGATCCACCAGCGTAGAGCAAAAATAATTTTCTTCCTCCAGCCATTTTACAAAATCCGCCTCCAGTTCCCACTGTCTCGCGTAAGCCAGCACACATTTTTTCAATTCCTCTCCATTCTGATCAATCAGTTCACACGGAAGGATCACAAACCCTTTCCCTTTTTCTGTACCGAATATCTGATATCTGGCATAGAGAAATTGTGTCAGTTTGCCTGGAAAACTGGCCGCTGGTCTGTCTGTGAACCTGTTGGAAGCATCATAACGAATTCCTGCCTCTGTCGTATTGCTGATGATAAAACGCAGATCCGGATTTTTCGCGCATTCTATATACGTTTCATATTCCTCGTATGGATTCATGCAGCGGCTCACACTGGAGATAACTCTTTTCTCGCTGATCTTTCTGCCATTTTCATTGCCGCGCAAAAGCAAGGTATACAGCCCTTCCTGCTCATCAAGAAATTTCCGTACTCTTTTTCCCCCGCCCGTCGGCTGCAGCATTACAATTTTAGAACAAAATCCAGTTTTTTCATTTAATACATCGACAAAATAATCGACAAATGCCCGCAGGAAATTGCCTTCTCCAAACTGCAGCACACGCTCTGGAGCTTCCCTGAGCAAATATCCGTCATACTTTAATTCTTTTAATATTTCATAATTTAGTTTCTTCATTGTCCTTCTCCCTCACAGTGTCACACCCTGTTTAAAAATCGCCATATCATGAAAACCGGCTTTCTCCGACTTCACCAGCCTGCCGGAAGCGACTTCGATCACATGTTCAAACAACTCTTCTCCAAGTTCCGAAAGAGCCTTTCCATTCACCAGCTCTCCGCAATTAAAGTCAATCCAATTCTTTTTATGTTCAGAAAGCAGTGTATTACTGGAAATTTTCACTGTAGGAACCGGAGAGGCAAACGGTGTACCTCGCCCCGTCGTAAACAGCACGATATGTGCCCCGGAAGCCGCAAGCGCTGTCGATGCCACCAAATCATTCCCCGGCGCGCTGAGAAGATGAAGTCCTTTTTTCTTCACTGTCTCTCCATAAGCAAGCACCCCCTAACCGGGGCACTGCCCGATTTTTGCGTACATCCAAGAGATTTATCCTCCAAAGTGGAAATCCCGCCCTTTTTATTTCCCGGCGAAGGATTTTCGTAGATGGTTTGATGATGACTGGTAAAATACTCTTTAAAATCATTGATCAGACAAACGGTCTGTTCAAATATTTCTTCATTTTCACACCGATTCATCAGCAATGTCTCCGCACCGAACATTTCCGGCACTTCTGTAAGAATCGTAGTACCGTCCTGCGCAATCAAAAGATCCGAAAAAATACCGACTGTCGGGTTCGCCGTAATACCGGAAAGTCCGTCCGATCCGCCGCATTTCATGCCGATAATCAGTTCACTGCACGGAATTGTTTCTCTTTGAAAACTTTCCGTATACGCTGCTAGTTCCGCGATCAATTTCATTCCGTCAGCGATCTCATCTTCTGATTCCTGAGAAACCAAGAACTTCACACGTTTTTCATCATAAACGCCAATATATTCTTTTAAGATCTCAATATTGCTGTTCTCACAGCCAAGTCCGAATACCAGTACACCGCCGGCATTCGGATGGTTCACCAGATCCGCCAGAATCCGGCGTGTGTGTTCCTGATCCTCCCCCATCTGCGAACAGCCGTATGGATGCGGAAACGATACGACTGCCTCAACTGTGCCTTTCACATACTTCTGCGCCTGACGTTCCAACGCCTGCACAACATTATTGACGCAGCCAACCGTTGGAATAATCCAAATTTCATTTCTCACACCCACTCTGCCGTCTTTTCTGCGATAGCCCTGAAAGAATCGTTTTTCTTTTGCTTCCAGAATCTCCATGTTCTGCGGTTCATATGTATATGTCAGCAGATCGCCCAGCCCTGTTTTCATATTGTGCGTATGAATCCAAGCGCCTTTCTCTATCTGTGCTGTCGCAATTCCAATCGGCGCGCCGTATTTGATAATCGCCTCTCCTGCGGCAATCCTGCGCAGGGCAAATTTATGTCCCCGCATAATTTCTTCCCGCAGCACAAGTTTTTCTCCATCCACCTGTAGAATACTGCCGGACGGAAGCGCCGTAAGCGCAACCGCCGCCGTATCCTGCGGATGGATCTTCATAAATGTCTGCATTTGTATCCCCCCACAAACTTAAAATATATCAGCCTTTATTTACTTTTGTCACCTTCTGCAGTTCTTCGCCTTCTTCATACATAAAGGAAATGCTGCCGCCCTCTTTAAAGCGTACGATTTCCGGGAAAAGACTGACATCCACATCAAAAATCTGTTTTCGTTTTTCCAGAACGACATAATAATGCGAATTGCCTTCCAGCACCACCGGAGCGACTGTTTCAATCACACCCTTCACCATCTTCGATTCTTTCACTCCCGCCGTTGTAATTCCGTTTGTTTTCAGAAGATCCACATATGCCTCTTCACACTCTGCTACTGTATTACCAATCGCCACATTCTGATACTTTTTAATATTGACCATCGCATACATCTTTACCAGGCCGGCATCATCCTTAAGCGCCATAAAGTAAGTCGGCTCTCCCGATACGTTCAAAAGCAGCGGGAAGGTGGAAACATACCCTAGATGCTGTACCTGCCCCTGCGCCGAATGCATAGCCGAATATTCCTCTGCGCCCGGACATGCATAATAACGTGCTTCCATCGTACGCTGATTCATCAGTACAAAACCAACATTTGACTGGTCACCGCTGACACTCGTCACTCCGGTATATACCCAAACGTCATCGTCCATCGCCAAATAATTATATCCGTCCGTTGTACGCAGGCATCCCTTCTGACTGAGCAGACTATTGAAAAATCCATTCATATACAAACCATAATAATCATATAGTTCGATCAAAAGATTTGCGCTGTACACAGAATCTACCCACTGCGGACAGTCTTCCATCTCATAACACTCCGTCTCGCCAGTGACCGCGTTACAGAGTACGACTTTACCAATCGTCTGCCCGCCGAACAAACCGATATTAAACTTTTTCACCGGACAGATCCAGTACGGCGTACCTTCCTCGTCGATTTCAAAGCTCAGCTCGTCAAAGATATAGGTCGGATAGCGAAAACGCAAATGTCTGTAAATATTGCGGTTAAAATATTCGGCCTGCGAATATTTGATACCGCTGCCCTCCGGCAGTCTCACACATTCGGTATCCTGCGTTGTCATATCGATTCTGATATACGCCGGAATACCGTCGCTCATATTCGTCAGCCATTTAATCGGACTGGCATAAACAAGCGGCGTTACACGAACCGGTTTCCCCTGATAATTGATCTGGGTATACAGCTCACTGACCTCAAACTGGGAAACCATATCTACCAGAGAACCCATTTTACGATTGCCCAGAAGAGAGGCTGAACTTTTATCCAGCAATGGAATCTCGTTGAAATCCACTTCTTTAATATCTTCCGCAAAATCACCATTCTGTACATTCAGCAGTTTATGATACTTCACCGCGTTGATAATCGGCGAAGATAACACAGAACCAATAACAAAGATCACTACCAACACCGCCGCACTGAACATTCCTATCTTAAACGATCTGCTTTTTTGGAATACTGCACCTTTTTGCGCACTTCTGGCGCTAAGCAACAGCGTCACTACGACTACCAGTGAAATAACAAACAGCCAGAATCCAGATGAATGCA
Source organism: uncultured Marvinbryantia sp. (assembly GCA_937915375.1). GTDB lineage: Bacteria > Bacillota > Clostridia > Lachnospirales > Lachnospiraceae > Marvinbryantia. The sequence goes on from CALDMO010000033.1 coordinate 27,911, forward strand.
AATTGATTGCCGGAATGGTCACATAGTAGTAAATACCAGCTGCCAACAGCAGTCCGAGCGCTGCGAGAATTTTTGTTTTACGTCTCATGTCTCTTCCTTTCTGTCATAAAAGTTTCTATCATAAAAGAAACCGTTTCTATCAGCATTTATCTACCAAAAGAAACGGTTCCTCCTTATCTATGCCTTATCAGCATACTATTTATTTGTAATTCACAATTTTACCAAAATCTGCTTTCAGAGAAGCGCCGCCTACCAGACCGCCATCGATGTCCGGCTGTGCAAACAGATCTGCTGCTGTTGCTGCATTTACAGATCCGCCATACTGAATACGGATTGCTGCTGCTGTTGCATCATCGTAGATTTCAGCGATCAGATCACGGATACCTTTACAAACTTCCTGTGCCTGTTCTGTAGTAGCAGTCTTGCCAGTTCCAATCGCCCAGATCGGCTCGTAAGCGATTACTGCTGTCTTCGCCTGATCTGCCGTTACGTTCAGGAAGCCAACTTTTACCTGCTGACGGATCCAATCCATAGTGATGCCCTGCTCTCTCTGTTCCAGAGATTCGCCGCAGCACATGATCGGTGTAATACCATGTTCGAATGCTTTGAGCATTTTCTTGTTTACATCTTCAGATGTCTCGCAGAAATATTCGCGTCTCTCAGAGTGTCCGAGAACAACATATTTCACGCCTGCATCTACCAGCATGTTCGGAGCGATTTCACCTGTAAACGCGCCTTTTTCTTCAAAATACATATTTTCAGCGCCAACCGCGATGTTTGTGCCTTTTGCAGCTTCTACAACCGGGATAATGTCGATTGCCGGTACGCAGAATACTACGTCTGCTTCATCAGTTTCTACCAGCGGTTTCAGAGTATTTACCAGTTCTACAGCTTCGCTCGGAGTCATGTTCATTTTCCAGTTTCCAGCGATGATTTTTCTTCTTGCCATTTTTGTAATCTCCTTATTTATTGGTCTATAAAACAAATTTATTTTTCTTTTTTATCCAACCTTGCAGTCATCTGAATGAATCTGTTTCCGCTCAGATGTTTCTACAATACATTTTATTTATCATTAGCTGCTGCTACACCCGGCAGTTCCTTGCCTTCCAGAAATTCCAGAGAAGCGCCGCCGCCTGTAGAGATGTGGCTCATCTTATCGCCAAAGCCAAGCTGATTTACTGCTGCTGCAGAATCGCCGCCGCCGATAATCGTAGTAGCATCTGTCTCAGCCAGAGATTCTGCAACCGCAATCGTTCCTTTTGCAAGAACCGGATTTTCAAATACACCCATCGGTCCGTTCCATACAACTGTTTTTGCAGATTTTACAGCCTCTGCATACATTGCTGCTGTCTTCGGTCCAATATCCAGACCCATCAGATCTGCCGGCATTGCGTCAGCATCAACAACAGAAACCTCGATTTCAGCATCAATCGGACTCGGGAATGCTTTTGCTGCCGCGGTGTCAACCGGAAGAAGCAGTTTTTTGCCGAGTTTTTCTGCTTTTGCCATCATTTCTTTACAGTAATCGATCTTCTCATTGTCAACCAGAGAAATACCTACTTCGTATCCTTTTGCTTTCAGGAATGTAAATGCCATGCCACCGCCGATAATCAGAGTATCGCATTTTTCCAGCAGGTTGGAAATAACATTCAGTTTATCAGCAACCTTCGCTCCGCCAAGGATTGCAACGAACGGTCTTTCCGGATTTTCTACTGCATTTCCAAGGAAATCAATTTCTTTCTGCATTAAGTATCCTACTGCTGCGGTGTCAACAAACTGTGTTACACCAACATTGGAGCAATGTGCTCTGTGAGCGGTACCGAATGCGTCATTTACAACAACGTCACAGATAGAAGCAAGATCTTTGCTGAACGCTTCCCCATTCTTAGTTTCTTCTGCGCGATAACGTGTGTTCTCCAGAAGAACAACATCGCCGTCTTTCATTTCTGCAACTGCCGCTTTTACGCTGTCATCTACAACAACCGGGCTTGCAACAAATTTTACTTCCTGTCCAAGCAGTTCGGAAAGACGTACTGCCACCGGTGCCAGAGACAGTTCCGGTTTCGGTTCTCCCTTCGGTTTTCCCAGATGGGAGCAAAGAATTACTTTTCCGCCATCCGCAATCAGTTTTTTGATTGTCGGCAGAGCCGCTACCAGACGATTTTCATCTGTGATCTTTCCCTCTTTCAGCGGCACGTTGAAATCACATCTGCAAAGGACTCTTAAGCCTTTTACGTTGATATCATCAACCGATTTTTTATTTAATCCCATGATAAAATCCTCCTTCATATTAGAAAAAAGAGGTCCGGTCCAAAAGACCGGACCCCTGATAGGTCTTGAGTAATACTTATGCTAACTCGCTGAAGTATTTGATTGTACGAACCATCTGGCTTGTGTAGGAATTCTCGTTGTCATACCAAGAAACTACCTGAACCTGAGTTGTTCCGTTATCAAGCGGAAGAACCATAGTCTGAGTAGCATCGAACAGAGAACCAAATCTCATACCGATAACGTCGCTGGAAACGATCTCATCTGTATTGTAGCCGAAAGATTCTGTAGCTGCTGCTTTCATAGCTGCATTTACCTGATCAACAGTAACATTGCCTTCAACAACTGCTGTAAGGATTGTAGTAGAACCTGTCGGGGTCGGTACACGCTGAGCTGCGCCGATCAGTTTGCCGTTCAGTTCCGGAATAACCAGACCGATTGCTTTTGCAGCACCTGTGCTGTTCGGAACGATATTGATAGCTGCTGCACGAGATCTTCTCAGATCGCCTTTTCTCTGCGGTCCGTCAAGAGTCATCTGATCACCTGTGTATGCATGGATTGTCTGCATGATACCGGATTTGATCGGAGCCAGGTCGTTCAGAGCTTTTGCCATCGGAGCCAGGCAGTTTGTTGTACAGGAAGCTGCAGAAATAACTGTATCTTCCGGTTTCAGTGTATTGTGGTTTACATTGTAAACGATAGTCGGCAGATCGTTACCAGCCGGAGCAGAGATAACAACTTTGCGAGCGCCTGCTTTGATATGTGCTTCTGCTTTTGCTTTGGAGGTATAGAAACCTGTACACTCTAAAACAACGTCAACACCGATCTCGCCCCACGGAAGCTGGGATGCATCAGCCATAGCGTAAATTTTGATTTCTTTGCCGTCTACAGTAATAGAATCTTCGCCTGCTGTAACTGTATCAGCCAGAGCGTATTTACCCTGAGAAGAGTCATATTTTAACAGGTGTGCCAGCATAGCCGGGCTTGTTAAATCGTTGATTGCTACTACTTCATAACCTTCTGCACCAAACATCTGTCTGAATGCAAGACGACCAATACGGCCAAATCCATTAATTGCTACTTTTACTGCCATAATCGTAATTCCTCCTAAAAGTGTGATTATTTACATCTGCTCAACGAAAAGAGCAGGGTGTATCCGTTCCTTTCCTAGAAAGAAACTTCAACCTTGTCTTTATTCTACCTAATCTGGCTAAAAAATTCAAGCTATATTTTCATTTTTCCTCTAAATTTTAGGCTTTTAGGCGTTCTATCTGTTTGACAGCTGCCTTTTCATCCGTTATGATACAGACAGAATTATTTTCAGGGAGGTTTTATCATGTCCATCAAAACAGATTTTCATCTGCATTCCGCGTTTTCCGGCGATGCCAAAACACCGATGGAGCAGATGGTCCAAAAAGGAATCGCGCTTGGAATGAATACGCTCTGCTTTACGGAGCATATGGATTACCAGTTCATAAGCGAAGGCATTGATTTTGCGGTTGATACGGCTGCCTACCGCCAACTCTTTGTGCAGTTAAAAGAAAAATACCAAAACCAGATTGAACTGCTCTTTGGCATCGAACTGGGCATCGAACCACAGCACCGCGCTTTTCTGGCAGAATACGCCCGCGCCTGGGATTTTGATTTTATCATCGGATCCTCCCATATCATAGACGGCATCGATCCCTACTATCCTGCTTTTTTTGACGGACGTTCCGAAGAGGCTTCCTATCGCCGCTATTTCGAGACGATTCCGGAAAATCTTGCCGTCTTTTCCGACGTCGATGTTTACGGACATCTGGACTATATCGTACGCTACGGTCCAAATAAAAGCAGATTTTATTCTTATGAAAAATACCGCGACGTAATCGACGCGGCATTAAAGATAATGATCGAAAAGCAGATCGGGCTGGAGGTGAATTCCGCCGGTTTCCGCAAAGGACTCGGCTTTCCAAACCCACATCCCGACATTATCCGGCGCTATCTGGAACTCGGCGGCGAGATCATCTCTGTCGGTTCCGATGCGCACGACGCCGAAAGCATCGCGGCGGATTTTGAGACGGTACGCAAACTCCTGCTGGCATGCGGCTGCAGATATTATACGATTTTCCGCAGGCGGAAACCGGAATTTATACGCCTGTAACATACACTTCCAAGTATATAACAAAACAACAGAACCGTATATCTATTTCCTTGCCGACACATTTATTTTCTGTGACTGCGAATATAGATATGCGGTTCTGTCGCACACTTATATCTCTTTTACTTTCATTTCAAAATCGTTCCCCCGCCGGCCACATTACCGTCGGCATCATAAAACACCAATGCCTGTCCCGGTGTGATGGCTCTCTGCGGCTCTTTAAAAATGCATTCCAGAGTGTCCTCACCTGTCATGCGGATGCGTGCAGGCGCGCCCTTGTGGTTGTAGCGAATCTTGGCGATCACATCAAGCTCACCGTCCACACCCGGAATTGACATAAAGTTCAGCTTTCCGGCTGTCACATGTGTTTGAAACAATTCTTCATTTTCACCAACCACCACTTCATTCGTCTCTGGACGAATCTGCGTTACAAACACCCGATGTCCCATCGGCAGGGCAAGTCCTCTCCGTTGGCCGATTGTATAATGACTGATCCCCTTGTGACGTCCGATCACCTTGCCATCCGCTGTGACAAAGTCTCCCTCCGGCAGCTTTTTTCCGGAATACTGTTCAATAAAAGCAGCATAATCATCATCCGGAACAAAGCAGATTTCTTGACTGTCCGGTTTATTCGCTACACGAAGCCCAATTTTCTCCGCCAGCTGACGGATCTCATCCTTGGTAAATTCACCAACCGGCATCAGAGTGCGTGAAAGCTGCTCCTGTGTCAGATTATATAACGCATACGTCTGATCCTTTGCCGCTGTTGCTGAGCTGTAAATTGTATAGCGCCCATTTTCCAGCTGGCGGATGCGCGCATAATGACCGGTAGCAATATAGTCTGCTCCGATTGCGAGACTTCTCTGCAAAAGAGATTCCCACTTTACATAGCGGTTGCAGGCAATGCACGGATTCGGTGTTCTGCCCTGCAGATATTCCTCTGCGAAGTAATCCATGACTTTTGCCTTAAACTCAGATTTAAAATTCATTACATAATAGGGAATATCCAGGCTCTGCGCTACGCGTCGGGCATCCTCCACGGCAGAGAGTCCGCAGCATCCGCCGTTTTCCTCCTGCACATGTTCCTCTTCATCCTGCCAGATCTGCATGGTTACGCCAATCACCTCATACCCCTGTTCCTTTAACAGATAGGCTGCCACCGAAGAATCCACGCCGCCCGACATCCCCACAACTACTTTTTTTTTCATATTTTAATATTCTTCTTCATCTTCCTCTTCGCTGATATCCGTCTTCGGTTTTTCCAGTCCCTCGATCTTGATATCATTTTTTTCAGCATAATCCCAAAGCGCCGCATGAATTGCTTCCTCTGCCAGCAAAGAACAATGTACTTTTACAGGCGGAAGCCCGTCAAGCGCTTCCATCACCGCTTTGTTCGTCACCTGCAATGCTTCCTGAATATTTTTGCCTTTTACCAGCTCCGTCGCCATACTGCTGGTCGCTACAGCCGCGCCGCAGCCAAACGTTTTAAATTTTACATCCTGAATGATGCCTTCCTCGTTGATATCCAGATAAATTCTCATAATATCACCGCACTTCGCATTGCCGACTGTGCCAACGCCGCTGGCGTTTTCGATTTCTCCCACATTTCTCGGATTCTGAAAATGATCCATTACTTTTTCACTGTACATCTTTATTCCTCCTGTACTTTTCTGTTCAGATACCGTCCGCCTGCTTTCTATTTGTAATACAGACAGACCGATAATTTATTTTCCTGCTGATTTTCTCACAAAATCTTCGTAAAGCGGCGACATGCTGCGCAGCTTTGCGACAATCTGTTTAATAGCTTCGATTACGTAGTCAATTTCCTCTTTCGTCGTCTCGTCGCTTAATGTCAAACGCAGAGAACCGTGCGCGATCTCATGCGGCAGTCCAATTGCCAGAAGCACATGAGACGGATCGAGCGATCCGGACGTACATGCAGAACCGCTGGAACCGCATATACCTTCCATATCCAACATGATCAGTAAAGATTCTCCCTCAATAAACTGGAAACTGAAATTTGCATTGTTCGGAAGTCTGTCGTGACGGTCACCGTTCAATCTGGTGTACGGCACCTCTTTTAATACGCGGTCAATCATATAATCTCGCAATTCTTTTTCCTTATCCGTCCGTTCTTTCATCGTAGAAACCGCGCGTCTGGTCGCCGCGCCCATCCCGACGATACCCGGAATATTTTCCGTACCGGCACGTCTCTTTCTCTCCTGTGCTCCGCCGTGTACGAAAGAGCGAATCTTTACACCCTTGCGGATATATAAAAAACCAATGCCCTTCGGACCGTTCAGTTTGTGTCCGCTGGCGCTTAACATATCAATATGACACTCATCTACATTGATCGGAAGCTGTCCAAATGCCTGTACCGCATCTGTATGAAATAAAATACCATGCTCATGCGCAATTTCTCCGATCTCTTTGATCGGCTGGATCGTACCGATTTCATTGTTCGCGTACATCACTGTAATCAGAATCGTCGTCGGACGAATTGCTTTTTTCAGTTCATCCAGTTTGATCTTGCCGTTTTCATCCACATCTACATACGTCACTTCAAAACCGTTTTTTTCCAAATACTCACAGGTATGAAGGACTGCGTGATGCTCTATTTTCGATGTGATAATGTGATTTCCTTTCGCGCGGTACGCTTCTGCCGTAGCCTTGATTGCCCAGTTGTCTGATTCGGAACCTCCCGCTGTGAAATAAATCTCATTCTGCTGTGCTCCAAGCGTATCCGCGATTGTCTCTCGCGCCTCATTCATCGCTTTTTTACTCTCGCCGCCCAGTTCATATATGGTCGAAGCATTCCCGTAAAATTCTGTAAAATACGGAAGCATAGCCTCAACTACTTCCGGCGCTGTCTTTGTCGTCGCCGCATTATCCAGATAAATCATCTTTTTCATAATCTGATACACCTCAATTCTCACATTTTATAGTGGTGCAGTTATTTTTTCCCTGCGTCTTTCTGCTCTCCTCTACCAGCTGGTCAAGCTTCATCTCATCAACCGCTCGGGTAATACTCTCGTTGATCCGCTGCCAAACATATTTCGTCACGCAGAGGTCTGCGCCTTCGCATCCAACGTCCTCTTTCAGCCCCGGACACTCCACCGCGTCCAGATTGCCCTCCAGAGACCGAAGTACATCTCCCACCGAGATCTCCGACGCCGGCTTTGCCAGGCGGTAACCGCCCTGCGCTCCACGGATGCTTAAAACAAGTCCTGATTTGCGAAGCTTGCCGAAAAGCTGTTCCAGATAACTCTCGGATATCCCCTGTCTTGCTGCAATACTGCTGATCGGAACTGCTTCCGTCTCGCAATGCAGCGCAAGATCAATCAATGCACGCAGCCCATATCTGCCCTTTGTGGAAAGTTTCATGCTGCCACCTCGATTTCTTTTTATACCCGACTATTTTACTCGGGTTTCTAGAAAAAATATAGCACTCTCTTTTCGTTCTGTCAAGACGGTCATTTGAATAATATATTAAAAATAATCAAATACGCTAGGAGAATTCTTTATGCCCCAGAAAAATACTATTATCAAAGGTGCCATTCTCCTGACTGCAGCCGGTCTGATCGGACGTGTAATCGGCTTTTTCTATAGAATATTCCTCTCACGCGCGATCGGTGCAGAGGGCGTCGGCATCTATCAGCTTATTTTTCCTCTTTATGCTCTCACCTATTCCCTCACCTCGTCGGGTATCCAGACAGCAATTTCCCGCTATGTTGCAGCAAAAACCGCAGCCGGCGATCCGGGCGGTGCGCGCAGGATCTTTCAGATTGGGCTAAGCATTTCAACCGCCGCCTCTGTTTTCATCTCCTTCCTGCTGCTCTTTTTCTATCAGGAACTCGCCGTCTCCTTTGTCAAAGAACCCAGATGCGGACAACTATTATATCTGCTTGCTTTTGTCGTTCCTTTTGGCTCCATCCATTCCTGTATTAATGGCTATTATTATGGAATCCGCCGTGCTGCCGTTCCGGCGATAACCGAAGTGATCGAACATCTCCTGCGCCTCGGCACGGTAATGCTGATATTTCAGATTCTTTCCGCAAAAGATATTGCCGTCACACCTGCTTTGGCAGTTTACGGCATGATTGTGGAAGAGATACTGGCTGCGCTGATTTCCGCCACTGCTCTGCTCTGGCATTTTCGCTCGCAGCCAAAAATCCCTGCCGCTCTTTACCGAAACAGCCGTTACGCTAGAGAATTGTTCTCTGTCTCCGTTCCCTTAACCATGAATCGGGTACTGATCAACATCTTTCAAAGTATGGAAGCGATGCTGATCCCGCTGCAGCTGCGACTCACCGGCCTGGATCAGCATACTGTACTCAGCATATATGGCGTTCTGACCGGAATGGCCCTGCCGCTGATTCTTTTTCCGACTGCCCTGACCTCTTCCTTATGCACAATGATTCTTCCTGCCGTTTCCGAGGCCCAGGCCCGAAATGAAATCCACAGTATCCGTTCTGCCATCAAAAAAATTTCCTTCTTCTGTATTGGTTTTGGTCTGTTTTTCTGGCTGCTGTTTTTCTTTTTCGGAAACTTTATCTGTATGCTGCTCTTCCAAGATCGCATGGCCGGCTCGTTTGTCACAGTTATGGCCTGGATCTGTCCGGTCATGTACTTAAATCCGGCTCTTTTCGCCGTTTTAAATGGTCTTGGAAAAACGAAACTGGTCTTTCTCCACAATCTTGCGGGCGTACTTACACGTATCCTTTTTATCCTTCTTGCCATTCCTCATTTCGGTATCAACGGCTATCTAATGGGAATGGCAGTCACGCAGGCGCTGCTTTTCTTTCTTTCAACAAATGCAATCCGCCGTGTACTGCGCAGAGGATAGCTGTCAAAATCTACTGCGAATAAAAAACGGCGCCAGACATTTCTGTCTGACGCCTGTATTGTATTTTTTATTTTGTTTTGCCCGGAACCCAACGTCCCTGCTTATCCACCCACTTGGAACCAACCCATTTATTTTTTGCCATAATGCCATTGCTGTAGAAATAATACCAGTAATATTTCCCTTCGCTGTCCTTAATGCATTTCCAGGTCTTTGTTGCATAGGTACCGTCCTGCTGACGGTATTTATAGCCTTTTTTTGTTTTCTTAAACCCGTTTTTGACATCTTTTCTATAACCGGGAATCTCGCTGCCGTCCGCCCCATAATATTTGCCGTTCGGGGCTTCACCATCCACCAGCATCCGGCCATTCTTCTGAAGATAATGCCCGTTTTTAGTACGATTTTTAAACATACGGCCGTTTCTGTCAAAGTAATAATGATATACCTTGCCGCCAGATCTGATCTTTTTCCAGCCGGTTGACATATAACCGTTCGCGTCAAAGTGATATGTATACGTTTTATTACCTTTCTTGATATTCTTAAAACAGCTCTTTACGTATTTCCCACCTGTCCTAGTTGTATAATAACGGTATTTTCCATTGTTCTGTCTGCGGAAACCTGCGTTCGCCTGCATCACAGGCAAAAGTACCATCAAACATAAAAGTACGGTAAGAACACCCGCCTTTTTCAATCTTTTCATCTTTTTCTCTCCTTTCAGCCTTACGCGTATCTGAAGATTCATTCTGTTTTATCTGCAAAATCAGTATGGCACAATTTTCCTGAAAGTTCAAGAAAATTGTGCCGTAAAAATTACTTAGCCCTGTGAAAGAATACTTCTTACATGCGCCACTTCTTCTGCTGTTGCTTTTGCTGCCGGCACATAATACTGTTTGCTTCTTGCAATCTGATAGATTTCCTCCTGAGACATTTCACACTGATTGCGAATCTGTTTCAGCGTCTGTTTCAATTCTCTGTTTTCCGTCTGAGGAATCATTTCACCATAACGAACCAGCTCTCCGTTGATTCCTGCCAGAGTATCGGATACCATTGTCTTTTCATCCATGTCAATTCCCTCCTACTGTAAAAAGCTCATCAGCTGCTGTTTTGTTTCCATTGCGCTCTGCGCGGATTTCTGGAAAAACTGTTTTACTGTCGGGTCAGTTGCCTGTGATGCATATGCGGTCATTTTACAGTGAGTGGTAGAAAATCCGCCGATCAAATGACGAAGATTCTGCAAATCAAGTTCAGATAATTCTGTCATAAAAAAATCCTCCTTTGCGTTTGTTTACACATTCATTCTGTCCGGTTTGTAGATTTTTATGTACAGAATTTCGTTTTTTATGAAAAATCCTCAAACGCTTTTTCGCATTATAGAAACAACGCCTTCTGTATTTAAAAACAGGCAAATCACCAAGGATCTGCCTGCCTTTCAATTCTTATTTTATTTTCTGACGCTTACAGCCAATTATACATTTCCGCATACTTATCTGCGGATGCCTTCCATGAAAAATCAGCTGCCATCGCACGATCGATCAACTTGTTCCACTCACGCTTCTTATCTACATAAACCGAATGCGCATAGCGAATCGTATTGTACATCTCGTGAGCATTGTAATTTGTAAAACTGAAACCGGTTCCGGTACCCTCGAATTCATTATACGGAATAACGGTATCCTTCAGACCGCCAGTCTCACGTACAATCGGCAGCGTACCGTAGCGCAGACTCATCAACTGGCTCAGACCGCACGGTTCAAACAGTGACGGCATCAAGAACGCATCGCTTGCTGCGTAAATTTTGTGGGAAATTGCCTCGGAATAATAAATATTTGCCGAAACTTTATCCGGATATTTCCACGCGAAATGACGGAACATATTTTCATATCGTTCTTCACCAGTACCAAGCACTACGATCTGCCAATCCTGCTGGCACATCTCTTCCATCATATAATTGATCAGGTCAAAACCTTTTTGATCTGTCAGGCGCGAAACGATACCAAGCATAAAGGTCTTTTCGTTCTGCGCCAAGCCAAGTTCTTTCTGCAAAGCGATTTTATTTTTAACTTTTTCCTTGCGGAAATTCTTAATATTGTAATTTCTGTCAATCAGCGGGTCTGTCTCCGGATTCCATTCATTATAATCAAGACCGTTGACAATACCGCGCAGATCATGCGCACGCGCGCACAGCAATCCGTTCAGATTTTCTCCGTAAAACGGCGTTTTGATTTCTTCCGCATAGGTCGGACTCACCGTTGTCAACGCATCCGCGTAAACAAGACCGCCCTTTAAGTAATTGGCATCTCCGTAAGCCTCCAGTTTGTCTGGTGTAAAGAAATAATCCGGCAATCCTGTGATATTTTTGATCGTCTTCATATCCCATACGCCCTGAAACTTCAGGTTGTGGATCGTCATGATCGTCTTAATACCACGGAAGAACTCTCCCTCGCTGAATTTATCCTTCAAGAATACCGGAATCAATCCAGTCTGCCAGTCATGGCAATGAATGATATCCGGGCGGAAACCAATTACCGGAAGTGCTGAAAGCGCTGCCTTTGAGAAAAACGCGAACTTTTCAATGTCCTCATAAATATTGCCGTATGGCTTGAAACCGGAGAAATAATATTCGTTATCAATAAAATAAAACTGAATCCCATCGTAAACCGTCTCCAGAACCCCCACATACTGACTACGCCAGCCGAGATCCATATAGAAATGCGTCACATAATTCAAACGGCTCTTCAGATCCTCACGCATACATAAATATTTTGGAAGAATCACACGCACATCAAATTCTTCTTTATTCAGATATTTAGGCAGAGAGCCGACTACATCCGCCAGTCCGCCGGTCTTAATAAACGGAACCCCCTCCGATGCAACAAATAATACCTTCTTCATGTAGAACCTCCCTTAAAACTGTGATGTTTGCTATTAGTATAAATCAGTTTTCCTCTAAAAGCAATATAAAAAAGAGAAGTCCAAACCACTTAACGGTTTTTATATTCCAGCCTTACTTTATCCGCGATCAGAGCAATAAATTCCGAGTTTGTCGGCTTTCCTTTTCCGCCGTTCACCGTATAGCCAAACAGTTCGTCAATCGTATCCATCTTGCCGCGGCTCCATGCCACTTCAATGGCATGGCGAATCGCGCGTTCTACACGGCTCGGTGTTGTCTGATGCTTTTTCGCGATTGTCGGATAAAGGATTTTTGTAATTGAATTGAGCATTTCCATATCTGTCACAGACATGATAATCGCGTCTCTCAAATACTGATATCCCTTGATATGAGCCGGCACACCGATCTCATGAATGATATTTGTCACATCTGTCTCCAGATTGCGCTCCATGTATTCGTTTTTACTCTCATAAGCGTTAACCTTGCGTACCTCGGCAAAATTGCGTTCGCGCTCTTTGCGTGTATGACGAATCCGATTCAGCACCATTTCATTGTCAAACGGTTTCAGTATGTAATAATCCGCGCCCAGTTCAAACGCGTCTTCCGTAATTTTCTCCTGACCGACTGCTGTGATCACAATAAATGCCGGACGTTTTTTCAAACTCGTATCATAATTGATCTTTTGCATCACACTAAGGCCGTCCACCTTCGGCATGATAATATCAAGCAGCACCACATCCGGTTCTTTCTGTCTGATAATGTTTACCAACTCCTGACCGTTTCCAGCTTTACCGACTACCTCCATATCTTTATCGCTGCTGACAATATTCTCCAACAGCTGCACCATTCTTTCATTGTCATCTGCAATTGCAACATGTAATTTTTCCATCTTTCCATCCTCTCCTCTGTCTTTCAGTCACTGTTTCTATTATAGCCGTTCCCTTTTGACAGAATCAAGGAATTTTCATCGTAAACATTCGACACTATCCGACACTCGCAATCTCTAAACCTTCTTCAAAACTTTTGCCGGAACCCCTCCGACTACCGTATAAAACGGCGGAAACAAGCAAAACGTATCGTCCACCTTTTTTCCAATGAGCCGCCCCATAATTTCACGAACTTTCCTCCGCATCATCACGAAATCCATTTATGATATCCTGTACTGTCATCTGTGCTCTCCCTTCTCTTTTTTCTTTTCACTTTCTAAAGCCCCTAACACCTCATCGGACATCGCATCCGAAAGTTTCTGCCCGCTTTTCTTTTCCTTTTCAAGAAATCTTTCCCGGATTTCCGCACTGACCGCCTCTACTTCTTCCCTCAGCCCCAGCGCAGAAAGGCGCGCCGCTCCGGCTCCGAAAATAATCACCTGCTCCAACGCGTCTGAGGTCGCCACCGTTACATGATATTTTTTGCTGATCGCATGCGCTGTTTTCTCAATATACTGATCGGCTGTCTCCGCCTCTTTTGTATAAACCACATAAATATTATGGTACTTCTGAACGCTGCCCGTTCCTCCCGCTACCTTATAGGCATCAAATACTAAAATCAGCGTATTCTTTTTATACCCCTGATAATTACCCAGAATATCCTGCAGGCGATCTCTTGCCGATGCGATATTGATCTTCGCCAGCTCACGCAGATCCTCCCAGGCAAAAATAATGTTATATCCATCTACCAACAGATACTCATCCAGCTTTTCTTTCGGCTTATAGGATACCGCGCCGGACATGTGTTTTACCGATTCCATGCGGCTCTTTTTCCACCCCCGCCGCTCCTCTTTCCCGGCTCCGTAAGTACGGTTAAAAATTTCTTCCAGTTCATCATCCATCGCCGATCCTACAAAAACGGAACTTTTGAACGGTTTCGTCTCCCGGATATCTTCCGGTTCAGAAACCTCCTCTTTTTCAGAAAGCTGCAATCCTTCAATATGCATATAATTGCGCACCTGATTCCACGGCACCGGAAATCCTGCCCCATGCGCACAAAATACTGATCCGGTTGGATTTTCCGCATCCAGTTCCGAATCGTATCCAATATTCTCTACGACCTCCTGTTCATTGTGGCACGGCTCATAACCGCCCAACGTACAGAACAGCCTTCCCATACCACGCGTATAATCTGCCACCTCTCTCTGGTAATCACGCATCGTTGCGACAGGCGCACGTCCGGTCAAAACTGCCAGTTCTCCTTCCGTCTCCGGCCCGTCAAAGCTGCCCTGCATGCGCGTGATATCCGTCATAGCACGGCCGATATTCTCCTGCGGTACCTCCAGGCGAAACTCATAAACCGGTTCCAAAAGCACACTCTCTGTACATTTCAGACCGTGCCGCACCGCACGGTAAGTTGCCTGACGGAAATCGCCTCCCTCTGTATGTTTTAAATGTGCGCGTCCATTAATCACTGTAATTTTCATATCAGTGATCGGAGATCCAGTCAACACACCTCTGTGCTGCTTTTCCTGCAGATTTGTCAGTATCAGCCGCTGCCAGTTGCGATCCAAAATATCCTCGCTGCAATCTGTTTCAAAAATGAGTCCACTGCCGCGCTCGCCCGGTTCCATAAGCAGATGCACCTCCGCATAATGTCTGAGCGGTTCAAAATGTCCGACTCCCTCCACCGGTTTTATAATCGTTTCCTTATAGGAAATACTGCCCTGTCCAAACTCCACTTTCGTCTGGAAACGTTCCAGGATCAAACGGCGCAGCACCTCGATCTGCACATCCCCCATCACCTTCGCATGGATTTCCTGACTGTCCTCATGCCAGACGATCTGCAGCATCGGATCTTCCTCCTCCAGCTGACGGAGTTTGCCCAACATCCCATGTATATCACATCCCTCCGGCAACTCGATCCTATAGGAAAGTACCGGCTCCAGCACCGGGAGCGCTGACGCTTTCTCAACCCCCAGCCCTTCTCCGGCTTTTGTGTGCGCCAATCCGGTCACTGCGCAGATCTGCCCTGCCTTTACCTCCTGCACCGCCTGAAATCCAGATCCGGAATAAATACGAAGCTGATCGGTCTTTTCACTTTCTCGATCTTTTATCTGCACCGGAGCTTTTACTTTCAGAGTGCCGCCTGTAATCTTCATATGTGTCAACCGATTTCCCTGCACATCTCTTGATATTTTAAAAATCTTTGCCCCAAATTCCTGCGGATACCGCGGACATTCCATATATTTTGCCAATCCGTCCAAAAATTCTGTCACACCCTGATTTTTTAAAGCCGATCCAAAAAAGCACGGAAACAGCTTACGTTCCCGGATCAGACGACGGATTTCTTCCCCGGAAACCTCCGCATGTTCCAGATACTGTTCCAGCGTGCGTTCCTCACAGATTGCCATATCCTCATACAGTTCTTCCAATGGCTGCCCAAAGTCCAGACAATGTTCTGAAAGGCGATTTTGCAGTTCCGTCAAACGTTCTTCCCGGTTGACGCCGTTCAAGTCCATTTTATTGATAAACAAAAACGTCGGCACACGGTAACGCTGCAGCAGCTTCCACAAAGTCAGTACATGCCCCTGAATGCCATCACCGGCGCTGATAACCAGAATCGCGTAATCCAGCACCTGCAGTGTACGTTCCATTTCTGCTGAAAAATCCACATGCCCCGGCGTATCCAGAAGCGTCACTTCTTTTTCACCCAAAGAAAAGAGCGCCTGCTTGGAAAAAATCGTAATGCCGCGCTCCTTCTCCAGTTCATATGTATCCAGAAAAGCATCTCCATGATCCACTCTTCCCTGAGATCGGATCGTCCCCTGTGTATACAAAATGCTTTCTGCCAGCGTCGTCTTTCCGGCGTCCACATGGGCCAGCACGCCGACGCAAATATATTTCTTTTGATTTTCAGGCTCTACTCTGCCCATAAACTGCCTCCTAAAATCTCCGCCAAAATTTCCATTTAACGTTTTTTATACAAAATAATCTCCGGTCTCTCACCATTGCAGCCATATTTATATTGTTTTATCTGCATTTCTTTCCTGAAAATTATATCATGAATGAGAGAAAATGTCATTTGCTTTCTTCTCTGTAGATTTTTCGAAAGATTCCGCAAACCAAACAACTCCCCGGATATCCCGGGGAGCCGCCGACGCTGCCAATCTACTGTCTTTTTACATTAATTCTGTCCGGCGAATTACCGCATAAGAGCCGGCTCCAAAACCAGCTGCCAATACAAATAGTGTCAGCGCCGGAAACAGGTAATTGATTGTTCCCTCTGGCATAAATCCCATTGCTTTTCTCATAAATTCCAGAATATTACCGACAGTTTCCATCGAAAATACATATCTGAATAATGCCGTAATCAGCAAAATTATGCCTCCCAGCGCAATCCCCAGATAAATAGATTTGTTTTTGCCTGCTTTGTTTATAACAAGAATTATGAAATACAGCAGCAGACAAAATGTAACGTAGAGGAGGAACAGCCATAACCAGTTCATAAAAATATTATCGTAGCCGTAAATACTGCCATAAACAGAAGCATAACCATTATTGACATTATGGAAGAAATTCCCCGCCGCAGTATCGACAAGCGCCATCGTTCCGGAGATAAAGCAAAACATAAGGACCGTTGCCGTGAAAATATATTTACGGGTAAATCCATTCTGGAGCAGCATTTTAAAATCATCTTTAAAGCCCAGAACGCCGACAATCCCAACATAAATCAGTGTATTTATCTCCAGGCCATTTGTTCCCACATCTTCAAAAGTTCCCATTATCAGTCCGATTATAAGGATAATGAATCCCACAAAAGCACACTCTATCGCGTAGAAGATCCAGATGTATTTAAAAGAAGTCACACATTCATATTGAATCACAGATTTTAAATCCTTCATTCTAATTACCGCCTTTCTCTGTTAATTTAACAAACAATTTTTGTAAATTCATAGTTGAAAGTGATATGTTTTCTGTCTTTGAAACCGGTGTTTTTTCACCCAATACATACGCAATTTTCAAATTTCCTAATTCATCATATCCGATTACATTCTTACCTGTACAGTAATTGTCTACCTCATGCGCCAAACCAGATACACTATATCCTGTTTCTAATAATGAACTGACGTTTTCTTGTAATAGTATTTTGCCTTTATCAATCAAAACAACTTCCTCTATGATATTGGCCACTTCCTCAATAAGATGCGTTGCAATAATAATCGTCCGCTCACTGTTTTCGTAATCTTTTAAGAGCAAATCATAAAACAGTTCTCTGTGATTCGCATCCAATCCCAAAACAGGCTCATCAAAAATCACATACGGAACATTTAGGGACAAGGCGACTGTCAATTTGAAGATAGACTGATAACCTTTGGATAATGCTTTAAATCTCTTATCAATATTAAGATTGAATTTTTCTGCGATCATAAATGCCTTTTCCTTATCAAAATCATGATAAAAGCGACCAATCCATTTAAACTGATCTTTAATTTTTAAATTTGTATCATACAGATCCGCTTCACTCATACAGAAAATTTTATCATGAATTTTCATATTTTCCTTTGCCGGAATATCGTCAATCAAAACTTCTCCGCTGTCCGCAAAAATACGATTCGCAATAATGTTAATGAGCGTAGATTTTCCCGCACCGTTTCTTCCTAGAAAGCCATAAATTTTCCCATATTCAAAAGAAAAAGAAACATCATCAAGAGCAGTAATATCTTTATATCGTTTTGTCACATTCTTAATTTGAATTGCCTTCATTTTCATATCCCCTTTCTATTATTGAAATAATTTCATTTTTCGTCATATGTAATTTATTCGCTTCATCGATCAGCGTTGCAACAAACTGATTGTAGAAGTTCCCCTGCCTTTTCTGACGTATCCTTTCCACTGCCCCTTCTTTTACAAACATTCCCAATCCTCTTTTCTTATAGATAATCTCCTCGTCCACAAGTAAATTCACCCCTTTTAAAACAGTGTGCGGATTGATGTTCAGCAACGAGGAAATCTCATTTGTGGAAGGAATTTTCGTTTCCTCTGGATATACTCCTGTGAATATGGAATCTTCCAATTGTTCCGCAATCTGAACGAATATTGGTTTTTCTATACTTGAATTTATATTCAACTACATCCCCCTCTCTTTGCTTGTTGGTTGGTATAGTAACTAACCAACTTACATATATAACATATTCCATTTTTCTGATTTTGTCAACAAATAAAAACAGCTCCGGATGAACACAGTCCTTCTCCGAAGCCGTTTTGTTTTCCTATCTTGCAGCACTCCTGCTTCCGATTGTCTCGTCTGTTCTGCCCACTCTTCCGAAAAAGGTCAGAAGATACAGACCGCTGATTCCGACGAGCACATAAATAATTCTGGAAATCCATGACATGTCTCCGAAAATCCAGTTCACCAGATCGAATCGGAATAAACCGATCAGCCCCCAGTTAATCGCACCGATTACCGCAATTACAAGCGCGGTGTAGTCTAAGCCTTTGTTCATGTTGACACCTCCTGTCTTTCTTTACAAGTATGCCTGAAAATCTCAGTATTATACATAAAAATCACACCAAGTACGCAAAAATTACTCTTACCGCTACCCAGTCGCTTATGAACTACGCTCTCGCAATAAATTCCGCCTTCACAAATCCATAAAACTGATTTGCAATTCTTATATAATACCAGTTTTCACCGTTTTTGTCTTTCTGTGTGTAGTCAATCACATCGACGAGATTCCCCGCTCCAAGTTTCGGCCAGCTCTTGATCGTATCATATTCCGTGCCTGCCCAAGTGCGCACATTCAGCTCATCCGCAATGCAGCGTCCAACAAACAACCGTTTTTTATCCCCCGGATCAGATCCTGTCGGTGTTTGGCTTCCCGCCGGAGTTTCTACAATTTTACCGACATAGCGGCGTACCTCCAGCAATTGATATGGATGTTTATACGCAACCGCGCTTTTACGCACCGGACCGATACCGCTGCCGTGACCGGAGAGCTGACCGTTTCCCATATAGTATTCTACATGCCGGGAATCTGCTCTGCTCGGTCCCCAAAATACCAGATCCCCCTCCTGCATCTGCGACAAATCTTTTTGACTCAGTCCTTTCTTTGACGGCGATACATTGCGAAAAACCAATGAGCCCCGGTCTATCTGTTCACCCGTCCACGTGCCGACAAAAATCCCCAATGCCCGTTCAAAGCATTTCCATATCAGAGATGAACAGTCAGAATATCCGTCAAACACCAACTCTCTCCGGTAACTCTGTGTATAGGTGTTTTTCCCTTCACGTGATTTTATCAAAGCAGTAACATCTGAAATTCCTGCCATAAAACCCTCATTTTGTTTTTACTTTAATATATACACAGCACAGCAGGAACGATACTGCATTGTTTTTGCCTGTATTTCTAAAAATTTTCTAAACATTACAGGATAATCCATCCACTTTCTCCACTGTTCCTGTTATAAATATAATATTAAACTAGCATTTTTGTGCAAAGCCACACGGTTCTTATTTTAAAATGCTGTCGATTCAAACTTAAAAATCTTTGATTTGCTTTATGCAGAGTTACAGGGGGGTAACAGTTATGAAATCCAAAAATTCTTCTGTCAATCAGATTACAGAAGGAGTAATCTGGAAACAGCTTCTTTTATTCTTTTTCCCGATTCTTCTAGGGACCTTGTTTCAGCAGCTTTACAATACCGCAGACGCCATTGTTGTCGGACGCTTTGTCGGTAAAGAAGCGCTTGCAGCCGTAGGCGGCTCTTCAGGTCAGATTGTCGGTCTGGTAGTCGGCTTTTTCGTCGGACTTTCCTCTGGCGCAACCGTTATTATTGCCCGTTTTTACGGCGCCCGAAATGAACGCGACTTAAACCGCGCTCTGCACACCGCTGCAGCTCTGGCAATTGTCGGCAGCATTATTATCACGATTCTCGGCGTTATTTTTACTCCGGCAATGCTGCGCCTGATGAACACACCAGAAGACGTTATGGCCGGTTCTGTCATTTATCTGCGCGTTTATTTTTCCGGTATCCTGTTCGTATTTATTTACAATATTGGTTCCGCTGTTTTACGCGCGATCGGTGATTCCAAACGGCCGCTGTATTTTCTGATCGTATGCTGCTTCATCAATATTGTGCTTGATATTGTACTCGTTGTCGGTTTCCGCATGGGTGTCACCGGCGCTGCCATCGCAACTCTGGTATCTCAGGCGGTCAGCGCATTTCTGATTGTTCATGCCCTGATGAAATCAGACGATCTGTATCAGCTGCAAACCTCAGAGATCCGTTTTTACCGTCCGATGCTTGCTTCCATCATCGCTATCGGGCTTCCGGCCGGCATCCAAAGCGTCATGTACAGTGCGGCAAACGTCATTATCCAGTCCTCTTTAAATGGACTTGGTACCAGCGCAGTGGCTGCCAACACTGCCAACTCTAAAATGGATGCTATCTACTGGATGGTGTCCGGCGCTTTCTCCGTCGCAATCGCTACTTTTGTCGGTCAGAACTACGGCGCAGGCAAATATTCACGTATGAAAAAAAGCGTACGTGTCTGCCTGATCATGGATTTGATTGCCTCTGTTCTGATCAGTATCCTGTTCTGGACCTGCGGCAGATATATGCTCAGTATGTTTACTTCTGATCCAGAAGTACTTGATATCGGTATGGAAATTGTACATGTAATCGCGCCATTTTACAGTCTGTTCATTTTTGTGGAAATCTATTCCAGTACCCTGCGCGGTATTGGCGACGTATTTATCCCAATGATCATGACCTGCTGCGGTATCTGTGTGTTCCGTATTATCTGGATGTTCACAGTTGTTCCGACTCATTACGACATTCAGCATATCATTGCCTGCTTCCCGATTTCCTGGGGAATTACCGCCGTGTTGTTCATCATTTATTATCAGATAAAACAACGCAAATTCTTCCGTGCCCATCCGGTGGATGAAACAATTTCAGCAGAACACGAAGCCTAACTTCTAAAAAAAGAGTCTTTACACTTATGATGTAAAGGCTCCTTTTTATTCTCATACTCGTTCAAACAGCCGCAGTACATGAAGCGCTCTTGTCACATTGATATAGAGTGCCTGCTTTTGAAGCGGTGTCCGATACTCCTGCACATCCGGCAGAAATACTGCGTCAAATTCCAGTCCTTTGGCCAGATAAAACGGCATTACAGAAATGCCGGCTGTCAGCTTTGCACTGTCGCGATGTACAAGCGTTGCTTCCACACCGCGCCCTTTTAATTCCTCATATGCCTGACAGGACGCTGCCGCATCCAGACATAAGACAGCGCACGTATGCCATTCCTCTCTGTTTTTCAGCTGTTCGGCAATCTGGTCGTACATGTCTGTCCCATTTGCCGCCCGCTGCACCTGCACATTCTCTCCGTGACGCATCACATGCTCGGTTTCTTTTGCATATGAAAAAATATGATCCGCATACTCCATAATTTCGATTGTCGAACGATAGCTTTTCTTCATTTCCACATAATAAATCTCTTTCCCGAAAATATTCCAAAGATACGGCATCACATCCTGCTGCTCCTCTGCCATCGTCTGCATGCGATCACCCAGAATCGTCATTGGACAGTCAAACATTTTCTGCAAAATCCGATACTGCAGATAAGAATAATCCTGCATTTCATCAATCACCAGATGTTTTACCATCCGATGCCGAACCATCTCTGTCGTCGCGTATTTCAAATAAAGCAATGGGTAAACATCCTCATAAGGAATAACACCGCCCGAAAGCTGCTGCTCCTTGCGGCCACTCTGACGCAGAAACAGATTGTAAAGTTCTCTGCAGTCTGTCGTTCGGTACATACGGTTCATTTTTTCCTGAACCAGCAGCTTTTCTTCTTCCTCCATGTCCTTATTCTGCAGAGTCTCCTGCTCATCAATCAAATATTCCGCAATTTTGTTCATGCGGGCAAAAATCGGCACATCGCAAAGCTTTTCATAGAAAAACGCCGAGATTTTTTCTGCGGACATCTCCATTTTTTTATAAGAAAAATCGCGGATATCAACCGCTTCCCACTCCAGCTGCAAAATAAACTCATCGAGTTCACTGACAAATGCGCGCGTTCGCTTATAAGCTGCCTCCGGATGTTCTTTCCCGTGCAGAGCGCGCTCCAGCTCATCACAGCGATCTTCCGACTCACCGAATAGGCGCAGTTCCCGATACGCATAATCGTCAAACGTCATCTCACAGACGTTTTCCTCTCCAAGTTCCGGCAGAATATGAGAAATATAATCCCCGAACACGCCATTCGGTGAAAGAACCAGAATCTGCGCTGCGCGCAGGGTTTCGCGGTTATGATACAAAAGATACGCAATTCGATGCAGCGCCACGGAGGTCTTGCCGCTTCCGGCACACCCCTGCACCACCAGGATACGATGCTGTCTGTCGCGAATAATGCTGTTCTGCTCTTTTTGTATCGTAGTGACAATGCTTTTCAGCTTTGCATCTGTCTGTTCCGACAGCGCCTGCTGCAAAATTTCATCATCAATATTCATCTCATTTTCCAGCACATATTTCAGTCTACCGCCGCGAATCTTATATTGACGCTTGCGGGTAATCTCTCCTTCCAGCACGCCCATCGGCGCCGTAAACTTCGCCGGTCCCTTATCGTAATCATAAAAAAGCCCGGATACCGGCGCGCGCCAATCAAAAACGAGTGGCTGTGCCGCATGTTCCTTTGCCAGATTTCCGACGCCGATATAATAAACTTCCGGTTCCTCCTCGCCCTCATAACAAAAATCCACTCTTCCGAAATAGGGCGAATCCAACATTTTTTGATAACGCGTCCGTTCCTTTGCATAGGCTTCCTGCTGTGTGAGTCTGGTTTTTAACGCCTGCCTGTTGTCGTACATTTCATAGCCATACTCATCAAACTCGGCATAATTTTCCCAGAAATATTCGTTCATGCTCTCCAGATCTTTCGCATTATCACCCATCTTTTTCGACAGTGCCGCAAGATTGGTCTCTATTGTTTCCAGCGTCTGTTTCAGATACTGTTCTTCCTGTCTGTTCATTGCTTTCATACCCTACCAGTCCTTCATGATGTCCATAATCGCCATTTCATAATCCTCAAAAAACTCCTCTGTCCTTCCGGCGTTTTTTACATTGCTCTCAGCGCCGTATCCACCATCCGAAAATTCCCAGATGTGGTAACTCAGACCTCTGTATGTAAAATCAATACTGCCAAGCCCTCTCTCTTCTGTATATGTAAAAGGTATCTGTTTTTTATTCATAAACTGCTGTAATTTTTCCAACCGCATATTTCTTCTCCTTTCCGCCGTTAAAAATGCTGTTTTATTATTTTACCACATAACCCCTTTTTTACAAAACCTTTTTTAGAGCCGCTATTCCGTTCAAAAACAGGATCTTGCCTGTAACATCTTATTTTGCTGCAGACAAAATCCTGTTTCTGAAAGTCATCCTCTTCTTCGTCGCTCCAGCTCTGCCGCATTATACTCCACCTGCCTTTTGCCAAGCGGATAAAGAAACATCAGCACCGCCGCGCAAAGCAGATAAACCACGCCGGGGAAGATCGTTGCCAGACGGTAAATACTATCGGCTACCTGCTGCGTCTGTGCGGCAGCCAACTCATCATAACCGATAAACGCCAATGCCCAGCCGCTCAATCCTCCTGCAATAGCCTGCCCGATTTTTCTTGCAAAGGAATAAATCCCATAAATCGTTCCATCGTCGCGCACACCTGTGCGCACCTCTTTTTCGTCAATCACATCACTGACCATCGCATAGCACTGCATCTGTAAAAAATACATGCCCAGCATTGCCAGAAATACCAGCGCCATAAACAGATACACATTTGTAATACGGATCAGACCAGCTGCGACAAATAGACTCCCTGCAAATGCCATTCCCGCCGCGCTGCATTCCTTTTTTCCAAACCGCACAGATAGTCTGGTTGACACCAGCGCTAATATGAGCATCACCGGCAGCTGCTGCATACCAAACAGTGCAAGCGCTTTTGTATTGCGAAAATAATCGGCAAAAAGATAATTGTTAACCCCCTGCGTCATCAAAGTCGCAAGCAGCAGCAAGATTGCCGAAAAAATAATACCGATCAGCGCCCTGCTGGACAAAATTTCGCCCAAGAAACTCCTTCCGTGAAGTTTTGTCCTTTCTTTAGACGGCGTAATCACCACCCGCTCTGTCGTCAGATAATAGCACAGCAAATATGCCACTACTGCCAATATTGAAAACACACCGGCAATTCGTGTAAAATTAGCTGCATTTACTACCTGATTTCCATTCGCATCCGTATAATAAACAATCAACGGCGTCATCGTCGTAATACCGATACTGGCGATCGATGCCCCCATTGATCGAAATACGGAGAGGGAACTTCTGTCTTTTACATCCGGCGAAAGTACAGAAACCATCGAACCATATGGAATATTAATTGCTGTATAAAAAACAGATCCCCACAAAATATATGTCACAAACATATACGTCACTTTCAGCCAGTACGGCGCGCTCTGCATACCTGACTGATAAATCAGAAAAGATGCCAATGCAACCGGACCGCACATCCTCAAAATCCATGGTCGAAAGCGGCCATTTTTCCCCGCCTGCATCTTGTCCACAAGCCGCCCCATACCAATATCAGTGAACGCGTCCAGACATCTGGCAATCAGAAACATCGTCCCGATCAGACCAGTGCTGATCCCCATTACTTTAGAATAAAATACCATCACATACGTACTGGCAAAGATAAAGGTAAAATCATTTCCGATGTCCCCCATCAGATAACCGATCTTATCACGAAGTCCAAACGGAACCGCTGTGTGTTTTATCATGTTCTACGCTCCTTCGGTATCTTACTATAAGTAATCCCTTAATTCTTTTACCAGTGTTTCTTCCGCTTCGATCACATCTTTTGCCAGTTTTTTTGTTTTATTGTCGGCTGCCTGATACTGATGCAGATATCGGTAAAGTGATTTTACACCCATATTACAGCCATCCGTAATTAAATCTGCCACTGCGCGGTCAGAATCTTCACCCATTAGTTTTGCATTTGTCTTTACCCAGGACATCATTTTTGCCATAGCCGGCGGTTCTTTTCCCTCGTCATGATATTGATTAAGATATTTATGCGTATCTTCTCCCAGCTTCGTATGTGTCTCGCGGCTTTGGCATAGTAAATTCTTCAGTTCACTGCTGCGCACGTGACTCATCACATCATCAAGAGAAGAAATCCCCATTTTTATCCCGGCATTACATTCTTTTAACAGTTTAATCGTATCATCTTCCATAAGAAAAACCTCCTTTTGTGGATTAAGATATCCACTTGGGAGGTTTTTATACTATCCATTTTTTTCTTTGCGGGAGCCAAATCCCATATGAATCGCCTTTACCGGACAGACTGCTTTACAATTTCCGCAACGGATACATTCCGCTGAATTTGGTGTTTTCACAGGATCAACATCCATCTTGCAGACGCTGACACATTTGCCGCAGCCCACACATTTATGATGATCCACTTCCAAATGATACATACTGATTTTATTCAGCAGACCATAAATCGCGCCGAGCGGACAAAGCGCTTTACAGAAAAAGCGATAAATCAGCACACAGCCGACAATTGTTCCGATCAAAATCACCGCCTTCACAAAAAACAGCGGACCAATCGTTTGACGCAGTTCATCATGCATTGTCAAAAGTGGTATTCCGCCCTCCAGTGTTCCGGCCGGACAGATATACTGGCAAAAAGCCGGCTTGCCCATCCCCATAAAGTTTGTCACTGTAATCGGCAAAAGAATCACAAACACCGCCAGAATTACATATTTTATATACTTTACCCAGCGCCAGAGTCTGAATTTCGGAGACGGTATTTTATGTATCACTTCCTGTATCAGACCAAACGGACACAACCATCCGCATACTGCTCTTCCAAGAAGCACGCCAACCGCCAGCAAAAATCCAACCACATAAAAGCTGAATTTAAAGTCCATCGATCCACTGACTGCCTGCAATGCCCCGATCGGACACGCAAGCGACGCAGCCGGACAAGAATAGCAGTTCAGACCCGGATTACAGAATTGTTTCCATTTTCCCTCGTAAATCTTACCTCCGACAAAATTCGTCATATGAACATTTGAAAATCCAAATGCAGCAATCTGCAGCAGCTTTCGTTTCACTCCATGTGTTAATTTCATCTGCTGTCACCCCAATCCGATACATTCCAAACAAATATTCACCGCCTTGGTAAGTACGATCCCCATCTCGCCACGCGACACGCCGTACGTCAGAAATGCGGCCGCCATAACAAAGCCCGCTGCCTGAAAAATCCGTTTCGTTTTATTTTTCACTCAAAAAATCCTCCACAAATGCTTTGTATCCAGCTACATTTGCGCCAACGATTGGTTCTCCGACCAGTGCTCCCGTCTTATCTACAAAAATAGTTGTCGGTACACCGACTACTTTAGAAAGCAACTCATTCATTTCTGCCGTCGGAATCAGATTGACAAATCCTGCTCCCGCCTTTTCCATAATCTTAGAAGCCAGTTCCAGACGTTCTGTGTCCCCATCTCCGGCAATATCTGACACCAAACCGACAATCTGCACATTTTCCGGCAATTCTTTTTCCCATTCGCCCAGTTCAGGCATTTCCTCAATACATGGTGTACAGAAAGTTCCCCAAATATTTAATACTGTCAGATCCTTCCCTGCAAAGATATCTTCTGTCACTTCATTTCCTGCAAGATCCTTTGTAGTAAAAGCCGGCATTTGGGCCGGATACCCTGCTGCCACAGCCGTCTGCTCCTCTACCTCTGAAAAAGTCATCGTCTCCTTGATCGTCTGCAGATAGTCAAGACAAGCCTTGTAATTTTTCGTCTCTGTTTCATCCATCTCCCCTTTATCCTGCTCCAGTGTAGAGATCAGATACACATAACCATTATTTTCAGCAAACTCCTCTGTGTTTTCCAGACCAGTCATTTCATCCAGTACCACGCCGTCCGCAATCTGCTTGTCATATTCCTCTTTTTCTACCAGCGTCACTGCCATCATAAAATGCATATGTGCCGCCTGTTCCTCATTGAACTCGTTAATGATCTCCTCTGTCAGTTCCTCTTCCGGCATGGCAAAAATTTCACTTATACGCTCATCCAGAAGTTCTTTATAATAATAGTACACCAGCGCCATCGGATAACCGTTCGGATTACCGTCATACGCCTGCACCTCCAGTCCCATATCTCTATATTTCTTTTCGATAGAAAAAGACAGTCCGCAGGACGGAACCGCAATCTCCTGCACTTCTCTTTCCGCGTTTTCCATATCCTCTTTTTTTGCTGCTTCCGTATCCGTCTCGCCTTCGGCTGCAGTCTCCTTCTGCGTGTCTTCGGCTTTTGCCGTGTATTCACCGCCTGCAAACAGCGTCATTCCCATCAAAACTGCCATCATCATAACTGTAAGTTTCTTTTTCGTCATAGTCCATCTCCTTTTCTAATTATTCTCCATAAAGTCCTTTTTCACTCTTTTCAGACCATTTTAACTACATTTCTTTATGTATCACAAATGTTATGTTCATTATAATCTGCCGTTCTCCAGCGGTCAACGAATTTTTCTGCAGTTTATCTTTATGGTTTGTCCACCTTAAATTCCTCCTGCTTTGTTTGCAATATTCTTCTTATTTCTTGAGGTGATATCCAAGATAATCCAAAAACAGCTCAGAATACATCGCGTTTGCCCATGAGAACCACTCTCTTGTATATCTCGTATCATCCTCACAGCAGAAGCCCTCATGCATCATGTTTTTACCAGCGGTTGTCGCCTCCATATTTTCCAGGATTCTGCGCTTTTCTTCCCTATCATCCGTTGTCAGACCTTCCATCGCCATCGCGATATGCCAAACATATCCGGACGGTGTGTGCGGGCTACCGATTCCCTGCGCTGCCTTTCCTTTAAAGAAATATGGATTTGCATCACTGAACAGCAGCTTTCTGGTATTAACCGCTGTCTCTTTGTCTGCCGGATAGCCAAGATAACTCATAGATAACAAGCTCGGCACGTTCGCATCATCCATTAGATTGAACATTCCGTAACCGTCTGTTTCATACGCATACACCGTACCAAACTCTTCTGTGAAAGTCTTTCCAAACTGCTCGATCGCCTCATGTACTTCCGCCTGCAGCGCGGCCGCTCTGTCCGCCAGATCCTGATTCTGATAAATCTCCTCTGCGATTTCTTTCAGATAACCAAGCGCTACTACTGCAAACATATTTGCCGGAATCAGATAGCCATAGGTACAGGCATCGTCACTCGGACGAAATCCTGACCAGATCAGGCCGATTCCCGATTTTGTCAATGCGCCTTTCCCCTCGCGCGAAAGCGTATCGCGGAAAAATCCGTTATTTCTCACAAAACGATAAGCCGATTTTTCTTCATGATACTGCTCTGTCGTAAATACCTGAAGAATTTTCTCCGCACCGCTGATAAACAGATCGTTAAACTGACTGGTACATCCGGTGTTTTTCCAGAGAAGATACGCCAACTGAATCGGATAGCAAAGAGAATCAATCTCAAATTTGCGTTCCCACACCCACGGATTCTGATCGGGATCGTCTTTTTCCCAGCACGCGCCGCTGTCGCTGTCGTTAAATGCATTCGCGTATTCGTCTGTACAGATATACTGGAACTGTCTGCGCACCAGACCGGCAATCAGTTCGCGGATCTCTTCATCCTCTTTTGCCAAAAACAGATATGGACGCAGCTGCGCCGCGCTGTCTCTCAGCCACATAGCCGGGATATCTCCGGTAATCACATGCGTCGTGCCGTCTCCCATCGGTTTCACCGTTGTATTTAAAGTATTCGTATAGCAGTTGATAAACAACTCCATCAAATGCGGACATTCCGCCGCTTTTTCTTTTACTTCCTCTAAAAATTTGTCCATTGTTTCCTGAATCATAGCACCCTCCTGCTTCGTTTTCAATCGCATTTATTCTATCAGAAAATCTCTTTTTCTGCAGTGTAACATCTATAGAAATATCAAACAGAAACACTCTTTTTACATAGAAAAATACCCAATCCAACAGCACTTACCTGCTGTCGAATTGGGTATTTATCTCATCTTAGTTTGTAAAATTGTCAAAATATCCCTGTACCAGAATAATCGGCGTTCCTTTGTCACCGGAACCGCTGGTAAGGTCACACAAAGAACCAATCAGGTCTGTCAGTCTTCTCGGCGTTGTACCCTGAGAAGCCATGTTTCCAACCAGATTGTCCTCTTTTTCACGGATTCGTTTGCTGATTGCTTCCTGAAGTTCTTTTCCGGTCAGATCTTTGAAATCATTATCTGCCAGATATTTCAGCTTCACTTCGTTTGGTGTACCTTCCAATCCCGGCGTATATGCCGGAGATACAACCGGATCAGCCAGTTCCCAGATCTTTCCTACCGGATCTTTAAACGCGCCGTCGCCGTATACCATAACCTCTACATGTTTTCCGGTTCTGTCCAGAATCTGTTTCTGAATATCCAGCACAAAATCCGTACATTCTCTCGGAAACAGTTTAATCGTATCCTCTGTTGATTTATTTGAACCAAGCAGACCGTATTTTTCATTGCAGCCACTGCCATTCACCGGTGCGTTTAAAATATCGTCCAGACCGCAGACCTTCTCTGCGCCTGCCGCATAAAGAATTCTCTTTGTTCTTGCACGCGTATGAATATCACAAGTAATAATATTTTTCGTATGTTCCAGAATCGCTCTCGGATTATTCGCAAAAATAACATCCACTTCCGCACCGGCTTCTTTGACGATCTGACTGTAGTATTCTACATAATCTACTCCGGTGAAATGATGTTTGTTCTCACCAAACAGTTCTTTATAACGAGCCAATGAAAGCACATCGCTATACGGATTGACACCAGCTTCATCAAGCTTGTCCAGAGATACCAGTTCATTTCCAACTTCATCACTCGGATAGCTCAACATCAGCACAACTTTTTTCGCGCCCATTGCAATACCTTTTAAGCAGATTGCAAAACGGTTTCTGGAAAGAATCGGGAAAATAACACCGATTGTCTCTCCACCAAGCTTTGCCTTTACATCATCCGCAATTGCCTGAATGCTCGCGTAATTGCCCTGTGCTCTTGCTACTACCGACTCTGTCACAGAAATAACATCACGGTCTCTGATGGCAAAGCCTTCGCTCTCTGCCGCCTCCAGAACACTGTCTACCACAATCTTTGCCAAATCATCCCCCTCGCGGATAATCGGACAACGAATTCCTCTCGATACGGTTCCTACTCTTCTTTCGCTCATATGGATTCCTCATTTCTTGATTCCTTAATTCATGAGCACACTAATACTCACGTTGCTATTATATTGCAAAATAATGGAAACAGCAAGAAAAAAAAGTGTGTATCTGATATTTTCCTATCAAATACACACCTTTTATTAAAATTTCTTAGAAGTTGCCAGCTTTTGCTGCTTCTTCAATGGAAACTGCAAATCCCGCATTTCTGCGGTTTAAAAAAGTTCTTTTTACACATAATATACAAATGCAAAATCTTCTTACGCATTCTTCCGCTGTTTTCTGCGTCCATTTGCAAGTATATTATATAAGGAAGTCTTTTCATAAATCTTTTATTTTATCATACCATCAAAACCTCTTGCGCGCAACTGTCGTACCCGCTCCTCGGCATTCTCCAGCTCCTTAAACGCTCCGCACTGTGTCCACCACATATCGCCTACTCGCTTTACGATACAGTCGATACCGGCATTATTGATTTCTATACAGCGACGGTCCGCATTTGCTTTTTTGATGTACATTCCCTCTCGAACGATATGCAGCTTCTCTTCTGTCTGCTCAGATCCTCTCCGGCGCAGGATGTAACCAATCGGCTGCGAACCGTATACCGTGTTACCGTACCAACTCTTAAATACCGCTCCCTCTCCACTTCCGGAAGCATAAGCGTGTCCGCCATCATACCACTTACCGTTACCAGCATAAACATTTGTATGCCCCATATTTACGTATGTTACGATATCGCCTGGCTGCAGCGTGCCATCTTTGATTGCCTGATCAACCGTCCTTTTTCCTGCCACATGGATTAGATCAAAGTGTTTAAGCATCTGCTCTTTGCTAGTACCGCGCCAAACGATGGTGCCGCCCTGCTCGCCCCACCAGTTATCTCCGTTCAGCAATCCAAGCTTACGCAGTACCCAACGAACCAACAGCGCACAGTTACATTTTCGATTGTCCTTTTTGATGGCTGTTGACATCTTTGAAGAACAACCGCTGTTGCTGTAAATCCATTTACGACCAGAGGCGATGTCTTTTTCAAGCTGCTCCTGAAATTTAAGCAGAGTACTTAGAAAATCATTGCCCGGAAGCTCCTGCGGTTTGTCTGCCACCTGATCATATTTATCAAGAGCAAAACGCTCGATGATATTACAGATTTTATCGACATACGCCACATCCGTCGCGTATCCTCCTGCTTTGATCAGTCCGATCTGCTCCCGGTAGTTTTTACGTTCCTGGATGCCATCATACCGCAGTCTACTGCCGTTTTTTGCGCCGAGCAGATACGCGCAACGATCCGCAACGGAATCTTCGATACAAGGATATACCCGGAAATCAGCATTTACATTGTAAACCTTTCCGCTCTTATCCTGCTCTGCGGTACGGATATGCACCTTGCTAACACCATCCCAGGTAGATCCAGCCCATGTATTACCAGAAAGTGTGCATTTCATACCGCATACGTTGTTCGCTTTGCGTGCCAGCTCCGTCGTACAGTAACCTGATTCAAGGATAGTCTGCGCGGCACAGACAGACGGAAAGAGCTTGTTCTTTTCTGCGATCGGCCGACAAATTTCAAGCAGCCGTGCTGCAGCCGCTGTCTCGGACAGTGCGACAAACTCTGATGTCTGAGTGCCGGATACGGTTGCTGTGTTGGTATACACTGCTTTACCGTTCCAGTCGTAAACTGTGTATCCCGCCGGACAGTTTGCTTTTGCATTATCCAGGCTCAGATATGCGCCAAGCTGTGTACCGGCATCTCCCCACGTTTTACGGACGCGGTACCATTTCTCCGGCTCTGGCTTGACAGTTTCAAAATCGCCTGCCATCGCCTTTTTAACATCGGCACGAAAGCCGTCCATCGTCAGCCCAAAACGATCCCATACATGCGTCGGATCTACATGCGCACTGGACAGACCGGTGCGACGTCCTTCATCATGGGAACTGATCAAATACAGACCGGACGGCAGTTTCGCTGTCGGATTCCAGCCATATCGACGGCAAATGTCTGCGCACAACAACACAGCCGTATTATAGCCGCGCATAATGTCTGCCTTGAATTTATCAGCATTCAACAGATCATAACTTGCGCCGCCGGTGTAGCGAATATAATCAGATTCGCAAATCTCAAACGTAATCAGATTGTCGTTTCCGTATCCGGCATCTGCCCAAGATCGTACATCCTCCGGCAGACACTGCAGTACCTTTCCCTCTGTATCACAATCCACAATGTATGTCACACACGCGGATACAGATGGCTGATTCCAGTAATCAGCAACCGCCTGCGCTGTTCCCTGTCCGGTACCGATAGTATGCAGTTGAATTCCGATCGGCTTACGTTTTACATTACGCTGATAGCAGCGATTGTTTTTCAAATAATTTTTGATAATTTTTAACTTCACAATAACAGCTCCTTTCTGCAGTACAAAAAGGGCGGCCTACTCGCCGCCCACAGATTATTATTCATTTTTCTTCAGCTGCTTCGTAATCTGATTTACGTATGTACTTAATCCGGCAACCAAAATCCCCTGCGTTACCGCCGTAAACACTGCCATAGCCACTTCCTGCGGCGATCCGCACTGACATGTAGCAAACACATATACTGCGCTGATTGCTACGCCAATCACGCCAAGACAGATCGGGATATATTTATCTGCGATAAACTGTGCCTGTTTCAGCCCCATGCCGATAAAGTACAGCACAACTGCTACGATGATTAGTTCCGGCTTTACATAATTTAAAATCTGTTCCATAATTTAATCCTCCATGTCATGCGCCTGTTTGTTCAGATGCTTTTCTATTTTGCTAATCGCTTCTTTTACTGGTCCATTACACCCCTGCTCTCGCAACCCCTTCAAGCAAGCAAGAAGTCCATATGTAATCAGGCATTGTTCTTCATTAATTACTTTTATATCGGATTCATGCACAGATCTTAATTTACGGATCTCACTTTCCTGCTGTTTGGGCTGCATAACAAAATTGATTACAGCAACTAATAAACTGCAAATCACACCGCCTGCAGTAATTAGCGCTGCAATCTTAATAACTGTATCCACGTTAATATACATTATCCTTACCCTTTCTGTTTTTGATTCACGCATAAAAAATAGACCTCTACGGTCTGGCTCTGATTTCCATATTCATATCACCTTTTTTACGTTAAAGTCTGCTTTAGTTAATTAGCTGATGATTTGATTGATGTCATTTCATCATAGGTTGTAATTTCAGTGGCATCTGTGAGTAAATCATTTTTGATAAAACTACATTGGTTAAATAGTTTCCAGTAATTCTTCGTACCACCCGCAATAATTGTCGGATATACATTTTTTAATCCACCACAATTTTTAATGATTAAGCAACATGGCATCGGTCTATCTTCATTCTGACTCCTCACTTGGATGTTTAATCCATCAAACAGACAATCGACGCATTCGATTACTGCGCCTTTTGGGCAAAGACCTTCCGGCTCGTATCTTCCATTCATCCAATCATAAGGATATGTGTTATCATGCCACTGAATGCCGGCATCATTTTGTGAGTTTAGGAATTTGCAATCCTTAAAAGTGATATGTGAGAAAATACATCCACCAATACCAATAACAGGACCATTCTTGGGTGAGAAATCTCTACCGTGCCAATCAAAAATACAATTTTCGATATAAGGTGTTGTAAGACAATTACTCTCAAAATGTAAGCAATATCTCAGATTAGACCCAACGAATTTAAACCCTTTAATTACAGTATTGATGGTTTGAGAATTAATGTGGAAAAAACACTTATTAGTACAAGTATCGTTACTTATAGTGCCATATCCAACACCGCCGTCCCAAATAAAAATACATTTTTCTGGATTGTTACTTTGGGACTTATATGTTACATATGATTTAGCGATAACACCTTGATAGTCAGAGCCGTTCTGACCTTTGTATTTTTCTTGCAAATCCGTATATGTTCCATCTGCTACAATAATTTCATACTTATTCTTTTCAGATGCATTAATAACAACATCATTTGCCTTTAATACAGTGGCGTATGGTTTTTCTTTCGTACCATCGCCTTCTGCATCACTTCCAGTTGTTGCCACATAAATCTTGTTGATATGTATTTCACCAAGTTTATCATCTATTTCATCCTTTGTGTAAACATCTACACTATTAACAAAATCTGTTTTACGATAAGACAAATATTGCCTAAATTCACCAGATACAACATTAACACTCTCAATAGACGTATCTGTAAATCCGCCTTTATAAAAGCTCAAGCAAAGATATTTTGTATCTGCCGGAATATTATGAAATTCTGCGACTTTACTTGTTTGCGCATTGTGACTAATATACGTGCTTTCAACAGGAGTAAAAGTTCCGTCATTATTAACATATCTTGAAGCCCAATCTTGAAAATCACCGTATACGACCAACTTATTGCTTTCTATAGGAATCTTTGCCGTAATATAATTCTCGTTTATTTCTTTGGTTTCTTTTTCTACTCCAATAAAATTCCAATAATATCCATCAGTGACTTCACATTTTTGTATGATACTAATAGATAATATTTTTTCAGATACTTTATTTAATTCATCTAAATCTTCCTTTAGCGCAGCAGCGTCTTTCTTGTTCTGCTGTATCTGCTGCCGATCTGCAACAATCTCCGCCGCAGCCTGCTGTACCTTTTCTGTTTCTTCTGCGCCAGCTGTGCGGATGTTCTGGAGCTGGACGCTGCCGGCGGAATCAATAGCTGCGATCTGGGATACACCGGCGGAATTGACCGCCGCTGTTTGGGCGGTGCCGGTATCAGTGATCTCCTGCACTGCCTTTCTTGCAGCGTCCGCAAAGCCTTCTGTCGCATGCTGTACGGTTCCCCTATCCTGCGCAGTCTGCCTTGCATCCATCTCTGTCTTTTTAGCGTTTTCCTCGGTCTGCGCAGCATACTGCTCGGTCGCTTCACGATCCTCTGCGACGTTCTGGGCGTCAGCTGCTACCTCACCGGCCTGATGGGATACATCCTCATGCATCTGCCAGATCTCTGACTTCGTCTGCTGAATCTGTTCTTCTGTTTTCTGGGCGTCAGCTGCTACTCTCTGTGCTTCGTTTTTATGTTCTTCGGCCTCTTGTGATGCTTTTTCTGCTTTGGCTGCCGTCTCCTGCGCATCTGTGGCGTGCTGCAGGGCATTCTCCTCGCTTTTCTTCGTTTCAATCATTGCTGTATTTACAGTTTCCAAAATCTCTTCAAAGAGTCCCCCCTCTTCGGATGTGCCCGGAATCTCTGGTCTTGGCCGTTCCTTTAACGGAATCATCACTTTATATTCCGTTTCTCCGACGCTTTCGGTACGCAGATACACAAATGCATAGATGTCCCCGGTACTCTCCAGCATGGAATCTGGAATCAAAACCTCTGTTACGCCATCTTTTGTAACGCCGATTCGAGTTACTGAATCACCGGAATTCTCAGTTTTTGAGAAATGTATTTCCACCGCCTGCGGCAGCTGCAGTCCCTGGATCCGGAGAATCTGTCCATAGTCCCACTGCCACAGACGTTCGGCCGTTACATATTTTGTACTTTTTCCAAATACTGCTGTTACCATATAATACCTCCTTATTCAACCGGAAAACTGGTATCAATACTAGCCCAGATGATATCCCCAGTTATTTCTGATCCATCAGTAAATTTCCTAATCCATTCCAAGAGGACTTGTCCATTTGAATTCAGAATATATCTTGACATTACAAACCCTGATGATGTGTTTGTAAAGTAATAGAACCCTGAACTCATTCTATATCCAGCTGGAAGCGTGAATAAAATCTTGTTCGTATTTGCAACTTTATTTTTTAAACCGAACGTTCCGTTGATATATACAACGCCGCCTTTTTTCCGATATCTCACTGGAGTTCCCACTGATGGCGCTACGAGGTCCGCATTGGCAATACTGGTTCCAATGATGTTAATCCAACCAGTATCTTCCCTTAACTCATTAATGGCACCGGGAAGTGTTTTTTCTTTCGTTTCCAAAGAACTGTACTCCCAATTAGGAAGTTTTGATTTAATCGCATTTAATATTACAGAAAATTTTGTTCTTCTGGTTTTAGCCGAAGCATTTATAAGTATATCATCTGTTTCTGCCAGCGTTTCCACTAACGGCCATTGTGTAGTAGGTATTCCCATTATTCATTCTCCCTTCCCGAAAGCTGCGCTTGCAATTCGTACGCTGCATCTTCAAACGCTGCTCTATCCTCTCTGCAGGCACTTCTGTTCTTTCCGTATAATTCGTAATTCTGGATCCACGAACTGTATTTCATGGATGTCGGATTCTTTGAATCAATTTCGCAGCTGTAGTTTTCTACTGGTTGCCCATCCACTTTTGATACTCCTGTCAGATTTACTTTCTTTACCATTGTTAACATAATCTTGCCCTCCTTAATTTTTTAAGGCACCAGCTTTATGCCGATGCCTGATTTACTTTATCACTTAATTTTTCGACCTGCTGTATCAGATCACGCAACATATTCTCAAGTATTTCCTGGCTTTTTTGGTTCCGGTGACTTTCTTCCCGAAGTTCAACATTTTCTTGTTTTAAATCAAGATAATCCAACTCTGCTTTTTCCGTTCTTGTTTGCAGATTTTCTATTGCATGCTGATTTTTCAAGATTCTTTTGCGATTTTCCTGAATCGAATAGATTTCAAGCGCATGAAGTTCGGAATATGCTATCGCGTACCTATCCCTCTTTTCATCATAATGAACCAATCCATTGTTTCGAAAACCATATTTCTGCATAAGTCGCTCTGTTTTTTGTGCACTTATTCCGAAATTTGTACTGTTGTCTCCATCTACCCACGAAAATACAATAGGCTCTATCTCCATCAACATATCATCAATTTTTTCTTCCCATATATGGATATCTTTCAGTCTTTCATCGGACGTTTGTATCACACGATCTGCTCTCACATTTGTCGTAAACACCTCATAAGATGTTATTCCTGTGCTCGCCATTCCGTCTTCTCCACAGAACATGATCCCATTTCGCGCCCAAATACTTATACGCTTCGTTACATCATACGATGTTTCAGGCTCCCCATAGTTTATATAAGCAAATTCAATATGATCTATCCCTATATCAACGTATTCTTCGTATGGCCCAAATACTCCGTCATCCGTCGATATTGTTGGAATTTTCTTAATAGATTTGATTCCCCCATCTTTTATTGTATAGCTCCCTATTGAACCAGTTAAAGCTTCGATCTCTCCGGTAAATTTTCCATTGTTAGCAACCAAATTTCCGTAGATATCCCAACTCAAATTTTTACTGATAAATGATCCATCTGCCAGATTTAAGAAAGATCCATACTGACCAGCTACATAGTTTTTTGATTTTACCGCATTCACATCTAATTTTTCTGCTGTAACTGCTCCTGCTGCAAGGCTTTCGGCTACAATCGTATGTGTCATAATCAACCCACCATTGATCTGCGTAAATTCATCAATAGCTCCTGCCGCCCAGCTTGCTACCATCTCTGGCATCTTTATTTCCTGATATGTACGAAACGGCACATAGGCAGTGCAAGTCACCACACAGTTATCGTCTTTCTGGTATTCAGCTATAACCGCATCTGTACTGCTCTTCCATGTCCATTTCAGCACATTTCCGCTTCCATCCGCTTTCTTTGCATACCAGGTTTCTTCTTTCCAGACTGCATACGCAACCCCCTGTCTTAATACAAGATATCCATTTCCTTTTCCGATCTCATCCAGATACAAATTTGCAGTAAATTCTGGAACACTCAACTGCTTTCCGGCAAAATATCCCCAGCCAGCGCCACCGGCAGCAGAGGAAAAATGAAAAATATCCGCCTGATCAACATAAGTCTCATCATTACTATCTGTAAATATAGTCACGCCATCATCAGTCAAAGCAAAAATTTGTTTCTCTTTTGTATAAATCAAATCTCCATGTACAAGTTTTTCCATTTCCGCCTTGCCGATTCCATCAATTGTAATGGAGCCATGCAGATTGATATAATCCGCTGTCAGTTCCGCCAGGCGGTCAGTGATCACAAAATTTGTTTCACTGGTCCCGGATTTTACAAGCCAACTGAATTTATTCGCGGTCTGCGTTGCCTGTGTTTCCACACTTTCAATTTTTTTCTCTGCCAACTGCAGATCAGTGTCATATGCGTAATAATTTCCTACAGTAGTGATAATTCCCTCTTTGGTAATTTTCTGGCTCGCTTCCACTTTCCATGTCTCAAGAGACGTTATTTTTCCCGATACATCTTCAAACTCTCTTTTCGTGGTGTACGTCTCCGACACTTCGGTTACAATGGAGTTCTTTGCCAACTCAATCGCCGCATTCATCTGGCCGGTCGTGCTGTAAGCTTCTAGTTTCCCATCCACTTCTTTCATCGCCTGCTCAATGTCTGTCTGCTCCACTTTCAAGGCAATTTTCTCTTGCAGTACTTTTATGCTGGACTCTGATGCGCTTAACCGGCTTTCAGATGCTGTCAGTTTTCCTTCTGTTTCTGTTTTGTATTTTTCATATTCCTGTGTCGTCACTCTCAGCGCAATGCTCTGTTTGTTACTCTCAATCTCCGCTTTCTGTGTATTCAGTTCTTCTCTCATGTAGCTTTCAGAATTCTCAATCTTCTGCGATTGCTCTTCGATTCTCACAGACAAAGAAACTCCATCTATTTCAATCGTAGTCCCTGAAATTTTCGTTTCGCCATCATTGATCTCTGTCACTACAGATTTAATGTTTAGCTTTCTTCCTGATATATTCGCATCATTCGCAATCACATCATCGTGAATGATTGGCCGCTGAATTGTATCTTCTGTTGCTCCGAGCGCATCCCATATCAATTTCCCTTGTGCATCCCAGACGGACATAGAGTAATCACCAGATGTATCTTTTCCGATCTGCACTCTCACCTGTTTAGCATCGCTGATATGTATCGTATTGTCCGCAATCCGAAGACGTCCATCTGTGCCGGCCACCGTCACAACTGCAGTGTCAATTGTACCGGAGGTCACCTTGTTAGCCGACACACTGGCGATTTGCGCACTTCCAATCGATGCTTCTTCCATCCAGCCTTTCGCAACAACCAGTTCATCCGTGACCGTCTTTTTAAACGTTGCTAGATCACCCGTAAGATTATCGATGATTGCTACCTGTGCAGATAATTCTTCTGTTATCGTGCTCTTGAAATTCGCATAGTCGCCTTCGATTCTCTTTAGCGTAATCTCGGCAGCTTCCAGGCGCTCTAATTTTGCATACTTAATATCAGCCTGCTCTGCACTTAAATAATTCGCTTCAATCGTTCCAACCGTCAGTTTTAATTCTGCAAGATTCTGCCCGATTCCATCCACACCGCTTATGATTCCAGATACGGTATTGCTTCCAGCTATGCCACCTTCAAAGTTCAGGATATTAGAAACATCGATCTTTCCCTTGTATCTGCCATCTCCGGCGATCATATTATTAATAATCTCTGATGCTTCCTGATATCTCTGCTGCATTTCCTCAAATGTCAGGATCGGATTTCCAAGCTCACAGGTGTTTTTCCACGGCTCGTCTGGATACTGCGTCATTTTCATAATGCGCTGCTTTTCTCTTATTCCAAGCTCTACATCAATCAGTTTGATCGTATCCCCGATTCCATAAGATAATACATTATATTTTCCAGACTGTTTCGCCAAATCAATAACATCCGCCGAATAGGATGCAACCGGCTTTGATATACTGTCCAGCATCAGTTCTGCATCATCTTTTAATGCTTGCGCATCCGTGTAAGATTCACCTTCCCAGAAATAAGTAATGATCTTATCGGAATACTGGAAGTTATCCAGATAATTCTTTCCATCATTTACGGATTCAATCGTGAGTCCTTTCTTTCCTGTCGGGATAATCCTCGTATAATAATCATAGGTATCACTCTGTTTGGATAGTTTTCTCATGTTCAGAGATCTGAGGAAATACACCCCTTTATCAGATCCAACTTCTGGATAAAATGAAACGGTTTTCTTTTTAGTATCAAATATCTTTTCACACATGAAAGCTGTGCACAGCTTATCAATGGCATCTTTTGGCGTTACATTGACCATTCCAGCGTTTCGCCGCTTTGTAACCGTACACTCCCCAACAATCCATCCAGTACCAGCCAGCGCAAGACGCGCCGCTTCTTCTATGGTTGCTTCTTCCACAGAAAACGTTGCAAACCGCTTTTTTCTCAGATCTTCCAGATTTAAGATTGCGACATATTGCGGGAATCCATCGGAACTTGGATTCTTCTCTTTAATCACATACTCATCTTCTCTGGTTTCCACGTAACATTCTGGCACTAAGGCTTCGTATCCGGGTTCCTCAATTCCCGCGCAATACACTTCCTGATTAGTATCCGTCAAAATCTGTTCCTGTGCGTCCGTAAACGCCTGTACCGGTTGCGGATTTTCCTCTACCTTATTTCCCAGGTAAGTAAAATATAATGTCTTGTCGCCAGTTCGGACATCACATTCAATTTTCAGATCCTTATAGTTCTGTATGTACCCTATGGCACTATGGTTTTTGTTGTATATCCGTAACATAGGGCTTTCCCTCCTGTTAATTTGTCATAAACATCAGTGCACGACGCTGTGTGACACTCAAAATATTGTACCTTGCATCTTTTCCCATTTCGCAAATATCATTTTCCGGTATCATACGAATGTCAATCTCTGCATCTGTATCAAACAAGTCTTCCAGTTCCTTATTAAAATCCGCTTTGTCCGCATCTGTCATTTTGTAACTTTCAATTTTGCGTCCATTTACGATATTGGTTTCCATAAGGATTTTTCCATTTTCATCTCTTGCGGCGTATCTCTGACAAAGTTTCTCTCTTTCCCGCTCTGCTCTCTTCACTTCCCTTTCCAACTTTTCCGTGTTGTAAGCAATTGCATAGCTCATCTTGGCTGGAAGAACAAGTTCCTGTACATTCAATAAACGCTCATACTTTTCCCTTGCTTCTCTCAGTGTCATTTTCATCTTTTTTACCTCCTACATATATCGCGGGCAGAATCTTACCGTCAGATCCACCCGCGAAGTGTCTACCGATATTTTGTTTGTTCCCGGCAAAAGTGACGGTGTATCCCACATGTCAACTTCTCCCGCCTTTAGCTGTCCTTCTTGTGTAACCAAGCCAGTATCTCCATCAAGCACAACAACCTTATCTGCCTCAACGTTGCGGATCGTAACCGGAAGATCAAGCCCGATCTCGCTGCGACAGATTCCTGCTACTGTAACAGATGCAATTCCAATCTTTGGACGAATCTCTATTTGTACAGGTGTGACAATATTTCCCGGATTATTCACGTTTAATTCTGTCTGTCCGCTCACGTTTTGTACTATTTCGTTCCCGTATTCGTAACAATCAAATTCCAGTGTGAGAACGTGAAACCTTTCTGTTGATATTTCATTTATATCGTATTTGTTCAATATTGCAAAAAACTTATGCTCAAACCCTTCCAACTCTATCTCTGCAGGTGTCAATAAGCGTGACAAAATATCGCTTCGTTTTTGTATGATATTCTGTTTCCCATCAGCTTTAATCATTAATGCAATTTTTAGTGGCTTGAATCCAATATTATTTTTTAACAACACTGGATTCTGACTGCCCCTTACCCATTCACTATTATTTTTTACAGATTGGTGTCCGATTGTAACTCTCCACTGCCGTGCACCAGCTTCTGAGATATCCCATCCACTTATCTTCATTAACGCCCTCTCCTTGTTCGTATGGTACTTGCCGCATTTTCTCTGCTCGCATACGGTTGCAATTCTCCGGCAATCTTATCCGGATATAAAACAATCTGTATCTTTCCGACTTCATCTCGCAAAGTCCGTATTTCAGAGATCATATCCCTCATTACTAGATTTATACTGCTATTGTCCACATTTACAATTGTTCTTTGTGACGTTTCTACATCCATCAGTCTGTTAAGCCTTGTGATTCCTGATAAATTCAAACTCGGCATTAAGCGGCTTAATGCATCCTGCTGCCGTTTCATTTCTTCACTTGCCATATGAAACGTCCTCTGAATCATACTGCGTGCTGCATTTTCTGTTTTTCCAGCCGCTCGATCCATTCCGCCTGCAACACCGTCTGGAATATATTTTCCAACTTCTCGATCAAATAGCTTTGCCGGACTGTTAATTTCCGCTTCCTCCTGCATCGCCTGCTTGATGGATTGTATCGTTTTTTTCGCTGCAATACTGATTTTTTGCTCATTTGTAAGTGCCTCCAATAATCCATCCAACGTACTCTTTCCGATAGTTGCTCCGGCAGGTTCCAGGGCACTTAATTGTGACGATACGGAATTTACTACTTTTGTAGTACTTTTATATGTATCTACAGAATTCGCAGCTTTTCCAATCGACGCTATCATCTTCGATACTGCTTCTTCTCCAATGCTGCCAGCCTTATTGACCAACTTTTTCAAATCAGATGATAAACCAGTATTTAATTCATTTAATGCGCTTCGATATTCCGCATTTAAAGCATTTAATTCCGCCTGTGCCTCTGTACGCAGATCCGCAATCTCTTTGTTTGTGTCCTGACGTAGCCCTTCGTTATCCTTTACCGCCTGGCTTTCTGCC
This sequence comes from uncultured Marvinbryantia sp., assembly GCA_937915375.1. Classification (GTDB taxonomy): domain Bacteria; phylum Bacillota; class Clostridia; order Lachnospirales; family Lachnospiraceae; genus Marvinbryantia. The sequence continues at coordinate 70,881 of CALDMO010000033.1, forward strand.
AAGGCATTTTTTTGTTCCCACAGTTTCTGATACTCCGACAGCTGTTCTGCAGTCATCTGATTCAAAGAATAGATAGACGCTGCCGCATCCGGCCCCATGGCCTTTAATTCATCGAGTAACGCAGATGACACCCCTTTTTTTCCGAGTTCTTCCAGCTGCTGTTCCCACAGCGTTAAACCGGCAACCTGTGTTTTCAGATTGTAAAGCAGCGTATCCGCATCATACCCTTCCGAATCCCACGCTTCAAACAGATCCATCTGTGATAAGATATCATCTTTCCGGCTCTGTACCGCATCCTTGTAAGCATCCTGCAGATCCTTAATATCTTCGATCAATTGATCGTTTATATCCTGCGAATTTTCCTTATATTCTTCATCCAGTTCTTTTCTCTGGTCGTAAAACTCCTGCAGAGCATCCATGTACTTTTTGTCCGCCTCAATGCGTTCGTCCGTACCAGCTTTAAACTGCTTCCGCGCAATGTTCCAGTACTCCATTTCTGCCTTTGCGGAAACTTTGTAATAAACCTTGTATTTGTCGAGCAAGGCATCCTGTACATTTGCTTTCTCTTCCGTAGCTCTGGCTTCACTCTCTGCAATTTCCTGCTGCAGACTTTTTATTTTTGCTGTGGCATCATACCAAGCCTGCGTTTTCGATTTCAGCTTTGACCGTACCTGTGTCCAGTAAGCAAGTTCCTGCTGCTCAGACACTGCATGCAGAATTTGATAATTCTTCATGTACTTTTCTGCAGCAGAATAAATTTCGGAATAATATGTTTCCGAATCTTTCTTCTTTTTCTTTCGGCCACTCTTCGTGGTCCTGGATACGCCAAAGTTTTTACCGATCTGCGTGGCGAGTTCAGAGCTTCCAATCTGTTGAGTAACTATCTTGTCAATCTGTTTTTGCGCCTTTTTATATGCACTTGTACCAGATTTCGTATGCTTCTGCACCTGTTGCCAGAAATACTTTTCATCCTCCAGCGTTGTCTTGTGTGCCCTCTTGTATTTACTCATCCACGCCGTAGCGCTTGTGTACACCTTTGCAGACATCTTAGATGCCGCTTTTCCAGCCAGCGATGCTTTATCTTTGATACCAAATGCCGTTGATTGAGATATATTCTGTCCGACTTCGTACCTGAATCTTCTGGACGGCGAATGGATTCCAAGAGCCGCCTTTGCCGCTGCGAGTGCAGATGATGCCATTGATGCGGCCGCCCCTATTGCCGCTGATGCTCCGCCGCTGATACCAGAAGCTACACCTGCTGCTATAGCAGATCCGACAGAATATCCTTGTCCCTGATGTGCTCTTAGGGTGGAAATCACTCTGGAAGCCATGGATCCTGCTGCTGACTGTGATTGTCCTGCTGCCGATAATATCCCCTGTGCATATTGCTGCGCAGCAGAACTGCCCGCCGCCTGATACTCTGTCTGTTTGCTTTGTGCCTGCTGTGCTCCGGCGGATGCCATGGACGCCGCTGCTGTTTCGACACCTGCCGTTCCGGATTCAATCGTTGCCTGTGTACCTCCAGCCATTGACGTTCCGATTTCTTTGCCAGTTGCCTCTGCCTGTGATGCCTGTCCCATCAGAAGTGCGATCAATGCATTATAAGCATCCACAGCCGCCTGTCCACCACTTTGAATACCGGATGATAATTCTTGCGGAATAACAATTCCCTGGCTTCTCGCAATTTCTGCGAGGCCATCAAACATCCCCTGCATGCTTCCATTTAACTGGCTAATAGCTTCTTTAGGCGATATCTCACCGGAAGCGATTCCTTCTGCTAATCCTTCCGGTATCTGCACACCTATTTCTTTTGCCGCCTTTACAGCATTGTCAAGCTGCTGTCCAAGCGTATCTGGTAGATTAGACCATTCTTCTGCAATGCCAGCCTTTGCAGAAGATATTGCCTCCTCTAGTTCCGTAAATTCCAGATTACTTGATCCAAGTTCTCGGAACCCGGCATCAATTGCAGTTTTTGCATTGGCAAAAGCTTCAGACATTCCTTCGGACAGGTCCATCGAAGCGCCCCATTCTTTTGCCATTTCAGATAATAATTCTCGTCCATTCCCTTGATCAAGTGTTACAATCATGTGTCGCACCGCGTTTGCCGCTTCTGGACCCATTTCTAAAATGGCATTATAAAACTCTGGCGTGATTGTCGTTCCAACTTCCTGCGCCAGAGTTTCCATGTCTTCTTTCCACTGTTTAATTCCTTCTCTTTGTGACTGCAAATTTTCCAACATTTCTTCCACAGTCATATCTTCACCGCCGTCGAAGGAATCAAACAGGCTTATCTTATTTTGAATATCACTTTCTAATTGCGATCGGAATTCCTCATATTTCTGTCTAACCGCATCAAGCGCGCTTTTTTGCGTGTCTGCAGCCGAAGCTACATTTTCTGCGGCTAAATTAGCTGCATCTCCCAACTTTCCTTCGCTGTCTGCCGCTTCCTCTGCTACCGCGCCGGCCTCCAGTGTGACATTGGTCATTTTTGCTGTCTCCTGTGTGGCGGTTTCAACAGCTTTTGAGGTTAATTCATATTCCTCCTGTGCCTCCTTTTGCACTTTCTGGGCTTCTTTCTGTGCATCTACAGCCTTGTACCATTCTTTTTCTGCGGCTTTACTGCTTTCTACATAATCCCACCATCCATCTTTAGAACCATTTTTTTCTACTTCCTGTATCTTTCTCTGTGCCTCTTCCACCGCTTCTGCCGATTTCGCGACATTCAGATTTGCCTCAAACAGCGCTTCCTGAGATTCGGCAAATGCTTTCGCAGCTGACTGCTGCAATATCAATGCTTTTTGATTATCGATAAGGTTTGAAATCTCCTCATTTGTCAGCTTGATACTGCCTGTCTCTTCGTCAAAAGCATCCGCCAATCCCGGAATAGTGGATGATAATTCTGTTACGATCTTTTTTATCTGGTACTTCTGAAATTCTGTTTTCTCACTCTCCGCATTTAAACTGATCAGCGTTTGTTTATATGCTTCCAGACTGGTCGCATTTACCCCCGCCGAAGACAGTACTGTATTAGTATTTTCTATACTTTTTCGTACTTCATCATTCGATATCGCAATTTCATCAATGAACTCTTCCAGTTCCGTTTTCTGCGGAGTTATCGCATCGGTAATGTTATTGATGATATCAGTGACACCCTGCACCGTTCCCCTAAGAGGACCTTCCACATAACCGTAAGCCGCAATACCGAGACCTTCCAGTGCGGATTCCGCTTCTGTCATATCCCCTTTCAGGTTATCTGACATGATCGAAGCCATCTCCGACGCTGCGCCACTGCAGCCACGCAACGCCTCTTCATATCCTTCAACCTTGCCCATTCCTTCGTTTAAGATCAGATTCAGGCCTTTTGTACTGTCGCTTGTAAAAGTTGACGCCAATGCCGCTGCGCGCTCTGCGTCTCCCATGTCATCTGTTGCGACTTCCACATCTTTTAATATATCGGTTAAATCCCGGTAATTTCCTTCAGAATCCATTACCTGTACTGCCGTATCTCCAATCGCTATCTCTCCGTCCTTCATGGACTTCGTAATATCTCTCATGATTGCCGATAGCGCAGTTCCAGCCTCAGAGCCTTTAAACCCCTGATTTGCCATTGCTTCCAGCAATGATGTTGTTGTTTCTATATCCTGCCCCGCTGCATTTAGATTTGCCGCACTGTTCTGATATGCTTCCCCTAGCTGCTCCGCAGTCGTATTACTATTTGCCTGAGCGAACGCAAGCATATCCGCCATTTTAGCACTATCGGACGCCTGCATACCGAATGCCGATAAGTAATCCGTTACCATATCGGACGCTTTTGCAAGATCCATACCAGACGCAGCTGCCAGCTGCATGATCCCATCTATTCCGGCAAGCATATCTTCCGTGCTCCATCCGGCAAGGCTCATGTATTTAAGTGCTTCTGCCGCCTCGGTAGCAGAAAACTTCGTGCTGCTTCCAAGTTCTTTCGCTTTTTCTTCCATACGCGACAGCTGATCTCCTGTCGCACCGGATATAGCCGCTACCTCAGACATGGCAGCCTTGAACGAACTGCCTACTTCTACCGTGTACTTTGCTGCCTTTTTAGCTCCGTCAACAACTGCATCAAAAGCACGCGTATACGCATTCGAATATAGATTTGCTTTTACAGTGTCTGCAAATGTATTCGTTTTTACTGTGGCAATTTTCTTTCCAAATTTGTCAATACTTTTTGCGCATCCGTCCGTCGCATTTTCTGCTTCTCTCATGTAAGCAGCATTTTCGTTTACCGCTTTTGATGCACGTATTACCTGTGCTTCTGCTGTATTTAACTTCGCTTCCCAGTTTTTACATCTGTCACCTGCTTTTTTGTAATTCTGTTCCCCCTTCGAAACAGCCGCGCTCAGTTCATCTACCTCTTTTCGCTGCTTTTTTGCTTCGGCAGACGACTCTCCATATATAGCATTTATGTCTTTTAATTTATCCTGGGCTTTTTCCAGGCTTACATATAATTCATCCAGTCCTTTTCCTACATTTTCGTAGGCTTCTTTTGCGTGATCCAACCCTGCTTTGCTGGCAGTAACCTTATTTTTTTGTTCTTCCAGAATTTTATTTAAGACCTTTTGCTTGGCAGTCAACGCTTCCAGTGAGTTCGCCTGTCCGTCATATTTGGCTGATACCTTGTCCAGTTCTGATTTTGCCGCCGTCAAGCTTTTATTGATACTTGTCAGACCGTCCCGAAATTCTTTTTCGCCTTCCAATCTTATGCCTGCTACAATGTCATTTTTTCCGGACATCTAATCACCTCTTTTTAATCTAAAAAAGCGCTTGCCTATTGGCAAACGCTTTTATGCATTCTCATTATCTTTGGTTAAATTTCTTGCTCTTTTTATATTCTTTCACAAAACACTTTATAAATAAGTAAATAGGTATAGCAACCAATGCAATTATGATCGATACTATCATTCCTCCGACCAAATCTAGGCTTAATAACCATCCTGCCAAACAAATATAAATCGTAATAAGATAAAACAGAAGCGCATTCATGCTTTCCACCGCCTTTCTTCTTGATTACATTATAGCATGCATGACACGGTAATGCAACTGCTACGGTAGATCATCAATCGTACATTTTTTCTGTTCTTTCTTGATTCCGTTCAGCTCCAAAAATTCATCGTAGATCAGAAAAAACTTGCGCGGTGTCATTCCGAATATCTCTTCCTCTGTATAACCTAGTTTTGCCGAACCTATATAGAGCAGGCGGGCGATATTTAATTGTTCGTCTGCCTGCTCTCCCCGTTTGGGTCATCTTCGTCTGCCTCTGGTATAGATATTCCATAGGCTTGCATTACCTTCGCTGTAACTTCCCAGTAATTATCAAGACCTATCATTTCTCCCACATCTTTTTCTGTTACTTTCTCAAACTTCTTCTCTCCATACAATCGCTCACTTCGTTTTGCCTCATCATTCAACAGGATCGTTACCAGTTCTCGCAGTACATGGTTTTCATCTCTTTCTTCTCCCAGGCTGCATATTACCTCATGTATATTCTTTTCATACCTGTCCTGTATTTCGTCAATGATATTTAGGGTGAAGAGAAGATGCCTCTCCACCCCGTCCAGTTCAACCGGTATTCCTCTTGGTTTTAAATCACTCATTCAGCAATGCTCCTTTTCGGTGTATCTCAAGCGCTCGGACCATCTTCCTGCGAAGTAACTTCTGCCGCAGCTGCCGGATCAGTATAGCTAACTTTCTTTTTCAGATATTCTATAGCCTTATCACGTGTATCAAAAGTTCTTTCCTCTTTCCAATCTCCGTTTTCTTTTACGAAAATTTCTCCTTCTAGCGTTACATGATTAAACGTCGTGTTTTCCTGTTTTGTAGTGTTCTCATCCGTCGGCTCAGAGAACTGTACTTTGTAATAGAATTTCGTTCTGTATTTAGTTCCGCTTTTTCCTACAGCGCCAACTCCCACAAACGGAGCGAGATCATTTGCATTATGGAGGATACCTTTTCCATCTGTTCCTTCTGATCCTTCTGCTGCAAGTTCTTTATTGCCAAGCAGATAGACATACATCTCATCATTTTCTCTGTTTGCCTCCCACGAAATAGTACCTCCGGTAATCGTATTGTCAACCTCAACAAGACGATTATCCCCAAAATCTTTTGCACTAGATTTTGTCGGGGTTCCATTGAATGCAGACGTTTCACTAAAATATTTTCCGTCCGTATACGCTCCTGTTTTTTCATTCAATTTTCCAAATACTACAAATTCAATACCTGTTTTTGCCATATCATTCTACCTCTCTTTCTGTCATGTGGCATGGTATTACCACATGGATTGTTTTTGTATCTTTTTCATATAAGGTTGTAATTTCGCTCAATGTGAAACCATTTTTTATTAATGCTTCTTTCACTTTTTCTCTATGGATTCTGAAAGCTCCGTCTCTTGGTGTAAATATATGTACTTGCCACCACGACACCTGATTCATAGGCGTATTATCAGCATAATTCGTAAGCTGCATTACTTCCTCGTTATACACGATATACTCTTCTTTAATTCCGTTGTATTCATAATATTTTACCGGCAGATTTATTTCTTTCAGCGCTTCTATCAGAATTTCTTCCGATCCCATCACTCTCCAACCTCCCTGTAAAATACGTTCCGCATTGCCTCGATAACTCCAGGTTCTGCCCTGATTACTGCTTTTGTCATGACTGGTGTAGCTGGACGCCCTTTTACACCATATTCCAGCCACACCATCTTTTCCATATTTCTTATACCTTTTTTGTCAACACCAGTCGGTCTGGTACACATGTAATATGCACCAGATCCGGTCTTTGACAGGCCCGTTTTCTTTACTGAGGCTGCCATTGCTCCCGTATCATGGTGTTCTTCTGCTGCTGCTACAACGGACTCCTGCAGTATTTCCATTCCGGCATCCATCATCTTCGGAGCAACATCATCGAATTTTCCCATCTGGTCCAGTTTCGCCAACAAACTTTCAAATCCATTTATCTCAAATTGTGCCATCTGCAATTCTCCTTTGTCTGGCTAAATGCAAAGATAAATCGTTCGTCTTGGGTTTGGAATCAACGATCGTCTGCACCTGTTTCAGTTCGTATACCACCCCGTCTATCACCGCCAGATATTCTGTCGTCAACCATGGACGAAATAGAACTCGAATCAGCTTATCAATCTGTACTTTTACTGTCATGGCTTCATAATATCTGGAGGTGCCGACTACGCGCTCCTGAAATCGTAAACGCTCCACCTGTGTTCCGGCATTCCCGTCATCGTCAATCAAGTGGATACTGCAGATCCCGTCATTAAACGTTTCAGATATATCCCTGTTCTTCTGCAAAGTCATTTGCTTGTCCCCCCATCCTAAGCGCGATGAGATCCGATTGAAAATTCTCTTCAAACAGTTCAACCACGTTATTACGAGCGTATCTGCAGTAATCAAACAGTAACGCACGTGGCCGTCCTTCCGTTTCATAATCCTGCTTTGTGCCGGCTATTCCATCCAGTTTGGCTATTCCACGTGCGACGATCCCTGTAATCTTTTTGTCGGTTTCCGCATCCTGATAGGTGATATCCAGATAATTCCTGACATCCTCTAATAATTTTTCCGACATATCTTACCACCTGCTTATGCTTTTTCCTTTGTATTCACCGGATTGGCTTCCGTGTTTGTTACCTCAACCTTTAAGGACACCGGCTTTAATTCTGTCAAATCAATATACTGGAACGAATTATTGTCCTTCGGACGTCCCATTCCATACATTTTTGTGATGTATACACGGTTATCCTCGAGAAACTGGTATTCGTCGGAATACTCAATTCTTCCCGAATTTCCTGCCGCTACGCCCATGAAATACTTTTTCGCGATTCCCATAATTGCCTCGTTTTCATCGAGCACTGCGGACTGGATGACTTTTGTCGGATATGGGAAGATATTGTTCTTATAGGTTCCGTCCGCTGCACGAACCGTTGAAGCCGGTACGATTTTACTAATATAGTCAACCGGATTGACTACAAAAATCACCTCTGGAACAACACGGAATCCACCTACATCATCTGGTTTTTTCGCAAGCGGTGCGATTACTTCGCAATATTCCACCGGATCAAGCGACATCAGTTTTACCTTTGCTTTATCCGTATATACGCCCTGGCTCACAGCTCCGTCCAAGTCCTTGCACATTCCAATCGGCTGATTTTTTCCGGTTCCCTTTAAGATACCCTTTTCCAGCCCTCCTGCGGATGCCTCAGACAAGATGATGCGCACGTAATTATCCAGCCATACCGGTCCAAGTGCGAGCATATCTTTCGATACCGGGATGAATGCAGACAGCTTCGCTACCGTCATATCAATCACATCGATCTTTCCGGCAAGTTCTGTTGCAATCGTCGTTGTAAGTGCATCCCATGTAGCGAGGTCAATGTTGTCCGCATTCACGATCATCTTAATTGCGCCCTGACAGTTGATAAAATCAATGTTTGCCAAAAGCGGATGCGCTTCTTTCATGTCATCGATCACTGTGTCAATGACCGTTTCCGGCATTGCTTTCTGCAGATCAACAAGCGCCTGCTTCGGATTCGCAGACTTTGACGCATCAATCCACGCCTGATAAAATTCTTTTTCTTCGCTCGTCAGCTGTCGAATGCCCCTCGATGCCAGGATTGTCGCATCTTTACTCTCTCTCAGATCACCGTATTCCTGCATGATCCGTTCCTCGATGCCACTTGCAAACTGTGTAAACGCTTCGGCCATCGCATCCTGATCGTCCTCATTAAGAGCCTGTGACAGGCGCTGCATCAGTTCAATATTCTCTTGTTTTAATAAATCTCTGTTTTTCATTCTCGTGATCCTCCTTTATTAAATGCATTAAAAAAAGCACTCATCATATTGAGTACTGAACCGACCCCCAAAAGTTAGACCAAAAATCTAACGATTGGGAGGTCGGTTTAT
>CALDMO010000034.1 GCA_937915375.1 uncultured Marvinbryantia sp.
AGCAGCAATCAAAACTACTACGCTTAAAAAGTCTAACTTTTGGGGGTCACCTCAGCATGAACAGCTGTTTTATAAAAAAGAAAATGGAAAGTATCAGCTGAATCTTTGGAAGGCAAACGAGGCAGTCCTTATGGAAGCGGGGATCTTGCCGGAGCATATTTCTGTGACGGATCTGTGCACATGCTGCAATGCGGAGCTTTTGTATTCGCACAGAGCATCGAAGGGGATGCGCGGCAATTTAGCTGCCTTTCTGGGAATATCATAATTAAAAGCCGGGGAAGAAAACGAAATGTTTTCGCCCCGGCTTTTGGTATGTCATAGAAAATTAACGATTGATTTTTTTCAGTAATTTATTGATCTTATCTGTCGGCATGATCACATGTTCCAATGAGACATCGTGATTCAGCGCGTCAATAATGCTGGCAAGGAAACCTGTCATATCCGCTTCCTGATAATATGGTTTTTCAAGCAGTTCCGGAACACGATAGTTCAGGTTGGTGGTGATAATCTTATCCAAATAACCTTTGTTGTAGAATTCGTCAAATTTATCGAAACCGTCTGTGAACAGTCCGAAAGTGGTGCAGACGAATACACGTTTTGCGCCGCGGTCTTTGAGCTGCTTGGCAACATCCAGCATACTTTCTCCGGAGGAGATCATATCATCCACGATGATCAGGTCTTTGCCGACTACAGAATCGCCAAGGAACTGATGCTCAACAATCGGATTTTTACCATTTACGATTCGGCTGTAGTCGCGGCGTTTATAGAACATACCCATGTCTACACCGAGAATAGTGGAGAAGTATACGGCTCTGCTCATAGCGCCTTCATCTGGGCTGACAATCATCAGATGTTCGCTGTCAATGCGGAAGTCCGGTGTAGAGAGCAGGATTGCTTTTAAGAACTGATAGGTTGGCATAAAAGTATCAAAACCAATCAGCGGTACCGCATTCTGAACGCGCGGGTCATGCGCATCAAAGGTAAGGATATTGCTAACCCCCATATCAGCCAGTTCCTGCAGTGCGAGCGCGCAGTCGAGAGATTCGCGTCCGGAGCGTTTGTGCTGGCGTCCTTCGTAGAGGAAAGGCATGACCACGTTGATACGCTTTGCTTTTCCGTCTGTTGCGGAGATGATACGCTTGATATCCTGAAAATGATTGTCTGGGGACATGTAGTTTGTATGACCGCATACCTTATAGGTAAGGCTGTGATTGGTAACGTCCGCAAGGATAAACAGGTCACTTCCGCGCACAGAAGAATTGATGATACCTTTTCCCTCACCGGAACCAAAACGCGGACACGCGCAGTCAATCAGATAAGAATCTGCCAGATATTCTGTGTATGCTGCGCTGTGTTTCGGAAGAGTGGGGTTGGTATGACGATAATCGACAAGATGTGCATTTACTTTTTCCGCGAAATCTTTGCAGCCTTCCAGAGCTGCAATTTTAAGGGGCGCCAGCGGAATGGAATGGCGCATAGAGTCAAATTTATCTGACATGAATACCTCCAAAGAAATAATAGTACCAAATAGTATACCGTTTCAGTATAGTCGTTTCTAAAAGGTACGTCAAGTTTTGATTACAAAAATTGACATTTTGAGTAGTTTGCGAGAATGACACAGTGCATTTGCTTGCATTTTCGGACGGTATTTAGTATGATGAAACAAAGGAGCGTATGAGATGAAAAAGAACAGACAGCATATAGTGAGTAGGGTATATGAGGGGAGTATTGCACGGGAGATGGAAGTGGCGCCGGGAGACGAATTGCTTTCCATCAATGGGGAAGCGGTTCGAGATATTCTCGATTATCGTTTTTTGTGCAAGGACGAAGAACTTCTGGTACTGATTCGCAAACCGGATGGTGAAGAATGGGAACTGGAGATTGAAAAAGAGATAGATGAGGATCTCGGTATTGAATTTGAAAACGGTATGATGGATGAATATCATTCCTGCCGCAATAAATGTATTTTTTGCTTTATTGATCAAATGCCGCCGGGGATGCGGGAAACCCTTTATTTTAAGGATGATGATGCAAGGCTTTCTTTCCTGCAGGGAAATTATGTGACCTTAACAAACCTGAGCGACGAAGATATGCGGCAGATTATCCGCTATCATCTGTCACCGATCAATGTCTCATTTCAGACGATGAATCCAGAACTGCGATGCCGGATGCTGAATAATCGGTTTGCCGGAGAGGCTTTAAAAAAGGTTGATACATTGGCGCGCGCAGGGATTGAAATGAACGGTCAGATCGTGCTCTGCAAGGATATTAATGATGGAGAAGAGCTTGAGTATTCGATTCGGGAGCTGACAAAATATCTGCCGCTTTTGTCGAGTGTTTCGATTGTTCCGGTAGGATTGTCAAAATATCGTGACGGTTTGTATCCGCTTAAGCCTTTTACAAAGGAAGATGCGAGGGAAGTCCTGCAGATCATTCACGGCTGGCAGGAAAAGATTTTTAGGGAGCACGGCACGCATTTTGTTCATGCGGGTGATGAGTGGTATCTGCTGGCAGAAGAGGAACTTCCAGAGGAGGAGACTTACGACGGTTACTTGCAGCTGGAAAATGGTGTCGGTATGCTGCGCCTGCTGCTGGAGGAAACAAAAGAGGAATTAAACGGGCGTGAGGGGGATGACCGCGCGCATGAAATAGCAATTGCGACCGGTATGCTTGCGGCTCCGTTTCTGGAACAGATTTGTGCGCAGATCCGGCAGAAATATCCGAATGTCATAGTGCATATTTATCCGATCAAAAACCGTTTTTTTGGAGAGAGTATCACGGTGGCAGGTCTTGTGACCGGACAGGATATATTGGAGCAGTTGAAAGAAAAGGAGTTAGGCGAACGTCTTCTGCTTCCAATTAATATGTTCCGCAGCGGGGAGCATGTCTTTTTGGATGACGTAACGCTCGAAGAGGCGGAGAGTACTTTACAAACGAATGCTTGTATTGTAAAATCAAGCGGAAAGAATTTTGTGCAGGCAGTACTTCTGGAGGAACAGACAGAAGGCTGTGAAATGCAGGCATATGAGGTGAATGAAATTGAGTAAACCAATTGTAGCAATCGTAGGAAGACCGAATGTAGGAAAGTCCACGCTTTTTAACGCGTTGGCAGGCGAGAATATTTCAATCGTCAAAGATACACCGGGTGTAACAAGAGACCGTATTTACGCAGATGTGGAATGGCTGAATTATAATTTTACTTTGATCGATACCGGAGGCATCGAACCGGACAGCAGTGATATTATTCTTTCACAGATGCGGGAACAGGCGCAGATCGCCATTGATACTGCGGATGTGATTATTTTTATCGTAGATGTGAGACAGGGACTGGTAGATGCGGATGGTAAAGTGGCAGATATGCTGCGCCGCTCTCGTAAACCGGTGGTGTTGGCAGTGAATAAGGTAGACAGCCATGAGCGTTTTATGCCGGATGTCTATGAGTTCTATAATCTGGGAATTGGCGACCCGGTTCCGGTTTCTGCTGCCAACAAGCAGGGAATCGGCGATATGCTGGATCAGGTTGTAGAAAAATTTCCGGTGCATGACGGTGAGGAAGAGGAAGATGACCGTCCGCGTATTGCGGTGGTCGGAAAGCCGAATGTCGGAAAATCTTCTATTATAAATAAGCTGCTGGGTGAGAATCGTGTAATTGTTTCTAATATAGCAGGAACAACGAGAGACGCGATCGACACGGCTGTTACTTGGAATGAAAAGGAATATGTGTTTATTGATACAGCCGGGCTTCGCAGAAAGAACAAGATCAAAGAAGAATTGGAACGTTACAGTATTATCCGTACTGTTACGGCGGTAGAACGAGCGGATGTTGTGGTGGTTGTGATCGATGCGATGGAAGGCGTTACAGAACAGGATGCCAAAATTGCCGGTATTGCTCATGACAGGGGTAAAGGGATTTTAGTGGTGGTCAACAAGTGGGATGCCATCGAAAAGAATGACAAAACGATCTATGAACATACGAAACGTATTCGTGAGACGTTGTCCTTTATGCCGTACGCGGAGATTTTATTTGTTTCTGCGGAGACCGGACAGAGGCTGCCGAGACTCTTTGACATGATTGACATGATTATTGAAAACCAGACAATGCGGATCGCGACAGGTGTCCTTAATGAAATTATGTCTGAGGCTGTCGCTCTGCAGCAACCGCCTTCAGATAAGGGAAAACGTCTGAAACTGTATTATATTACGCAGGTTTCTGTGAAACCGCCTACATTTGTGATTTTTGTAAATGACAAAGAACTGATGCATTTTTCTTATACAAGATATTTGGAAAATAAGATTCGCGATACTTTCGGGTTCCGCGGAACCGCGTTGAAATTTATCATTCGTGAGCGAAAGGAAAGGGAATAGAAATGATGGCACGTGTGATCTGTCTGGCGATCGGATATCTGTTCGGTCTGTTTCAGACTAGCTATATCCTTGGCCGGATGCATGGGATCGATATTCGTGATTACGGAAGCGGAAATGCCGGTACGACGAATATGATGCGTACGATGGGAACGAAGGCAGGGCTGATTACTTTTGCGGGAGATTGTCTGAAATGTATTTTGGCGGTAGTACTGGTACGCCTGCTTTTTCAGAACAGTCGGAAGGAAATTTTACCGCTTTTGGAATTATATGCGGCTGCCGGAGTGATTTTCGGACATAATTATCCATTTTATCTGAATTTTAAGGGAGGCAAGGGGATTGCGGCAACTGCCGGTCTGGTGCTGTCCCTTCATCCGGTGATGGCCGTTTGCGGGATTGTAATTTTCTTTACAACGTTTTTTACGACTCATTACGTGTCGCTGGGATCGATCCTTGTTTATGTGGGGATTTTGATTGAGGTACCGATTCTGGGACAGCTTGGATATTTTCATATGGCGCAGAGTGCGCTGATTGAAATGTATGTGTTGGCAGCGATTTTGGCAGCACTGGCGTTTTGGAAACATCGTGAGAATATCAAAAGGCTGCGCGAGGGTTGCGAGCGCAAGACGTATTTGACAAAAAAGAGTGACCAGTAAAAGTTTTTCTTGACGGATCTGATAAATAGGTGTATAGTCATACTAACACACTTTAAATCGCTAAAGCAAAAGCGAAATTCGACAGGAAAAGAGGAAAAGTATTATGAAAAAAACAATTGCAAAAGTACTCGCGACAGGAATGGTGCTTTCAATGACGGCGGCAGCGGGAGTTACCGTAAACGCGGAAGAGGAGTCCTACGATATCGGTATCTGCCAGCTGGTACAGCATCCGGCTCTGGATGCCGCGACAGAAGGATTTAAAACAGCGCTGACGGATGCACTTGGCGATAGAGTTACTTTTGATGAACAGAATGCTTCTGGTGACTCCGCAACCTGTTCTACGATTGTAAATACTTTTGTGACAAACGGAGTGGATCTGATGCTTGCGAACGCGACAGCATCTTTGCAGGCAGCTGTTTCCGCGACAGGCGACATTCCAATTCTCGGAACCTCCGTTTCTGTATACAGCGTTGCGCTCGGTGTTCCAGATGATCAATGGACCGGAAGTACCGGTATGAACGTATCCGGGACGTCTGATCTGGCACCGCTTGACGAACAGGCAGCGATGTTTGCGGAACTGCTCCCGGAAGTGAAAAAAGTAGGAATTGTATACTGTTCTGCAGAACCGAATTCCGTATATCAGGCGGACACTGTGAAAGCGGCGCTTGAGGAAGCGGGAGCGGAATGTACTGTCTATACTTTTGCAGACTCTAATGATATCGCGTCGGTTGTGACAAAGGCATCGGAAGAGTGTGAAGCACTTTATATTCCGACGGACAATACAGCGGCTTCTAATACAGAAGTGATTAACAATATCTGTGAACCGGCTGGTATCCCGATCATTACCGGTGAAGAGGGAATCTGTGATGGCTGCGGCATTGCCACACTTTCTATCGATTACTTTGACCTTGGTTATAAGACAGGCGAAATGGCAGTGGAGATTCTTGAAGAAGGTGCAGATCCGGCAGCAATGGAAATCGCATATGCTCCGGAGTTTGTAAAAAAATACGATGCGGAAAGATGCGAAGTGTTCGGTATTGAAGTTCCAGAGGATTATACGGCGATTGGCGCAGAAGACGAAACAGAAGCTGCATCTGAAGATGAGACCGAGGAAGCAGAAACAGAAGCAGCAGAGGAAACTGAGACAGCAGAAACAGAAGAGGCTTAAGACACAGGATGCTTTGAAAAAGGGGCTGAAAGGTGTTTACCGGACTGTCGCGAATGCGAAAAGGCATTGCGGCAGCCCTCGTTTTGTTATCCTTAAAGAAGAGAAAACAATAGAAATTGCCGGAAATTTTCCGGCAGCGGGAGGGAAAAAACAGTGAATATTGGAGCACTTATTAATGCGCTTCCCGGTGCATGCGCGCAGGGACTGATCTGGGGTATTATGGCGATCGGCGTATATATTACATATAAAATACTGGATCTTGCGGATTTGACTGTGGACGGTACGATGTGTACCGGAGGCGCAGTCTGTGTCATGATGATGCTTGCCGGATTTTCCGCGCCGGTAGCGCTTCTGGGCGCGTTTGGAGCCGGCATGCTGGCGGGTCTTGTGACGGGTATTTTTCATACGGCAATGGGGATTCCGGCGATTCTTGCGGGAATTTTAACGCAGCTGGGGCTGTATTCTGTCAATTTGCGGATCATGGGAGATAAAGCGAATCAGGCGATCAATGTAGGAATGTATGATCTGATGGTGTCTTTGCGCTATATCAAAGGCGTTCCATTTTATAAAAATACAATCCTGATTGCGGCGCTGTTTGTGATTATTTTAATCGCGGTGCTGTATTGGTTTTTCGGAACGGAACTGGGATGTTCTATCCGTGCGACAGGTTCTAATCCGCATATGTCCAGAGCGCAGGGCATTAATACAAATTTGAGTAAGATGATTGGTTTGATGCTTTCAAATGGGATTGTAGCGCTTGCAAGCGGTCTGTTCGCCCAGTATCAGGGGTTTGCGGATGTAAATATGGGACGCGGCGCGATTGTTATTGGT
Source organism: uncultured Marvinbryantia sp. (assembly GCA_937915375.1). Classification (GTDB taxonomy): domain Bacteria; phylum Bacillota; class Clostridia; order Lachnospirales; family Lachnospiraceae; genus Marvinbryantia. The sequence continues at coordinate 7,018 of CALDMO010000034.1, forward strand.
CTGGCGGCAGTGATCATTGGTGATGTTCTGTTCGGAAAGATTGCGCGTAATTTTGCCGCAAAGCTTCTGGCAGTAGCGCTTGGCGCGATTGTATATTATATTGTACTGCAATTTGTACTTTGGCTGGGTCTGAATTCCAATGACCTGAAATTATTGTCAGCCCTTGTTGTGGCAGTATTTCTGGCGGTTCCGTATATGAAGGGCAAATATTTTACGAAAGTTTCCCGTAAAGGAGGCAATGAAAATGCTTAGACTGATCGGAGTGAAAAAAACCTTTAATCCGGGTACAGTGAATGAAAAGAGAGCCTTAAATGGAGTGGATCTGATTTTAAATGAGGGAGATTTTGTGACGGTAATCGGCGGAAACGGCGCAGGAAAATCTACTACGCTGAACGCAATTGCCGGCGTCTGGCCGGTCGATGAGGGCGAGATTCTTATTGATGGTATTAATGTCACAAGACTTCCGGAATACAAGCGTGCTAAATATCTGGGCCGTGTATTTCAGGATCCGATGACCGGTACGGCAGCGACCATGCAGATTGAGGAAAATATGGCGCTGGCATCCAGAAGAGGACTGCGCCGTACGCTAAAGAGCGGTATCACCGGTGCGGAGCGTGAACGTTATAAAGAAAAATTAAGGATTCTTGATCTCGGTCTGGAGGATCGTTTGACTGCGAAGGTCGGTCTGCTTTCCGGCGGACAGCGTCAGGCGCTGACGCTTTTGATGGCTACTTTGACGAAACCGAAAGTATTGCTTCTTGATGAGCATACGGCGGCGCTTGATCCGAAAACTGCCCAGAAGGTGCTGCAGGCAACGGACAAGATCATAGCGCGCGATAATTTGACTGCTATTATGATCACACATAATATGAAAGATGCAATCGCTCATGGTAATCGCTTGATCATGATGCATGAGGGGCGGATTATTTATGATGTGTCTGGAGAGGAAAAGAAAAATCTGCAGGTATCTGATCTTCTTCAGAAGTTTGAACAGGCCAGTGGCGGTGAATTTGCCAATGACCGCATGATGCTTGCATAAAAAAAGCAGAAAAAAGTAGAAGTTTGTAGTGAAAATTTTATCAATATATGTTATACTCAAAGAAATGCGAACCGCAGCTTCAGCATTGTTCTTGCAATTTCTTTTTTTCGGTGCAGAAGCGGAAATAAAAGGAATTACAGACAGTGTAGCAGCTGCGGTTTAGTGAAATTAAGGAAGGTGAGCAATTGGAAAACTATACTAAGTACAAGTTAAAAGAACGTGAAGAACTGACTTCGCTTCTGGCAGACAAGGACAATCTGTTTATCGTTGCCTGCAACAAGTGCTTCAAAGAGTTTGAGACGGTGGACGAGCCGGATTGCGGCGAATTTGAAAAGATCGCCAAAGAATGCGGTAAGAACGTTCTCGGAAGCGCAAAAGTGGATTTCCTGTGCAATGCGCATCATACAGAGCGCAAACTGCAGGAGATGATTCCGGAGGGTACCGAGCATATTATGGTTGTCTCCTGCGGACTCGGAGTACAGACGGTGGCGGCTTTGTCCGGCAAACCGACATACGCAGCGAGCAATTCCCTTAATTATACGGGACATCATGGCATGGCGCTGACAAAAAAAAGCTGTGATGCATGCGCGCAGTGTTACTTGAATATTACCGGCGGTATCTGCCCGATCGTGGACTGCTCGAAGAGCCTGGTCAATGGTCAGTGCGGCGGTGCGAAAAACGGTAAATGTGAAGTAGATCCGCAGAAAGACTGCGCATGGGAAAAGATTAACAAAAAGCTGGAGCAGCAGGGCAGACTGGAAGAATTTAAGAATCAGCCGATACAGATCCGCGACTATTCTAAGACGAATGTCAAAGTGATCAGCGAATATGTAAATGCGATCCGCGAGGAACGTTTTGCCGGCTATTACGGCGGCGTGCATCCGTCAGAACATAAAGAATACAGTGAACATATTGCTTTAGAGAGATTCCCGGATCCAAAGATTGCGGTGATCTCCATGTCTCAGCACCTTGGCGCTCCGGCAGAACCGATCGTTCAGGTGGGTGATACAGTAAAAGTCGGACAGAAGATCGGCGAGGCCGCTGGATTTATCAGCGCGCCGGTACATTCGAGTGTCAGTGGTACGGTAATTGCAGTAGAGCCGCGCATGCATGCAACGAGAGGTGCGGAAGTAATGGCGGTTGTGATCGAATCCGACGGCAAAAATACGCTGCATGAATCTGTAAAACCGAATAAGGGCTATGAGGAACTTACGCCGGACGAGATGATCGATATCATCCGTGAGGCAGGTATTGTCGGCATGGGCGGCGCTGGTTTCCCGACCTGCGTAAAATTCAAACCGGCAAAACCGGTAGATACCATTTTATTAAATGGCTGTGAATGTGAACCGATGCTGACAGCAGACCACAGAGTTCTGTTAGAGTTTGCAGATGATATTATCTACGGTTTGAAAGCGATCCTGAAGACGACAGGTGCAGAAAAAGGAATTATTGTAATTGAGGATAACAAACCGGACGCGATCGAACTTTTACAGGCGAAAACAGCGGAGTGCGGCAATATCGAGGTATTTATCGCGAGAACTAAATATCCGCAGGGCGCTGAAAAAACATTGATTAAGCGTGTGATGGGCAGGATCGTTCCGAGCGGCGGACTTCCGGCAGATGTAGGAGTTGTCGTGAGCAATATCAGTACGGTAAAAGCGGTTTCTGATGCGATTCAGAAGGGTATGCCGCTGATCGAACGTGTAGCCACTGTAACAGGACCGAAGATTGCGAAACCGGGCAACTATATTGTCAAGATCGGTACCAATGTAAAAGATATGATTGATTACTGCGGAGGCGTGACGGACAAAGAGGCATTGATTAAAATGGGCGGTCCGATGATGGGATTTGCGCTTTCTGATTTGAACGTACCGATGATGAAGGGATCAAACGGTATCATTGCGATCGAGGATGTACAGAGTGAACCGGAAGCATGTATCAAGTGCGGACGCTGTGTGGATGTGTGTCCGATGGAACTTTCACCGCTTTATTTCGCGAAATACGCGGATGACGAAAACTGGCAGGGTATGAAAGATATGAATGTGATGGACTGCGTAGAATGCAGATGTTGCGAGTTTATCTGTTCTTCCAAGATTCCGCTTGTCAGCAAGATTAAAGCCGGAAAAAATGCGGTAAGGGGGATGAAGTAATATGTTGATTACGCAGTTAAAATCAAAAGAAACTATCGCATCTCTGGCGGAAGCAAAGAAAGTGTTTATCATTAACTGCCACGGATGTAAGGAAGTCAGCTTTCCGGAAAAAGAAGCCGACGCACTCCAGAAGGAGATGGACGAGAACGGAAATGTGACCGGCATTATGACTAGAGAATATATTTGTAATCCGAAGAATCTGAAGCTTTATATTGAAAAATATAGAGATAAGATTGATGAAGCGGATGCGGTTCTTGTATTTTCCTGTGGCGTTGGTGTGCAGACGGTTGCTGAATGTCTCGGTGATAAAAAAGTATATGCGGCATGCGATACCTATCCGCTTCCGGGATTTCAGGGAGTGACACCGTTGGAGTATGATTGCGACCAGTGCGGAGAATGCTATCTGAATATTACCGGCGGTATTTGTCCGATCACGGCTTGTTCCAAGAGCCTTGTCAACGGACAGTGCGGCGGTTCTAAAGACGGTAAGTGTGAAGTGGACGGTAATATGGAATGCGGCTGGGAGCGTATCTACAGACGCCTTGCGCAGCTTGGACGCTTGGATGTTCTGAAATGTCCGGTTCAGGTACGCAACTATGCAACAGATGAGGAAGTTTAAATAAAATTTAAAATGATTGGAGTAATGTAGAATGAAAATTACTGAGTTATTTGATCGCGGCGAATTTGTTGTAACAGCAGAAGTAGGACCGCCAAAAGGGATCCATATCGAACATATCCTGGAAGAAGCAAAAACATATTTGAGTGGTATCACTGCGGTGAATGTCACAGATAATCAGTCTTCTGTTATGCGTCTTGGCTCATTGGCTACCTGTAAAGCATTAAAAGATGAGGGACTTACCCCGATCTTTCAGCTGACCTGCCGCGACAGAAATCGTATCGCACTGCAGTCGGATCTTTTGAGCGCAGCGATGCTGGGTATTGACAATATTCTTTGTCTGACTGGAGACCATACAAAGATGGGTGATCATCCGCAGGCAAAACCGGTATTTGATCTGGATTCTGTTTCTCTTCTTCATACAGTGAAACAGCTGGAATCCGGCGTGGATTTAGGCGGAAATGAACTGGTAGGCGAACCGCCGAAGTTTGCGAAAGGCGCGGTGGTATCTCCGTGCAGCGATTCTATCGATGCGCAGCTCGCAAAGATGGAGCGTAAAGTGATGGCAGGAGCTGACTATTTTCAGACACAGGGCGTGTATGAACCGGAGAAGTTCATCAAGTTCATGGAGAAAGCAAAACAGTTTGGCAAACCGGTACAGCTTGGTATCATTATTCCGAAATCTGCGGGAATGGCAAAATTCATGAATGCGAATGTAGCAGGCGTTCATGTGCCGGATGAAATGATTGAAGAATTGAAAGCGGATAAAGAAAAGACCAAAGCAGGTATTACTGGCGTAGAAATCGCTGCACGCATCATCAAAGAGTGCAGACCGTACTGCCAGGGTGTACATATCATGGCGCTCGGTTGGGAATCCAAAGTGCCGGATCTGTTGAAACTGGCTGGAATTTAATCGCGTATGTTTATACTGCCGACAGAGAGCATCTGTCGGCAGTATTTTATTCTGCGGGAAAGAAAAAAGTAAATGTGGTCCCTTCGTTGAGGCGGCTATTTACAGTGATTTCGCCTCGGTGTTCCTTTATAATCCATGCGACCATGGAAAGACCGAGACCGGAATTATCACTTTTTGTTCGGGAAGAATCGGCTTGAAAAAACGTTCCCAGATATGGGGAAGGTCAGAGGTGCTGATTCCGATGCCGTCATCCTGTATGCTTCCATTGATGCGTCCGTCGCCTGCGGCGGATTTTTTTAATGTTACCCAGATGTGGCCGTTTTGATTTCCGTAGGAAACAGCATTGTTTAAAAGATTTAAGAAGAAACGGATCAGCAGCGTTTCATCGCCTGTCAAAAACAGGTTTGGTTCAATATCTGTATGTATAGAGATGTTTTTGGATGAGGCGGCATCTTGTACCTCCTCGCAGGCCAGGATTGCAAGTTCGCTTAGATTTAGACGTTCCTGGCTGATGGTTGCTTGTCCGCGGTCTGCTCTGGAGAGCATCAGCAGCTGGGAAATCATATGTGACAATCCGGCAACTTTTTTTTGAAGAAGAAGGATATCTTTTCGGGCAGATTTATTTAATGTATCGTCGAGAAGCAGAGTGTCACATAGAAGAGTCATAGTAGAAAGCGGTGTACGCAGTTCGTGCGCTGCGTCAGAGGCAAACTGTCGTTCGCGCATAAGGCTTTCTTCTATTTGAGTCAACATACTGTCGAAAGTAGCGGCAAGCCGGCATATTTCGTCATTTCCGTTTCCGGGGTTTATCCGTCTTGATAAATCACCGTCTTCACGGATGGCCTGTACTGTGCGAGTCATCTCGTCCACTGGGCGAAGCGTTCGTTTTGTCATAAAATAGCCAAGAACTGCAGTGACAATGACAATAAGCGGAAGAAGAGTGAGTGCAAATCGTATTGTCAGAAGAAAGGTTTTTTCTGCTGCGGTGACGGATGCAATTCCACGAATGTCTGTGATACCGTAACCGGGAATTTGATATATCATATCCAAAACATAATACTGTGTATTCTGGCTTTGAATCCGGCGAACATTCCCGTCTGCGAAGGGCAGGGTATTGTTAAAGCCATAAGGAATTTTTCCGTATAGAAAGATACCGTCTGTATTGTAGAGAGAAAGATAAATACCGTCTTTTAATTCTAAAAAATCTGAATCAATCTCAAGTGCGCCGTTTGCATAGACAATATCGCTTCGGGCATCTGCCACCCGTTCTTCAAGCTGAGTGCTGACTCCTGTCAGGATTTCCTGATTGCTGAAAGAAAAAAGGACAGCAAAAATGGCACAGACGACAGAAGTCATCAACAGTGTGTAAAGAAGCGTTAGTTTTGTTTTTAATGAAAAATGTTTCATAGTAAAATTACTTTCTATTAGGGAGTGACGCGCAGGACGTAGCCTTCACTGCGTACGGTGTGGATAAGTTTTTGCTCAAAATCGCTGTCAATTTTTTTGCGCAGATAACGGATATAGACATCGATCACGTTGGAACCGCCGGAAAAATCGTAATTCCAAATATGCTGTTCCAGTTTTTCGCGAGATAAAACGATTCCCGCATTTTGGACCATGTATCGGAGCAGGGAAAATTCTTTGGCTGAAAGGTGGATTTCTTTTCTGTCGCGCAGAACCTGTCTAGTGTCGGTATGGATTTCAAGATCGGCTGCCGTATATACAGTTGTTTTTATGGCGGCGGGCTTTCGAAGCATAACCCTTATTCGGGCGAGCAGTTCGGAAAAAGCAAATGGCTTGATAAGGTAATCGTCCGCTCCGGCATCAAGACCGGCAACCCGGTCCTCGATGCTGTCCTTTGCGGTCAGCAGAAGAATCGGGACATGGTTACCGGCTGTTCTTAATTTTTTCTAGTACTTGAATTCCGTCCATTCCGGGCATCATAATATCAGGAAGAAGTGCGTCATATTCGGCACAGGAAAGATAATCAAAGACTTCTGTGCCGCTGTGGCAGGAATCTACGCTGTATCCTTCTGATTTTAGACGTTTTGAAATGAGGCGGTTCATATCTTTTTCATCTTCTGCAACAAGTATCCGCATCTTTAATCGTCCTCCCGTTCCTGACTCCATTCTAAGATATCGCCTGTTTTGGCGTTCAGTTCAAATTCGTATTCCATACCGTTATAGCGGATTTCACCCTCATAGATTTCCTGACCGTCATCATGTTCAAGAACGATACGAAGGTTTTGCGCGGATGCGCCTTCTACTTTGGAAAGTACAAGCTTTGAAGCTTTTTCTTCGCTCAGAAGATCCGTGCTGCCGGAAGTTTCTGTTTTGTCACTGTTAAAATCATGCTCGATATCAAAGTCGCGGCTGCGGATTTCGCCGGTTGATGCATCAATCTCGTAATCGTATTCCGTGGTTCCGGCATAAAACTCAACATCATATACCGTGACGCCATCATCATAATCTTTTTGAACACGTATATGAGTAACAGAGTATTCTTTCAAACCGGCGTCTTTAAACGCGATTTCTTTTGCGTCCGCATCCGTAAGTTTGGAAGAAGACCGTTCTGAAGCTGCGGCAGGGGAGGAAACCGGGGCGTCTGCGTTCATTTGTGCCGCGGTTTTCGTCTGATCTGCGATACGGGCAGCGTTTTCTTTTGGAGCTGTCTGACATCCGGTCATTGTAAATGTAATAACAGTAAGCGCGGTAAGGATAAAAGTTCTTTTTTTCATCATAAATCTCCTTTCGGGAAACGTATTTGTTATGTATGATTTACAATATACAGCAGAAAAATGAGAAAAAGATTAAAAAACAAAAGTTTCTGAAATTTCTCGGTGTTCTGTTTATAAGGATTTGAAAAACCTTGAAAAAATTATAACACAGAATGTCGTTTCGTTCCGAAAAAAATACAATTTTATCGGTTGTGATAACCTGTGTTCTGTGGTATACTATTTGCAAAGTGAAGATGTGTAAAAACGTCTGTCAAAAAATTAACAATAACGGGAAGGAGGGGGATGCCTTGCATATTATCAAAGATGAAAACGGTAATCTTTGTTCTCATGCACATGCCCATGAACACGCGCATACACACACGTATGAACATACACACGAACATATGCATGAACATGGACAGGAAGATGTGCATACGCACACGCATGAGGGTGAACACGCATCCTGTGGCGGACATTGTCACGGCGATGACGGCGGACATTGTCACAACCATGATGGGCACTGTCACAGTCATGAAGAACATGCGCATGAGGCGGCGCCGGCAGAAAAAAATGCAGCACTGCTGAAATATATGCTGGATCACAATACGCATCATGCGGCTGAACTTGATCAGATGGCTGCAAAACTGGCCGGAGACGGACAGAATGAAGCGGCTGAGCAGATCCGCAGGGCGGTAGATGAGTTCCAAAAAGGTAACATGTACCTTGGATTGGCGCTGTCTCTGGTGAAAGAATCATAATAGGAGGCGATAACGATGTGTCTGGCAACCGTAGTAGACGTAAATCGTCCTGACAGTATTCTTTTGGAATATGTCAGCAAAATTGAAATAGACGGCGATCGGATCACACTTACCGATGTCATGGGGGAAAAACGAGTGGTAGAAGGCACTCTTGCATCAGCGGATCTTACAGGCGGCAGAGTGGAGATCAACTGCCGGGATGCAAACTGACACACTAGTAAAAAGGAGATGCAATTATGTCATTTACAATAGCAGTAGCTGGAAAAGGCGGCGTGGGAAAAACAACATTATGCGGACTGCTGATTCAGTATCTTTGCGAACAGGGGAAACGGCCGGTGCTGGCTGTAGATGCCGATGCAAATTCCAATCTGAATGAAGTGCTCGGAGTGGATGTGGAGATGACACTCGGAGAAATTCGTGAGGAAGTGGCGCGCGCAGAAAACAGCACGTCCAATCCGATTCCGGCAGGAATGTCAAAATCTGACTATATGGAGATCATGTTTAACAGGTGTCTGATTGAGGATGATGACTTTGACATGCTTGTGATGGGAAGGACGCAGGGCAAGGGCTGTTATTGTTTTGTAAACGGCCTGCTGCAGACGCAGCTTGCAAAATTGACACCGCATTATCCGTATGTAGTGGTGGATAATGAGGCAGGAATGGAACATATCAGCCGCGGACTGCTGCCAAAGGTAGATATGATGCTTCTGGTTAGCGACTGCTCCAGAAGAGGTGTGCAGGCAGTTGGAAGAGTGGCTGAACTGGTAAAAGAGTGCGGACTTACTCCGAAGACAATGGGCCTTATTGTAAACCGCGCTCCGGATGGCAAACTGAATGAAGGCACGAAAGATGAAATTGAAAAGCAGGGTCTGACACTTCTGGGTGTTGTGCCGCAGGATGCCGAAGTATTTGAATATGACTGTGAAGGAAAGCCGACTGTACAGTTGCCGGAAAATTCACCGGTAAAACAGGCTCTTCGCAGTATCATAGATAAGTTAGAAATTTAAAATACCCAACTGAAGGAGGATATGATGGGAGACTTTAAGTTAACAACAGTTGAAGAAATGGAAGCTGCTACCGAACGACTTCTGGAAACCGGCAAAAAAGTCGGTGCAGATGCATGGCAGTACAGAGTAAAAAAACAGACACCGCACTGTAAGTTCGGTGAAACCGGTATCTGCTGTAAAATCTGTTCCATGGGTCCGTGCCGTATCACGCCGAAGGCGCCGAGAGGTATCTGCGGCTGTGACGCGCACGGCATAGTAGCGCGTAACTATCTGAAATTCACTGCGGGCGGTTCCGCGACACATTCTGATCATGGACGTGAAATCTGCCACACATTGTATCACGCAAAACCGGAAGGACCGTACACGGTAAAAGATCCGGAGAAACTGATCCGCATTGCAAAAGAGTGGGATATTGAGACAGAGGGGAAAGATATTTATGATCTGGCTCATGAAGTGGCAGTTGTTGCGCTTGGCGAATACGGCAAAGTATTCGGCACACAGAATTTCCTGAAGAGAGCGCCGCAGCACACACAGGACATCTGGGAAAGAGAAGAGATCGCTCCGCGCGCGATTGACCGCGAGGTTTCCTGCTCCTTACATATGGCTCATATGGGATGCTCCTCTAAACCGGAAGCGCTGATCAGACAGTCTCTTCGTTCCGGTCTTTCAGACGGCTGGGGCGGTTCCATGGCCGGCACGGAATTTTCTGACGTTCTTTTTGGAACACCGAAGCCGATCGATACCGAGGCAAACCTTGGCGTTATGGTAGCGGAAAACGTAAATATCGTCGTTCACGGTCATGATCCGAGCCTTTCTGAGATGATCTGTGAATACGCGGACGATCCGGAAATGATCGCATACGCGAAATCCAAAGGAGCAAAGGGCATTACGGTATCCGGCGTCTGCTGTACGTCTAACGAAGTGGCTATGCGCCGCGGTATTCCGATGGCCGGCAACTTCCTGCAGCAGGAAAATGTGGTTCTGACAGGCGCATGTGAAGCAATCGTGGTTGACGTTCAGTGTATCTTCCCGGCGCTCGGCCCGCTTTCCAAGTGCTTCCACACGAAATTTATCACGACTTCTCCGATCGCGCAGATGCCGGATTCTGAATTTATCAGATTCTCCGCGGACAGCGCGGCAGAAAATGCTAAATCTATCGTGAAAACTGCGATTGACAACTTTGTAAACAGAAAGCCGGAACTGGTTTATATCCCGGATATGAAACAGAAAGCAACGGTTGGCTATTCTGTAGAAGCGATCGTTAAGACGCTGGACGGCGTTACCAATTCTCAGGTTGATGAGACCGGTACGACAAAACCGCTGATCGAATGCATCACATCCGGCGTTATCCGCGGCGCGGTAGCGATGGTTGGCTGCAACAACCCGAAGATCCGTCCGGACTACGCGCATATTGAACTGATGAAAAAGCTGATCGCAAACGATATCATCGTCGTTGCGTCCGGATGCTCCGCACAGGCGGCTGCAAAGGCAGGCCTGATGGATAAAGCGGCAAAAGATCTCTGCGGCGCGGGCTTAAAGAGAGTATGCGAGTTGGCAGACATCCCGCCGATACTTCACATGGGTTCCTGCGTAGATATCAGCCGTATGATGGTTCTGGTCGCAGAACTGGCAAAAGATTCCGGACTGAATATCTCACAGCTGCCGGTAGTCGGATGCGCTCCGGAATGGATGTCTGAAAAAGCGGTTTCCATCGGTAACTATGTAGTTGCGACCGGTCTGGATACCTTCCTTGGCGTTGATCCGTATGTATCCGGTTCTGATCAGGTCGCAGGTCTTTTGACAGAAGGCATCCGTGACTGGGTAGAAGCGGCGTACACCGTAGAAACAGATATCGAAAAACTGGTTGATCTGATGATCGAAAGAATCGAAGAAAAACGTAGAGCAATCGGTATCTGATAAATAACAAAATATCTGCGCGGCTTCCGTAATAAAGCTGCGCAGGTGTATGTGGCGTATGATTTTATTCTTTATGACAGATGGAGGAGCTCATGAAAATAGCAGTGACAGGAAAAGGTGGCGTAGGAAAGACAACATTTGCTGCGACGCTGGCGAGACTATATGCAGAGGAAGGAAAGACCGTCCTGGCGGCGGATGTGGATCCGGATGCAAACCTGGGTCTTGCGCTTGGATTTACTCCAGAGGAGCTGGATCAGATTGTACCCATTACCAGAATGCGTAAACTGGTGCAGGAGCGTACCGGTGCAAGTGATGACAATCGATTTTATAAATTGAACCCGAAAGTAGATGATATTCCGGATACCTATTCCATGGTGAAAAACGGTGTAAAATTGCTGACACTCGGAACGGTTGACACCGCAAACAGCGGTTGTGTATGTCCGGAGCATGTGATTTTGAAACGAATCATTAATCATCTGGTTCTTCGTAGCAATGATGTGGTTATTCTGGACATGGAAGCCGGATTGGAACATCTTGGAAGAGGCACGACAGAGGGAATGGATCAGTTTGTGGTTGTGATCGAGCCGGGAGCAAGAAGCATACAGACATACCGCAACGTTAAGCGTCTGGCAAACGGTCTTGGCGTAAAGCATGTGCGGGTTGTGGCAAACAAGGTCAGGGACGAGGATGATGAGGCGTTTATAAGGAGCGAGATCCCGCAGGAGGATCTGCTGGGCTTTATTCATTATAATAAAGAGGTAATCGATGCCGATCGAAAGGGAAGTTCCCCATATGATTTCAGTAAGACGGCAGTCGCTGAAATCAGGGCAATTAAAGAAAAAATGGATTCCATTTTTTAGTAAAAACTAGGAGGAAAAGAAAGTGACATTATTTGATGTTGTATTTAGTGGAAACGATGCTGTGTATGGATTGACAGAAAAAGCGATCGATGACGCCATTGCAGCAAACGGTGCCGATAAAGCCATTGCATTTCCGGATACCGCTTACAGTCTTCCGTGTTACTATGCAGTAACCGGAACAAAAATCGCAAACCTGGGCGATTTAAAAACTGCTCTTGGAGTGGTAAAATCTCTGATGACCAGAAATCCGAGACTGAATGATGCATTTATGTCTGGTGTGGCAACTGCTCTTTGTGCAGAATTTATCGAAGTACTGAAATATATGGATGGTGCAAAACCGTATGAAGCTCCGTGCTACGGACATCTCGGTGACGCAACGATCCGTGAGCTTGGTGTGCCGCTTGTAACCGGTGATATCCCGGGTGTTGCTGTAATTCTTGGCGCTGCTCCGACTGCTCAGGAAGGTGTTGATCTTGTAAAATCTTATCAGGCACAGGGTATCCTGGTAACTCTGGTTGGCGGTATCATTGACCAGTGTGAAGAACTCGGATACAAGACAGGCGCAAATGTACGTGTGATCCCGCTGGGTAAGGATGTGACATCTGTTATCCATGCTGTATCTGTAGCTGTTCGTGCGGCTCTGATCTTCGGTAATGTTCAGCCGGGAGATGCTGCAGGACTTATGAAGTATACAATGGAACGTGTACCGGCATTTGTAAATGCATTTGCTCCGCTGAACGAAGTGATCGTAGCATGTGGTGCAGGCGCGATTGCACTTGGTTTCCCGGTTATCACAAACGAAGAAACTTTCCGTGTTCCGAAGAGCCTGATTGTACAGAAAGACGTAAGCAAATTCAACGCAACGTCTCTGGAAGCACGTGACATTAAGATCAAAATCACAAACATTGATATTCCGGTAGCATTTGCATCCGCATTCGAGGGAGAAATCATTCGTCGAGGCGATATGCAGATTGAGTATGACGGTTCACGTGTGGACTGCTTCGAGTTGGTTCAGACGAAAGAAGCTGCTGAAGTAGAAGATCACAAGATTGAAGTGATCGGACCGGATATTGATGAACTTCCGGAAGGAAGTAAACAGAGCATTGCTTATGTCGTAGAAGTAGCTGGCAAGAGCATGCAGTCTGACTTTGAACCGGTTATTGAGCGTAAATTCCACTCTTATCTGAACTGTGTAGAAGGTATGATGCATACAGGTCAGCGTGATATGATCCGTGTCCGTGTAAGCAAAGATACATTCGGAGCAGGTTTCCGTGTGAAACATATCGGTGAAGTTCTTTACGCAAAGGTTAAGAGTGAATTTGCAGCCGTTGTTGACAAATGTCAGGTGAAGATCTACACAAACGCAGAAGAGTGTACAAAACTTCGTCATGAACTTGCGATTCCGGCATTTGATAAACGTGACGAGCGTCTGAATACACTGACAGATGAAGGTGTAGACGTATACTACAGCTGTATCATGTGCCAGGCATTCTCCCCGAGCCATGTATGTGTGGTAACTCCGGAGAGACTTGGACTTTGCGGTGCTGTTTCATGGCTGGATGCAAAAGCAACTAACGAGCTTGATCCGCAGGGACCGTGCCAGATCATTACAAAAGAGAGAGTTATCGATGAGAGAATCGGTGAATACGAAGATGTCAATGAAGCAGTACGTAAATTCTCCCAGGGCGCTCTGGAAGACGTTTCTCTGTACTCTATCATTGAAAAACCGATGACATCCTGCGGATGCTTTGAGTGTATCTGTGGTATTGAGCCGCTTTCCAACGGTGTATGTATCGCAAACCGTGAGTATGCAGGTATGACTCCGATCGGTATGACATTCCCGGAACTGGCTTCCATGACAGGCGGTGGTGTTCAGACACCGGGCTTTATGGGACATGGTAAACATTTCATCGCTTCCAAGAAGTTCATGAAGGCAGAAGGCGGTGTAGGACGTATTGTATGGATGCCGAAGGATCTGAAAGATCAGGTTGCAGAAAGACTGAATCAGACTGCAAAAGAAATGTACGGCATCGACAATTTCTGTGATATGATCGGTGACGAGACCATCGCGGAAGATCCGGAAACCTTACTGGCGTTCTTGGAAGAAAAAGGACATCCGGCACTGAGCATGGAACCAATGATGTAAAAGTGAGGGAAAGGAAACAAGCGACAGCGAAGCTGGCATTTGTTTCCTACCGAATGATATCGAAGGAATCATCAGGGGCGTTAGCACCGGCACACGTGCGTAGGCACGTGTGGATTCCTGAGATAAGCAGCTCACCCGAGTTTTATCGAAAATTAACAATAAAGAATTTTTCAAATCAAACCAAAAACTCAATCTACTTCCGTGGTTCCACCCAGACCACGGAAGCTTAGAAAATGAAGGAGGATAATTAAAATGCCATTTACAGCAAAATCAGGAAAGTTCAATGCCAGCATCAATACTGTTACAGTTGGCACTGGCGATAAGGCCATCAAACTTGGTGGTGAATGTGCACTGCCGCTGTATTCTTTTGATGCAGCTTTTGAAAACGCGCCGAAGGTTGGTATTGAAATCACAGATTTCGGTATGGAAAACGAGCCGGAATGTGTGAAAAAATATTATGAAGGATGCGAAAGCTTAGCGGAAATCGCAAAAAAAGCAGCATCTTTTGAAGGCGTTGATTTCTTAAGCTTCCGTATGGAAGGCGGCGATCCGAATGGTGCAAACAAATCTACGGAAGAACTAATCGCACAGTTAAAAGAAGTTGTGGAGGCAGTAGACCTTCCGCTTGTTATCTGCGGTTCTAAAAACGTAGAAAAAGATGCAGAACTTCTTGCAAAGGCTGCTGAGGCAGTTCAGGGCAAAAATGCGCTGATCCTTGCAGCAAAAGAAGAAAACTATAAAACAGTCGGCGCAGCAGCAGGTCTGGCTTATGATCAGATCGTTGGAGCTGAGTCTTCTGTAGATATCAACCTTGCAAAACAGCTGAATGTATTATTAGGTCAGTTAGGTGTAAAAGCAGCTTCTACTGTAATGAATGTTGGTGCAGCAGCAGCAGGATATGGTTATGAATATGTTGCATCTACTATGCAGCGTATCAAAGCTGCAGCTCTTTCTCAGAATGATGCGCAGCTTCAGATGCCGATCATTACACCGGTTGCTTCCGAAACATGGGCGACCAAAGAGGCTACACAGGCAGAAGCAGATACACCGGAATGGGGATGCCAGGAAAGACGCGGTATTGACATGGAAGTGGAAACAGCAGCAGCAGATCTTGCATGCGGTTCCAACGCTGTGATCCTGAAACACCCTGTAGCAGTTGCAACTGTTGCAAAACTGATCAAAGAGTTAGTCTAATCGCTGTTTAAGGAGGATAAAAACAATGGCATTAAAAGGTCTTGATATTTTTAAATTATCACCGAAGAAAAACTGTAAAGAGTGCGGCAGCCCGACTTGTATGGCTTTCTGTATGAAAGTTGCGCAGGGTGCGGTTGATATCAGTGCATGTCCGTACTTTTCTGAAGACGCAAAGGCTCAGCTATCTGAGGCTACAGCACCGCCGATGAAAACAATCAAAGTTGGAGCTGGCGATGCAGAAGTAACGCTTGGCGGCGAAACTGTTATGGAGCGTCACGAAAAAACATTCGTAAGCAAGACAAGATACGCAGCAGCTCTTTGCAACTGCATGGATGAAGCAGAGATTGATGCGAAACTGGCTGCAATTCCGGCTGTTGATTATGAGCGTATTGGCGAAAGAATGTTTGTAGAGTTTGTTTATGTAAATTACTGTGCAGATGGCAAGACAGATTATGTAGAACTGGTGAAAAAAGCAGCGGCTACAGGCAGAACTCTGGTACTTGGATGTACAGATGCTGAAGTTGCAAAAGCTGCTCTGGCAGTTTGCAAAGACGGCAAACCGGTATTAAACGGTGCAAACGCTTCTAATTACGCAGAAATGAATGCGGTTGCTACAGAAGCAGGCGTTGTTCTTGGTGTA
Organism: uncultured Marvinbryantia sp.; assembly: GCA_937915375.1. Taxonomy (GTDB): domain Bacteria; phylum Bacillota; class Clostridia; order Lachnospirales; family Lachnospiraceae; genus Marvinbryantia. Next base: position 22,975 of record CALDMO010000034.1, read on the forward strand.
TGCGGTGCGGATATGAACGAAATCTACGATACCATCAAAGCGGTAGAGGCTCTTGGAAACAAGAATCTGGTAGTAGATACCACAGGCGCAACGGTAAAAGAAACATTTGCAAACACTGTTCAGCTGCGTAAAGCTGCAATTAAAGACGGTGACAGAAGCTGTGGTTATCCGTCTATTGTAAATCTTGCAAAACTGGCTGGCGATGATATGCATCTTCAGGCTGCACTGGCATCTGTATTTACAATCAAATACGGTTCAATCGTAGTAATGTCTGAAATCACATATGCGGAGGCACTGCCGCTGTACGGTCTGCGTCAGAACATCTTTACTGATCCGCAGAAGCCGATGCGCGTAGAGCCGGGTATTTACCCGCTGAACGGCGCAGATGAAAACTCCATCTGTCTGACAACTGTAGACTTTGCGCTGACTTACTTCCTGGTGTCCGGAGAACTGGAGCGTTCTGGCGTGCCGGTAAATCTGATCATCAGTGATGCAGGCGGACTTTCCGTACTGACAGCTTGGGCTGCAGGCAAACTGTCCTCTTCCTCTATTGAAAAATTCTGGAAGGAACAGGATATTGAAGGTAAAGTTAAGAGCCGTAAACTGGTAATTCCGGGTAAAGTAGCCGTTCTGAAGGGCGAAATCGAAGCAAAACTTCCGGGTTGGGAAATCATCATTGCTCCAAACGAGGCAGTACAGCTTGTGAAGTTTATGAAAGATCTTCAGTAATTTTCTCATTACCGGGAGTCCGTTCGGATTCCCGGGAGAGATTTTATAAAAGGATTATATAGCACGGAATAATCTGTGTAATTCCAATTCGGGTGTGAAAACACCCGAATCATAAAGGGTTATAAAAACGAATACATATTAAGGAGGGTTACAAAATGGCAAAATTTGTAACAATTGGAGAGAGACTTTCCACAACTGCACCGGCAGTAAACAAAGCATTTCTTGAAAGAGATCCGGAACCGATCTTAAAAAGAGCAAAACAGCAGCTTGACGCTGGCGCTGTTTACCTTGATGTAAACATTGGACCGGCAGAAAGCTATGGCGAAGATCTGATGAAATGGGTAGTTCAGCTGCTTCAGAGCGAGTTTGATAACGTTCCACTGGCACTGGATACCGCTAACAAAAAAGCAATCGAAGCAGGTATCTCTGTTTACAACCGTTCAAAAGGAAAACCGATTGTTAACTCTGCAGACGCAGGCAGCCGTATCGAATACGTAGACCTTGCTGCAGCAAACGATGCAATCGTTATTGCTCTGTGTAATGCAGAAGGTATCGCAAAAGATAATGATGAGCGTATGGGATACTGCCAGATTCTTCTGGAAAGAGGTCTGGAGCATGGTATGGAAGCAGAAGATCTGTGGTTTGACCCGTTATTCCTGGTTGTAAAAGGTATGCAGGACAAACAGATGGATATTCTGGAATGTATCAAGATGTTCTCTGATATGGGACTGAACTCTACCGGCGGTCTGTCCAATAACAGTAACGGTATGCCGAAACACATCCGTCCGATTATGGATTCCGCTCTGGTGGCAATGTGTATGATGCAGGGTCTTACATCCGCGATTGTAAACCCGAACGATCTGCGTCTGATGGAAACAATCAAATCCTGTGACGTATTCAAGAACAATACTCTTTACGCAGATTCTTATCTGGAGATCTAAATGTATAAGGTAACTTTTAAGTTTGAAAACAGCGAAGATGTAAGCGTCTTCGCTGCTTTCGGTGAAAACCTTCTTGAGGTAGCGAGAAAAACGAATGTAGCTATCGACGCGCCTTGCTCTGGAAACGCTGCATGCGGAAAATGTAAAGTAAAGCTGGTCGGTGGAGAACTGGATTCTAAAAAAACACGCCATATCAGTGATGAAGAGTATGCGCAGGGCTGGAGACTGGCGTGTGTCAGCAAAATCAACGCTGATGTGGAGGTGCTGGTGCCGGACATTGCTTCCGCTTATCGCAACCGTATGAAAGTGGCCGACTTAAGTTCTCCTGACGAGATTAAGATTTTTGACGATCTGAAGGAGCAGGTGCAGCAGGCCGGGATTGCCTTAAAAAATAATATGGATGTTATTACCGTAAAAATGGATGAGCCGACGCTGGATGATACTATGCCGGATAACGAACGCTTTTCGCGTGCGATTGAGGAGGCAACAGGCGTTCAGAAGGTGCGCCTTCCGTATACGATAGTAAAAAAGATGGCTTATATCTTCCGCGAGAGCGGCTTTGAGATACAGGCGGTAATCCGCAAGACCTCTACGGATGTATTTGTGTATGATATCCTGAAAAAAGAGGAAAAAGCGGTTATTGCCGGTATGGCAATCGATATTGGGACGACAACTGTTTCCGGTATCATTATTGATATGTTAAGCGGTGAAATTCTGGCAAAGGGTTCCGCCGGAAACGGACAGATTCGTTACGGCGCTGATGTCATCAACCGTATTATCGAGTCTATGAAGCCAGAGGGCGGGGAAAAGCTGCAGAGAGCGATTGTGGAAGAGACAATTAATCCTCTGATCGATACCATGTGCCGTCAGGCAGGAATTCGCAACGAGCAGATTTACCGTATGAGCGTAGCAGCTAATACAACGATGAATCATCTGCTTTTGGGTATTTATTCTGACCCGATCCGTATGGAACCGTATATTCCGACATTCTTCAAAACAAATTCGATCTTTGCGAATGATATTGGAGTAAAGATCAATCAGGATGCGCATATTATTGTAGCACCGAATATCGGAAGTTACGTGGGCGGTGATATTACAGCCGGCGCGTTTGTAAGTATGTTATGGAATCAGCCGGAGTTTTCCCTGTTTATTGACTTGGGAACGAATGGCGAGATTGTATTTGGAAATTCAGACTTTATGTTCAGCTGTGCATGTTCGGCAGGTCCGGCTTTTGAGGGCGGTGACATTAGCTGCGGCATGCGTGCAACGGATGGGGCAATCGAGGCCTGCACCATTGACGAAGAGACGATGGAGCCGACCTATATCGTTGTAGGCGATGCAGGAACGAAACCAGTGGGGTTATGCGGTTCCGGTATTATTGATGTGATTGCGGAACTGTTCCGCTGCAACATTATTAGTCCAAAAGGAAAATTTGTCCGTGAGGGCAAACGAATTCGCCACGACAAGGATGGTATGGGTTCCTATGTGATCGCTTTTGAGGAAGAGGCAGGAGCTGCCAAGGATGTGGAAATCAACGAAGTGGATATTGATAATTTTATTCGTGCTAAGGGAGCGATCTTTTCCGCGATCCGCACGATGCTGTCTTACTGTGACTTTGATATTTCCATGATCGAGCACGTTTACGTGGCCGGTGGTATCGGCAGCGGTATCAATATGAAGAATGCTATTTGTATCGGTATGTTCCCGGATGTTCCGCTGGAATTATATCAGTATATTGGTAATTCTTCGCTGGTTGGTGCATACGCAATGCTGTATTCTTCCGAGTCCGAGCGTAAAGTATATGAAATCGCGCAGAACATGACTTATATCGAATTGAGCGCGATTCCGTCTTATATGGACGAATTTGTCGGCGCATGTTTCCTGCCGCACACAGACGCAGCGCTGTTTCCAAATAGCGGCGAGTAAAAGAGGCGTTGACTGTTTCACAAAAGAAAACAGAAAGCGATGGAGTAGGAGATACATGGAGTTAAACTACGGAAAAAACAACATTGAGGAAGTGCCGTTTGAGCAGTATATGGAAAAGTACCGGGCGATGGATCCGGCGGAAGCCGGAAGGCGCAGCGGTATCCCTTATGATAGTGAAAAACAGTGTTTCACAATGCGAATGATGCAGCGTACCTACTTGATTTCCTGGCCGGAGTTCGAGGTGTGCGTGGCTGATCCTGAAAATACGGATTACGCGCCGCTTCGGGATGAAACGGATGCCAAGATTTTTGCGATTCGTTTCCTGTTAAATGGAATCGAATCACGAGGAACAGATAAATTTTTGACTTTTCGTGAGGTGCCGGGAGCGGAGCTGTATTTTACGCCGTTTGACGGGCGGTGTCTCAAGAGACTGGCTTTCGGATTTGGTTTTAAGCTGGCCGCGCTGACAGAGATTTTTGAACGTCTTGATGCGAAAAAGCTGTCCTATGGCGATGTGTCTTGTGAAATAGAATTTATCAATAATTATTATGTAAGATTTATTCTGTGGGCGGGAGATGACGAATTTCCGCCGTCCGCACAGATTTTGTTCTCAGACAATTTCCCGGTGGCTTTCGAGCCGTATGATTTGGCAGTTGTCGGGGACATTAGTATTAATACGTTTAAAAAGCTGCAGTAAACACTGTAGCGTGATCAGACAGAAAAATAACAGTTGGATTCTGTCTGAAATGGGGTTTACACAAAAAGAAGGAGGAATCAAAACTATGGGATTCAAAACAGACATCGAAATTGCACAGGAGACCGAAATGCTCCCGATTACCGAAATTGCGAAAAAAGCAGGGATTGACGAGAAATACTTAGAGCAGTATGGACGCTATAAAGCGAAAA
>CALDMO010000035.1 GCA_937915375.1 uncultured Marvinbryantia sp.
ATGGAAATGAAAATTCGGGAATCTTGCTTACAAACCGGGACTTTCATTTACAAACTGGGAATCTCGGTTACAAAACAGGACTTTCATTTACAAAGTGGGATTCTCGGGTTACTATTTACCTTTCATAAAGAACCCTCCTTTTGAAATGTGGTATATTTATAATCTTATGATATAAATATACCTCTTTTGTAAGAAAAAGTCAATACACGAATATTGTATGGAGTACATATTATCAGATTCGTGCATCCTGTGCTTTTGTAGAAAAGTATAAAATCACATAAATACAAAAATTAAATTACAAAAATAAAAATAGCATCACTTAACTATTGACAAACAGAAAAACAAGATCTATAATGATACTACATTCTAAACGAGCTGCATCATGCAGCCGCACATCTGAAATACTTGGCCGTTTCGGCAGGAATCCAGAAGTATAAAGGAAATAAAGTAAATGATTTTGTATGTAAGTGCCGCATACGTTTCTTTTCTGTACCCTTTTTTGGTACGTTAACGAGGAGGAGTAATATGATTTTCTATCTTTTGCCGCCGATATTGCTGGCAGCTGTATGTTTCGATCTTAAAAACAGAAAAATTCCTAATGCATTAATTGGTGGAGGGCTGATTATTGGTTCTGCATATCAGTGGAGCGCGAATGGACCGCCGGGGCTGATTCAATTTTGTGGAGGGGCGTTAATACCATTGGTATTACTTGGAATTTTACATTATTTTCGAATGATTGGAGCAGGCGATATTAAACTGTTGATGGCAGCAGGAGGATTTTTAGGAATCTCTCAAAGCGCTGCCTGTGTGTTTCTTTCATTTATAATCGCGGCAGGAATATCTGTAATAAAGATGATAAGGTATCGCATTCTGGGAAAGCGGCTGCGTTATTTTATGCAATATTTAAGAAACTATCATCGTACAGGGAAATGGACGCCGTACATCACAGGAAAGGAAGAGGCGGAGGGAATCTGTTTTTCGGCTTCTATATTACTGGCGGCAATGATTTTACTAATATTATAAGAAGGAGTGACTATGAAAAAACAAATTTTTGCAATTTTGGATTTGGAGTTGACCTATGCCTGCAATTTGATGGAGATTTTTTCTGACAGGCGCAGTATTCCGTTTGAAACACTGATTTTTAGCAATTTAGATAGTATTAGAGAATACACACAAAAGCATACGATTGATCTTTTATTGGTTTCCGCGCGTATGATGTGCGAGGAACTGCGTCGAATGAAAATTCGTAAAATCATGATTTTGTCAGAGGGAGAAATTCTCAAAGAATATGAGGAATATCCGTCTGTTTATAAGTATCAGGCTTCGGACAACTTAGTAGCAGAAGTGATGAATTATTATGCCAGTCAGGCCGATTCACAGATAAATTTTTTTAAACGCAAGCAGGTAAAAATGATCGGTGTGTATTCGCCGATCGGCAGATGCGGAAAGACAGCTTTTGCGTTGACGCTTGGGCAGATTCTGGCGAAGCGGCAGCCGGTATTGTATTTGAATCTGGAAGATTATTCCGGCTTCGCAGGACTGTTGGATCAGCAGCCGTCGTCTGATCTCTCCGATGTGATGTATTTTGTACGACAGAATAAGGGCAGCATTGCAGTGAAGATTCATGCGGCAGTACAAAAGCTAGGGGATATGGACTACATTTCACCGGCATTTTCAGCGGGAGATTTGCGGGAAATACCGATTGCAGACTGGGTGCGACTTTTAGAGGAACTGGAAAAAGGCAGTACATACGGTGTTGTTCTGTTGGATTTTGGTTCGGGAATGCAGGAATTGTTTCAGATACTTTCGCTGTGCGGCAGAATTTATACGCCTGTCTGCAGTGACGCAGCAGCAAAAGCTAAGCTGGAGCAGTACGAAAGCTTACTAAATGAAATGGAATATGAAGAAATTCGAGAAAAAACCAGAAAATTGACATTACCGTTTGTGGAGTTATATGGCAGCGGGGAATATATGTTGGAGCGTCTTGTGCAGGGGGAAATGGGACAGTTTGTAAGAAATCTTCTGGCGGAGGAGGCGAAAGAATATGAAGCGGGAGCAGGAGGAGTTCAGACGCTTACATAAAAAGCTGCTAGGTCTTCTGGATACATCGAAAGATTTGCCGGATGAAGAAATTTATGAGCAGATTGACCGCCTTTTACTGGAAAAATCTAATGGCCGTTATCTTAGCTTGAGTCGAAGGGATGAATTGCGGAAAGAATTATTTAATTCTGTGCGAAAGCTGGATATTCTGCAGGAACTGGTGGACAACGATGCTATTACAGAGGTGATGGTGAACGGGTTGGAGGGGATTTTTATTGAACATGCGGGATATGTGGAAAAATGGAGTAAAACCTTTACAAGTCGTGAAAAGATTGAAGATTTGGTACAGGTGATTGCTGCAAAAAGCAACCGTATTGTCAATGCGGCGGTTCCGATTGTGGATGCCAGACTGGAAAATGGAGCGCGGGTAAATATTGTGTTGCCTCCGGTTGCTTTGAATGGACCAGTGATCACAATTCGTCAATTTCCGAAAAATCCGATTGGTATGCAGCAGCTGATTGCCTGGGGAGCGGTGACAGAGGAGGCGGTGTCATTTTTAAAAAAGCTTGTGATTGCCGGATACAATATTTTCATCAGCGGAGGAACAGGTTCCGGGAAAACGACGTTTTTAAATGCGCTGTCTGATTTTATCCCGAAAGATGAACGTATTATCACGATTGAGGATAACGCGGAACTTCAAATTCAGGGGGTGGCAAATCTGGTACGTCTGGAAGCGCGCAGGGAAAACACGCAGGGGGAACGTGCGATCACAATCCGTGATTTGATTCGAGCCAGTCTGCGGATGCGTCCGGATCGTGTCATTGTCGGAGAAGTACGCGGTGAAGAAACCATAGATATGATTCAGGCAATGAATAATGGTCATGACGGGAGCCTTTCTACCGGTCATGGTAATAGTCCGAGGGATATGCTTGCCCGGCTGGAAACAATGGTATTGATGGGAATGGAACTGCCGGTATCGGCTGTTCGCAGACAGATTGCCTCAGGATTGGACATTATGATCCATCTCGGACGTATGCGTGATAAAAGCCGTAAGGTTCTGGAAATTGTGGAAATTATCGGATATTGCTATGAGAGAGAGGAGATTCTTACCAATACGTTGTTTGAATTTGAGGAGGGCAGAACATCAGGTCAAAAACTGGAAGGTGTACTGGTGAAAAAGAGCGGGCTGCAGCAGACAAAAAAACTGGAGAGGGCGGGATTTTACTAGATGGATTATCAGACATATCGTTTTTCCAAAAAAGAAAAAATGCTGAATGTGTTGGTGTTTTTAGTGCTGGTGGGAGTTATCAGTTATTTATTTTATAGATCTGTGATTGCGTTTCTTCTTTTGCTGGGATTGTTTCCGCTTTTTATAAAGATAAGAAAGGAGGACGGAAAAAAGAAGAGGCAGCAGCTGTTGGCAGAACAGTTTTTAAGCGGGATGCAGTCTGTATCGACAGCGCTGACGGCCGGGTATTCTGTGGAGACTGCATTTGAGGAGGCATTAATGGAATTGCGGAATATGTATAATGAGGAAGCTTTGATTGTCGGTGAGTTTCGCTATATTGTCAGTCAACTGCATATGAATCGTAATCTGGAAGAATTGTTGTGTGGTCTGGCGCTGCGAAGCGGTATCGAGGATATCCGAGATTTTGCAGATGTTTTTTCGGCAGCTAAGCGTACCGGAGGAAATTTGGTTTCAATTATCCGAAATACGATCCTCTGCGTCAGCCAGAAGGAAGAAACGCGTATGGAGATACAGACTTGCCTGTCTGCGAAAAAGCTGGAACAGAACATTATGAGTTTGGTTCCCTGTCTGATTTTATTTTATGTACAGGTAATGTCGCCGGGATTTTTGGATGTAATGTATCACAATGTAGCTGGGACGATAATTATGACAATTTGTCTGCTGATTTATGTTGGTGCATGGTATTGGGGCAGAAAGATTGTTGATATTGAGGTGTAAAATGATTATTTATTTTGCAATCATGGCATTCTTTGGTGGGCTGTTGCTGTTTTCCGGCAGGACAGAGATTCCTGAGGAATTCCAGCAGGAGAATTTGAAAAAGCCTTTTTTAAAGGCGGCATGGTTATTGGCAGGAAAGCGCAGAGATGTGCAATTGGTGCAGCGTTTGGGAGAATCAATGCTGGTATTGTTTGTTGGATTTGGTTTGGCGCTTTTTGCACAGCTTTTTATGGTCGGAAGCCATAATCTGATTAATGGTTATGAACTGAATCGTCCGGGAAAAGGACAGGGGGAGCGCGTACAGGAGCTGCAGGTAAAAATCGAAGATGAGGAAGAAACGGAACAGTTGGAAATTGTTCTGCAGGAACGGTCATATACCACAAAAGAACGGCGGGAGCTGCTGAAAACAGCAATGAAAGAGCTGGAAACGACGATATTAGGGGAAAATACATCGGTTGATGAGGTGCGCGGCCGAATTGTACTTCCGGAAAAAGCGGCTGATGGAGAAGTCCGTATCTGGTGGATGATGAAGCCAAGCGGCTTGGTGGATGAGAATGGTTATATTACAGAGGATCTGCCGGAGAAAGGAGAACTTCTGCAGCTGCAGGCGGAGCTTAGCTGCGGCAGTGAAAGAGGAATTTTTTCCTGTGCGCTGCATTTGCTTCCACCCATCTATTCACCAGAGGAAGCTTTAAGCCGCGCGATTCAAAAAAGCGTGAAGGAAGCAGACCAGGAGAGTGCGGAACAATCTGTTTTAACGCTTCCGAAAGAGATTGATGGCCGGTTGGTAACGTGGTCAGAGCCGGAAACTTCTGTATTGGAAACTGGTTTTGGGATTGCGCTTGTCGCGGCACTTGCCGTGTGGGTGATGAAAAGCCGTGAGCAGCAGGAGCAGAAGGAAAAACGGCACAGACAGTTGTTGATGGATTATCCAACACTGCTTTTTAAATTAAGTATGCTGTTGAATGCCGGATTGACAATACAGAACGCATTTGTAAAAATCGCGCTGGAGTACCGTGAGACACATAAAGAGGTTCATTTTGCTTATGAGGAAATGCTGGTATCTTACCATGAAATGAAAAGTGGTGTATCTGAGGCGCGGGCTTATGAGAATTTTGGTAAACGCTGTGGTGAAACAAGTTATATAAAATTGGGAACGATGCTTTCCGGTAATCTTCAGAAAGGTTCTGAAGGACTGGCGAAATTGCTGCAGGAAGAGGCTCTTTATTCCATGGAGGAACGGCGCCAGATAGCGAAAAGACTGGGAGAGGAGGCGGGAACAAAATTGCTGCTGCCAATGCTTTTGATGTTGATTGTGGTGCTGATTATTATGTTGGTTCCGGCTGTATTGACCTTTTGATATAACGGGGAGGAGGTGGAAAGATGCGTAGATTTTTTATGAGGCTTCGTGAGGAAGAGGACGGAATCGGAACAGTGGAGATTATTCTGATACTTGTGGTTTTGATCGGTCTTGTGATTATCTTTAAAAGTCAGCTTACCAGTCTGGTAAATAATATCTTTGAAAAAATTGTAAGTCAAAGCAGCAGCATTTGATGCAGGCTGTCCTCACAAAAAAAGTGTAAGGTATTGCCCGGTTCTATTATTGTACTGGATGCGGAACTGGGCAATATATTTCGAAAAATGGAGGAGGAAATGAACAGATACAGACAAAAGGGTATGATTACAATTTTTCTGAGCCTGACAGGCGCAATACTTTTATCACTTTTGTGTACGATGATTGAATCTGCGAGAATGCAGGGATGTCGCGCAAAAGCGGCGGCAGCGCTTGATATGGGAATGTTTTCGGTGATGGGGCAGTTTGAGCGGGAACTTTTAGAGAGATACGATGTCTTTTTTCTGGATGGCGCGTCCGGCGGTGGTTCTTACAGCAAAGAACAGATGAATCAGGAATTGGCGGATTTTATGAAATACAATGTTTATCCGAATACTGGGAGGCTGTTCAAAGGCTTTGATCCGTTTTCTCTGCAAATGAATGGCACGGAGGTGAATGGTGTCTGTCTGGCTACAGATGAAAATGGTGAGGCTTTTTATCAGCAGGCAGTTGGATTTGTGAGAGAAAATCTGCCGACAGAAGTTTTAAGTACGCTTTTAGAGCGCATGGAAGATGGAAAGCGCCTGGAGGAAGCAGCCGAGCTTTATAAGAAAAGAGGTGAGCAGATTGAAAAAGAACTGAAAGGACTGGAAGAACAGAAAAAAGAAATGGAGAAACAGCAGGAACTGGAAAAGCAACAGGCACAGGCGGAGGGGCAGGAAATTGTGGAACCAGAGACAGAGGAAAAACCATCGATTCCAGCTGCCAGAAATCCACTTCTGGTAATTGCGAAAATTAAGCGGAAGGGCCTGATGAAGCTGGTTTTGGGCGATCAGGCAGTTTCGGAAAAGAAGCTTTCTGCTGACAGCCCGTCTAAGAGAAGGCGAAATCAGGGAAATTTACCGGTAGAGAAAAAATACGGCGGTTTCATGTCGGATCTGATTTTCCAGCAATATCTATTTGAACGATTTTCAATGTTTACGGATGAAAAAAAGGAAGGAGCGCTTGACTATGAACTGGAATATATTCTCTGCGGAAAGGGTAGTGATAAACAGAATTTAAAAAGTGTGATTGCACGTCTGATGTTACTGCGGGAAGGGGCGAATTTTCTTTATCTTGCCTCTGATGCTGCAAGTATGGAGGCAGCACGCGCGCTTGCCGCGGTTTTAGTTGGAGTGATCCCAATCCCCAGTCTTGTGACAGTGACGGCATATGCGCTATTGCTGGTATGGGCTTATGGAGAAAGTCTTTTGGATTTAAGGGAGCTTTTTGCGGGCGGAAAGGTGCCGGTATTGAAAAGCCGGGAAAGTTGGCGGCTAGATTTAATGTCGATTCCTGATTTGATACAGCTTTTGAAGGGAACAAATGGTTCTTCGGAAAATGGAATTTCTTACGCAGGTTATTTGCAGATTTTATATATGCTTGGCAGCAGGGGGAAGTATCCGATGCGCGCGCTTGATATGGTGGAAGGATATATGAGAGGGCGCGCTCCGACCGTAAATTTTCGGGCAGATCATGCGGTATGTAAAATCAAAGCCTCTGCGGATTACAGGATACCATCTCTGTTTTTACGGGTTCCGGCAGCTTTTTTAAAAACCGGGCTGATAACGCAGGAATATCATGTACAGGGCAGCTTTGCCTATTAGGCATGAAAAGAGAGGAGGAGGCTGGCTATGCTCTTTCCAGACAGGCGACGAAAATATGGTTTTGAAACCAGAAAAGGTTTATTGCGCAGGATAGAGAAACAAAAACGATTAAGGAAGGAAAAGTATGCATTCCCGGCAGGAAAAAGCAGACGTATCGGGGAAAGAGCAAATGGCAGCATGACTTTGGAGGCAGCCTGTGTGATGCCGCTGTTTTTATTTGCGATGCTGGCGATTTTGCAGTTTGCGAAAATTGAAACTGTTTCTTCTGCACTTTTGGCAGGTATGCAAGACACAGTCAAAGATATGGCTGCCTATGCGTATATCAGAGAACTTGGTGTATCGGCAGGAGACAGCGCTGCTGGAGAACTGCTTTCCGGAGGGATTTCAGCTGCCTATGCAAAGAATAGTGTAGAGAAAAAGGCGGATCTGAAAGCTTCGGATGGGGCGATTTCGCTTTGGAAATCATCATTTACAGAGGATGAGATGATTGATCTGGCAGTTACTTATGAGGCAAAAAATACATATACCATTTTGCCTGTTCCAAGAGTGAAAGCTGCTCTGCGGACAAGAGTACGTGCATGGACAGGGCGTGACGGAAACGGCAGCAGTGTGTCTGATGACAGTCAGGAGGGAGAGGAACAGGAAGAGACGGTATATGTGACAACGACAGGGACTGTTTATCATAAAGATGAAAACTGCACACATATCAAATTGTCAATCAAAACTGTGACGCGGGAACAGGCAGACGGACTGCGTAATAAATCGGGAGGGAAATATCATGCCTGCGAGCGGTGCGGCGGCGGAAAGGGAGGTAATGTTTATATTACGGATTATGGGGACAGGTATCATTCATCACTTGGGTGCAGCGGTTTAAAGCGCAGTGTGCTGAAGGTACCGCTGTCTCAGGTAGAAGATTGGAGGGCATGTTCAAAATGCGGTGGTTCAGGGCAGTGATATTGATGGTTTATTTATTGATAGCGGCATTTATGGATATAAAAGGAAAAATAGTATCTGTAAAATTGGCGGCATTAGCTGCGGCAGTGGGAACCATATTTCAGTTTTTGCAGCCGCAAATGGGAATAGCAGAATGGATGTCAGGCTTGCTGCCGGCAGTAGTGCTGATCTTAATGGCCTGGCTTACAAAGCAGGCGGTCGGCTTTGGAGACGGCTGTGTTTTGGGTGTGATCGGATTGTATATAGGTTTTTGGGGAAGCATTGGAACATTAATGATGGGACTGCTGCTGTCTTGTCCGATATCTTTATTTTTACTTGTCTGCAAAAAAGCGGATCGAAAGCACACAATTCCGTTTGTGCCGTTTTTGGCGATGGGATGCGGCGCCTGGCTGCTGATGCAAAATATAGGAGGTTAAGTTGAAGAAAAAAGAGAAAGTGGAATTGAACGGAAGCTATACGATAGAAGCGGCGCTTTTGATGGGAATTTTGCTTCCACTTATTGTGGCGATTATTTACATGGGGTATTTTATGCATGATCGCAGTTTCCTGCAGGGAGCAGCTTACGAAGCGGCGGTGCTTGCGAGTCTGCAGGCAGACGAAAAGGGAGTGGATCTGGCGGGAACGGCGCAATGTCTGACTGACGGTCGGACTCTGGGAATCCGAAATATATCTGCAAATTTTCTGTCAGATGAAAAGTGCGTTCAGGTAAATTATGAAGGAAATTTCCAGATGCCTGGGATGAGTCGGAGATTTTTCGGAAGAGATGGAATCGCAGTGCGATCCGGGGTAACGTTATCTCTGGAGCGGCCGTCAAGGCGCATTCAAAAACTGCGTGGAATGGCGAAAGTGATTGATTCTATCGGGAGGACGGGAGAATGAATCTGATATATGAGCGTGATACGGCGCATAATTATATGATTCCGCAGAGAGAACAGTATGTTGCCGAGGATGATTATCGTGTACATATGCTGATGGAAAATCAGATCAGGGGACTGCTTCCGTGCGGGATTCGAAAGAGAGATGGAATCGAGGACTTTCGCTACGATATTACATCCAGACAGTCACTAGAATATTTGTATTCCGGCAGATGTATGGGGGAAGAGGAAATCCGGATTCTGATGAAAGGATTGTTTTTTACAATCGCAGAATTGAAAAAGTATCTGTTGGATGCATCTATGCTGGTGTTGGATCCGCAGATGATTTATCTGGATGTGGAAACCAGAGAACCGGCTTTTTGTTATTTGCCGGGCTATAAAAAAGAAATCATGGTTTCTTTTCAGGAACTGTCCGTTTATATTCTGCGGCATTTGGACGCGATGCAGGAAAGCACTGTTTTATTAGGGTATCGTATTTACCGTGAGGCAAGTGAAGAAAATTATTGTCTGGATCAGTTGTTGAGAATGGTGGTGGTGCATACAGAAGAAATGACTGTGCGTAATGTGGATATGGAGGATACTTCAGTCAGTGAGAGAAAAGAAAAAGAACGGAGCAGAATGGAATGGGGGGATACGGCAGCAGAAGCGGACAGTTTACGGCAGAAGAAAGCGTATATATCAGAACGCTTGCCGGAAGAATGGGCAGAAGAGCAGACATTTGAGAAGGAAGCAGGAAAACAAAAGATACCGGGCGGCAATAAAAAAGAGAAGCAAAAGGAGGGGAAGCGAAAAGAGAAAATGTGTCGGAAGAAAGAAAAGGCACAGAAGAACATAGAAAAATCAAAGCAGCAAAAAACGAAAAAAGAAGCAGATAGGAAGAAGTTTACTGGAAAAACGTTTTTGATTATATGTTTTGTATTGGCGCTTATCATGACTATAGCTGCAGCATGGCTGTGGAAGCTGACAGTGACGCAGACAGGAGGTATTATTTTTCTTTTAGTCGGCTTGATGGCTTACGGATGTTCGCTGGAACCTAAAAAGGCTTCAGCTCGGGAAAAGGAGATAGATTATGAATCCTATGGTCTGGAAGAACAGCCCTATATAATGGAAGAAATGGATAAGCATTATGAAACTGTGGGGAGGGCAGGGGCATCACATCAGGCAATTCAGGAGGAAAAAAAGGGAGAATATAGTGAACAGAGGATAAAGAATCGTCAGGAAATTTATAGAAAATCTGAGAGAGAAGGTCAGCGCACGGAAAAAGAACGTTTGGGAGATACCTGTGTTTTATACGAAAGAGATTTGGCAGAGGAACCATTAATGCTGACGAGAATCAATTCGCAGAAACAGGAATATATTGTTTTGCTGCAGGATCAGTATACAGTGGGAAAGTTGAACACGGAAGCAGATTTTGTAATTCATGAGCCGTCTGTCAGTCGTGTACATGCGAAAATTCAGAGAAATGAAGGAAAATATTTTGTTCGGGATCTGAATTCTACAAATGGTACGTTTTTAAATGAACGGCGTTTGAGGATTAATGAACGCGTGCAGATTCAGCCGGGGGATACGATTGCCTTTGCGAGAGCAGAGTATCGGGTGGGAAGGTGTTAGATAAGACTTTACACCTTATAAAATCCGCCCTATAATAAAGATATAATCCGACAGGAGGGCAGTGAAATGATTAGGGTTTTCTGCCTTTGATAAGAATAGAAAAAGTGAAACGGAGAACAGTATGAAAAAAACAGGTATTATCGGAGCAATGGAAGTGGAGGTTGCTTCTTTAAAAGAAGCGATGGAGACAAAACGATGTGTAAAACGTGCCGGAATGGAGTTTTTCGAGGGAGTTCTGGAAGGACATGAGGTGATTATCGTACGCAGCGGTATTGGAAAGGTCAATGCAGCTGTCTGCACGCAGATTCTGGTTGATGAGTTTCAGGTAGACGCGGTGCTAAATACCGGTGTTGCAGGCTCTCTTAAGGCAGAGATTAATATCGGTGATATTGTAGTTTCTACGGATGTTGTGCATCATGATGTGGATGCGGTGAACTTTGGCTATCCATTGGGACAGATTCCGCAGATGAGCGTATTTTCTTTTACGGCGGATGAAAGTTTAAGAACGCTTGCGAAAGAGGTGTCAAAGAAGGTAAACCCGAATATTGGCGTTTTCGAGGGACGTATTGTGAGCGGGGATCAGTTTATTTCTGATAAGAGCCGTAAAGAGAAAATTTCGACAGAATTCGGGGGCTGTTGCACAGAGATGGAGGGAGCGGCGATTGCGCAGACTGCATGGTTGAATGAAGTGCCGTTTGTGATTATTCGAGCGATTTCAGATAAGGCAGATGACAGTGCTGACATGGATTATGGCACTTTTGAAAAAATGGCAGCGGAGAATAGTGTGCGTCTGGTGCGTGGATTTTTAAAGGAATTAAATTAAGTTTTGAAAGTATTTACGTGAAGAGATTCATCGGAGAAAAAGTCTGCAAATGTGATATTTGCAGACTTTTTTTGTCGAACAAAAATGCTTTGCAAAAATAAATTTTGGGATTATACTTTGCAAATGACGAGGGCGGCGTTTTAACCCGGGAAGAAAATGCGGCATGCGTCAGAGAACTTCCATACAGAATCTTGGAAATTTGTATGGGTACATAAAACCAAAATTTATTTATTAAGGGGGAACATTTATGTTAGCAACAATCGTACAGACAAATGCACTGATTTATACAGCGGCAGCAGTTGGTCTGCTGGGAATGATCTGTCAGCTTATTTTGAGCAGACGGTACGGACAACTGATTCGGGAAGTATCAAACACATCTGTTGATAAAAAGGAGTTCATGAAACAATTACAGTTCCGGTTTCGGACGAATCGGAAGCGGAGTGCGGAAACAATGAATATTTCTGTTTTTGTAAAAAGAGTATTGATGGATTATCGATTTTTCCGTTTACGCTTTCAGCAGTGGAAACGTCTGGCAGCAGGATTGATATTTACAGGTGTTGTTATCCTGGCAGCAGGTATGGTATACGGATATCGTTCAGAACTTCCGGCTCAGCAGATGCAGAATATGGGCTGGACCATGTTCGGTGTAGCGGCAGTAAATCTGCTGGTGTATCTGTGGAATGATATTTCCCATAAGGAAGAATATCTTCAGACAAAGTTAGAAGATTATCTTTGCCACAGCGGAATAGCCGCAGATCATCCGGAAGTAGAGATTGAAGAGGCTGCGGCAGCCTCGGTCGAAACAGAGACAGAAAAGAATAGCAAGACACCGGCGATTATTGGACTGCGCAGAAAAAAAGAACAGCATACAGAAACCAGAGCACAGAGGGAAAAGCGGGAGCTGAAAACGAATTTGGCAAAAATGAAAGAAGGAATGAGGGAAACCGCAGTTGTCTCGCAGCAGGAAAAGGAACGGAACCGGGAGATTTTGCGGCAGATGGATTCTAAGGAGCAGGAACGAATCATCCGGGATGTTTTAGCGGAATTTCTGGCGTGATTGCATTTACAATAGGGAGGTGATTTGCTACAATAAATGATAAGTGTTCGGAGTGGATCATGCGAAAAAAATACTAAAGGAACTATGAAGATGAATATTGTTTTGTTAGAACGAAATGCGCTGGGCGCAGATGTAGATATTTCGGTCTTTGAAAAGCTGGGGGAAGTGACGGTTTATGGCCAGTCCACCGCAGAGGATACACCGGAAAAGGTAAAAGACGCAGATATTATCATTGTCAATAAAGTGCCGATGAATGCGCAGACGCTTGGAAAAGCGGAAAAGGTAAAGATGATTGCCATTACGGCCACCGGATACAATATGATCGACAAGGCTTATACGGACAGCAGGGGCATTGCCGTCGCAAATGTGGGCGGCTACTCTACCGACTCTGTTGCGCAGCATACCCTTGCGCTGGCATTGTATCTGACGAATCAGATGGCATATTATGATCGGTATGTAAAATCCGGCGAATATGTGAAGTCCGATATTTTCTGTCATTTTGATAAAAAGATTTTTGAATTGGCGGGAAAGACTTGGGGGATTATCGGGCTTGGAGCGATTGGGAAAAAGGTGGCGCAGATTGCACGGGTATTTGGATGCAGAGTGATATATTATTCTACGTCCGGTAAAAATAAAAATCAAGATTATCAGGAAGTGAATCTGGATGTGCTGCTTGCCGAATCGGATATTGTTTCCATCCATG
This sequence comes from uncultured Marvinbryantia sp., assembly GCA_937915375.1. Taxonomy (GTDB): domain Bacteria; phylum Bacillota; class Clostridia; order Lachnospirales; family Lachnospiraceae; genus Marvinbryantia. Next base: position 13,228 of record CALDMO010000035.1, read on the forward strand.
CGCCGCTGGGCCCGGCGACGGAAAACCTGATGAATCTTGAGAATCTGAAAAAAATGAAATCCAGCGCGATTTTGATCAATGTGGCGAGAGGGCCAATTGTGAATGAGTATGATCTGGTGACAGCATTAAAAGAAAATATGATTGCTGGTGCAGGGCTTGATGTGATTTCGGCGGAGCCGATGAAGGAGGAAAATCCGCTCTTGGAGATACAGGACAGCGGGAAGCTGATCGTTACGCCTCATGTTGCGTGGGCTACCGGAGAAGCCAGACAGCGCCTGACCGAAGAAGTATTTTTAAATATTGAAGCATTTCTGCGCGGGGAAGCCAGGAATCTGATTCCGTAAGGGAATGCAGAGCGGCAGCAGCGAGATAATATTTTATTCTTAAAGTTTGATGGATATGTAAAGGAATATAATTAGGTAAGAAAACAGACCTGCGATACCGGAATGATTCGGCATTGCAGGTCTGTTTTATGAATTAATTTAGGAAAGCTCTTGCTTTTTTAGTCTTCCTCAATCACATGAATTTCCAGATAATCAAAATCAATCTGTTCGACAAAACTGTCGGCGGTAAAGCGTGTGCGGCTATGGCGTTTAAAGTCTGTGATATTGTGGTCCAGCCAGATCGGTTTTCCCAGATCAAGCTGCATACAGACTTCATCCAGCGCTCGGAATATTTTATGTGTGCGGGTATCGCCGGAATCATCACAGATTGTCACGTCACGCAGCAGGTGATTGTCTTGCCATATTTTTCCCCATAAACGAAACATGGTGGGTTCTCCTTTTATTAGTTGATATCGTATTTGCTGCTGTTATTTAAGCATCGGTCCATCTGCAGACGCAACGTTGCTGATTTGGTACAGACTGCTGAGAGATGCGGGCGAATCCGCTTCGGTAATTTCTGCATCTGTTACGAAATAATCATAAACCAGCTGTGTAATCTCATGGATGTGATCTACAGCGGCGTTAGTATCGGTCAGATCAGTGGATAATATACAGAAAATATAATCTCCGTAAGGGGTGTAGATAATGGCAGCATCGTTTTCTGTATCGTCTACTTCTCCGGTTTTGTGTGAAATATGTACCCCTTTGGGAAGGCCATCCGGAATTTTATAATTTATTTCCTGTTTGTTCAGCAGCACTTCAAAACGGAAGGAACTAAAATGGGAAACCAGTTCTCCATTATAAATCATTTCCAGTAGTTTTCCGCAGTCGGCAGCGGAGGTCATATTGACACGCCCATCGGATACCCACAGACTGGGATCGGCAATGCCGTTCACCTGTACAGTGTTTGTGAACCCGTGACGTGTGATAAAATCATTTACGATATCAAGTCCGTCCTGAAAGTCTTCCCCATCCTGATACATGGCGCGAACCAGTACATTGGAAGACTCGTTATCGCTGACCGTGATCATCTGGTTTAGGGCAGTGATAATCGTATCCGTTTCTTCTATTTTGCCCTGCTCGATCAGCTCATAGGTTGCTCCGGCAATATATAGTTTAATCAGACTGGCGGATTCCATACTGTGTTCATTAACACGGATTGTTTTTCCGTTTTCCAGATTTTTAATATAAACAGACCAATCTCCTTGGTATTGTTCCAGACGGCTGGCGATTTCCTGCTCCAGAAGTTTCCAGGAACCGCGTGTGATCAGCTGTCCGCTTTTGTATTGAATTTCCGGAAAATATTCCGGAGGCAGCTGCATGGGAAAACCGTACATTTTATTTATGAAAAAGGAACCGCATTCCAGAGAAAATGGAAACTTTTCAAGAAAATCCGTTAAAGCATCTCCTGAAAGCGGCAGATTCTGTAAGAAAAATGCATTTGTTGACGGGAAATCGTAACCTTCCTGCGTTGAGGCAATTTCCTGAAGATCTGGCCATTCGTGCCGGAGACCGGAAGAATGATCAAGTGTGTCGGTATTTATGGCTGCAGCGGGAAAAGATAAAGATACTGTCAGTCCCATGCCCAGTAAAAAGACGGAAAACTTCCGTGAAAACGTATGTTTCATAATGAATCCTTCCTAATATTGTGGCAGCTGCGGCAAGCAGCGAGAATATTTCCGTATCATATCTTACACGATAGGGCAGTCTTTGTAAATATCAATGACTGGAAAATACATTGCCGCAGACAATCTGGGATGGATATTAATTCATGACTGTGAATGGCTGCAGAAAAATCAGGCTTGTACGTCAGAGGGTAGGAATGTATAATAAGAAGAGCATAGAATAGTCAGAGATATGCCGTAAAGCAAACGGCAGAATGGAGAGAAACATGAATAAATCATTGGGACTGGTTCATATTTACTGCGGAGACGGTAAAGGAAAGACTACAGCGGGAATGGGGCTTTGCATGCGGGCAGCAGGCTGCGGCTTGAGAGTATTGTTGTATCAGTTTATGAAGAATAACCGTACGAATGAGCGGAAGATTCTTGAAAAAACGGATAACGTTACAATTATTGACGGTCTTGAGGAAGAAAAATTCAGTTTTCAGATGACAGAGGAGGAAAAAGCGCAGCGCCGGATTTTTTACGCTCAGCAGCTGAAAACAGTGACAGAAAAAGCAGCGGCAGAAGGATATGATCTTTTGTTTTTGGACGAGGTTATTTATACGATCGGCGCGGGACTTTTAGAGGAACAGCTGCTGCTTGATTTTCTGGATCAAAAGCCGGAACATCTGGAGGTGATCCTGACCGGGCAGGGACCGAGCGAAGCTTTGACGGACCGTGCGGATTATGTATCTGAGATCTGTATGCGTAAGCATCCATTTCAGAAAGGAATGCCGGCAAGGGACGGAATCGAGCGCTAGTCTGACAAAACAGCGCGGATACGGAAGTGTTTTTGAAAGAAAAAATAATGCTGACAATAATAAAAAAGGAGACAAGAAAATGAGAGCATATGAACGTTTATTAAATTATGTGAAAGTATTTACGACAAGTGATGAGGCGAATGAAACGACGCCAAGTACGCAGCGTCAGTTTGATCTGGCGAATCAGCTTGTGGAAGAAATGAAAGAAATAGGTATTTCTGATGTCCGTGTTGATAAAACAGGGTATGTGTATGGTGTGATCCCGGCAACAGAAGGGTATGAACATGCGCCGAAGATTGGCTTTATTGCACATATGGATACAGCACCGGATTTTTCCGGGGAAAACGTAAAGCCGCAGCTGATCGAAAACTATGACGGCGGAGATGTTGCGCTTGGAGAAAGCGGCTGTATGCTGTGCGTAAAGGACTTCCCGCATCTCCCAACATTAAAAGGCCGCACGCTGATTACGACAGACGGGACTACCCTGCTTGGAGCGGACGATAAAGCGGGAATTGCGGAGATCATGACACTGGCAGAAACATTGCTGACAAAGAACATCCCGCATGGAACGGTTTGTATCGGTTTTACACCGGATGAGGAAATCGGACGCGGTGCGGATGCGTTTGATGTGCCGGGATTTGGCGCCGAGTTTGCTTATACGGTAGACGGCGGTGCGGAAAATGAGATTGAATATGAGAATTTTAATGCTTGCGGCGCGAAGGTGACGATTAAGGGATTTTCTGTACATCCGGGCAGCAGCAAGGATACGATGATTAATGCTTCTCTTGTGGCAATGGAATTTAATGCGATGCTGCCATCTGGCGATACACCGCGTGATACGGATGGTTACGAAGGATTTTTCCATCTTCATGATATGAAGGGGGATGTGTCATCGGCAGAATTGGATTATATTATCCGCGACCACAGTGAGACGATGTTTGAATGCCGTCAGGAGACGATGCGTCATATTGAGAAGCTTTTGAATGAAAAATACGGCGCAGGTACAGTAAGTCTGGAGATCACGCAGCAGTACCGCAATATGAAAGAGAAGATCGAGCCGTGCATGCATCTGATTGAAAATGCGAAACTGGCGGCAAAGAGCGCGGGTCTTGAACCGAAAATTGTGGCGATTCGAGGAGGTACAGACGGTGCGCGCCTGTCCTTTATGGGACTGCCGTGTCCGAATCTGGGAACCGGCGGCTACGCTTATCATGGACAGTATGAGCATATCACTGTTGAGGGAATGGATAAGGCGGTCGAGGTGCTGAAGGGAATTGTAGAATTATATGCAAAACAGTAATTTGGAGGAAGAAGAACGCAGACTGCATGAAAAATATATGCGTGAAGCGATCCGGCAGGCGAAAAAAGCGTATTTGCTGGAGGAAGTACCGATTGGCTGCGTGATTGTATATGAGGGAAAAATCATTGCCAGAGGATATAATCGTCGAAATACGGATCATAATACACTTTCTCATGCGGAGTTAAACGCGATCCGTAAGGCGGCAAAAAAACTGGGCGACTGGCGTCTGGAAGGATGTACGATGTATGTTACGCTGGAACCCTGCCAGATGTGCGCAGGAGCAATGGTGCAGGCACGCCTGACAAAAGCGGTGATCGGCAGTATGAACGCGAAAGCGGGCTGTGCCGGTTCTGTTCTCAATATCTTAGAGATGGAGGGATTTAACCATCAGGTAGAAGTGGTGCGCGGGGTACTGGAAAAAGAGTGCAGCGAGATGTTGAGCAGCTTTTTCCGGGAACTGCGGGAAAAGAAAAAGGCGCTGAAAAAAGCGCCTGTTCCGGAAGAGGAAATGGAATAAAGATTTTATTTTTAAATGTTCTCTGTGTGATGGAGCAGCAGGCGATCGCCTATGCGCAGCTGGGTGCGTCCGTCCGGGATCAGATATTCGTGACCACGCTGAATCAGTACGACCAGCGATCCCGGTTCATGAGGGAGGGCGGACAGAGAAGTTCCGAAGTCCAGATCACCCTTTTGAAGGATTTTTTCAGTCAGGAAAAAGTCGGGTTTATTTTCGCGTTCCAAAGCACACATAACTATACTGTCACCGGCATGCAGATGCGTATTTCCTTTAGGAACCATCTGCACGTTTTTTCTTTTCAGATTTACCAAAATAGAGTTTGGGGGGAGCGTCAGTTCGGAAACACGTTTTCCGCACCAGGGGTGAGTTCCTTCGATTTCAAATTCAATAAAGTTTACCGGTGTTTCATCTACGTAGTCTGTGAAGGTTTTTAATACGTCGCCGTGTTCGTCGATCATATTAAGCCGTTTGGCAACAGCCGGAAGAAGAGATCCCTGTACGGCGATCGAAAAAAGAACGGCGACAAATACTATATGAAACAGATCATTTTCCATGCGGGCGGGACTGAGTACCGCAGTAATCGCAAAGGCAATGGAAGCGGCGCCTCGTAGTCCGGAAAATGAGATCAGGACGCGTTTCGCGAGGCTTCCGCTAAACGGAACCATACAGAGGAAAACAGCTGCCGGACGGGCTGCGAGCATAAGAAACAGAGAGAGCCCAAGCGCCGGAAGCAATACGTGCAGCATTCTGGACGGGAAAGAGAGCAGGCCGAGCAGGAAGAAAAGCAGAGCCTGCATGGTTCCGGTTACACCGTCAAAAAATGGAACGAGAGAGGTCTTATCTGGCAGTTTGCTGTTTCCGAGAAGAATGCCGACAATGTAGACGCTCAAGAAACCGTTGCCTCCGAGTGAAGCAGGGGCAGCATAACTGAACAGTGCGACTGCAACAATAAAGATGGTTTCCATTGCAAAAGTGTCAAACGGCTGCTTCTGCATCAGCCAGCGTATGAAAAGTCCGATACCGAATCCAAACAGCAGACCAAAAAGAATCTGACCCAAAAGCAAACCAAGTGCGGTAACAGGAGTAATACCGGTTTCCATAGCGGTAAGCAATACGGCAGTCAGCATATAAGCAAACGGATCGTTTGAACCGCTTTCTACCTCCAGAAGAGGAGCGGTATTTTCTTTTAAAGCAAGTTTTCTGGAACGCAGGATGGAAAATACAGAAGCTGCATCCGTAGAACCGAGCATCGCGCCGCAGAGAAATCCCTCCAACAGAGGCATGTTCAAAACAAAATGACAGAACAGCCCTGTCAGCAGAGCGGTTATGATGGTTCCGACGCTGGAAAGCATGATAGAAGCGGCGGCTGCCGGTTTGGCGGCATTCCAGCTTGTTCCGAAACCGCCGTAAAACATAATAAACAGCAGAGCGAGCGTACTGAGCTGTTCTGCAAACTGATAATCCTCAAAAGGAATTTTAAAAAGCCCGTCGGAGCCGAGCAGCATTCCCAGCAAAATAAATGTCAGCAGCGAGGGGATACCGAGACGGCCGGACATTTTCTTTAAAAGAGAACAGGATAATAAAACGATTGAGATAAATAAAAGTAAAGTAGTCAGTGGGAATTCTCCTTTCCGGTTGGGTTCTTTTAATAAATATACCATGTTGCTGGGAATATGACAAATAAAAAATAAATAGTATGAGAATGAAAAAAATAAAAAGAGAAGAAATGTGTTGGCAAATACGAAAAAAGAAGGAATAATAAAACGAATCGGAACTTTTCTGATGAATAACTGGGTAGGCAGGGAAAGGAGATATCATGGATGAAAATATGACAGATAAGCAATTTGATGGAATTTTACACATGATCAAAATGATTTTAGATGGTTGCAATGACTTAGAAGAGGCGAAGGAGAAAATTGAAGAATTTCGTGAAAGGAAAATCGAAAAATCAGAGGAAATCATAACAGACAACAGGGAGGGCTTGCCGCATTCACATTTTCATGGCCACGCTTTCCCACATACCGCCCTCTCCTAGCGTAAACTGTCCGCTGCCGGTAGTGGGATTCAGCTGCTTCTCGTGAAGCTTCCGGTATGCGCGCGGACTGATGCCGTAATATTTTTCAAAGGTACTGCCAAAATGCTGGCGGCTGTTGTAACCGGTGGAGAAGGCAATATCGGTTACAGAAAAGGTACTGTTGACCAGCATAAATGCAGCCTGTTCCAGTCTGCGGCGGTTGATGTAGTCGGTGATGGTGCATTCCATTTGCTGGGAAAACAGAGAATGCAGGTATGATTTGTTGATTCCGGCATATTCTGCAATCTGCGGAATACGCAGATCTTCTGTCAGGTGCGCGTCAATGTAGGACAGAGCGCGTTTCAGATAGATAGCGCCAGCCGGTTCGGCAGTTTTCTGATGGCAGAGTGAAAGCTCTACCAAGGTCCGGAAAAACAGCAGACGGATAAGGTAAAGCTGATCAGAGGTGATCTGACCGGTGTATTCTTTGTCAGAGATATGCTTTTGACGGTTCATATACAGCATTTCCAGATTTAGATTTTTCTTTAAATGAGAAATTAGATCTTTTAAAGCGTAGCCCAGATTTTCGTTATCTGTGCCGATGAAATAAGGCTCTTTTTTCTGACGGAACTGTCGGAAAGAAGAGCTTTCGTTTTGAAGCTCTTGGAAATCCAGACGCAGTGGCATTTGTGTTTCATGACAGGAAAATTCAAGATTCAAAATAGAACAAAATGTGCCATTTTCTATCAGCAACTTGTGCGGTACATTGGCATCCAGAAAAATAAATTGGCGTGTTCCGAGCAAAAATTTCTTCTCACCAACATAAATTTGACAGTTTCCCTGCGTAACATACATGATCTCACAGCGTGGGTGTGTGTGTAGGTTCATCTGATATTCCTTGAGGGACAGGGCGTAAAATGCGGTAATATAGGCATACTGTTTTTTGAAGTCATATAAACTCATTTGTTTTCCTCGATTTTTGAATAGATAAATTAGTTAGGATTTTTTGAAGTTAATATTTTAAGTATAGTGTAGCATGAAAAAAGAAATGCGACAATATCTTGCATTTGAAAAACCCTTCAACAATAGTTTCCACATAGGAAAGTAGCTGTGTTTATAATAAGAAAAAAGACATGGGAGGGTTTTTGAAATGAGTTTTAAGATAGCATTTATCGGTGCGGGCAGTTTGGTGTTCGCACGTACATTATTTACAGACATTATGTCAGTACCGGAACTGAGAAGCGCAGAAATCGCGTTTACCGATATTAATGCGGACAATCTGGAAAAGACACGTGCGCTTTGTCAGAGAGATTTGGATGCAAACAATATTCCGGTGAAAATTTTTGCGACGACAGATAGAAGAGAGGCATTTAAAGACGCGAGATATATTGTAAACTGCGTTCGCATCGGCGGTCTGGAAGCGTTTGAAACGGATATTGAGATTCCCCTGAAATACGGAGTGGATCAGTGTGTCGGCGATACACTCTGCACAGGAGGAATTATGTACGGTCAGCGAGTGATCGCGGCAATGCTTGATTTCTGTAAAGACATTCGTGAGGTGGCAGAACCGGGCGCGATTATGTTGAACTATTCTAACCCGAATGCAATGGCAACCTGGGCCTGCAATAAATACGGCGGAGTAAAGACGATTGGCTTGTGCCATGGTGAGATTCACGGGGAATTGCAGATTGCGGAAGTACTGGGTATTCCAAGAGATGAGCTTGATATTACCTGTGCGGGTATTAATCATCAGACCTGGTATATTTCTGTAAAACATAATGGCGAGGAGCTGCTTGACAAGATTCTGCCGGGCTTTGAGGCACATGAAAAATTCCGTGAGGAAGAGAAGGTGCGTATTGATATTCTGAAGCGTTTCGGCTATTATTCGACGGAATCTAACGGACATCTTTCTGAATATGTGGCATGGTACCGCAAACGCCCGGATGAAATTAAAGACTGGATCAATCTGGACAGCTGGATCAACGGTGAGACCGGCGGTTATCTGCGTGTAACAAGAGAAGAGCGCAATTGGTTTGAGACGGACTATCCGAAGATTCTGGCAGAACCGCCGAAGAAGTTAGATGGCTCTGAACGTGGAAAAGAGCATTGCTCTTATATTATCGAATCATTGGAAACCGGAAAAATGTACCGCGGTCATTTTAATATGATGAATGATGGCTGTATCACAAACTTGCCAGATGAGAGCGTGGTAGAAGTGCCATGTTATGTGGACGGAAACGGTATCAGTGTGCCGAAGATCGGTGATTTGCCGCTTGGCTGCGCAGCTGTCTGCTCACAGTCGATCTGGGTGCAGAAGCTATCTGTGGAAGCGGCTGTTCATGGCGATGTAAATCTGCTGAAACAGGCAGCATTGATGGATCCTCTGACAGGGGCTGTCTGCAATCCGCCGGAAATCTGGCAGATGATAGATGAGATGCTTGTAGCGCAGGAACAGTGGCTGCCGCAGTATGCGAAGGGAATCGCTCAGGCAAAAGAAAATCTTGCTAAAGGTAATCTGATTCCAACAAACGAAGGATATAAAGGAGCGGTGCGCGTGCGAGAAAAGTCCGTTGAAGAAGTCGCTGCGGAGCATGAAAAGAGAAAAATTACGGTATAAAAGTAAGTATATAAAAGTGTAAATAAGAAGTCTCTATAATCGAAAGTATTCCGGTTATAGAGGCTTCCTATATTTTTTTAGAATGTGTTACAGGCGGTAATTTACTGAATTGTGCAATTTTTTCTCAGTGTTGATATCCGAGTAATATCATTAATTCGCGGGCGTACTAAAATTCAACATGAGAAGCTATATCACGATGTATTACAGAATCAAATTGTTCTTTGATCTGACGAACTCTTTTTTATCCATTTTTACCATCAATCCAAAATACAGTGTTGTGTTTTACGTTTAGGATAGCAAGGAATAAATTAGCTTGTTAATTTGTATTTTATATAGTTACATATATCGTACAATGTCTAAAAATGCAATATATAATTTTAAAGCGTATTCTGCTTGCGCCAAAGATTTGGAGAAATTCCGTAAGCTTTTTTAAATGCACGCAGCAAATTGAGTTCGTTTTGATAACCAACTCGAACAGCGATTTCATTAATGGAAAGTGCTGTATTTGCGAGAAGCTCTCTTGTTTTATTTAAACGACATTGAATTAAATACCCTTGTAATGAAATATGCAGATTTTCGCGAAACAGCCTTCCAAGATGGCTACGGCTTACATTGCAGAAATGTGCAATTTCATCGAGAGATTGTATATTTGGATAGTTTCCGTTTATGTAACGTGTCGCTTGTGTTAGATAGTAATTGGCAAAGGTGTCAGTTTTTGCCTGGGGGGGGGTAACAACAAATTATGATTTGCAGAGTTTTCTATGAGATGGTAGAAGAATAATGAAAAATGTCCCATGATAAAAGCAGGTTCATAATTTGGATGTTCAAGTATGGTAATCAAGTGCGACTTAATATTTTGGATTGTTTGGTTGCTGTAGTCTTTCGGACGATAAATAATATTATCCTTGGAGAGACCGCAGTCTTTTAGATATTGAGGAACGGCTAATCCACGGAAAACAATCCAGATATATTGCCATGGCTCAAATTCGTCGGCGTAGTAGATATGCTTTGTATGTGGTTCTAGAAGAAAACCTTCGCCAGCTTTGATTTCAAATTCAGGTGGACCACTTTCTGCTTCGCTGTGTCTGGCAGATACGCCGGACTTTGAAATATGGCCATAGGAACAGTAGCCTTTTCCGCTCAATACGTAGTGGAAAATATATTCGTTTCGGATAAACGGCCCAAAAGAATATAGAGGGGTACATTTTTGTCTTCCGATTTCGACTAGAGCAAGATCCTGGTACTCGTTAAAGTTAAACATATATGCAGACATGACATATCTCCTGATAAATGTATTTGCTTATGACAATGCTATTATTACAGAATTAAGAAAAAAAGTAAACTTCACAAAAAAGCAAAACATGCAAAATGAAACATATATGCGTTATGATGTATATAAGATGATGTGTAATGATATTTTGGTGAAAATGGATAAATGTTATAATTGATAACATCATAAATGAGTCAAAATGCTGGCAAATGACAAACGTTGTGAAGAAAAAAAATCAAAATTATTTAAAAACAGGAGGGAATCAAATGAAAAAATTGAAGAGATTAGCAGCCATGGGATTAACAGCTTGTATGACTTTGTCTGTTTTTGCAGGTTCTGCTTCAGCGGAAGAGGCAGAAGTAAATAACGGAGAACCGATTACTCTTACAATGATGGGGTGGGAAATTTATCAGCAGGCCGGAATGGAAGCGCTCGCGGCGGCATATCATGAAAAACATCCGAATGTAACGATTGAAGTACAGATTTCAGCTTGGGGTGAGTACTGGACGAAACTGGAAGCTATGGCTAATAGTGGTTCTTTACCGGATATTTTCTGGATGCATACAAATGAGTTCAGCAAATATGCAGATGCTGGAATGTTGGCAGACCTGACAGATATCTATGAGGAGGGTGCAGATTATTATTATAATAATTTCCCTGCGAATCTGGTAGATAATTTTAAATACGAAGATCGTATTTATGGTGTAATGAAAGATGTTGACACAATTGGTCTTGTTTATAATAAAGATATTTTTGATGAAGCAGGTGTAGCTTATCCGGATGATACATGGACATGGGATACGTTAGTAGAGGCTTCTCAGACGATTCAGGAGAAGACTGGTAAGTTTGGTATGATGGCAGATCATAACGAGCAGGAAGGATGGCTGAATACGATATATCAGGCTGGTGGTTTTTATGTAAATGATGATAAGACGAAAGCCGGTTTTGAAGACGAGGCAACAAAGAAAGGACTTGCAGAATATATTGGATGGCAGACAGATTACGATTTTTCACCGGATCAGACACAGCTTTCTGAACTTGGAAAGGCAGAAAGATTCTTTGCAGGTGAAGGAGCTATGATGTATCTTGGAAGCTGGGGCATTAATAATATGTATATCAATTATCCGGATTTAAATTGGGATGTAGCTGTTCTTCCAAAATGTCCAGATCCGGCAAGCGGAGATGGCAGAGCCAGCATCTCTAATGGATTGGCTTATGCAACAGCAGCGGATAACCCTAATCTGGAAGTTGTAAAAGATGTTTTGAAATTCCTGGGAACAGAAGAAGCGGCAATTATTCACGGTGAAAATGGTGCAGCTATTCCGGCCTTTAATGGAACAGGAGATTCTTGGGCTAATAATTATGAAGGAAAAAATGTAAAGGCATATGTAGATCAGCTTGAATATAGTGTACAGTATCCGTATTCTAAAACAAAATCTACTTGGTTCCCGGAAGTAGAAGCAACTCTTCTGGAGGTATATAGTGGAAATATGGATCTGGATACAGCCTGCACGCAGTGCCAGCAGATTGTTGACGAATGTCTGGCAGAAGAATAAGAAAATCCTGAAAGAACTGTGAGGTGGACAGAAAGTGATGGCGAAATTGAGAAAGAAATATGGGCGAGGAGCGCTTACTGGATTTTTAATGGCACTGCCCACAATTATAGGCTTGTGTGTTTTGAATGTTTATCCATTATGCAGAACGGTATATATGAGTTTCTTTAAATCTGGAGCATTTGGTAAATGGAAATTTGTAGGTTTTGATAATTACATAAAAATGTTTCAAGATGATAGCTTTTGGACAATTACGAAAAACACATTATTGTTTATGATTTATACGGTACCAGTTACGGTTATCATTGGTCTGTTGATCGCAGTTCTGTTAAACCAGAAGATTAAGGGAAAAACAGCTTTTCGTGCAATTTATTTTTTACCTATGGTTGTTGCACCGGCAGCAGTAGCTATGGTATGGAAATGGTTGTTTAATACAGATTACGGCATTATTAATATTGTTCTGGGAGCATTACATCTTCCGGCTGATACGAACTGGATTGCAAATCCTAAAACAGCGCTTTTGGCATGTGCGATTGTAACAATTTGGAGTAGTGTTGGATATGATGCAATTTTACTTCTATCAGGTTTGCAGAGTATTTCCGGTTCATATTATGAGGCGGCAAGAATTGATGGAGCGTCTTCATTCCAGCAGTTTAAGAGTATTACGGTACCGCTTGTCTCTCCTACTTTATTTTTCGTATTAATGATGCGTGTTATGGCCTCTCTGAAGGTATTTGATATCATTTATATGATGATTGAAAAAACGAATCCGGCAATTAGAAGTTGTGAAACTATTCTTTATAACTTCTATCAGGAAACGTTTGTAAAAAATAACAAAGGCTATGGTTCGGCGCTTGTAGTGTGGTGTGTTATATTAATTGCCATTATTACAGTAATTCAGTTTATCGGTCAGAAAAAATGGGTTACTTATGATGCATAGCAGGAGAGGAGACATAAAGCGATGATAAAGAAAATTAAAAGAGGAAATTTTGCAGTCTATCTTATCCTGACAATCGGCAGTGTAATAATGATTTTTCCGTTTGTATGGATGATTATGACAAGCTTTAAGACTGTACCGGAGACAACCTTGATACCGCCGACGTTATTTCCGGAATCGTTCAGTAATTTGGCGGCATATAAACAGGTAACAGCCAGTCTGCCGTTTGTGAAACTTTATTTTAATACGATTATGATGATTATAATCAGAGTAATTTGTGCGATTGTATTTTCATCGATGGCTGCTTATGCATTTGCGAAAGTTAATTTTCCGCTGAAGAATCTGTTTTTTATGCTGGTTCTTTCGCAGTTGATGTTTCCGGCTCAGGTATTTATTTTGCCGCAGTATGAATTGATTTCTGCAATGCGTCAGACAGATACGATTTTTGCATTGGTTTTTCCTGCGCTTGTCAGTGCTTTTGGAACATTTTTCCTGAGACAGACCTATATGGGAATTCCGGATGATTTATTGGATGCATCGAGAATCGATGGGTGTAATCATTTTGGCTCGTTTGTCAGAATCGCGTTTCCGCTGACGAAAACTGCAATGGCTGCATTAGCAGTGTTTACGGCATTGTTTGCGTATGGAGATTTAATGTGGCCTCTGATCGTAAATACAAAGCTGGATAAACTTACATTATCATCTGGTTTATCTACTTTAAGAGGACAGTTTTCTGTGAATTACCCGAATCTGATGGCGGGATCTGTATTGGCGATGATACCGATGATTATTATTTATATAATCTTCCAGAAACAATTTATAGAAGGTATTGCTTTAACAGGAACAAAAGCATAAGAGGGTGTAAAATTAGAGCCGTATCGGATATATTCCGGTACGGCTCAATAGTTATAGCTAATGTGAAAATTTATGAAATTACAGTGGGAAAGAATTGAACTTTATAACAAAATCTATTATGATTTAAATAGGATATTAATAAAGGAGAGCGAAGATAATGAACAAAAATAATTTTGCAAAAACCCCGCCGATGGGATGGAACAGCTGGGACTGCTACGGCGCTTCGGTGACAGAAAAAGAATTGCTTCAGAATGCCGATTATATGGCGGAACATTTAAAACAGTATGGATGGGAGTATATTGTCTGCGATATTCAGTGGTATGAGCCGACAGCGGATTCCAGCCATTATAATAAGTTTGCAGATCTTTGTATGGATGAATACGGCAGGGTGATTCCGGCGGTAAACCGTTTTCCGTCAGCGGCAGATGGCAAAGGTTTTGGACCGATTGCAGAATATGTACATAGTAAAGGGCTGAAATTCGGTATCCACATTATGCGAGGCATTCCGCGACAGGCTGTGGCGGCAAATGTAAGGATTAAAGGTACGGATTATACGGCAAGAGAGATTGCTCATCCGTGCTCCATCTGTTCTTGGAATACGGATATGTATGGTGTAGATACCACAAAACCGGGGGCACAGGCATATTATGATTCCATTATTGAACTGTATGCTTCCTGGGGTGTGGATTTTATCAAAGTGGATGATATCTGTGTAAAATACGGCCGTCCGGGCGATGAAACATCTATTTCCTACGGTGGCGATGAAATTGAATTGCTCCGCAGAGCAATTGATAAGATAGGTCGTCCGATTGTATTAAGTCTTTCTCCGGGACCGGCAATGGTGGATAAGGCAGAACATCTCTGCAAAAATGCAAATATGTGGCGTATTACAAATGATCTCTGGGACAGCTGGGGCAACATCATGGAAATGTTTACCAGATGTAATAACTGGAGCCCGTATGTATCAGAAGGTTGCTGGCCGGACTGCGATATGCTGCCGCTTGGGCACATTTCTCTGCGCGGATGCGAGCATGGACTTGGCGATCGTCAGACCAGACTTTCCAAGGAAGAACAGCGTACGATGATGACGCTGTGGTGTATTTTCCGTTCGCCGCTGATGCTTGGCTGCGAGATGACAGACATGGATGAGTGGACAAAGAGTCTGTTGATAAACGAAGAAGTGCTGGCTCTTCTGAAAGAAACTTCCGGTGCGCGTCAGATTATCCGTAATATGGAACTGATCGCATGGCAGACACAGGATGTAGAAGGAAATCAATATCTGGCAGTGTTCAATACAGCCGGATGGACAGAAACTTTTTCTGTCAGCTTCGCAGATCTTGATATTTCTGAAAAAACAGTAGTGCGTGATTTATGGGAACACAGGGATCTTGGAGTGGCAGAAGGGGAGATAACGTTTACACTTGGATGTCATGATGCGAAAGTGTTTAAGCTGAGTGTACAGAAATAAAAGATATAATTACGGATGTAAATTTAAATAATAGACAGAAAGCCGGGATACCGTGTCAAAGCGGTGGTTCCGGCTTTTGGTATAGAATGTGATTGCTTTTGGGTAATCTTTATACAATCTTTTGTATCAAAAAAGCAGATAATATGGTAAAATAAAATGGAAAGATGAAACATAATGTAATTAGATTTTGAGCAATAAGGGCGGAAAAACAAAGGAATAGATAACGTCTGTTTCTGATACAATAACGGAGAGTGAAAACATGGTTAAACCACAGGGCAACAAACGGATTTCAAAGATCAATACGTATCTGAATGTCGCGGAAACGTTTGCTTACAGGAGCACCTGCATCAAGCGGAAATATGGCGCAGTGATTGTAAAGGACGATGCGGTGGTTTCCACCGGTTATAACGGTTCACCACGCGGTTTTGAGAACTGCTGTGATATTGGCAGGTGTCCGCGGATTGAAAAAGATCTGCATCAGGGACAGGGGTATGATATCTGTAGGGCGATTCATGCGGAACAGAATGCGCTGCTTAATTGTTCCAGAGAACAGACGCTTGGGGCGGATTTGTATCTGGCAGGGGTAAATCCAGAGGACAATTCTGTTCATCAGGCAAAACCATGCCCGTTATGTGCGAGAATGATTATTCAGGCAGGTATCCGCAATGTGATCATGCGCACTGGGAAGGGTGAGGATGCGTATGTAGTTACCCCGGCAAAAGAATTGGAATGGCATCGATAAGGGGACAGAAATATTTTGTAGCAGGGAAAAGAGAAGCTGTGTGGCAAAGAGAATAAAGGAGCTTGTGTATTTATTATGGAAAAATTTGTCTTAAGAGGAGATATCTGTTACAGCAAATCGCAGACAGAATTCTGTATGGTAAAAAACGGATATCTTGTGTGTATTGAGGGGAAAAGCGGCGGCGTATATGAGATTTTGCCGGAACAATATCAAGAATTGCCGCTAGAAGATCACAGCGGCAAATTAATTTTTCCGGGAATGATCGATCTGCATATCCATGCACCGCAGTTTGCGTTTCGCGGAACCGGCATGGATCTGGAACTGATGCCGTGGCTTAACCGGCAAACATTTCCGGAAGAAACCAGATACCAAGATAATGAGTATGCGAAAAAAGCATACGCTATTTTTGCGGAGCAAATGCGCAAAAGCGCTACAACAAGGGTTTGTATGTTTGCAACGATTCATTCTCAGGCTACAGAGATTCTGATGGAAGAGATGGAGAAAACCGGACTGATTTCTTATGTCGGAAAGGTGAATATGGATCGGGAGTCAATTCCAGAGCTGCAGGAAAAGGATTATCGGGAATCTGCGCGTGCAACGCGTGAGTGGTTGGAAACCGTACAGGGGAAGTTTGAAAGGACGTATCCAATTTTGACACCGCGGTTTGTTCCGAGCTGCAGCGATGAACTGATGGAAGAATTGCAGAAAATACAGGAAGTATATGGGATACCGGTGCAGTCGCATTTATCGGAAAACCTAGGAGAGATAGAGTTTGTAAAAGAACTGTGTCCGCAGTCGCGTTTTTACGGAGAAGTCTATGACAGATTTGGTCTGTTCGGCGGCAGAGCGAAAACAATCATGGCACATTGCGTGTATTCAGGGAAAGAGGAAACGGATCTGATGAAAGAAAATGGTGTATTTGTTGCGCATTGTCCGGCATCCAACCTGAATCTTTCTTCAGGAATAGCGCCGATCCGCAGATATCTGGAAAAAGGTTTGAAAATCGGACTGGGAAGCGATGTTGCAGGCGGTCACACTGAATCCATGTTCCGTGCAGTTACAGATGCAATACAAGTTTCTAAAATGTACTGGAGGTTGGTGGATGATACCTGCAGACCGCTTACCTTCGCTGAAGCTTTCTATCTGGCAACGAAAGGCGGCGGAGCATTTTTCGGAAATGTCGGCAGCTTTGACAGCGGCTGTGAATTTGACGCTGTTGTGCTGGATGACAGCATCATGCCAATGGCGCGTGAGATGCCGGTGGCAGACCGCATGGAGCGGGCGGCCTATCTGTCACTAGATTTATTGGGAATCTGTGCGAAATATGTGCGTGGTGTGAGGGTATATAAGAAAGAAAATTAATTCTGACAAAATATTTCCAGTGTTTGCAGCAGGAAATGTGCAATATAAAATGTAGTCTCATAATAAATGGATTCCAGTGTATTTTCATCCCACAGAATGGTGGTCTGTGCCGGAAATTCTTCGTCGGACAGATAGAATTTCAGAATGACCGACATAGTATCGAATACGTGGAATCGGTAACTGATGTCGCCGTATTTTTCGGGAGTACCGCCCAGTTTTTCGCAGGCGGTGCAAAATTTTATAGGGTCAGAGTCAAAAACGCGTGAACTGGTCTCATATAGTCCGGTGCTGACTCCGATTGTGCGTGGACGGCCTTTTAGACTGTTGACCGGAGCCCAATTTCCGGAAGACTGGAACCGTTTTTGGCTATGACAGAGTAAATCAAAAATAGAAAGTACTTCGTTAAACCCGGCAGGAGAGGCAGTGGCAAAATGGTCGCTGCTTTTTTTAATTTCTCCGGAGATACGGTCAATCCAATAAGGAGTTTCAAAAAAAGTGATGTAAATGTATTTAGCGTCACTTTTTAATTGGAATGTATCAATGATAGTTTGCTGATCAAAATTTAAAAAATATTTTTGCGCGGCGGCTTTTTGGATTTCATAATTATCATGTGTGGCTGGCATAATTAAATCCCCCTATGAGGTGTACGTTGTATTTTGAAATCAGTATACAGAAATATCTGCAACTGGTCAAATAAAGTATTTGTTTTTGGAAAATTGTGCTAAAATAGAAATGACATTTTACTCTGTGAATAAAAGAGATGGAATATACAGAAAGTATCGGAAAAAGGGAGATTACAATGTTATTTCCAATTGATAATGCCAGCCGTCAGGTGAAAGAACTGAATGGAATCTGGCAGTTTAAGCAGGAGCAGTTTTTAGAAGAAGGTTTTAAAAATAAGTGGTACGAAAACGGGTTGGAAAATACCATAGAAATGCCGGTACCGGCAAGCTACAATGATATTACGACAGACAGAAAACTGCGCGATCATGTCGGATGGGTATGGTATGAGAGGTTGTTTTCCGTGCCGAAGCTGTGGGAGAATCAGCGAATTGTACTTAGATTTGGCAGTGTAACACAGCATGCGGTTGTGTACGTGAATGGAGTGGAAGTGATACGCCATAAAGGTGGATTTATGCCTTTTGAGGTGGAAATTACAGAGAAGGTGCAGGCGGGAGACAATCGCGTAACAGTAGCGGTCAGCAATATGCTGGATTGGACCTGTATTCCGTGCGGAGAAGTGGGAATAAAGAAAAGTGACCTCTATCCGGAAGGACGTTTGGAGCAGGAATACTGGTTTGATTTCTTTAATTATTCCGGTATACATCGCCCGGTTCGTCTATACTGCACGCCGAAGGATTATATCTCTGATATTACCGTAAAGACGGATGTAAACGGAAATGACGGTCTGGTAAAATTTGAAATCATGACGTATGGCGAAGAACTTCCGGTACAGGTAACGGTTTTAAATGAACAGGGAAATGTGGTTGTGTCTGCGGAGACGCGAAATGGTGAGATTACGATCACAAATGTTCATCTCTGGCAGCCAGGCGCGGCATATCTTTATACCTTGAGAGTGACAATGGGAGAGGATGAATACAGCCTTCCGTTTGGCGTGCGTACGGTTCGTGTGACGGATAAGGAATTTCTGATTAACGAAAAGCCGTTTTACTTCAAAGGCTTTGGAAAACATGAGGACAGTGATATCCGCGGTAAAGGTTTGGATGAGGCGCTGAATGTGCGTGATTTTGAGCTGCTGAAATGGATCGGCGCAAATTCGTTCCGCACTTCACATTATCCGTATTCGGAGGAGATCATGCAGATGGCAGATCGGCAGGGAATCGTGATTATTGATGAAGTTCCGGCAGTTGGTATGAATTTCTTTTATGATAAGGTGGTATTTACGGCAGAGCGCGTGAATGAAAAGACATTGGAACATCACAAAGAAGTGCTGAAAGAACTGTATGAGCGCGATAAAAATCATCCGTGTGTGGTGATGTGGAGTGTTACAAACGAACCGAATTCCGGAGAGAAGAATGCGCAGACTTATTTTACAGAAGTGGCAGAGTATATGCGCCTCCTTGACCCGGAACGTCCGATTAATGGCATAATGCAGACGGATGTCGCGGATGACAAGATATCACAGCTGTTTGATGTAATCTGTATCAATCGCTATTTTGGCTGGTATGTCAGTACGGGTGAATTAGAGAGTATTTATCCGCGCATGAAAAAGGATCTGATTAGCTGGAATCAGAAATATAAAAAACCGGTGATTGTGACGGAATATGGAGCAGATACTGTGGCCGGGCTTCATAAGCTTCCGGAGGTGATGTTTTCAGAGGAATATCAGATTGAATACCTGCAGGAAAACAATCGCGCAATGGATGAGTGTGATTTTGTCATCGGCGAGCATATCTGGGCATTTGCAGATTTCATGACCTCCGCTGGACTGCGCAGGGTGGATGGAAACAAAAAGGGAATTTTTACCAGAAACCGTCAGCCGAAAGCAGCGGCATTTATGGTACGGAGGCGTTGGAGAGAAGAAAAATAAGCGAAGAGGTGATAAATTTTATATGCGCAGCAGTGCTGCCTCGCAACAAAAGTTGCTCGGTCACGGGCATGAGTTGTAAAGAGGTATGAATAAGAGTTTGCTTGCAAACTCTGTGTGCCGAGCGCAGTTGCGTTAGCAACGAGTTCTTTATGCGCGAGTGCACAATGACATTAAGATAGCCTGGGAATATACTTCCCAGGCTATCTTAATCCACGCACCGCACGTCGAATTTCCACCATGGACGTTACCTCTACAGTTAACTCAATCCAGGCGCCCTCGCAACACACAGAAGGTTCTACTTAGTGCTGCTCCGTTCCCGACCTGACACGATTCATAGATTTCTGTTGTGCAAGACCCAGATGTCAACGCCACTTATAGAGGGCAGCTCCACAGCAAAAAACCCTCGGATTGGTATGACCCCTGCTGTAGCGGATTGCAGGTACAGGGCACCGCTATCTCCCCGGCTGCGTGGAAGTGTTATGACATATTTGGGTAAAACGGCAATGACCGCTTCTAAAAACTGTCAGATTGGAGAAATCCAAAACTGACTTAGTTATCATATCCTGTTTTGCGCGTAATGTCAATTGTAAATCGCTGAAATGTGTTCGACAGATTTTGCGCATTATAAAGAACCGTTAAAACAGTTCCGTCAGTTCCAGCGGTGTTTTGATGCGATATTGCGGGGCGGCAACGTCTCCGAAACCGTATTCTGCAAATACAAAAGGAATGCCGGCTTCTTTACAGGCATCGGCATCGCCCTGGATGTCTCCGACATAAACAGGTGACTGCAGATTGTTTTCGCGCATCAGCCGTAGGATTGTCTGACCTTTGGAGGTTCCGGTTTCTCCGAAGCAAAGGTGCGCTTTGATATAACGGCTTAATCCGGTTTTTCTTAAAAACAGTTCAATGTATCCGCACTGACAGTTGCTGACGATATAGAGCGGATATTTTTCGGAGAGAGTGCGGAACATTTCTTCTACCCCTTCATAAAGTCTGCCGGGTGTTTTCTCTAATTCGATATGTTCCTGCGCAAAGCTGGCCTCGGCCAGCGCTGTCTGCTGTTCTTTCGGGAGATCTGGCAACAGTTCGGCAAAAATGACGTCCATCGGTTTACCAAACAATTTTTTTAATTGATCTGCGGTTACCCGAAGCGATAGATTTGTAAGTTCGGAAATTGCGCGGTTGTAAGCGACAGCAACAACTTCGGTGGAATCCCAGAGCGTACCGTCTACATCAAAAATAATTCCATCCATGATATGAGATCCTTTCTCAATTATAACAAACGCCCACAAACACATCTGTGCCTGCGGGCATTACAAGCGGAGAGCAAGGGATTCGAACCCTCGGTGGGTATTAGCCACACGGCTTTTCGAGAGCCGCACCTTAAACCACTCGGACAACTCTCCGTATCCGAATCAATTTAGTGATCCGATTTGAAGTATATCAAATTTATGGCGCGCTGTCAAAGAAATCTGTAAAATTTATTGTGATAAAAATAAAAATGTAGTATAGTTAGAAAAAAGACGTTATGATTTACGGGAAAGAAGGGATCAGAAATGTTGAGAGTGGGCATGCTTACAAGCGGCGGTGACTGTCAGGCGCTGAATGCGACAATGAGGGGCATTGTAAAAGGACTTGCAACGAACGTGGACGAATTGGAAGTCTACGGTTTCATGAACGGTTACAAAGGCCTGATTTATGGTGATTATCGCCTGCTTACCGCGCAGGATTTTTCGGGGATTCTTACCAGAGGAGGCACAATTATCGGTTCATCCAGACAGCCGTTTAAAATGATGCGTGTTCCGGATGAAAAAGGTCTCGATAAAGTGGCCGCGATGAAACAGAATTATTACAAGCTGCGTCTGGATTGCTTGGTAATTTTGGGTGGAAATGGCACGCAGAAAACGGCGAATCTTCTGCGGGAAGAGGGGCTGAACATCATTCATATGCCGAAAACGATTGACAATGACATTTACGGAACGGACATGACATTCGGCTTTTACAGTGCGGTAAATATTGCTACGGAGGCGATTGACTGCATTCATACAACGGCTTCTTCTCATAACCGCGTATTTATCGTAGAAATTATGGGACACAAGGTCGGCCAGCTTTGTTTGTATGCCGGAATCGCGGGCGGTGCGGATATTATTCTGATTCCGGAGATTCCATATGATATTGACAAAGTGATCGAGGCGATCGATAAGCGTACGAAAGAGGGAAAAGGCTTTACAGTAATTGCGGTTGCGGAGGGTGCGATTTCAAAGGAAAAAGCAGCCATGAGCAAAAAGGAACTCAAAGAATATATGAAAGATTATAAGTATCCGACAGTTTCTTATGAAATTGCAGCCAAGGTTCAGGAGCGCAGCGGTACGGAGGTGCGTGTGACTGTTCCGGGTCATACACAGCGCGGCGGAAGCCCGTGTCCGTACGACCGTGTACTTTCCACCAGACTGGGCGCAGCCGGCGCAAGAGCGATCATGAATGGCGATTTTGGTTACATGATCGGTATCGTAAATGGGAAGACTAAGAAAGTACCTCTGGAGGATGTGGCTGGAAAGCTGAAATCCGTTTCTCCGGAAGATCAGATTGTGAAAGAGGCAAAATTAATCGGAATTAGTTTTGGAGATTAAAAATTTATGGCATATACTGCGTTATATCGCAAATTCCGTCCTGATACCTTTGCAGATGTAAAGGGTCAGGACGCAATCGTGCAGACACTGAAAAATCAAATAAAGTCAGACCGCATCGGACATGCATATTTGTTTTGCGGAACGAGAGGAACCGGAAAGACGTCGATTGCCAAGATTATGGCAAAAGCAGTCAACTGCGAGCATCCGGTGGACGGCAGTCCGTGTAATGAATGTGCGACCTGCCGGGCGATTGCTGCGGGCAGTTCCATGAATGTGATCGAAATCGATGCGGCTTCCAACAATGGCGTGGATAATATTCGTGAGATTCGTGAAGAGGTTTCTTATTCTCCGACAGAGGGCCGTTTTAAGGTGTATATTATCGATGAGGTTCATATGCTGTCTATCGGCGCGTTCAACGCACTTCTAAAAACGTTGGAGGAGCCTCCGTCTTACGTGATTTTTATACTGGCGACAACCGAGGCGCATAAGCTGCCGGTGACTATTTTATCGCGCTGCCAGCGGTATGATTTTAAGCGTATTTCTATTACGACGATCGGTGAGCGCATACAGGAACTGCTTGCGGCCGAGCATATGGAGGCAGAGGAAAAAGCGATCCGTTACATTGCCAGAAAGGCAGACGGCGCTATGCGTGACGCTTTGAGCCTTCTTGATCAATGTATCGCCTTTTTCCCGGGGCAGAAATTGACCTATGAGCAGGTTCTTAATGTGTTGGGGGCAGTCGATACGGAGATATTTAGCCGGATGCTGCGTCTGATTCTAAAAAAAGATGTGCGGGGGCTGATGCAGTCGCTGGAAGACCTGGTGATGCAGGGGCGGGAACTGGGACAGTATGTCTCGGATTTTACCTGGTATTTGAGAAATCTGCTGCTGCTCAAGTCGTCGGATGATATTGAGGATGTGCTGGATGTTTCGGCGGAGAATCTAAAGCTTTTGCAGGAAGAGGCGGCGATGGTGCGAGAAGACGCGCTGATGCGCTATATTCGTATCTTTTCGGAACTGGGCAACCGTATGAAATATGAAACTTCCAAACGTTTGGCGCTGGAGGTGGCGCTGATCAAGATGTGCCGTCCACAGATGGAACAGGATCTGACATCTGTTCTGGAGCGTATCCGAAGCCTGGAAAAGCAGGTTGCCGAGGGTGTGATCGTCAGTCGCGGAGCGGAAAACTACGGCGGCGCGCTATCTTATGAAAATATTTCCGGAGGACAGATGCAGGACAGTGCGGTGCAGGAAACTGTACAGCCAGCTGAAAAGGCTGCACCGGAGGATCTGCAGCAGGTTGTTGCGATGTGGCGCAGTATCATTGCGCAGACAGACGGCAGATTTCATATGGTACTTTCCAGAGCAAAACCGAAATTTAATCCGGCGGATTCGGATAATCGACTGTATGTGGCGTTTTCTGATTTCTTGGGTGAGACTTATATTAAGGATGAAGAAAAACGTCAGTTATTGGAAGGTATTATTGCGAAAAAGATAGGCAAGCAAGTAGAAGTGAAGATGGTTCTGGAGGCGGACTGCGCGGCGAGCGGGCTGCGATTGAATGATATTTCTATTGACGAAAAAATCCGCCGGCAGGTGCAGGGGATTGAAGTTGAAGTAGATGATTCGCCGGCGGACTTTTTCTAAAGTGCCGGCTTCATAATAAAATAAAAACAGTAAAATACAAGACAGGAGGATATCATTATGGCAAAAAGAGGGGGATTTCCGGGAGGTATGCCGGGTAACATGAATAATCTGATGAAACAGGCGCAGAGAATGCAGAAGCAGATGGAGGAAAATCAGCGTGCGCTTGAAGAAAAAGAATTTACCGCGGCAGCAGGCGGTGGAGCGGTGGAAGTAACGATTTCCGGAAAAAGAGAGGTATTAAAAGTTAGTCTGAAAGAAGAAGTGGTTGATCCGGATGATATCGAAATGCTGGAAGATTTAATTGTGGCTGCAACAAATGAAGCGCTTCGCAAAGTGGAAGAAGAATCCGGAGCGGCAATGGCGAAACTGACCGGCGGTCTTGGTGGTGCGCTTGGCGGAGGGTTTCCGTTCTAATGGAATACTACAGCAGACAGATCAGCCGTTTGATCGAAGAGTTTTCTAAACTTCCGGGTGTGGGGGCAAAATCGGCGCAGCGGTTGGCGTTTCATATCATTAATCGTCCGCTTGATGAGGTGAAAGGGCTTGCGCAGGCGATTGTGGAGGCAAAAGAGAATGTCCGTTATTGTACACAGTGCTGTACTTTAACAGACAGCGAACTTTGTCCGATCTGCAGCAATCCCAAGCGTGATCAGAAAACGATCATGGTGGTGGAAAATACCCGAGATTTGGCGGCATATGAAAAAACGGGCAAGTATGAGGGCGTGTATCATGTGCTGCACGGTGCAATCTCTCCCATGCTTGGCATTGGCCCGAATGATATTCGTCTCAAAGAACTGATGCAGCGTTTGCAGGGGGTGGTGGATGAGGTAATCATCGCCACAAATTCCAGTCTGGAAGGTGAGACCACGGCAATGTATATCAGCAAACTGATTAAACCGACTGGAATCAAAGTCAGCCGTATTGCAAGCGGTGTACCCGTTGGCGGAGATTTGGAGTATATCGATCAGGTTACTTTGCTGCGGGCGCTTGAAGGACGGACGGAATTGTAAGAAAAATCTAAACAATTTTACAAAAAAGTATAATAAAGAGAGTGGGAATGTATGTACATTTCTGCTCTCTTGTGCTATAGTAATAAATAGTTAGAGTCTGATTCTGCGGAAAACGGAGATCAGGCAGCAACGAAATAAAGTATTCAGGAGGGAAACATGAATAAGTTAGAGTTACAAAAGACTGCTAACGAGATCCGTAAAGGTATTGTTACGGCAGTTCACAGTGCAAAAGCAGGTCATCCGGGCGGATCCCTGTCAGCAACCGAATTATTTACTTATCTCTATTTTGAAGAGATGAATATTGATCCGAAGGATCCGAAAAAAGCGGACAGAGACCGTTTTGTTCTTTCTAAGGGACATACAGCACCGGGACTTTACTCTACGTTGGCGCATAGAGGATATTTCCCGGTAGAGGATCTGACAACTCTTCGTAAACTTGGTTCTTATCTGCAGGGACACCCATGCATGCAGCATATTCCGGGCGTGGATATGTCCAGCGGTTCTCTCGGACAGGGTATTTCTGCGGCAGTAGGTATGGCACTTTCCGCAAAAATGAGCAATGAAGATTATCGTGTATATACGCTGCTTGGCGACGGTGAAATCCAGGAAGGTCAGGTATGGGAAGCAGCAATGTTCGCAGGCGCGAGAAAACTGGATAACCTTGTTGTGATCGTAGATAACAACGGTTTACAGATCGATGGTAAGATTGAGGATGTCTGCAGTCCGTATCCGATTGATAAGAAATTTGAGGCATTCAATTTCCATGTGATCAATGTGGCAGACGGTAATGATTTCGATCAGCTTAAAGCAGCATTTGATGAAGCTAAGGCAACAAAAGGTATGCCGACCGCGATTGTTATGAAGACGGTAAAAGGAAAAGGCGTTTCCTTCATGGAAAATCAGGCAGCATGGCATGGAACAGCTCCGAATGACGAGCAGTATGCAGTTGCTATGGCAGACTTAGAAAAGGTGGGTGAAGCATTATGTCAGAAGTAAAGAAAATCGCAACCAGAGAAAGCTATGGAAACGCACTGGTAGAAGTGGGCAAAGAATATGAAAATCTGGTAGTGCTGGACGCTGACCTTGCAGCAGCTACCAAGACAAGTACCTTTAAAAAAGCATTTCCGGAACGTCACATTGACTGCGGTATCGCAGAATGCAATATGACTGGTATCGCGGCAGGTCTTGCGACAACAGGCAAGATTCCGTTTATCAGCTCTTTTGCAATGTTTGCGGCAGGACGTAACTTTGAGCAGGTGCGTAACTCTATTGGTTATCCGCATCTGAATGTAAAGATTGGTGCAACACATGCAGGTATTTCTGTTGGTGAAGACGGTGCATCTCATCAGTGTAACGAGGATCTTGCGCTGATGCGCAGTATTCCGGGAATGGTAGTGGTTTGTCCGTCTGATGATGTAGAAGCGAAAGCTGCAGTTCGTGCGGCGGTAGAGCATGAAGGACCGGTTTACCTTCGTTTCGGTCGTCTGGCAGTTCCGGTGATCAATGACAGAGAAGACTATAAATTTGAACTTGGTAAGGGCGTTGTTCTGCGTGAAGGTAAAGATCTGACGATCGTAGCTACCGGACTTCCGGTTGCAGAGTGCCTGGCAGCAGCGGATATGTTGGAAAAAGATGGCATCAACGCAGAAGTAATTAATATTCATACGATTAAACCGCTGGATGAAGAGCTGATCATTGCATCTGCTAAGAAGACCGGCAGAGTGGTTACGGTAGAAGAGCATTCCGTAATCGGAGGTCTTGGCAGCGCTGTATGTGACTGCCTGAGCGAAAATGCGCCGACTAAAGTGATGAAGATCGGTATGAACGATATGTTCGGGGAATCCGGAGCAGCGGTAGCGCTTCTTCATAAATATGGTCTGGATGCAGAAGGCATTTACAATAAGATTAAAGCATGGGCATAACAGCCAGTAAAATTCCCTGACAGATACAATCTGCCAGTGCCATCACGGTGGACAATCTGGTTGTTTGCAGGACAAACTGGGCATATTCGCCGGAGGTATTGATAATGCCGGTAATCGAGATATCGCCGACTTTCATCAGTTTTTTATCTACGCCGGATCCGGGACATAAACCGCCGGGGGAAATGGTGATATAGTGCTGGTGACGTCTGGTGCCGAGTGAGGCATCAATGGCGATGATCGGGCTGTCCGGATGGAGAGATTTGATTGTGCGCATGGCGTCCTTTAAATTTAAGGCGTGAATAGGAAAATCCAGTGTGCCGTATACCGGAAAGATAAATTCGTCGCAGTAGTGGAGTTTGCTTCCTACCAGCGGACCGAGGCTGTCACCGGTGACACGGTCGCTGCCGATACATACAAATACCGGCGGAACTTCCGGTGTACATAGATAAGACATTAACTGTCCCAGCTGCGCAGCAAGCAGCTTTGGGGCAGTTTTTGATTTTCCGTCAATATAATGTGTTTTTGAAGAAAAAACGGTTCGCATAAATTCGGTATCCTTTAGATTGTTCTTTTCTTTTTCTGCAAATCTTCATGCAGGAACTTCTGTTTTAAATCATATCCATAAATACAACAAATCATTCCTTCTATAGTAGAAAAATTTGTTCAGCGAAATTTGTCGAGCAATTGGCATGTCCTGTGACGCCGTTTCGCTAAAATCTGCAGTTGTTTCGTGTTACGCTGAATCCAAAAAAGGAGTGAGCAAATAAATGATGGAAGAATCAAAAAAGGAGTGGAAGCTGCCCAAAAATGTTAGGCAGATCGGGGATGGCAGCGCAGACAAAAAGGTATATGTGGAAGACTATGTAATGACGTTTCTGGAGAAAATCTCTGCAGAGGGAAAATCGGGAAAGGCAATTCTTTTGGGAAAAGTGCGGAATCTGGAGGGCCAGACGTATATTTTTGCAGACAGCGCATTGCAGGTGGAATCCTTTAGTCCGGATAGTACGGCTCGGGAAGAACTGAAAAAACAGGCGGAAAAATATTTTAGTGACAAGCAAGTGATTGGCTGGTATCAGGCGGCAGGAGAATCTCCATTTGTGATGAACGGCAAAATGGTGGAGATTTTTGAACGTGAATTCGGGCAGGAAAATCAGGTGTTGATTGTCCGCGATATGGAGGAAGAGGAAAATCTATTCTTTTTGCTGGAAGAAGGGCATACGATCCAGTTGCCGGGCTATTACATTTATTATGAGAAAAATACTGCAATGCAGGAATATATGATTGCCGGCAGCGAAGGTGAGTCTGTGGATGAAGAGGAGCCGGTAAAGGATGATGCGATCAAACGTTTTCGAAAGATCATTAAAGAGAAAAAGAAACTGCCGCAGATGAAAGTAAAATTACCGGCGACGGGAAGACTGGTTTATGCAGCGGGTGGATTTCTGGTCGTGACCGTGCTGGCGCTTGGCGTAACGATGGTATACAATTATGATAAGATGAAGGAAGTGGAAAGGAGTCTTGCAAGATTAACCAGTAATGTGGACAGTCAAAGTCAGTATTTGGACGAAGGACAGCAAACGGCACAAGTGATGTTACATATAGATGAAAAGATGAATGTAGAGGAAACGGAGCAGAAGACAGAAATGCAGACAAATGCAATAGAATCAGCCGGAGGAGTGCTTGATCAGCAGACGGGGAAAGTGACAGGACGGCCGGAAGGAGAAAATACTACAGGACAGACCGGGGATACGATGGAACAGCAGAATGGAGAAACCGGCAGTCAGCAGAGTACGGAAACGGTACAGACGATGCCGGAAACAGATGGTGCTGCGTTGACGGAGAATAACAGCGAGGTTCCGGCTTCTGCGCCGGGCCGGGCTTCTTATACAGTAAAAGTAGGAGATACATTGGCGGATATCAGTCAGATGTATTATGGAAATCTGGAAAAAGTAGTGGAAATCTGTACCCTGAACGGGATTGACGATGAGAATACGATTCTTCCGGGGCAGAAAATTTTACTTCCATAAGCATACAACTTGTGCTATTCTGAACTAAGGCTAAAGGAGCGGAATAGGCATGAAAAAACTGAAATTTATAAAATTTCCCAGTATCACGTTTCTTGATACATGGAAAAATAAGATAAAAGAGAAGACGGCAGCGGTCAAAAAAAAGGCTGATGCCAAAATGCAGAGTGATGAAATGCTCAGTCTGGCGGAAAAGCTGAAATTGCATAGAACAAGAGAACATATGAAGAGCATTTTGATCGTGACGGCGGTTTTAGTGGTGGTGACAGTTCTGATTGTTTACAATCGCGTCCGCGTATTTGACGGATACCGTGTGGTCAGCAGTGTAGAACGGTCTGATGATGCGGCTACTTCTTATGTGCGGTTGAAAAATCGCATTTTAAAATGTAATCCGAATGGAGTGACTTGTGTGAATGATTCGGATGAAGTGCAGTGGAATGTGACATTTACCATGCAGAGTCCGATTGTTGACGTATGTGATTCTTCGGTTGTAGTTGGAGATCAGCGAGGCAATGCCGTTTATGTATTTAACAAAAATGGTGAGATTGGACATTTTGAGGTAGAGCATACACTTATAAAAGTGCGTGTATCCAATCAGGGGGTAGTAGCTGCGATACTGGAAGATGGAGATGTTACCTGGGTGAATGTTTATGATTCGCAGGGAACGTTGCTTGTGAAAAATAAAACTACTATGAATATCACTGGTTATCCGGTTGATATTGACCTTTCGGCTGACGGTCGTAAACTGATGGTTTCTTATCTGGGCATGGATAATAATGATGTTGTTTCAAAGGTTGCTTTTTACAATTTTTCTACAGTCGGTCAGAGCGAGGCAGATTACCTGGTGAACAGCGCAGAGTATAGCAGTATGGTTGTGCCGGAGGTCTGTTTTCTGGAGGGAAATTATGCTGTGGCATTTCGTGATAATGGAATTGTTTTTTTCTCTGGGCGTCAGGTGCCGGAGGAGCGGGATGAGATTCTTGTGGAACAGGAAATCATCAGTGCGTTTCATAATGAGAAATATGTGGGCATTGTCACACCGAGCGATGAGGAAGAACAAAAACATAAATATAAGCTGCAGATTTTCCGATCCAATGGAAGCCGGTGCGGTGTGAAATATTTCGATATGGAATATACAGATATCGCCATTTCCGGAGAGGAAATTCTGATGCATAATACAACGGAAATTGAAGTGTACGGTATCAGCGGAAGGAAGAAAGCATCTATAGAATATGAGAAACCGATTATTGACATGAGGAAGATTGGCGGTTTGCGCAGATATGATGTGTTTACCCCGGACAGTACTGACCGGATTAAGATTAAATAGGAGCAGAAGATGAATTTATTAACAGCGATTGTTTTAGTGATTATGGCAATTTGTATTCTCAGAGGATATCGGCGAGGCTTTATTAAAAGCCTCGCTTCTATGGTGTCTCTGATTATTGCGATAGTGCTGGTGAATCTTGCCACGCCGTATGTCACTGAATTTTTGAAGAGTCAGACACCGGTTTATGATTATATTCTGGAAAAATGTGAGAAGACGTTTGCGGTTACGCAGACAGAAGAAAAACCAAAACAGGACGATACGGTTATTGATCAACTGCCATTGCCGGACGTTTTGAAAAATGTGATTAAGGAGAGCAATACGCCGGAATATTATTCCGCGCTGGCAGCAAAAAGTATTTCTGATTTTGTTCCGAAGTATATGGCGAGTCTGATCTTGAACATTGTGTCGTTTGTTGTTACGTTTATTTTAGTAATGAGTTTTATTTGGTTAGCGGTTACGACATTGAACATTATTGCAGCACTTCCGGTACTTTCTGGAATTAATCGGGTTCTTGGTTTGGCACTCGGTTTTTTGCAGGGACTCATTATCGTGTGGATTTCATTTCTTATTATAACTATATTTAGTAGTAGCGATATTGGAAAACAACTGATGGCGATGATAGTCGAAAGTCCGATTTTAAGTGGGTTGTATGAGTCAAATTTACTTCTCGATTTTTTGCAAAACATGATAAAAAATATTTTTTAAAAAATTTAAAAAAACCTGTTGACAAAACGGTTACCAAATGATATTATACAAAAGCTGTCGCGAACGACAGTAACGACTACAAAAAAAGATTTAAAAAATCAAAAAAAGTAGTTGACAAATGATTCGCCAAGTGGTATGATATAAAAGTTGCTGCGGGAGCGGAACACAGATAAGAACCTTGATAATTGAACAGTGATACAACCTT
>CALDMO010000036.1 GCA_937915375.1 uncultured Marvinbryantia sp.
TCCTTGACATTACTTTTAAGGTGAAGTGTTACCAATCATTGACACCTATACACTGAAAAGAAGATAAAATATACAAAAGTTCTTTGCAATCATTATATTTTGTGATACACTGATAAAAGATAGTAGTTTCATTACACAGGATGGTGCAAAGCTGTCAGAATGAAAGAAGAGGGATATGCCATGGAATTTAATTTGGTTGTATTTTTTATTGCAATTGCAATTGTAATAATTGCAGCGGTGATTGCTGTAGTGGTAGCAGTATCTGGCGGTGTTTCAGCAGCAGTGCAGAATAAGCTGGAAGAAGATGAATAAAAATGAAGGATGCCTGTGTGCATTCTTGTTGAGAATGGGGCTGGTGTATTCGGCTCCTTTTTCTGTTTTCAAAAATGAACGACAGCAGATGAACTGTAGGAAGAAAGAGGAAAGTTATGAAAAATAAAAAAATTCAGGTGGCACTTTTAGGACTTGGAACGGTAGGAACCGGTGTTTATAAGGTGCTACGTGCGCAGGCAGAAGAGATGGCGCCGAAACTGGGTGTAGAGTTAGAATTGAAAAAGATACTGGTGCGAAATCTGGAAAAAGCATTAGGAAAAGTAGAAGATGCGTCGCTTCTGACAAATGACTGGCAGGAAATCGTAAATGATGAAACCATTGACATTGTGGTAGAAGTGATGGGCGGAATGGAGCCTGCCCGCACCTATATGCTGGAGGCTCTGCGGGCCGGAAAGCATGTAGTGACGGCAAATAAGGATCTGGTAGCTTCGGATGGTCGTATTTTGATGGATACAGCAAAAGAGCATGGCAGAGACTTTATGTTTGAGGCAGCGGTAGCTGGTGGCATTCCGGTAATTCGTCCGTTAAAGCAGTGCCTTGCAGGCAATCATATTGAAGAAGTAGTTGGAATTGTAAATGGGACTACAAACTTTATTCTTACAAAGATGACAGAAGAAGGCATGGAGTTTTCAGACGCATTGGCGCTTGCAACAGAACTTGGATACGCAGAAGCGGATCCAACAGCGGATATTGAGGGATTGGATGCAGCCAGAAAAATGGCAATTATGGCATCTATTGCATTTAATTCCCGCGTGACATTTGAAGACGTTTACACAGAAGGGATTACGAAAATTACCGCACGGGATATCCGTTATGCAAAAGAGATGGGCTGTCATATAAAATTGCTTGGTGTGGCCAAAAATACAAAAGAAGGTGTTCATGTCAGCGTGCATCCGATGTTGATTGACAGTCGTCATCCTTTGGCATCTGTGAACGATTCCTTTAATGCGGTCTTTATTCTGGGAGATGCAGTTGGCGAGACGATGTTATATGGACGCGGAGCCGGGGAACTGCCGACGGCAAGCGCAATTGTCGGAGATATTTTTGATGTAGCACGAAATATGCGTGTGGGCAGTTCAGCGCGAATCAGCTGTACTTGTTATAAAGAACTGCCGATTCGCCGTGTGGCAGATGGTATCAGTAAGTTCTTTATGCGTATTCGAGTAGAAGATCGGCCGGGAGTTTTGGCATCGGTTACGAGTGTTTTTGGAAATAATAATGTTAGTATTGAGCAGTTTATTCAGAAACGGAAAGATGGAGATCTTGCGGAAATTGTGATCATCACAGAAGAAGTGGTGGAACATAATTTCAATGATGCAGTTACGATTCTGCGTACAATGGATATGATCAAGCAGATTTGTGCAGTCATTCGTGTATATTAATGAGAATTGGAATGGAAACTCTGGACAGATAATTGACAAAACGTACACGAAGCGAGTAAAATGAAATTGATGCAAAAAACGAAATTAAAGGAGAAAATCATGAGTAAGAAACCAACCGTATTAATGATTCTTGATGGATATGGATTAAATAAGAAAACAGATGGAAATGCTGTTGCAGAGGCAAAGACTCCGGTAATGAGTAAACTGATGGCTGAATATCCGTTCGTAGAAGGACAGGCAAGCGGAATGGCAGTAGGTCTTCCGGAAGGTCAGATGGGTAACTCTGAGGTGGGACATCTGAACATGGGAGCAGGTCGTATTGTATATCAGGAACTGACCAGAATTACCAAAGAAATTGAGGATGGAGATTTCTTTAAAAATGAAGCGCTTTTGGCAGCATGTAAAAATGCAAAAGAAAATGACAGTGCGCTTCATCTGTATGGTTTGGTATCAGATGGTGGGGTTCACAGCCATCTGACCCATATTTTTGGACTTTTAGAACTGGCAAAGAGAGAAGGTCTTAAAAAAGTATACGTTCACTGTTTCCTGGATGGACGTGATACACCGCCGGCATCCGGAAAAAGCTATGTAGAGCAGCTGGAAGCAAAAATGAAAGAGATTGGTGTCGGTGAGTGCGTATCTGTTATGGGACGTTATTATGCAATGGATCGTGACAATAGATGGGATCGTGTACAGCTTGCTTATAACGCGCTGGTAAAGGGCGAAGGTGTAGAATGCAGCTCAATCACGGAAGCAATCCAGAAATCTTACGATGAAGAAAAGACAGACGAGTTTGTAATGCCGGCTGTTTTATACAAAGACGGCAAACCATATGGAAGAATTCAGGATAAAGATTCTGTTATTTTCTTCAATTTCCGCCCGGACCGTGCAAGAGAAATCACCAGAACATTCTGCTGTGATGAGTTTGACGGATTTGAAAGAGGAAAGCGTCTGGATGTTATGTATGTTTGCTTTACAGAATACGATGCAACCATTCCAAATAAACAGATTGCTTTCCATAAAGTAGAAATTACCAATACCTTTGGTGAATATCTGGCAGCACATGGTTTGAAACAGGCGAGAATTGCAGAGACAGAGAAATATGCGCATGTTACGTTTTTCTTTAATGGCGGCGTAGAAGAACCGAATGAAGGCGAAGACCGTATTCTTGTAAAATCTCCGAAGGTTGCAACATATGATTTACAGCCGGAGATGAGCGCATACGAAGTATGTGATAAACTTTGTGAAGCAATTCGTTCTCAGAATTATGATGTGATTATCATTAACTTTGCAAATCCGGACATGGTTGGTCATACCGGTGTAGAAAATGCTGCCATCAAAGCAGTAGAAGCAGTAGATGAATGTGTTGGAAAAGCAGTAGAAGCGCTGAAAGAAGTGGATGGTCAGATGTTCATCTGTGCAGATCATGGAAATGCAGAGCAACTGGTGGACTATGAAACCGGTGATCCATTTACCGCGCATACAACAAATCCGGTACCGTTTATTTTGGTAAATGCAGATCCGGCTTATACATTGCGTGAAGGCGGTCGTCTGGCAGATATCGTTCCGACGCTGATTGAACTGATGGGTATGGAACAGCCGAAAGAAATGACAGGAACTTCTTTGCTGGTGCGTAAGTAATTATGGTAAAGGAAATCGTCAGAGATGCGATTGCGATTAAACTGAATATCCGGCAGGAAAGTCCGATTATATCGGTTGCGGAATTTTATTTTGCTGCGGGTCTTGCGGCGCAGAAGATGAATCTTTCACAGGAACAGAAGGATGCGTTGCTGCAGATCGCGGATTTTGAGGAGTTAAAAACAGTGGTGCGCGATCTGGTAAACGGTTCCGATGTATGGGAGTCCTTTCCACAGGGGGATCGCCTGCAGCGC
Organism: uncultured Marvinbryantia sp.; assembly: GCA_937915375.1. Taxonomy (GTDB): domain Bacteria; phylum Bacillota; class Clostridia; order Lachnospirales; family Lachnospiraceae; genus Marvinbryantia. Next base: position 3,608 of record CALDMO010000036.1, read on the forward strand.
CTTTTGGCAGGTTGCCGTCTGCGCGCGCAGATAGAGGAAGAAGCAAAAGAACTTTTTGCGATGGGGCTGGAGTTTCAGTTCTGAACAATAACGAATATTCTTGAATTTATAGAGCATAATATCTTCAAAAGGAGGTATTATGCTTTATGTTTGAGTTTAAACAGATCGTGGATGTGCTTGGAAGGGAAATTCTGGACAGCAGGGGAAATCCAACTGTGGAAGTGGAAGTTCTCACGGAAGATGGCTGTGTAGGAAGAGCGGCGGTACCTTCCGGTGCATCAACGGGAAAATATGAGGCGACAGAGCTGCGTGATGGAGAAGAAAGATATGGAGGTCAAGGAGTGACGCAGGCGGTCCATCATATTAATACGATATTGGCAGATGCGATTATCGGGGAAAACGTCTTGCAGCAGAATCATATTGACAAGATCCTGCGCCGTATGGATGGAACAAAAAATAAATCTAATCTGGGGGCAAATGCGCTTCTGGGAGTTTCAATGGCGGTGGCAAAAACGGCGGCTTTGAGTCTGAATTTGCCGTTGTACCGTTATCTGGGAGGTATTCGTTCTAATCGAATGCCGGTACCAATGATGAATGTGATCAATGGCGGTGTTCATGCTGTGAATGCACTGGATTTTCAGGAATTTATGATTATGCCGACCGGAGCGGCTTCTTTTTCAGAGGGACTTCGCATGTGTGCGGAGATTTATCATTGCCTGAAAAAAATTTTAAATGAACGGGGACTTTCTGTCGGTATCGGCGATGAGGGTGGTTTCGCGCCGGATCTTTCTAGTGCAGAGGCAGTTTTTGAAGTTCTCACTGAGGCAGTTCTTAAAGCAGGATATCGTTTGAAGGAGGACATCTGTTTTACGATGGACGCGGCGGCATCTGAGCTGTATGATGAGGAAAGCGGTAAATATTATTTTCCGGGGGAAAGTCGGATGAGCGGCAGCAAGGTGGAACGCACCGCGGATGAGATGATTGCATATTATAAAACACTGACAGAAAAGTATCCTTTAATTTCAATTGAGGACGGTTTAAATGAGGAAGACTGGACAGGATGGCAGAAGATGACAGCGGAACTAGGAAAAAAGGTGCAACTGGTCGGCGATGATTTGTTTGTGACAAATCCGGAGCGTTTAAAAAAGGGAATCGAGCTGGGAGCGGGGAACGCGATTCTTGTGAAGGTAAATCAGATTGGTACGCTTTCTGAGGCATTTGAAGCGATTGAGCTTGCGCAGCAGGCAGGATATCGCACGATTATTTCACACCGATCGGGAGAAACAGAAGATACGACAATCGCGGATATCGCGGTTGCGTGTGGCGCCGGACAGATCAAAACAGGAGCGCCGTGCCGCAGTGAGCGTGTGGCAAAATACAATCAGTTATTGAGGATTGAGGAGCATTTTTAATAATATTTGCACAAAACAGTTGAAAATTCCGGAAACCTGTGTTAAACTACATCTGTTTGACATAGGAGGTGGAGAAATGGGAGTGTTAAGAATCATTCTTTCCATAATTTTTATCATTGATTGTATCGGATTAACAGCTCTGGTACTGATGCAGGAAGGAAAACAGGCAGGACTTGGAAGTCTCGGCGGTTCTTCTGAAACTTACTGGGGAAAAAATAAAGGTCGCTCTATGGAAGGAGCAATGATCAAGGCTACAAAAGCGCTGGCAATTGGTTTTATCGTTCTTGCGCTGATTTTGAATCTGAACTTTTAGTGATGAAACACTCTTGTGGTAATGCAAGAGTGTTTTTTTCCTATTGCGAGTATTACACTGGGACGGAAGGACGAGGAGATTATGAATAATTTATTTGAAAAAAGAAAGCAGCTTGTGTATGAGCTGATTTGTGATAAACACTATGTGCCGATGAAGATCAAGGAGATTGCCATTCTGATGCAGGTAGCAAAGGAAGATCGTGCGGAACTGGAGATGGTTCTGCAGGAATTGGTCGATGAGGGCAGGATTGAACTTAGTAAACGCGGAAAATATAAAAAACTGGAAATCAGGCGGATGACAGGTACTTTTACCGGAAACTATCGCGGATTTGGATTTGTGACAGTGGATGGCGAAGACGAGGATATTTTTATCCCAGAACAGTATGTAAATGGCGCGATGCATGGTGATACTGTAGATATTGAGCTGCATCCATCGGCAAAAGGCGGAAAGCGGCGAGAGGGACGTGTGATTAAAATCCGTGCGCATGCGGTGACGGAGATTGTGGGCACTTATGAGAAATGTAAAAATTTTGGATTTGTAATCCCGGATAATCCGAAAATGAATCGTGATATCTTTATTCCGCAGGAGCGTTCCAAAGATGCGGTGGATGGTCATAAGGTTGTGGTGGAACTGACGGAGTTTGGTGACGCTGTGCACAAACCGGAAGGAAGGGTGACCAAGATCATCGGGCATATCAATGATCCGGGTGTCGATATTCTCTCTGTTGTTTACGGGCATGAGTTGCCGCTGGAGTTTCCGGAACGTGTGTTAAATCAGGCTCAGCGCGCAGCGTCTCAGGTGACGGAGGCGGATATGCAGGGAAGGCTTGACCTGCGCGATGTGACAATGGTGACGATTGACGGTGAGGATGCCAAGGATCTTGATGATGCGGTTTCGGTGACGTTTAATGAAGAAAAACAGCTTTGGCATTTGGGGGTGCACATTGCAGATGTGACAAATTATGTCCAGGAGAACAGCGCTCTTGATTGGGAAGCACGAAACCGTGGTACCAGCGTATATCTGGTAGATCGGGTGATTCCGATGCTGCCGCATACGCTTTCCAATGGAATGTGTTCTCTAAACGCCGGAGAAAATCGTCTGGCACTTAGCTGTCTGATGGTCATTGATGCGAAAGGAAATGTGATAGATCATCAGATTGCTGAAACGGTGATCTGCGTTAATCGCCGCATGACCTACACAAGTGTCAATAAAATTTTAAGTGAAAAAGATGAGAATGAAATCCGTAAGTATGAGCCGCTGGTGCCGATGTTTCAGGAGATGGAAAAGCTGGCGAATATTTTGCGTGAAAAGCGCCGGATGCGAGGCTCTATTGATTTTGATTTTCCGGAGAGCAAGATTATTCTCGATGAGAGCGGAAAACCGGTGGAGATCCGTCCATATGAGCGTAATGCGGCGACAAAGATTATTGAGGATTTTATGCTGATCGCTAATGAGACAGTTGCGCAGGATTATTACTGGCAGGAGCTGCCGTTTGTGTATCGTACGCATGAAAGTCCGGACCCTGACAGGATTCGTCAGTTGGCGGTATTTATTGCAAATTTTGGTTATGGATTGAAAGTTTCGCGTGACATTCATCCGAAAGAACTGCAAAAGCTTCTCGCGCGGATTGAGGATTCACCGAATGAAGCGATGATCAGCCGTCTGACTTTGCGTTCCATGCGGCAGGCAAAATATACAGTGGACTGCAGCGGACATTTTGGTTTGGCGGCAAAATATTACTGCCATTTTACGTCGCCGATTCGCCGTTATCCCGATTTGCAGATTCACCGTATCATTAAAGAAAATCTGCGCGGACGTTTAAATGCGGAGCGGATTGCGCACTACACGGAGATTCTGCCGGAAATTGCTCAGCAGTGCAGCACAACGGAGCGCAGGGCGGAGGATGCCGAGCGTGAAGTAGAGAAGATGAAAAAGGTAGAGTACATGCAGAATCATATCGGAGAGACTTTCACAGGCGTGATCTCCGGGATGAATCAGTATGGATTTTATGTAGAACTGGAAAATACGGTTGAAGGCATGGTGCATGTCAGCAATTTGCTTGATGATCACTATTATTTTAACGAACAGAATTTTGAAATGCGCGGTGCGACGCTTGGAAATACCTATCGGATGGGACAGCGTGTGACTGTCAGTGTGCAGGACGCAGATAAAGAGATGCGCACAATTGATTTTCGTATTGCAGTCGGGGCAGAAGCGTAAACGATGCTTGGACGGAAAAAGCAGTAAGTGCAGAGCGCTGGCTGTAATCAGAAAAAAGCGGCAGAAATCAAATAGGAGTGGGATAAGTGGGAGCAAATACAATCAAATTAATTGCAAACAATAAAAAAGCATATCATGATTATTTTATTGAGGATACGTTTGAGACGGGGATTGCGCTTGCCGGTACGGAAGTGAAATCTCTGCGTATGGGCAAATGCAGTATTAAGGAATCCTTTGTGCGGATTGAAAACGGCGAGGTGATGATCTATGGGATGCATATCAGTCCATATGAAAAGGGAAACATTTTTAATAAAGATCCGCTGCGTGTGCGCAAGCTGCTGATGCACCGCTATGAGATTAACAAGCTGATGGGAAAAATTAAGGAAAAAGGTCTGACATTGGTGCCGTTGAAAGTCTATTTCAAAGGAAGTCTTGTAAAGGTAGAGATTGGTCTGGCACGTGGTAAGAAGCTGTATGATAAGCGTCAGGATATCGCGAAAAAGGATATGAGGCGCGAGGCAGAAAAGGACTTTAAGGTGCGAAATCTGTATTCATGAGTGGATTTTGTGCGGAGTCTATGGCGGATATGCTGAATTTTATGTAAATCGTCTTGACGAATCGTTTGGAATAGGCTATACTGATTTAGCTTGAAGAAAAGTGCTTTAAAATGTCTGCAAAACCTGCAACACTTAAGGGGTTGTACTGGTTTCGACGGGGGTTTTGAAGTTGGGGAAGCCATCTGCGGGCCGGGACCGCACAGTAAACCGGAATTAAATATAAACGCAGACGAACAGTTAGCGTACGCAGCCTAATGGCTGCTGTCGGCTTCAGGTTGCTCACCGCCTGAATCACCGGCATCAAATCTGGTGAGGCACTTCATTTCCTAAGCTTTGCGGAGATGGAAGAATTTATGAAGCTACTGATGTTAGAAGCCTGTCGTTAGGCGTCTGACGGAGGGAATGTCAAAATAGCGACTGTGATGGGAGATGCCGCAATGAATAGGCTTTCGGACAGGGGTTCGATTCCCCTCAGCTCCACTTGAAAAACCTTGTATTTACAGGGTTTTTTCTATTTTGAAAATCAAGACGTGACCATGAATGTGACCAGAAAATATGTTCGATAAAACAAGTAAAAATAGGAAGCCTATTTTATCGAGGAAATATTTATGAGAAGAATATGTAAGAAAATAGCAGTGATGGTTGCTGAGAGTAGGAGAGTATAAGAGATAATACAATGAAAAAATACATAAAAAGATTTCTGTTTTCGTTCGTACTGTCAGCTACGTTTAGTATTTCTGCATACGCGGATGAAAATTTAGAAGTTCATTTTATTGATGTAGGGCAGGGACTCAGTATACTCGCTAAATCGGGCGATGATGTGATGGTCTATGACGGAGGCGATAGAAGGCATTCCAGTAACATGGTATCATATTTGAAAAAGCAAGGAATTACCGATATAGATTATCTGATATCTTCGCATTATGATGTGGATCATGTTGCCGGACTGGTCGGATGTTTGAATGTGTTTGAAATCGGCATAGTAATTGGTCCGGATTACGAGAAAGATACGAAGATATATCAAACGTTTGTAGAGAGCGTAGCAGAGAATGATTTAATTATAGAACATCCAGAGGTCGGGGCAACATATGAGTTTGGAGATGGAAGCTTTACGGTGTTGTCACCATCTGTCATAACAAATAATGACAATGATAATTCCGTTGCTATAAAATTGATAGACGGAGATAATTCATTTATATTTACCGGTGACGCGGAATCAGCTAGTGAAATCGATATGATGGACTCTGGAATAGATTTATCTTGTAATGTGTTGTGTTTAGGGCATCATGGTTCGGCATCTTCTACGTCATATGATTTCCTCGGCGCAACAGTTCCGGAATATGCCGTCATATCATGCGGGCAGGACAATAAATACGGTCATCCGCATAAAGATACGATGGATAAGTTGGAGGCAATGGAAATAGAAATGTTCCGAACGGATAAACAAGGAACACTTGTGGCGAAAAGCAATGAGAAAGAAATTACATGGAATCAGGCTCCGTGCAGGGATTATTCGCCGGGAGATTTTTCTGACGAGGGAACAGTCCCTCAAGGTGACAGTGACGAGATCGCTATATCAGAAGAGTATGAGCAGAATGTATGGATATCCGCGACGGGCAGTAAATACCATGCGACTTCTGAGTGTGGCTCAGGGAATCCGAATAAAGCTACTGAAATATCTGTGTCGGATGCAGAAGAACAAGGATATTCCACATGTAAACGGTGTTTTTAGAGAAGGTTATATAATACGAAAGAGTGGATGTGAAAGTCTGCTCTTTTTGTTTGGTATTCTATTCGTCAAATCCCAATACGGCGATATTGAATCGTGGTGTTTTCTTGATTTCTAATACTTTTGCGTAAGTATTTTTGGGGCATTTGGAGATATGAATAGGGCTACTCATGCCAAGGGAATGCTCGATCATATACGTACAAAAGGGACCGATTAAGTAACCCTTTACATTGACATTTTCTCCGATTGTCAGTTTGTCTCCATTGTTCTCTATAGAAAAATCCATTTTTATCATATCTGTAACCTCTTTTTTTAATCTTTTCATATTATATAAGATGAACCGCAGTATTTCAAGGATGAAACGGTTAAGAGTAAAGATTATTGGAAAATGTAAATTGAAAGCATATATTTTAGTAAGAAAAAACATTCCTAAAACATTACGTAAAATTAACGAAATGTTAAATTTGTGTAATGTTTTTCTATGTAACTTTACAAAATCAAATAGACTGTGCTAGAATGTCACATAAATGGTGTGCCATTGAGGAAAAAGAACAAGATGATTGTCGGGGGAAGATTTGACCAGCAATTTTTAAGGAGGAAGAATACATAGTATGACGAACCGCAGATTCAGAAAGAGACTCGCAATGATTCTTTCAGCAGCGATGCTGACGCTTTCCATGCCAGGATATATTTTAGCAGAGGATCAGCAGACAGAAATAATTTTTGATAATAGAAATGAAGATGTGGATGGTACGCCAGAAACGGAAGTGCCAGAGCAGAAACCGACAGAGCCAGAGACGCAGGCGCCGACAGAGCCAGAGACGCAGGCGCCGACAGAGCCAGAGACACAGGCGCCGACAGAGCCAGAGACGCAGAAACCAACAGAGTCAGAGACGCAACCACCAACAGAGTCAGAGACACAGGCGCCAATAGAATCAGAAACGCAGGCGCCAACAGAATTAGAGACACAGGCGCCGACAGAGTCAGAGACGCAGAAGCCTTCGGAGCCGATGACGGAATCGGAAGCAGAGACGGAATCAGAAATCGAGAAGGAAACGGAAAAAGAAACCGAGAAAGAAAAGACAGAAAGAGAAACAGAAAAAGAAACTGAAAAAGAAGAGAAAGTACCGGGTTTTTCTGTTGATCCGAGCGCATATCCGGCAGTTAATATTACTGAAAATACGCTGGAAATTTATCGTTATCTGGTAGAGGAGATGGGATTGAACCACGCGGCAGCCTGCGGAATTCTGGCAAATATCCAGATGGAGTCTAATTTTAACCAGCTTGCGATTGGTGATGGCGGCACTAGTTTTGGTATTTGTCAGTGGCATTTGGGCAGACTTTCTAATCTGATGGGTGTTTGTACATCCTTAGGTCTGGATTATCGTACCGTGGAAGGCCAGTTGGTTTATTTGGAATATGAGCTGAACAGCGGTTACACAAATGTACTGAATTATATCAGAAGCGTTCCGAATACTGCACAGGGAGCATATGACGCGGCATACTATTGGTGTATGTATTTTGAGATGCCTAGCCAGACAGAGGCGCGTTCTGTACAGCGAGGAAATTTGGCGATGCACGAGTACTTTCCGCAATCATTTAATCTGGAGAAGATAGAAAAAGAAGCATATTTCTACGAAACAGCTGACAACGTGAATGTTCGCAAAGAACCGGGGATGGAATCGGAAGTTCTTGAAGTGTTGCCGAAAGGGACAACTCTCGATGTCAGGAAGAAAGCGGGAGAATGGTACTGTATTTCTTATAAAGAAGGAGAGGCATATGTGAAGTGTGAGTTTGTGAAGATGATTTCCTCTTCGAAAGAGAACGTAGAAAAAGAAGAAATGATCAAACAGGCGTTGGAAGAAAATGCTGTTTTCGTTAAAAAGAATACGCAGGAAATGCAGATGGATCTGATGAATCAGGGGATGGAACTTTCCATTCTGAAGCAGATCAGCAGGGCGGAAGCAGAGAATGAAAAAAATTAAATTCGGATAAACGATGATAAGATGTGATAATTCTGAAAAATTTTCACAGTTCGGACAAAGTTTTCTGATATAGTAAGAGCAGACGCGGCGGGAGGTGTCTGCTCTTTGCTGTGTAGACGAATCGGAGGCGGTAGGTATGGATAAATTAAAGATTTTGGTAGTAGATGACGAGAGCAGAATGCGCAAGCTGGTAAAAGACTTCTTGACGAAAAAGGATTTTCAGGTTCTGGAAGCGGAGGATGGCATGCAGGCGCTGGATGTTTTCTATAAAGTGAAGGATATTGCGCTGGTGATACTTGATGTGATGATGCCGAAGATGGATGGGTGGCAGGTGTGCCGGGAAATCCGTTCACTTTCGGATGTTCCGATCATCATGCTGACGGCGCGTTCGGACGAACGTGACGAGCTGCTGGGCTTTGAACTCGGTGTGGACGAATATATTTCAAAACCATTCAGTCCTAAAATACTTGTGGCGCGTGTGGAAGCAATTCTGCGGCGCAGCAACGCATTGACAGCGGATAATGTAATGGTTGCCGGTAAGATCAGCCTTGACAAGGCGGCACATGAGGTGAAAGTGGATGGCAAAAATATCGAACTGAGTTACAAGGAATTTGAACTTTTGAATTATTTTATGGAGAATCAGGGGATTGCGCTTTCCAGAGAAAAAATTCTTAATAGTGTGTGGAATTATGATTATTTCGGAGATGCCCGTACAATCGATACACATGTGAAAAAACTGCGCAGCAAGCTGGGGGAGCAGGGTGATTACATTAAAACTGTCTGGGGCATGGGCTATAAATTTGAGGTAGAATAACATGAAGCATTCTATTAAGACACAGCTTGCCATCAGTTTCGCCGGGCTGATTGCATTGATTCTCGGTATCAGTCTGCTGGTGAATAATCTGTTTCTGGAAAAATATTATATGTATCAGAAGCGGGATGATCTGATCAATATTTATAATGAAATCAACATGATTGACGATATTGCGGATTATCAAAGTGATGAATTTGAAGAAGATTTTCGGCGTATCAGTGGGACGAACAACGTTGACCTGAATATTCTCTGGGTGGATGTGGACGGCAGCGGTGTGATTGTATACCAGAGCCGCGATAATCGTATCATGCGCGGCCGTATTGAAGGTTATCTTTTTGGGCTGAATTCGCTGGAGGATGACAGTGATATTCTTTTGGAAACGAAAAATTACCGCATTCAGCGGTTTAGTGATTCTGCTGATTCCACGGATTATCTGGAAGCATGGGGACGTTTGCAGACCGGATGCTATTTTCTGATGCGTATTCCCATTCAGTCAATCCGGGAAAATGTAAAAATATCTAATCAGTTTGCAAGTTATACTATTTTGGCCGGTATTTTTTTCAGTATGGGTTTTGTATGGTGGATCTCTAAAAAGGTAACAGATCCGATCGAGGAATTGACCGGTATTTCTCGCCGGATGGCGAATCTTGATTTTGAGGCGAAATATACCAGCAATGTAAAGAATGAGATCGGTGAACTGGGAGAGAATTTCAATCAGATGTCGGAGAGACTTGAGCGCACGATTTCTGAACTGAAAACAGCAAACAATGAATTGAAGAAAGATATTGAGAAGAAAACGCAGATCGATGAAATGAGAAAAGAATTTTTATCGAACGTGTCGCATGAATTGAAAACACCGATCGCATTGATTCAGGGGTATGCGGAAGGTTTGAAAGAATGTATCAATGATGACGAGCAGAGCCGTGAATTTTACTGTGATGTGATTATGGATGAAGCAGCCAAAATGAACAATATGGTAAAGAAACTGCTCAGTTTGAATCAGTTGGAATCCGGCAATGACATTGTAACGATGGAACGTTTTAACTTAAGTGAGCTTGTACAGGGAGTAGTACAATCGGCACGGCTTCTGGCAGACCAGAAACAGGTGGAGATTCATTTAAACGGAGTGGAAAATGTGTTCGCCTGGGGCGATGAATTCAAAGTCGAGGAAGTGATTACGAATTACATCAGCAATGCGGTCAATCATGTAAACGAAAAGGGACATATTGAAGTTGTATTGGAACAGCGGAAGGGAAAATCGCGTGTGACAGTATTTAACACCGGAAGCCAGATTCCGGAAGACGAGCAGGAAAAGATCTGGGTGAAATTTTACAAAGTAGATAAGGCAAGAACCAGAGAATACGGTGGAAGCGGCATTGGACTTTCGATTGTTAAGGCAATTATGGAATCAATGCATCAGAAATTCGGTGTGTATAATTTGCCTAGCGGTGTTTGTTTCTGGTTTGAACTTGATACAGATAATGGGGGAGAGGAATGAATCGAATAAAAGAAATGATCACACAGGCTGATATGGTTCTGCTGGGATTTGGAGATGAATTTACAGATCGCAAGGCATCCAGGGAGGAGGTAGTCCGGGCATATGACAAGGTGGAGGAGCTGATTCATGGAAAACCGTGGTTTGCGGTAACGGTGAATACGGACGACCTGATTTATGAGTCAAAACTAAATGATTTTTTCATTGTGGCGCCGTGCGGAAGTGAAAAGGCCGGAAATGTGGTGACAATGGAGAATTATGATGAATCGGCATATCTGCCGAAGTGGCAGTTTTACATGAACTGGCTGACATCCACGATTGGGAAAAAGCTTTTGATACTGGAATTTGGAGTTGGACTTGCCTATCCGTCTGTGATACGGATGCCATTTGAACGGACAGTACAGTTTAATCAAAAAGCGTCTCTGGTAAGAATTCACAGTAAGCTGGCGATGACCGGTTCAGAGATTGAAACACGCAGTTATTGTGTAAATGTGGAACCAATCACGTTTTTGTTGGGAAAAGTTTGACAAAATAGATAAAATAACTTGTAATTTCATACGATTATAGTATAATTTACTCAAATGAATGGATGACGTCTGTACATATTTGCAGAAATAGTTTTTGGCAGACGGTTTTTTGTTCATAGAATAAAAAACAGGAGGATCGTGTATGGAATCAAGAGTAATCAGAATACCCTCAAAAGTGAATGCAAATGTGGTGCTGCGGGTAATTCCGGGGCATTTTGCGACGACGCATTCCCATATCAATCATTATGTAGACATGACTTTTTTGAAGGCGCGTAAAAGCGAAGCGGAGGGAGCGGCCAAGATTCTGGCGCAGAGTTATGGGATGACGACTTATATCGACACGATCGTCTGCATGGACGGATGTGAGATTATCGGCGCATATTTGGCGGATGAGCTTACCAGAAATGGCATCATGTCCCTAAATTCTCATAAGACTATGTATGTGGTTTCACCGGAGATTCATACGGGCGGACAACTGATCTTCCGTGATAATATGCAGAATATGATCAAAGATAAGCACGTACTTCTGGTTCTGGCAACGGCATCTACCGGTATTACATTAAAACGTGCAGTAGAATGTATCCGTTATTACCGCGGCATTATAGAAGGAGCGGCAGCGCTGTTCAGCGCAACGGACGAAGTGGAAGGTATTAAGATTCATTCGCTGTTTACGGCAGAGGATATTCCGAATTATGAAACCTATCATTTCACGGAGTGTCCGATGTGCAGACGAAATGAGAAGCTGGATGCAATTGTCAATAGCTATGGATATTCCCGTATGTAACATGTTGTGTCAGCCTGAAAAATGTGATAAACTAAAGGAGTATGGGATGCCATGCTCCTTTTTTATGACATTGGAAAACAATAACGTGAAAAGGAGCATACTGAATTCGTATGAATTAGTGTGCTGAATAAAATGTAAAAATATATAATAGTATGCAAGAATAAGTAATGAAACAAGCCGATTGAATTTGGTGAAAAATGCCTAAAAATCAACGAAAACACCGTATTTATGGGAGGATTAGATACGTGATAGCAATAATAGATTATGATGCAGGAAATTTGAAAAGTGTATATAAAGCGCTGCAGCATTTAGGAAAGAACGCGGTAATCACCAGAGATCCGCAGGAAATCACACAGGCAGATAAAGTGATACTGCCGGGGGTAGGTTCTTTTGGCGATGCGATGGCGCGGCTTCGGGAATATGATCTGGTGCCGGTCATTAAGGAAACGGCGGTATCAGGAAAGCCATTTTTGGGAATCTGTCTCGGTCAGCAGCTGTTGTTTGAGCGCAGTGAGGAGAGTCCAGGAGTAGAAGGGCTTGGTATTTTGAAAGGAGAGATCCTGCGTATTCCGGAGTCGGCGGAACTGAAAGTGCCGCATATCGGCTGGAATTCTCTGAGTTTTGACCATCCGGGCCGATTATTTCAGGGACTGCCGCAGGAAACATATGTATATTTTGTACATTCCTATTATTTAAAGGCAGAGGATGAAACGATTGTGACAGCTTCGGCACAGTATGGGGTAAAGATCCATGCGTCTGTGGAAAAAGGAAATGTTTTTGCCTGCCAGTTCCATCCGGAAAAGAGCGGCGAAGCCGGATTGCGTATCCTGAAAAATTTTGCCGAGCTGGGGAGGGAGTAAGACAATGTTTACAAAAAGAATTATCCCGTGTTTGGATGTACATAATGGACGCGTTGTCAAAGGCGTTAATTTTGTGAATTTAAGAGATGCGGGGGATCCGGTGGAGATTGCGGCAGCATATGATAAGGCAGGAGCAGATGAGGTAGTGTTTTTGGACATTACCGCGTCTTCGGATGCAAGAAATACTGTGGTCGATATGGTGCGTAAGGTTGCGGAAAACGTTTTTATCCCCTTTACCGTGGGCGGGGGAATCCGCACAGTGGAGGATTTCAAGGTGTTGCTGCGTGAGGGTGCAGATAAAATTTCTATTAATTCCTCCGCAATCAATCGACCGGAGTTGATCAGCGAGGCGGCAGACAAATTCGGCAGTCAATGTGTGGTCGTAGCGATTGACGCCAGACGGCGCGAAGACGGAAGCGGGTGGAACATCTATAAAAACGGCGGCCGTGTGGATGTCGGTATAGATGCGGTAGAGTGGGCTGCGAAGGTCTGTCGAATGGGCGCGGGAGAAATCCTGCTTACCAGTATGGACTGCGACGGTACGAAAAACGGATATGATATTGAACTGACGAAAGCGGTTTCGGAAGCGGTGTCTGTTCCTGTGATTGCTTCCGGAGGAGCCGGCAAAGAAGAACATTTTTATGATGCGCTTACGGAAGGAAAAGCGGATGCGGCTTTAGCGGCATCGCTGTTCCATTACAAAGAATTGGAAATTCAGGAATTGAAAAAATACTTAAGAAACCGGAGCATTCCGGTAAGAATATAAGGAGGATGAACTATGCCGCCGATTTCAAATGATTGGCTTGTGCCGTTAAAACAGGAGTTTTCCAAACCTTATTACCGGAAGCTCTATGAAAAAGTAAATGAGGAATATCGAACTAGACTGATTTTTCCGCCGGCCGATGATATTTTTAATGCGTTTGCCTTTACGCCGTTAAGCGCGGTAAAAGTAGTTATTTTAGGACAGGATCCATATCATGGAGATGGACAGGCGCATGGGCTTTGTTTTTCTGTAAAGCCGGATGTAGAGATTCCGCCGTCGCTTGTCAATATCTATAAGGAGCTGCAGGATGACTGCGGCTGTTATGTACCCGACAATGGTTATCTGACCAAGTGGGCGAAACAGGGTGTGCTTCTTTTAAATACAGTACTGACGGTGCGCGCGCATCAGGCAAATTCACATAGAGGCATCGGCTGGGAGGAATTCACCGATGCGGCGATTCGTATTTTAAATGAACAGGATCGGCCGATAGTATTTATTTTGTGGGGCAGACCGGCGCAGATGAAAAAGGCAATGTTAAACAATCCCAAACATCTGATTTTAGAGGCGCCGCACCCAAGTCCGCTTTCGGCTTATCGGGGATTTTTTGGCAGCCGCCCTTTCAGCCGGACGAATAAATTTTTAAAACAGAATGGTCTGGAGCCGATTGACTGGCAGATTGAGAACAGAAAAGATCAGACAGAAACGTAGAATACAAAGGAGGATAACGGTACAATGGGGAGAAAGAACTTTGAACGAGGTCTTTTAGTGCTGGTAATGCTGGCCTGTATTGTGTTTACCTGGTTTATGGGGAAAAATTCTCTGGACATGATGGTCTATAACATGGTATTTCTCGGTATCATGGCGGTCATCTGTATTGTGGGTATGGTATCTGGGTTCGGAAAAATGTCATATCTGGAAAAAGCATTTGACCGTGCGGCAGAGGATATCGAAGATTCATTTAATGGAATCGATGCAAGAGAAGGAGAAGCACTGGGGCTTCCGGAAGAATTATTTGAAAATGAAGCGTTGGAGAGACGATATCAGGAGTTTCATTCCTATATAGAAAAGAGCCAGAGCGGTATCGGAGATATTGAGGATTATATTAACGAGAGTGAGATAGACGGCATCATCGGTAAACGGATGCTGGAAATGATTCCGGATGTGCTGACGAGTCTTGGTATTTTGGGTACGTTTATCGGTTTGGTGTTTGGTCTGAAAAACTTTGAGCCATCCAATTATGAGGCAATGACAGCGTCTGTTTCTTCGCTCGTAAATGGTATTAAAGTGGCATTTTTGACGTCTATTTACGGATTGTCCCTGTCGATGGTGTTTAGCTATAATACGAAGTCGGCTTACGGGGATCTGATGAAAAGCTGTTATCATTTTTTAGATAAATTCCATAGTCTTGTGTTGCCGTCCGGAGAATCGGAAGCTCGCAATATGATGATTAACTATCAGGAAACGCAGACAGCAGCGATTGAAAAAATGACAGAGCAGTTTTCTGAACATTTGGCAAACAGCTTTGAGAAGGTTATCACACCGTCTTTCCGCAAGATGAATCAGTCGATGGACATTCTTACGGAGACGATGGCAAAGGGACAGGAAGAAATGATGAGCGGTTTGCTGGATGATTTCCTGCATAAGATGAACGCTTCTTTTCGCCTGCAGTTTGATAATTTTAATCAAGCTCTTGCGGATATGTCAGACGCGCAGAAGGAAATGACGGATCAGACGCGGACGATATACAAGGAATTGGCGAAGGAACTGCAGAGTAGTTTTGAACGGGAAGATGCGCAGATGCGCGCGACTGTCCGTGAGATGGGAGCGATGCATAAGGAATATCTTACCAGTACGCAGCAGACAATTGACAATAATCAGCGTTATGCGGAAACATTGGATCAAAACTATCGTCAGGTAATTTCTTATCTGCAGGATGCGGAGCAGAGCTCTGCAAAATTCTGGGTAGCTTGTAATCAGGCTATGCAGAGATATGTCAGTGCGGCGAGTGTCAGTGTAGAAGGGTTTGCGGCAGCCAGCAAGCATAACAGCAATTTGTATGCGGCAAATGAAAAAGTCGCAGAAAGTTACAATGATCGAATGCAGGAATTTGTACAGTATCAGAAGCTGACGGCACAGACAATGGAGCAGGTGCAGAATCTGCTGTACAATATTGTTACATCTCCGGATGAGACACATCGAACGAATATCCGTAAAATGGCGGTCAACAACAGTAACCGCGATATGCTGCTGCAGATTCAGGAGACCTTAAAAGAGCAGGGGGAACGGCAGGAAGAGCTGCTGCAGATAATTGCGTCCTGCTTAAAAGAAGAGCTTAGAAGCAGTCGAAAAGGAAAAGGACTTTTCCGGTAGGAAGCTGTCAGATAGGAGTTTGATAAGATGCGAAGACGCAGAGACAGAGAAGGCAGCGGATTTAACGTATGGCGTTCCTATTCGGATATGATGGCAGGGGTATTGCTCCTGTTTGTTCTGATCATGTGCGTGACTTTGTTTCAGTCGCAGGTGAATTATGAGCAGAGCATCCGGGAACGGGAGGAGAAGCTGTATCTTCAAGATGAATATACGAAAGAAATTATGAGCCAGAAGGACATTGTAGCAGATCAGCAGGATCAGCTGATTACGCAGGACGCTCAGTTGGCCGCACAGAAAAAGCAATTGGATGATTTGGCAACGCAGCTGGCAGAGCAGCAGGAGAAATTGAAAGCGCAGCAGGAAAAGCTGGATGCGCAGAGTGTAACGTTATCGAGTCAGCAGTCGGCATTGGATGAAAAAACAACACAGCTGGCTGTTCAACAGGAAAAAATTGACAAGATCATTGGTGTGAAAGCGGAGGTGATCGAAGCACTGCGTCAGGAATTTGCCGATAACAGTATTAACGTACAGATTGATCAGACAAATGGTTCTCTGGTAATGGATTCCAGCGTTCTGTTTGCGTATGATGGTACGGAGCTTTCCAAGGAAGGGCAGCAGGTGCTGGCACAGGTATTGCCTGTTTACTGTAATGTTTTGATGCAGGAGGAGTATTTTCCGTATCTGGCAGAGATCATTGTAGACGGATATACGGACAGCAGCGGTGATTATGAATATAACCTGCAGCTGTCGCAGCAGCGCTCACTTGCGGTGGCACAGTATCTGCTGGATATCAGCGGTGATTTCCTGGGATCGGAAGACCAGCAAAAGCTGCGTGACAAGCTGACGGTAAACGGACATTCCAGCAGCAATTTAATTTTGGATGCAGAAGGAAATGAGAATGCGGACGCTTCCAGACGAGTAGAAGTAAAATTCCGCGTGAAAGATGAGGAAATGATCCAAGAATTACAGTCGATATTAGACGGAGAATAAAAAATATGCGCCTTGCGGCGCATATTTTTTATTCTGATGTAAGCAGTCAGCACTTCCGCATATTCTTATTAGCGGTGCTGAGCATCAGCTTAATACGGTTTAACTGGTTGACTTCACTGGCGCCCGGATCATAATCGATTGCCACGATATTTGCCAGTGGATACTGCCTGCGGATTTCTTTGATAACGCCTTTGCCGACGACATGGTTTGGCAGACAGCCGAATGGCTGTGTGCAGACAATATTGGTAACGCCATCGTGGATCAGTTCCAGCATTTCGCCGGTCAAAAACCATCCTTCTCCGGTCTGGTTGCCGAGAGAGACAATTGGCTGTGCGTATTCTGCCAGTTTACTGATTTTTATAGGCGTACTGAAATGCTTGCTTCTGGCAAATTCTTTTACGGCAGTGCTGCGGATGAATTGCAGCAGTTTGATTGCTACATTGGAAATAAACGCAGAGCGTTTGTTCATGCCAAGTTCCTGTACTTTAAAGTTAGAATTATAAAAGCAGTAAAACAGGAAATCCAGGAGGTCGGGAACGACTGCTTCCGCGCCTTCTGCTTCTAAAAGCTCTACCAGATGATTGTTAGCCGCCGGCATAAATTTTACCAGGATTTCTCCGACGATGCCAACGCGCGGTTTTTGGATACCGCGGATCATCAGATGGTCGAAGTCGGTAATGATCTCACGACACAGTTTTGCAAATCCGGGCCAGGATGGATTTTTGGCGGAGAGGAAGCGGATACATTCTGCTTCCCATTTTTTGTGCATCGCATTGGCGGAACCGGGAACAGCTTCATATGGGCGCATTCGGTAGAGACATCGCATAAAAATGTCACCAAACACAACGGCGAACATGCCCTTTGTAATCATTGGCAGCGTAATGTGAAAACCAGGCTGCTTTTCAAGACCGCTGACATTTAGGGAAATGACTGGAATATCCGGATGACCGGCTTTTTCCAATGCACGGCGGATAAAACCGACATAGTTTGTGGCACGGCATCCGCCGCCGGTCTGCGTCATGATAATAGCCAACTTGCTTAGGTCATAACGACCGGAAAGCACAGCTTCCATAATCTGTCCGACTACCATTAGAGATGGGTAGCAGGCATCGTTATTGACATATTTCAGGCCCGTATCAACCGCTTTTTTGCCGTCGTTTCCCAACACCTCGATATGATAGCCGCAGCTTTCAAAAGCCGGTATTAACATACTGAAATGGATGGGTGACATCTGCGGGCAGAGGATAGTATAATCCTTTCGCATTTCAGGCGTAAAGACAGCCTTGGTGATACTGGAAGGACGAATTGTGCGTTTTTCCTGTTTCTGCTCTTTGACGCGCAGGGCGGCCAAGAGAGAGCGGATACGGATTCGCGCGGCGCCTAAATTGTTAACTTCATCAATTTTTAAGCAGGTATAGATTTTATCGGAACCGCTTAAAATATCGTTGACCTGATCGGTCGTGACTGCGTCCAGACCGCAGCCGAAGGAATTCAGCTGAATCAGATCGAGAAAATCAGTTGTTTTCACATAGTTTGCCGCAGCGTACAGGCGGCTGTGATACATCCACTGGTCACTGACAATCAGGGGGCGTTCCGGCTGATGAAGATGCGAAACGCTGTCCTCTGTCAGAACGGCGATGCCGTAGGAGGTAATCAGCTCTGGAATGCCGTGGTTGATTTCATTGTCAATATGATACGGTCTGCCGGCCAGAACAATTCCGTGACGGTGGTTGTCTTTTAACCATTGAATCGTTT
This sequence comes from uncultured Marvinbryantia sp., assembly GCA_937915375.1. GTDB lineage: Bacteria > Bacillota > Clostridia > Lachnospirales > Lachnospiraceae > Marvinbryantia. The sequence goes on from CALDMO010000036.1 coordinate 22,182, forward strand.
CTTCGCCTTTTTTATACATGATCTGCCGGACTTTTTCCATTTCTGCCCATCCAAGCGCGGCTGCTTCCGTAATCTCCTCCGGTTTAATTTCCGGAAATACTTTTATCAAAGCATCCGTTGCTGTCTTTAGATTGGTGAAGGCCAGAAAAGGATTGCGGAAGTCAATCTTTTCTTTCTGCAGAGCCTCCACGTTGTTTTTGATATTTTCCGCGTAGGAGGTGACGATCGGACAGTTATAATGGTTGGTAGCATCCGGAAATTCGTTGCGCTCATACGGGATACACGGATAAAAAATAAAATGGATGCCCTGGTGAATCAACCATTCGATATGTCCGTGCGAGAGCTTTGCCGGGTAGCATTCGGATTCGCTGGGGATGGACTCGATGCCCAGCTCATATATTTTGCGCGTGGAGGGCGGCGACAGTACGACACGGTATTTGAGCGCTGTAAAAAAGGTATGCCAGAACGGATAGTTCTCGTACATATTTAATACACGCGGGATGCCAACGGTTCCGCGTTCTGCGGCATCTGCCCCAAGCGACTGATAGGAAAAGAGCAGACGTTTTTTAAAATCAAACAGATTTGGTACATCTGCATGTTGTTTTTCTTTGCCGATTCCACGCTCGCAGCGGTTTCCGCTGACATATTGGCGTCCGCCGGTAAAACGATTGATTGTCAGGCGGCACTGATTGGTGCAGCCCTTACATTTGGCCATATGTGTGGTGAATTGCAGTTTATTGATCTTTTCAATCGGAAGCATTGAGGTTGGATGACCGTCGTAGCGTTCTCTGGCGATCAGCGCCGCGCCGAATGCTCCCATGATGCCGGCGATATCCGGACGAATCGCCTCGCAGCCGGCTATACGTTCAAAGCTGCGCAGAACGGCATCATTGTAAAAAGTACCTCCCTGCACAACGATATGTTTTCCAAGCTCAGAAGCATCAGATACCTTGATTACTTTATAGAGTGCGTTCTTGATGACGGAGTAAGCAAGACCGGCTGAAATATCTGCAACGGATGCGCCTTCTTTTTGCGCCTGCTTTACCTTAGAATTCATAAATACTGTACAGCGGGTACCAAGATCAATCGGATGTTCTGCAAACAACGCTTCATGCGCAAAATCACTGACAGAATAATTTAAAGATTTTGCAAACGTTTCGATAAAAGAACCGCATCCGGAGGAACAGGCTTCATTGAGCTGTACGCTGTCTACGGTGTTGTTTTTGATTTTGATGCATTTCATGTCCTGACCGCCGATGTCAAGGATGCAGTCCACTTCCGGATCAAAAAATGCGGCGGCGTAATAATGAGAAACTGTTTCGACCTCGCCTTCATCTAAAAGCAGGGCAGCCTTAATCAGAGCTTCTCCGTATCCGGTGGAACAGGACCAGGCGATATGTGCCGTGTCAGGAAGCATGGAATAAATTTCTTTTACCGCATTTAAAGTAGTCTGCAGCGGACTGCCATTATTGCTGCTGTAAAAAGAATATAAAAGGGAACCTTCTTCACCGACCAGGGCCGCTTTTGTTGTTGTTGAGCCGGCATCGATGCCAAGAAAGCAAAGTCCTTCGTAAGTACTTAGATCATCCGTGATAACATTGTGCTGATTTTGACGTTCGTTGAATGCCTCATAATCCGCCGCACTGGCAAAAAGCGGTTCCAGCCGCGCCACTTCAAATTCCAGACGGATCTGACCATTAAGCTGTGAAATCAGTTCATCTGTCGTAGTAATAGTATCCGATGTACTGTTTAACGCGGAGCCGATAGCTGCAAACAAATGGGAATTTTCCGGTGTGATCGCATGCGCATCATCCAGCTTTAAAGTACGGATAAAAGCGGCTTTTAACTGTGGTAAAAAGTGGAGCGGACCGCCTAAGAAAGCAACATGACCGCGGATAGGTTTGCCGCAGGCCAGACCGCTGATGGTCTGATTGACAACTGCCTGAAAAATAGAGGCAGCGAGATCCGGCTTGGTTGCGCCGTCATTGATAAGCGGCTGAATATCGGATTTGGCAAATACACCGCAACGGGCCGCGATGGGATAAATAGACTGATAATGTTCTGCGTAAGTATTCAGACCGGCAGCATTTGTCTGTAAAAGAGATGCCATCTGATCGATAAAAGAACCGGTACCGCCCGCACAGATGCCGTTCATGCGCTGTTCTACGTTTCCGTGGTCAAAATAAATGATTTTCGCATCTTCTCCGCCAAGTTCTATGGCAACATCAGTCTGCGGTGCATAATGTGACAGCGCCGAAGAAACAGCGATCACTTCCTGCACAAAGGGAACGCTCAGATGCTTTGCAAGAGAAAGACCGCCGGAACCGGTGATGACCGGAGATACGGTAAGGTGTCCGAGCTTTTGTTCAGCTTTTGAAAGCAATGCGGCGAGTGTTTCCTGAATATTGGCAAAATGCCGCTCATAGTCAGCAAATAAAAGCCGGTCCTGTTCATCCAGGACCGCTATTTTTACAGTGGTGGAGCCGATGTCAATTCCAAGACGATAGTTGTTCTGTTTACTCATAAAAATTCTATGAGCCTCCTTCTAAAAGACTTCTGTATGGTGCACTATATTAAATAGGTACATTCTTTTTAACAGCTAACAGTATACGACAAAAAAATACCAAGCGCAAGATGAAGATATTGTAAATCTATGGGGTGATTTTGTTAAATTTTATATCTGATTTTTGATTATCCGCATAAATACAATACTTTCAAGCATTTTGACGTATAGGAAAACATTCATTTTACCACGAATTTACCAAATGAGCCTTGATATGACCTATAAAATAACACTCAAAAGACATCATTATTGAACCGACCCCCAAAAGTTAGACCAAAAATCTAACGATTGGGAGGTCGGTTT
>CALDMO010000037.1 GCA_937915375.1 uncultured Marvinbryantia sp.
ATCGCCCATTCTTATCATAGAAGATCATATTTACAGACTTTTCTTCATAGTCTCTTCCTTCCAATCTCTATATACAGCTTTCCGAAAATAAAATTGGTATGATTATGAACAGCAATGCCTCAAAAAGTAATGGGATCCGTCTGCTTTCGCAAAAATATAACATTCCCAGGGAAAATATCATTGCTTTTGGCGACGATTACAATGATATCGATATGCTTACATTTTGTGGACAGGGAATTTGCGTAGAAAACGCTGCCTCTGAAATAAAAGTACATGCAACCTCCGTATGTGATACCAACGAAAATGACGGCGTTGCCAAATGGATTGAAAAAAATCTTCTTTCTTTTTCAGCATAGAAAAAACAGCAGCAAACGCCGCTGTTTTTTCTATGTTTCCGCAAATTCTCCTGCTTTAATTCCTCTACCCCAGCGCCACATCGAGCACCATCATCACCACAAATCCAAGCGCAGCGCCAATTGTTCCGATATTAGAATGATCCCCTGCCTGTGATTCCGGTATCAATTCTTCCACGACCACATAAATCATCGCCCCTGCCGCAAAGGAAAGGAAATACGGCAAAAACGGTACGACCATTTCTGCCAGCATCAAGGTGATAAATGCCGCGATCGGCTCCACAATGCCGGACAGAGAACCAAAAATAAACGCTTTCCACTTTTTAAAGCCTTCGCTGCGAAGCGGCATAGAAATAATCGCCCCCTCCGGAAAATTCTGGATTGCAATTCCCAGAGACAGCACCAGCGCACTGGCCCATGTAATTCCGGTCTGCGCCACCTCTGCTCCCGCATAGGCAACACCAACCGCCATTCCTTCCGGAATGTTATGCAGCGTCACTGCCAAAAGCAGCATCGTCGCACGCGGCAGTTTTGCGGATACGCCCTCTGGACTGTTGCCTTTCAAATGCAGATGCGGAATAAAAGTGTCCAGTAAAAGTAAAAACAAAATTCCCAGCAGAAAGCCAACGGCCGCCGGGATCCAGGCAATCTTCCCCTGCTCCTGTGCCATCTCAATGCCCGGGATCAAAAGCGACCACACAGAAGCGGCAATCATCACACCGGCCGCAAATCCAAGCAACGCCTTCTCCAGTTTCGGATGAATCTTTCCTCTCATAAAAAATACCATACCTGCGCCAAGTGTTGTTCCTGCAAACGGTATGAGCAGACCAACAAATTTTTCCATACAGCGTCCTCCCATTTTCTCTGTAATTAGTATATGCATTATTTTTTATTATGCCTTTTCCGGGCAAAATTCGCAAGCATGATCTTAACCAAAAACGATTTTCTTCAAAACTCCATACTATTACACACTCATATGCTTTAAAACAATTTCCCTGGCTCTGCGTGCCTCTTCTTTTGTCAGCTCCGGTATTCCCTCCAGAGGATATGCCATTCCCAGCTCCTCATATTTCTTTTTCCCTAATGTGTGATACGGCAGGATATCCAGTCCTTTTACATTGCTCCACCGTGAAATCAGATGCCCCAACTGCGCCAACTCTTCTTCCAGGTCCGTGATTCCCGGCACTGCTACATGGCGAATGATCACCGGCACTTTTGCCTGCTCCAGCACATCCGCAAACGCCAAGACCGGTTCCTGACTTTGCCCGGTCAGCTGCCTGTGCTCTGCCGTCAAACTGTGCTTAATATCCAAAAGTACCAGATCCGTAACCGCAAACAGTTTTTCATAGGCAGCCTTTTTCTTTTCCGTATAAACAATACCGGAAGTATCCAGGCAAGTGTGGATGTCCTTTTCCTTTGCTTTTGTAAATAATTCCGTCAAAAAAGCCAGCTGCAACAGCGGCTCCCCACCGGTTGCGGTAATGCCGCCCCGATGATAAAAGGATCGATTGCGCGCAAACTCCTGCAGCAAACTTTCCGCAGTGCGCTCCGTCCCGCCTACCAGACTCCATGAATCCGGATTATGACAATAACGGCAGCGCATCGGACAACCCTGAAAAAAGATTACAAAACGAACTCCGGGACCGTCCACGGTCCCGAAGCTCTCAGTAGAATGGATTCTTCCGGTAAGCTCTTTCTTTTCCATACGCTCATAGTTCTCCATGAAACGTACGAGAAATCACCTCATCCTGCTGTTCTTTTGTCAGTTTACTAAAGTTCACCGCATACCCGGAAACACGCACGGTAAGCTGCGGATACTTTTCCGGGTGTGCCTGCGCGTCCAGTAACGTTTCTTTTGAAAAGACATTCACATTCAGATGATGCCCACCCTTTTCCGTATAACCGTCCAAAAGATGAACGAGATTATCTACCTGCTCCGCGCTGACTTCCTGCTGCTTATTTTTCTGTTTGTTTTCCTTTTTCTGCTCCATTTTCTTCCTCCTTCATTCTCCTATGCTATCTGTTTTCCAATTCTTCCACCATCAAATTTATTTCCCCGCAGGCACAGTCAGGCTCCATAGAAAATGCCAGATCATCCAGCCGCAGTTCATTGAAAAGCACCTGGTCTTCCTTTCCGAGTGCCCCCGGGATAATAGAAAACGTATTAGAAATCCCATCCTGCGCATCCATAAACGGCAGTTTTGAAACAGAAGCGAGCGAAGCTACCGCCCCATGACTGTCACGGTTATGCATCGGATTCGCCCCCGGCGCAAACGCTTCCCCTGCCTTTCTGCCATCCGGCGTTGCCCCGGTTGCCTTGCCGTAAACCACATTCGAGGTGATCGTCAAAATAGATGTCGTGGCTATACTGCCGCGATACGTGTGATTCGATTTGATTGCCGTCATAAACTCATGCACCACATCATAGGCAATACTGTCCACCCGGTCATCGTCATTACCAAATTTCGGAAACTCTCCTTCCACCTGATAATCCGTAACAATACCGTTTTCATCTCGGATCGTTTTTACTTTTGCATATCGAATCGCAGAAAGAGAGTCTGCAACAACCGACAATCCGGCGATTCCAGTCGCAAACCATCTGGTTACATTTTTATCATGAAGCGCCATCTGCAGTCGTTCATAAGAATATTTATCATGCATGTAATGAATGATATTCAAAGTATTAACATACACCCCTGCCAGCCAGTGCATCATATCTGAAAAACGTTCCCGCACCTCCTCATACTCCAGATATTCAGAAGTAATCGGACGGTATTTCGGCCCTACCTGTTTCTTTGAGATTTCATCCACACCGCCGTTAATCGCGTAAAGCAGGCATTTCGCCAGGTTCGCGCGCGCTCCGAAAAACTGCATTTCTTTGCCGACGCGCATAGAAGAAACACAGCACGCAATCGCGTAATCATCCCCATGCGTAACGCGCATCAAATCATCATTTTCATACTGAATCGAAGACGATAAAATAGACATTTTTGCGCAGTAGCGTTTGAACTGTTCCGGCAGGCGCAGCGACCACAAAACAGTCAGATTCGGTTCCGGCGCTGTGCCCAGATTACTGAGCGTATGAAGAAATCGAAATGACATTTTCGTGACAAGCGCTCTGCCATCTATCCCTACTCCGCCGATGGATTCTGTCACCCAGGTCGGATCACCAGAAAACAACGCGTTGTATTCCGGTGTGCGCGCAAATTTTACCAGACGCAGCTTCATCACAAAATGGTCGATCAGCTCCTGCACCTCTTCTTCCGTCACAGTTCCTTCCTGCAAATCCCTCTGTGCGTAAATATCAAGAAATGTCGAGGTTCGTCCCAGCGACATCGCCGCGCCGTTTTGCTCCTTGATTGCTGCCAGATATCCGAAATACAACCACTGAACTGCCTCCTGCAGATTTTTTGCCGGACCGGAAATATCAAAGCCATATATCTTTCCCAGCTGCTTTAATTCTTTTAAGGCTTTTATCTGTTCAGAAAACTCTTCCCGTTCACGCGTCACTTCGGAGTACATGGTATCCCCGGTACTTTCTTTTTGGCGTTGCTTATCCGCAATCAAGCGATCCACACCGTAAAGTGCCACACGACGGTAATCCCCGATAATACGCCCTCGTCCGTAAGCATCCGGCAGCCCCGTAATAATGTGACTGGAACGACAGGCACGCATCGTCGACGTATACGCGTCAAACACGCCGTCATTGTGTGTTTTCCGATGTTTCATAAAAAAATCTGCGATTTCCGTACTTACCTGATAACCGTTTTCCTCACAGGCCTTTATTGCCATGCGAATGCCCCCATACGGCTGCAGGGAACGTTTAAACGGTTTATCCGTCTGGAAACCAACAATTTTTTCTCTCTCCTTATCCAAATATCCAGGACCGTGGGATGTAATTGTCGAAATTACTTCCGTGTCCATATCCAAAACACCGCCCTTTTTTTGCTCTTCCTTGGAAAGCTCCAGCACTTGCTCCCACAATTTTTTTGTTGCTTCCGTCGGTCCTTCCAGAAACGACTCATCCCCCTCATACGGCGTATAGTTTCGCTGTATAAAATCACGTACATTAATTTCTTTTACCCATGCCCCTTCTTCAAAGGAGCGCCATGCTTCTTCCATATCTGCCTCCTGTATATTCCCTTACAGTCCAGTTGCAAAGTGAAAGCCTTTTTATATCAAAAAAAGACTTCTGGCTGTATTCTTTCCAAAAGTCTCTTTGCTTATTCTCTGCTATTCCTTTATTCATCTGGCATCAAAAAAATCTTCAATCTCGCTGCGCGATGCCATCACACTACCTTGTACAAAAAACGGTTTTCCGCCGCCTCTGCCATTCAAGCAGCGGTTTAATTCTCTAACAAGTTCCCGCAGATCGCCGCCTGTCTGCCCAATTGCATATTTATAACCGTTCTGATCATCCCCGGAGCAAACTACACATCTGCCGCCGCAGTTTTCCATTACTGCCGAAGCCAGCCGACGCACACTGTCAGAGGAAAGCTGTTCCTCAAATAACAATACGTCTCCGGCATCCGCCAACTGCTTTGCTTTTGCGGCAAACAGCTCCGCTTCCATCCTCCCGGCACGCAGGGATGTTTTCTGTTCTGCCTCCTTTAAGCGCAGCACTGCCTCCGCAGTCTGAAGCGGTTTCACGGAAAGCGCCACAGAAATCCGATGATTTTGTCTGCTGATTTTACTGACATATTCATAGGCTCGTCTGCCGCAGAGCATCTCCAACCGCACACCGCCTTTAAACCGTTCTGAAGAAAGTAGCTTAATCAGTCCTATTTCCCCTGTTTGCTTTACATGTGTACCGCAGCAGGCACACACATCCGCCCCTGGAAAAGTAACAACACGCACCGTTCCGTGCAGTTCTTTTTTACTTCGATATTCCACCGCCTTTGCCTCTTCCTCCGTGTAGCAGACAATATCTGTCGGAACGTTCGCCCATACAACAGTATTTGCCCGTTCCTCTATCAGATCCATCTGTTCGCGCGTCAATTCGCCGCTCAAATCGATCGTCAGCACATCCTTTCCCATGTGGAAACCAACATTGTCATAGCCGAACGCTTCATGAATAAGTCCGCTGACAATGTGCTCCCCGGAATGATTCTGCATCAGATCAAAGCGAAAATCCCAGTCAATCTGCCCTGTTATGCGCGTGCCCGGCAAAAGAGGCTGGTCCGCGTAATGAATGATCTCACCGTCTTTTTCATGCGTATCCAAAATACGGATATCGTTCCCTCCATCTGTCGTATCACCCTTTTGACAGTTGTCATCTTCCTTTTCACAGCAGCTTTCCACTTTTATCTCATACATCCATCCCCGGTCCCCCGGCTGACCGCCTCCCTCCGGATAAAAGGCTGTGCGATCCAGTACGATCTCATAGCCTTTCTTGCCTTCCCTACAGGAAAGAACGACCGCCTCAAATTCTTTACAGTATGCGTCTTCATAATATAATTTTTCTGTCATCTTATCTTCCCCTATATATCAATTTTTATCCGCTAAATCTTTTTAACAACTTGTCCTATTTTCATTATCACGTTTATTATACTTGCCGCTCCCTAATCTTTCAACCACTTTACACATTCTGTCACACTGCAAAAAACGGGAAGTCCCGTTAGAAAGACTTCCCGCTGTTTTATCCAATCATTTTCCGTCCTTACCGCTTTCACATATCCTTTAGCGGATAGCCGTCACTTCATAATCCTGCGCTTCCACCGCACTCTTTAATACGTCGTCTGCCACTTCGGAAGCCATTTTTACAACGGCCGTACCGTTTTCATGGCTGACGATCGCCTCCTGTACACCCTCTATTCCTTCCAGCGTCTTTTTCACTCTTGCCTCACAGTGACCGCACATCATTCCTTTGATCTCCATTGTTTTTTCCATTGTCTTACTCTCCTTTTCTTTCTTCTTTTTTAGTTTTTTATCTTTATGCGCATCATACATGGAAAAGAAATTCAGTCTCAGCGCATTGCTCACCACACAGAAGCTGGACAAACTCATCGCCGCTGCCCCGAACATCGGATTTAATTTCCATCCTAATAAAGGATACCACAATCCGGCTGCCAGAGGAATCCCAATCGCATTATAGAAAAATGCCCAAAACAGATTTTCATGAATGTTACGCAAAGTTGCCCTGCTAAGACGAATTGCTGCTGGAACGTCACTCAATCTGCTCTTCATCAGAACAACATCGGCCGCGTCGATTGCAATATCGGTTCCCGCACCGATCGCGATACCGATATCCGCTCTGGTGAGCGCCGGCGCATCATTTATACCGTCACCGACCATTGTCACTCTGCCTTTTTCTTTCAGGGATCGAATCACCGCTTCCTTTCCATCCGGCAGTACTCCGGCAATCACCTCATCCACACCGGCCTGTTTGCCAATAGCCTTTGCGGTGCGCTCATTATCACCAGTCAGCATCACAACGTGAATGCCCATATTTTGTAATTCTTTAATTGCCTGCGGACTATCCTCTTTCATCACATCTGCCACAGCGATAATTCCCATAAGCCTGCCATCCTCACTGAAAAACAACGGAGTTTTTCCCTGAGAGGCCATTTCTTCTGCCGCATTTCGGATCGCATCTGGAATAACCGCCTGACTTTCAATAAACTTCCGGTTTCCTCCGGCCAGCTTTTTACCGTTTAGGGTTCCGGTCAAACCGTTTCCGGCTACTGCCGTAAACGCGTCTACTTCTTCTTTAATCAGATTTCTATCCTCGCCAAGTGTAATGATTGCCCGTGCCAGCGGATGTTCGCTTTTCTGTTCCAAACAAAATGCTGCCCATAAAAGTTCCTCTTCCGTATAACCTTCTGCAGTCACAATATCCGTCACAGTCGGCTCACCGCTTGTAATCGTACCGGTTTTATCAAGCGCAACGATCTCTGTTTTTCCGGTCTCTTCCAGAGAAACCGCTGTCTTAAACATAATGCCATGTTTCGCACCCATCCCGTTACCGACCATAATTGCCACCGGCGTTGCCAGACCAAGCGCACACGGACAGCTGATCACCAACACAGAAATTCCCATCGCAAGCGCAAATCCGACTGTCTTTCCGGCAAGCAGCCAGATTATGATTGTAACCACAGCAATTGCGATTACCACTGGAACGAATATACCAGAAACCCTATCTGCTACCTTTGCAATCGGCGCTTTTGTCGCAGCCGCATCACTGACCATCTGAATAATCTGGGAAAGAGTGGTGTCCTGTCCGACACGCGTTGCCTCACAGCGCAAAAAGCCTGACTGATTTAAGGTTGCCGCAGAAACCATATCCCCTTTTGCCTTATCCACCGGAATGCTCTCGCCGGTCAGCGCTGATTCATTGACCGCGCTTATCCCGTCCAATACCATTCCATCCACCGGAATATTTTCTCCCGGACGTACTACAAACTGATCCCCGATGCGTACCTGCTCAATCCCAACTTCCGTTTCCACGCCGTTTCGGATAACCGTCGCCGTTTTCGGAGCCAGCTTCATCAGGCTTTTTAATGCATCCGTCGTTTTCCCCTTAGAGCGCGCTTCCAACATTTTCCCAACGGTAATCAGTGTTAATATCATCGCCGCCGATTCAAAATAAAATTCATGCATAAAGCTCATTACGCCCGCCATATCTGCGTGCATCTGCGCATCCGTCATGGCAAACAGCGCGTAAACACTGTATCCGTAGGACGCACCCGCACCGAGCGCTACCAGCGTATCCATGTTTGGCGCTTTGTGAAGCAGTCCTTTAATACCGCTGATGAAAAACTTCTGATTGACCACCATAACCGCCGTCGTAAGAAGCAGCTGTATCAGTCCCATTGCCACATGATTGTCCGCCAAAATCCGCGGCAGCGGCCAATTCCACATCATATGTCCCATCGAAACATACATCAGCGGAAGCAGCAGTGCCAAAGAAGCAATCAAACGGCGTTTCATGCGCGGTGTTTCTTTATCCTCCAAAACGCTTTCATAGTCTGGGGACTGTGCCGAACCCCCGGCTGGATTGCCGGCTCCTTTTAATGCAGCGCCATATCCTGCCTCCTCAACCGCCTGAATAATCTGTTGTGCGTCCGCCGTTCCTTCTACACCCATAGAGTTGGTTAAAAGACTGACCGAACAGCTCGTCACACCCGGCACTTTCCCGACCGCTTTTTCCACGCGGGCGCTGCAAGCAGCGCAGCTCATACCGGTCACATTATATTGTTCCATCTAATTCACCTCGTCTCTTTTCTATAATCCCCCAACTACTTCATCAGTTTCGGAAGCGCATTGACCAATTCTTCAATTACATCATCATTTCCGTTTCTGATATTGTCTGCAACACATGTCTGAATATGATTCGCCAGCAGTTTTTTATTAAAACTGTTTAATGCCGCGTTGACCGCCGAAACCTGCATCAATATATCAATGCAGTAAGCGTCCTTTTCCAACATTCCCTGAATGCCGCGCACCTGCCCTTCGATGCGTTTCAGACGATTCATCAGGTCTCGATATTCTTTATCTGTACGTTCTTTGTGTTTTTCACCACAACAACAGAAATCCTCTTTATTTTCTTCCATAGCAGCCTCTCCTTTTTATACCCTATATAGGTATCTGTTTCTGCCCAAATATTATACCCCCTACAGGTATTTGTCAAGTGTTTTTATAAAAATTCTCTCTCTCTTCTATATCACAAAATCCGCGTGGATACTGCGTAATATGCAGTATCCACGCGGATTTTTCTGTCTGTTAAATATTCCTATCCTCTATACAAGCTCCTGTTTAATCGCCGCCATCAATTCTTCGTACGTCTCAAATGCCGGAAGCTCCGGATGATCAGCTTTAATCTGTTCCGTACTCTTAAAAAGAAAGCCCGCTTTGCTTGCCTGAATCATCCCCAGATCATTATAGCTGTCACCGCTGGCAATCGTATCAAATCCGATTGACTGCAGCGCCTTTACCGTGCTCAGCTTTGAATTTTCGGTACGCATCTGAAATCCGGTAATCTCACCGTCCTCTGCCACCTCCAACGAATTACAGAAAATAGTCGGCCAGCCCAGCTTCTCCATCAGCGGCTTTGCAAATTCTGTAAAAGTATCACTGATAATGATAACCTGTGTAAGGCTGCGCAATTCATCAAGAAATTCTCTTGCTCCGGGCATCGGATCAATCGTTGCAATTGTCTCCTGAATCTCTTTTAGCCCCAGGTTATGCTCCTTTAAAATGCCAAGACGCCACTTCATCAGCTTATCATAGTCCGGTTCATCGCGTGTCGTTCTTGTCAATTCCGGGATGCCGCTCGCTTTCGCGAAAGCAATCCAGATTTCCGGCACCAGCACACCTTCCAGATCCAAACATACAATATTCATAATCTCCCTCCTACTTTCCATACACTATACATTTTCTTTTCTCAGTATATCGCTTCTGCACTGCTCTGTCAAAAAATCTGCTACTTCGACTCGATATTTGCAGATGCTTTTTGCATGGTCCTTCTCTCTACATCATTCTTTACCAATTTATATATTGACGCAAACAACGGCACTGCAATCAGCATTCCGCCGATTCCCATTACACTGCCGCCAATCGTCACAGACGCCAGGACCCACATACCCGGCAGTCCGATTGACTTACCGACTACCTTCGGATAGATTAGATTTCCTTCCAACTGCTGCAAAACCGTCAGAAAGATAATAAACGTAAACGCTTTAAACGGTGAAATCGTCACGATCAGCAGTGCTCCTACTACTGCACCGATATAAGCGCCTGCGATCGGGATCAGCGCCGTAAAACCAATCAGCGTACCGATCATCATCGCATATGGGAATTTGAAAATAAACATTCCGATCATACAAAGCCCGCCAAGAATCACTGCCTCCGTACACTGTCCGACAATGTAATTGTGAAAACTATGATTCAATACACGGCAGACATAAACAATCTCTCCGGACCATTTGGGCAGATACACTGCCATCAGATCTCTGAGCTGTCGTTCCAAACGTTCTTTTCCCAACAGCAGATAAATAGAAAAAATAACCGCGATCACAAAGGTAATTACTTTAGAAACAATGGATCCCAGCATCAGCGTAAAGGACTGCGCTGCTGCACCAAGTCCTGCTGCGATCATATTTGCGATATCCGGCATTTTATCATTAATCATCTGCTCCGTGATACCGAGTTCTTCCATCAACGGTTCTATTTTTTCCTGATTAGTAATATACTCCGTGATAGACTCAAACAATACCGGAACATTTTTCGTTAGCTGCTGGATACATTTCAGCAGCTCCGGCAGAACCAGACCGATTACAAAGATCACGATTCCGCTCAAAGTAACATACGCCAAAACCATACAGACAGGTGTTTTAAATCTCCGGCCATCTGACTTTCTAAACAGCAGTCTCTGATAAAAAGACATCAAGATATTAACCATATACGCTATGATCACACCAAGAATCAGCGGATGCGCTGCCGAAATCACCAGACCGATCAGCCCCACCATGCCATCCCAGTACTTCATTCCTAAAAACAGGGCAAAAATTCCTGCGAACCAGATAACATATTTGTTTTTCAACATTTTTTCTTCCTCCATTTGCATTCCATCATAACACAGGCTACGCCGAATGACTATAGTGGGAATATAAAAAAAGGATGAAATTTTTTTTTACAAAATTTTTCAATTATTTTTCCAGCGCTTAATATTTGCAGTAAAATCAAGCAAAATCGAACCGTTTACCCATTCAAACTACCCTCTATATCTTTACGATAAAAGAAGAGTACAGTCTGATTACTATACTCTTCTGCTTCTGTCTGAAAAATAATTACAACAGTTCTGCTTTTTTCTTGTCAAATTCTTCCTGCGTAATTGCCCCCATATCCAAAAGCTCTTTGTATTTCTTTATCGCATCAATATTGGCAAATTTTGAATCCGTACTACTTTCATCCGTATTAGAACAGTTTCTTTGCACCTCAGCATTTCTAAGTTTCTCCTCGGTGTCCTGTTTCGTTTTTCCGCAAGCACACGTTCCAACAATACCATCATTTTCTCTGCCGCACCATGCACATTTCCATCTCGGCATTCCAAACGCTGCCTGCCCTGCTCTCTGGTCTTGAAACAGAGTCGATCTTCCGTCCCATGAATTCCCACTTCCGCCTTGATCGTCGTAATGATATTTCGTATAGCTGATGTTGGGTTTCACTAATAATACTATCAATGCCACCACAGAAAATAAAAATCCCCAAAAATACCATCCTTCATCACCATAGCCTTTATTTTCTGCTACCTTTGAACAGACAAATCCCCAAAATAATCCGTTAATTATTACTCCAACTATATATTCCATTTCTACGTCCTCCCTACTCGTTACCACATGTATCCACAATTCTGACATTTCATTGTCTTATTAATTTTCTTACTAAAAATCCCAAATCCTATAATAGACACTGCACTTTCTCCAAAGCCAATTTTAGAAATATTTATGCTGCCACAAGTTGGACATTTTGGAATAAGCACATTCTCTTCCTTTTTCATCGCATTATATTTCCGATTTTGTTTTTCATTTACCACTATCGCACATTGACATGTATTACATACAACCTCTCCCGTTAGTTCATTATAAGACCAGTTAAAACTGTAACATTTGGGGCAAAGATTATCATACTCTAAATTTGAATCAAAGTTGTCTAGTTCCTCCTCTGATAATGTCGTTTTTTCTTCATTCAGATATTCATTAATAGGATATCCACAATGAATACACATTTTAGCTTTATTGCTAACTTCCTTCCCACATTCCGGACATTTAATAAGTGCCATACCATTTTTCTCCTCTCTCCGCAATTTTTTTCATTAATTCAAACTAATCGTACCATAATCCCGCTCTATTTTCCACTATTTGTTAAATTACTTACACCAATTATGTAATTTTACTATATACAATACTACTAACTGTAGAATGAGGTATGCAAAATGGTAGAATTCGGGTTGAAACTTAGAGAATTGCGAAAACAGAAGCAGCTTACGCAAAAGCAGCTCGCCGCAATGATTAATGTAAAACACAGCGTAATCTCTTTTTATGAACTGGGCGATCGACTTCCCAGCCCGGAAGTACTCAAGAAATTAGCCGCCGCACTTAATGTTAGTGCTGATTATCTCCTCGGACTTGAGAAAAAAGAAACTATAGATGTGTCCGGTCTGACTGAAAAAGATATTTCTGTCGTTCGTTCTCTTGTTGATGTGCTCCGCGAGAAAAATCAAAATAAATAGAGGGCAAGTATCCGTTCATCAGATTTCCTGCCCTCTTACCTTAACAACCATAAAATTTTCCGTCTTGCACTTTCTATACCGTAGTGCTATACTATACATGAAAAAGCAACCGCCCACAAGGGGTTGACCTTACGAACAAATAACATAGAAAATGCCACTCCTTCGCTCGCCAAAGTTCCGGGGTGGTTTTTCTATGCTTTAAATCATTATCGACAGAACGTAAAAACGAATGTCAGTAATGCTAAAATGAACATTCCAAAAGCCATTAGGTCTTTAAAATCAAAATGTTTCATCAGCACCACCCCCATTCTATGTAAGAATAGAGGTCAGCCACCCTGTAACACGATTGCTTTCACAGCGGATTATATCATTACTCTTTATAAATCGCAATCTCTTTTTAGTGAAAGATACCATTTTCTGATATCCTTCCTATCTTTTTAACTCTCCAATATTCTCGACGCTGTCACCTTTGAAATCCCTGCTGCAAATTGCATTTTATATTTGTCCAGCTTTACCGGTAAATCCAGTCCAGAGCATAACTCCCCGTCCGCATCTTCCAGATATACTATCAGGCTGCATTGTACATCCTCTTCTCGGATACAGATTCGTAATTGCGGTACAAATTGTAAATCTGCTTTGCCAATGTCGCCGCCGCACGCACTTATTACCTTATGCATACGCTTTGTCTGCAATTCCGACGATTCCAACATCCGGGCAATAATCTGACTCCGTAACTTCTCCGGGATGTCTCGAACACGAAAGAACAGCTCCAAACTGTTCATAATCTCCGCACTGTCAAAATCTATCTCTCCCAGCTCTGGAATAACCAATTTTTTCATATTCATATCCTATTTACTCCCATCATCCAAGATTAAATAGTAGAAATGCAACGTGCTCCTTTCTTCAATATTTATCATGCAAATACATTGTGTACCATTTTGATTAACTTCTTGATTATTCCTAATCATCCACACAAAACAAAAAGCCCTGAACCCCTTGATTTTACAAGGTTTCAGAGCCTTACAAAAAGCTGCTGACGGGAATCGGACCCGTGACCTCCTCACTACCAATGAGGTGCGCTACCACCTGTGCCACAGCAGCCTGTGCGATTACTCGCTACATTTTGATATTTTAGCATAATGTTCTCTGCCTGTCAAGCAGAATTGCAAATATTCTGCCAATCCAATCAAGATATTCTCTGTCTGACAATTTCAAAGGCCATAACGCCTGCCGCGACAGACGCATTCAGAGAATCAATGTCCCCTTTCATTGGAATGGATGCCACAAAATCACATTTTTCTTTTACCAGACGGCTGACGCCTTCTCCCTCGTTGCCAATCACCAGACCAATCGGACCTTTCAAGTTCAAACGGTACATCACTTCACCGTCCATATCCGCGCAGACAAACCACATACCGCGCTCTTTTAACTCCTCAATTGTCCTGCTGATATTCGTCACCTTAGCAACCGGTGTGTAATTCAGTGCGCCGGCAGATGTTCGTGCCACAGTTGCCGTCAGACCTACCGCTCTTCTTTTCGGAATGATCACGCCATGCGCTCCCGCAAGATTTGCGGTACGTATGATCGCTCCAAGGTTATGCGGATCCTCAATATTATCAAGAATAAACAGAAATGGAGGTTCTCCTTTTTCCTCTGCCGCTTTCAGCATGTCCTCCACTTCCGCATATTCATAGGCTGCCGCCGACGCAATCACGCCCTGATGCTTTCCCGTTTCACTAAGCTGATCCAGACGCTCTTTTGCAACAAAATTAATAATCGTATCATGTTTTTTCGCTTCACGGATGATGCTGCGCACCGGTCCGTCCTGGCATCCATCCAGCACATACAGCTTGTCAATGGTTTTGCCGGAACGAAATGCTTCCATTACAGCATTCCGTCCCTCTATCGTTAACTCCTCATATCTCATACTTTTTCTCCTGCTTTTTGTTCGCCTGCGGACAGACTGTTTTCTTTTTCCCCACAGTGTCTTTTGCCTTTTTCAAAGATAAAAAATTATTCTTCTGCACTTTCAACGGAATCTTCAAAAAGTCCTGCTCTCACCAGATCAATAATCCGTTTCATATCCTTTTTCAGATACAGGTATCCCATCAGCGCCTCAAATCCGGTTGCCTTGCGGTAGTCGAGTGTCGAAGCATTTTTCGCCTTGCTGTAGGATTTCGCATTGCGCCCGCGCTTGTAAACCCGTATTTCATCTTCCGTAAGCTGCGGCATTAACTTTTCAGCCATTTCTGCCTGCTTCTGTGCTTTCACCAAAGCGCTGGCGCGTTTATGAAGTTTTTGCACCTGACAGTTCTGTTTCTTTACCAGAATTGTCCGAATCACAAGATCGTAGATATCATCCCCGATATATGCCAGCACCAGCGGAGAATATTCGCGCAAGTCCACTTCATCAAGCCCCATCTGTGCATCCAGATAATTGAGAAAATCTATGCTCTCTCCCATTTTACACCCTCTCTGGTATCTTTCAGAACAATGCCTTTGCCAAGCAGTTCGTCACGAATCTCATCCGCACGCGCAAAATTCTTTGCCTTTCTGGCAGCCTGACGTTCCTCGATCAATTTCTCGATATCTGCATCCAGTATTTCCTCTTTCTTCTCTACAATCAGACCGAGAATACCAGAAAGCGCCATGATCTTCTCCTTCACTGCTGTAACATACGCTTTAGAACTGCTTTCATTTACATTTGTATTCGCATATTTAACCAGTTCAAAAATAGCAGAAATTGCATCGGCAGTATTAAAATCATCATCCATCGCGTCATCAAATTTCTTCTCATATTCAGTCAGAACCGTAAGACTTTCTCTCTCTGCGTCTGTCAGTTCCTGTGTCTGTGCGTTTCCTTCCAGATATTTCAGATTTTCTACCGCGTTGATGATGCGATCCAGACCATTTTTTGATGCCTCCATCAGCTCCGCACTGAAATTCAGCGGACTGCGGTAATGTGCGCTCAGCATAAAGAAACGCAACACCTGCAGATTGTATTTTTCTCCAATTTCGCGAACAGTAAAGAAATTGCCCAAAGATTTAGACATCTTACGGTTATCAATATTTAAGAACCCATTATGCAGCCAATATCTGGAAAAAATTTTGCCGTTGCAGCATTCGCTCTGTGCAATTTCATTTTCATGATGCGGGAAAATCAAATCCTCTCCGCCTGCATGAATATCAATCTCATCTCCCAGATATTTTTTAGACATCACGGAGCATTCAATATGCCAGCCCGGACGTCCATCGCACCACGGTGACGGCCAGGACGGCTCCCCCTCTTTTTTCGGTTTCCAGAGTACAAAATCAAGCGGATCTTCCTTCTGTTCTTCACCGGAGACCAGCAATGATCTCATACCGCCCTGCAGGTCATCTAAATTTTTATGAGAAAGCTTACCATATTCCTTAAATTTACGTGTGCGGAAATAAACCGTACCGTCTTCTGCCGGATATGCATAACCTTTTTCAATCAAGTCAGAGATCATCTCAATCATACCGTCAATTTCCTGTGTAGCCAGCGGATGCGTCGTGGCCGGTTTCACGTTCATATCCGCCATATCTTTTTTACATTCCGCAATATAACGCTGTGACACTTCTTCCGCAGTCACACCTTCTTCAATTGCTTTTTTAATAATCTTGTCATCCACATCCGTAAAATTAGATACAAAATTTACCTCATATCCTTTATGCTCCATATAACGGCGCACTGTGTCAAACACAATCATCGGACGCGCATTGCCAATATGAATCAGATTGTAGACCGTCGGTCCGCACACATACATGCGTACATTTCCCGGTTCAATCGGGACAAATTCTTCTTTTCTTCTTGATAATGTATTATAAAGTTTCATATGCTCTCCTCAGCCTTCTAATCAAATTTTCTATACTAAAGTTTAAGAGAATTTAAGGGTTTTGTCAACTGCATGCCAGTTTATCCCCCATCTTTCTTATTACTGATTCTGACAGCCGGCACAGCCCGCGCAGCCGCCTCCGCCTGCGTAATCTATATCCGAAACAATCAATGGCATCAACAGGCAGACCGCCTGTGCGGAAATTCCTTCGCCTCTGCCCGTAAAACCAAGTCCTTCTTCCGTCGTCGCTTTAATATTGACCTGATCCTCTTCCAGACCGAGCGCCTTTGCCACATTTGCTTTCATCTGCGGCATATACGGCAATAACTTCGGACGCTGCGCAATAATCGTCGCATCAATGTTTTCTATTATATAATTGTGCTTTTCCAAAAGATCCGCCACATGCTCCAAAAGCACAATACTGGAAATCCCCTCATATGCCGGATCCGTATCCGGAAAATGCTTTCCGATATCTCCCAAAGCCGCAGCTCCCAAAAGCGCATCCATAATCGCATGCACCACGACATCCGCATCTGAATGTCCCAAAAGTCCTTTCTCATACGGTATCTCTACACCGCCCAAAATCAGTTTTCTGTTTTCTGTCAAACGGTGCACATCATATCCCATTCCTATTCGCATGCTTTCTCTCCTTATTTCCATATTTAATAATATCTTATCCCCCAAACGAGGGTGCTGCATGCCGTCGATACCCATTCCGCACACAACTGCTGTTATGATGATAACAGGAAATGCAATTACACGCAAGAACTAAGAATTTTCTTTGAAATAAAAAAGCACTGCAAGGATATTCCCTGCAATGCTCTCCTAAGACGATAACAATTATTCAGCTGCTGCTTCTGTTGTAGCTGCCTCTGTTGTTTCTTCTTCAGCTGCCTCTGTTGTAGCTGCTTCTGTTGTTTCTTCTTCAGCTGCTTCTGTTTCAACTGCTGCTTCTGTTGTAGCTGCTTCTGTCTCAGCTGCTGCTTCTGTTGTAGCTGCTTCTGTTGTAGCCGGAGCTTCTGTCTCCTTCGGTTTGCTTCCACATCCAACTGCCATAATACCACATGCTGCAACTACTGCTGCTAATGCTAACATTCTCTTTTTCATTTTGAATTCCTCCTAAAATATACCTGCAGATATCTTCTGCTATTCTTTTATGTATTCGTTGCTTATTCTAGCATACTTTAAGAAAAATACAATACTAATTATCATAAGATTTCATGAATTTTTTGTGAAAACCCGCCTTTTTTCTTTACCATTCTTTTACATTTCTGTATTTTCAGCAGTTTTCGACACCTGTCAACAATTGTACTTACAGAATCGGATTTACTTCTCCGACTCTGCCGCAGTCATTTCTGCCTCCAGACTATTTAAATATTCTTCTGCGTAATAAGCGGCAACTGCTCCGTCTGAAGCCGCCGTCACAATCTGCCTGAGTGCTTTCGTACGCAGATCACCGGCTGCAAACACTCCCGGAAGATTCGTTCTGGTCGTTTCATCCGCGATTACATATCCTCCCTCATCCAATTCAAGCTGCCCTTTTACAAGTTCGGTTGCAGGTTTTCTGCCGATGCTGACAAACACGCCATCACAGGCGATTTCTGTTTCTTCACCCGTCTGTACATTCTTTACTTTAATTCCGGTCAGACCGTCTTCCCGAAGCAGTTCTGTCACAGTACTGTTCCAGACAAATTCCACATTTGAAGCTTTTTTCAGCGGTTCATGGTATACCTTTGTCGCACGCAGCTTATCTCTCCTGTGTACTAAAATTACTTTCTCACAAACACGGGAAAGAAGCACCGCATCTTCCGCCGCGGTATTTCCTCCGCCAACTACCACAACCGTTTTTCCTCTGTAAAACATTCCGTCGCAGGCCGCACAGTAATGTACGCCGCGCCCAATCAGTTCATTTTCTCCGGCAATACCGAGTTCACGCGGAGCCGCTCCGGTAGAAAGAATCACACTTCTTCCGTAATATTCTCCCTCCGACGTGCGCACAGTTTTTATTTCTGTTTCCAATTCCAGCGCCTGTACTTCTGTCATTTCCGTACGCGCACCAAACCGCTCCGCACCGGCACGCATCTTCTCTCCCAGAGAATATCCGTCGATTCCCTCGTCAAAACCAGGGTAGTTGTCAATCTCTGCGGTCAGCGCCATCTGTCCTCCGGCAGCCATTTTTTCAAGCAGTAAAGTATCCAGTCCTGCTCTTGTGCTGTAAAGCGCAGCCGTATATCCGCCCGGACCGCCGCCGATAATAATCACATCATAAATATGTTTTTTGTTTGTCATGATCCTCTCTCCTTTTAAAGTCATTCGTTTTCCGAACCTATTCTATTTTACAGTATCTTTTTTAGTATTTCTCTGTTTCTGAATTGTATGCTGTACTCTATTTCAGATGATACCATCTTACTCCTAAAAGTTCTGTGAGTTAATCACCAAAAAATTTCTATCAAATAAAAACATACTTGTTCTTCTCTTGATGTCAATCCAGCTGCCGATGAAACAATCTATCCTTTTTAAATGCCAATCTTCTGCAGCGATGTCACGCACTCTAAATGTTCCGTAAACCCAAACATATCTACCGGCTGCATTCTTTGCACCTGATAGCCATATTTTGTCAGATATTTCAAATCCCTCGTCAATGTCTCCGGATTACAGGAGATATACACAATCCGTTTCGGTGACAGTTTTACCACAGAAGACAAAAATTTCTCATCGCTCCCTGCTCTGGGCGGATCCATGAAAACAACGTCCATTCCGACTTGCTGTTCTGCCAGAGAAACCATAAATGCCCCGGCGTCCGCCTGATAAAACTGCGCATTGGAAATTGAGTTTAACTTTGCGTTAACACGAGCATCACGCACCGCATCACCGTTTACTTCCACGCCAATCACTTCTTTTGCCGCACCAGCCGCGATCAAACCGATCGTCCCGATCCCGCAATAGGCATCGAGCACACGTTCTTTTCCGGTAAGTCCTGCATATTCTATCGCTTTTCCATAAAGGATTTCAGTCTGTACCGGATTAACCTGATAAAAGGATTTTGCGGAAATGCGGAACGTACAGCCGCACAGCGTATCTTCAATATAACCTTTGCCGTACAGTACCTTTTCTTTCTCACCAAGTACCATACTAGTACGTTTATCATTCATATTCAGTACAATCGTTGTAATTTCCGGATGAAGCTTTCGAAGCGCCGCCACAAAATTATTTTTTGACGGCAGAATCGGACCGGAAAGAACTAGCACCACCATGATTTCTTTGCTGGCAAAACCTCTGCGCACCAGTACATGACGAAACAGGCCGTAACCGGTATCCTCATCATACGTCTTAATTTTGAACGACTTCAAAAGTTCACGGATGCTGCGGATAATAGCCGTACACTTTTCATCCTCGATCAGACATTCCTCCACCGGCACGATTTTATGGGTATTCGCCTGATAAGTACCGGAAACAATCCCTTTTCCTCGTTCATACCCAAAAACAGCATGCACCTTATTGCGATAATGATACGGATTTTTCATCCCGATAATCGGCTCTACTTTTCCAAACGGCTTTAACAGCTTCTCTGCCTGCCTTTGTTTTTCCCGAAGCTGTTTTTCATAAGGTACGCCCTGATACTGACATCCACCGCATTTCTTCGCGATCGCGCAAGACGGCATCTCGTTATTTTTCGCCGTCGCCTTTCGATCCTGTTCCGTTTTCTGCGTATTATCCGATTTTATATTCATTTTCGGAGATTTGCTCTGCTTCAAATCTATTCTCTTTTTTTCAGATATTTTTTTCTTTTTAACTGTCACTTTCTGCATAACGCTCTCCCGGTCTTTTTTCCATTTTCTCAAATTTTCTTCGCACAGATATCCTGCAGACAGCATCTGTCGCAATGAGGCGCGGTGCGCGCTGTACAGATATCCCTTCCGTGGATCACCAGGCGGTGGCAGAAGTCACTGCCCTCTTCCGGCGGAATAATCTTCCAGAGCGCCATCTCCACTTTTTTCGGTTCTTTGATCCCATCTACCAGTCCCATTCGATTTGTCAGACGAATGCAATGCGTATCCGTCACGATCGCCGGTTTTCCGAATACATCTCCCATGATCAGATTCGCGCTCTTGCGTCCGACACCCGGGAGATCCAGAAGCTTATCAAAATCATCCGGTACCTTACCGTCGTATTCATCGTTTAACTTTTTCATACAGGCACTGATATCACGCGCCTTGCTGTGTCCTAAACCGCACGGTTTTACAATACGCTCGATATCCTCCACCTCCGCCTCTGCCAGCGCTTTCACACTTGGATATTTCTCAAACAGTCCTTCCACAACCACATTTACACGCGCATCTGTACACTGTGCTGCCAGACGCACACTCACCAACAGCTTCCATGCCTGATCGTAATCCAGCGTACATGCCGCGTCCGGGTATTCCTTTTTTAAACGCTCAATAATTTCCAGCGCCAATTCTTCTTTTTTCATCTGTATCCTCCTAATACTCCTTTGTCAGCTGCGAAACACTGTACATCTCCTGAAATGCCCGCAGATCAGCATCATTTTTGATGCACATTACTTCTTCAAACTTTCCCGTTTCTAAATCTTTAAAACCTGCCACCTGCTCGCCGTTGCAGATACTGCATTTCAAAATCGGCAGCTGTTTTGCCGGATCATAGGTCTGTGCCTGTATTTTCTTCTTTTTTCCAAACATCGTATCTCCACTTCCTCACAAGAGTCTTACCCTTCTGATCATTTCCGTTTTCTTACATCTGCTTGCGCACAACGGCATACTCATCACCCAGCCGGTAATATGGACAGCTGTAATGACTGTCCGACAAAAAGCGCACCAGTTCGTCCTCATCCAAATCCATATCGCAGATATAGCACTCATAATCCTCATCGTAACTGTAATATGCGCAGCTCTCACAGCTGCCCTGCTGTTTCTTCATTTTCTCCTCCATTTTTCTGCAAAAAACGTTGCAAAAGCTCTTCTAAATATATTAATATATCCCTGTAGAAATGAAAAGGAGTTTTTTATGATACTGAATGTAAAGAATTTAAGCCACGGTTTCGGAGACCGTGCTATTTTTGACAATGTTTCCTTCCGTCTTTTAAAAGGCGAACATATCGGTCTGATCGGTGCGAACGGCGAAGGAAAATCCACGTTTATGAATATCATCACCGGAAAGCTGATGCCGGACGAGGGTACTGTAGAATGGGCAAAAAACGTGCGTGTCGGCTATCTTGACCAGCACGCGGTCTTAGAAAAAGGTATGACGATCCGCGATGTATTAAAATCCGCGTTTTCCTTCCTGTTTGAAATGGAAGAAACCATGAATAAGATGTTTGACCAGATGGCGGATGCCTCTCCGGAAGAAATGGATCGGCTGCTTACGGAAACCGGCACCTATCAGGAACTTTTAGAACAGCACGACTTCTATATGATCGATGCCAAAGTTGAAGAGATTGCCAAAGCGCTCGGACTGATAGAAATCGGTCTTGACCGCGATGTCACCGAACTCTCCGGCGGCCAGCGCACCAAGGTTCTGATGGCAAAACTGCTGCTGGAAAAACCGGATATTTTGCTGCTCGACGAACCGACAAACTATCTGGATGAGCAGCATATCGAATGGCTGAAACGTTACCTGAACGAATATGAAAATGCCTTTATCCTGATCTCGCACGACATTCCGTTTCTGAACAGCGTCATCAACCTGATCTATCATATGGAAAATCAATCGCTTGACCGGTATCCGGGCGATTACGACAAGTTCCAGGAAGTCTACGCTATGAAAAAAGCTCAGCTGGAAGCAGCCTACAACCGGCAGCAACAAGAAATTTCTGATCTGAAGGATTTTGTGGCACGCAATAAAGCCCGTGTGTCTACACGAAATATGGCAATGGCGCGCCAGAAAAAACTGGACAAAATGGATGTGATCGAGCTTGCCAAAGAAAAACCGAAACCCGAATTCCATTTTCTGGATGCCCGTGCTTCTGGAAAAGTGATTTTTGAAACAGACGATCTTGTGATCGGCTATGATGAACCGCTGACAAAGCCCTTAAATATCCGCATGGAGCGCGGCGAGCGTATCGCCCTGACCGGAGCAAATGGTATCGGAAAAACGACACTTTTAAAAAGTATCCTCGGTCTCATCAAACCGTTTTCCGGAAAAGTTCAGCTTGGTGATTATCAGGAAATCGGCTACTTTGAACAGGAAAGCGCACCGGACAATGCTACCACCTGCATCGAAGAAATCTGGCAGGAATTTCCGGCATACACCCAGTATCAGGTGCGCTCTGCTCTGGCCAAATGCGGTCTGACCACAAAACACATCGAAAGTCAGGTGCGTGTCTTAAGCGGCGGCGAGCAGGCAAAGGTGCGTCTGTGCAAGATCATCAACCGTCCGACGAATATCCTGCTTTTAGACGAGCCGACAAACCATCTGGATGTCGATGCGAAAGCGGAGCTCAAACGCGCCCTCAAAGAATACAAGGGCAGCATCCTTTTGATCTGTCATGAGCCGGAATTTTACCGTGATGTCGTAAATAAAGTCTGGGACTGTCAGGAATGGTCCACAAAAATCTAATTTTTTTCCATACAGAAAACAGCAGCCTCTCTTTTACTATAAGAGAATGCTGCTGTTTTTATCTATTCCGGCAAATGCAGATCCGCCATGCGGATCCCAAGCAGACTGTTCCTTTGACAGACCTGTATTTCCTGTCCTACCCTCTCCAGTAAAAACAACCGTTCCGGCACATCAAATTCCATTTCTGTACCGTCCTCCAGACGCACGGTCAGAAAATAATCCGTTGAATCCTCATCATCCTGTTTTATTTCCCGTTCAACTACCTCTGCCGGATAATGAACCGCCGGACTGCACAGCGACAGATTCAGGCCATATGCCATTGGATATCCCATGCCAAGACAGAAAAATATCATCATAAATATGCCCTCACCGCGCAGCCGTTTCGGTGTCCGCCAGAAAAGCATTCCCCATACACCGATACCGATGACTGCCCACAGCCCCATCAAACGCCATTCGTCAACAACCTGCAGTACTACTTCACTGAATACATCTATATACAAGTTCATCAATAACACCATTGGAAGTAAAAGCAACCAGACAGACGCATGCACATGCATGGCTTTCCACTCTTCTGCGGCTTTTTTTGGTTTTCCGTTCAGAGAGATAACCGGCGCAAAAAACAAATAACAAATGAAAAACGGAAGTGCTGAGCTCGCAGTCAGATAAATCATCGACCGATATTTTATCACCTCCATCAAATACAGACCTACCGGCACAAGCGCGCTTAATACAAACCAGATGACCGTGCCTGTCACGGCAATTCGGATTTCTCTGATATGATCATGCAGTTCCGTACGATCCGCTTCCTTCCATTCCGTAGTTTCTGCAGTCCCTTCCTCTTTTTCTTCCTGAAGCTTCAAACGTTCCAGCGCTTCTGAAATCTTAATAGTAATCTCTCTTTTTTCCAGCCATTCCCCAAGTTCCTCCATGCCCAGCATATTATTTTCCACGGATACCAGTGTTTTTCCATCCGCATTTTTCAATCGGACAGAACCGTTCGCGCCAATCTGCACATGCGAAACCTGCGTCTGCATAAAATTTTTCTGCCGCCCCCAGCTGGTATAATAAGTCATCGTTCCATCCGAAAATAAAAACAGACAGCGGTTGCGTACGGCCAGAAATGCCCATATACCGCACAGCAAAAATGCAGCTCCTGCTGCCGCCAAAATCCCTCCGGTCACAAAATCAGCCGGCGGTACGACAAGCAGCACAATATAACAAAAGACAAGTACTGCTCCTAAAAGCCAGGTAAACACCGCAAGAATCAAAATTCCTTTTCTCTCCTGTACGCACGCAATCGGGCGAAGCATCTCCGATATCTCCGCTCTGCGGCAGAATATCAGCGCCGCACCGGCGGCTAAAAGAAGAACTGCACCGGCAGCCGCAAATATCACAGCATATTTTTCTGCTTCGCCGGCATAAACTGCGATCATAAGAAACCCAAACAAAGCGCAAAGAATTGTCAACACACCTGCCGCAATTGATGAAATCGTACGTATTTTTTGAGCGTTTTTCATTTCCATAACTCCAAATACTCCTCTACTGAACGTGTCATTTCTCTGGAAAAGTCGGAATTATATTTGCGTTTACAAAACGCCTGCGCCCATTCATCAAAGCTCTGATTTTTTGTCTCTTTCTCAAACATTTTCCGCAGAGCCGCACCATCTCTTTGCTGATAAACATTTTCCTGCACGATGTCCTCCAGACGGCAGCGCTGCGGTTTCGACCGTTCTTTCTGCTGCTGCGTCGGATAACCAAACACCAGCATTGCCGCCGGGAAAACATATTCCGGCAAATGCAGCAATTCCCGATGAAACTCACACTGCTCCATGATATCTCCGATATAGCAGGATCCTATTCCAAGACTTTCTGCCGCAGTCACCGCGTTCTGCGCCGCAATCAGGGTGTCAGACACGGCCAGCATCAAATCTCCTACTCCCGGTTTACGCGGCCTGGCTCCGCCCTCCACAAACGCGTCTACCCATTTCTGATAATCCGCACAAAAAACAAGCACCATCTGCGCTTTTGCAATAAACGGCTGATGATCGCAGCTCTCCGAAAGGCGCTCTTTTAATGCCTGATCCGTAATATCCAGGATCGTGTACATCTGCTGATTTCCCGCCGTCGGCGCTTCCATCGCTGCAAGCAGAATCTGTTCTTTATCCTCCTTCGAAATCGTTCGCTCCTCATAAACACGCACCGATTTACGGTTTTTTAATGCCCGCAAAATTTCATTCATAAATTTCTTCCTCCCTGACAGATACTGTCAAATCTATTTATATTTTAAATTATACACGCCGGCAACCGTAAACACAATCTTTTCATATATCCATAAATATGATATATTGTTAAAAACAGGGATAAAATCATTTCCTGCCGCGCAGCCGCATAATTTTTACAGGCAGCTGAAATGATTTTAATATTTTTAACAAGGAGACTTTAAAATGACAAAATACATGGATTATATCCTCGAACAGGCCGAAAAACTGCTCTCTATCGACAGTCCTTCCGGTTTTACCGAAACTGTCACGGATTATCTGCTGAAAGAATACCGTCGGCTCGGCTATGAGCCGCAAAAGACAACCAAAGGAGGAGTGCTTGTCGATCTCGGCGGTCATGACAATGCCCTGATGATGCTGGCGCATGTTGATACTCTGGGTGCAATGGTTGCTGAAATTAAAGCAAACGGCCGGCTTCGTCTCACACCGATCGGCGGCCTGAATGCGAATAATGCTGAAACAGAGAATTGTACCGTCTATACCTTTGACGGCAAAACATATGAAGGCACCATCCAGCTGGCCGATGCCTCCATTCATGTAAACAAATCCTACAGCGATACCGCGCGTACTTTCGATACGGTAGAACTGGTACTGGACGAGCCTGTTTCTTCCAAAGAAGAAGTACAGGCGCTTGGTATCATGACCGGATGCTACGTCTGTCCGGAACCGCGTATGCGTATAACCACATCCGGTTATCTCAAGAGCCGTTACCTGGATGATAAACTCAGCACCGCGATTCTGCTCGGCTATGCAAAATATGTAAAAGATGAAAATATTCAGCTTCCGCGAAAGGTCTACCAGCACGCGACCGTTTTTGAGGAAGTAGGACACGGTGGCTGCGGTTCTATTCCAAATGGCGTTACAGAACTGCTCTCCGTTGATATGGGCTGTGTCGGAAACGGACTGGCGTGTACAGAACATCAGGTATCCATCTGCGTGAAAGACAGCCGCGGACCATACCATTATGATGTTGTCAAAGCACTTATAAAAGCCGCACAGGAACATAATATTGATTTTGCCGCTGATGTCTATCCTTCCTATGGTTCTGATGCTGATGCCGCACTCGCTGCCGGAATTGACGCAAAGCACGGACTGATCGGCCCAGGTGTTTACGCTTCCCACGGTTACGAGCGTTCTCATAAAGACGGCGTGGAAAACACGCTTCGTCTGCTGCAAGCCTATCTTGCATAAACAATTTCGAAAACAACATAAAAACCGCCGCGTAGAACATGAGGGTATCATATCACATGTCCGTGCGGCGGTTTATTTGATTTACCTGCAGATGCTAAAAATTTCTCATATCAAACGTGCGAAAATATAAGTCTTGCCAGTTCTTCTTCGCTTCTCACTGTAAATTCCGGTTGTACCGCATTCTCCGGCAAGTTCCTATGATGATGATTCATCCAGACACTATGCCATCCGGCTCCAATAGCCCCGGCGATATCATTTGCATAGGAATCACCGATCATATAAAGCTGTGATTGCTCCAGACCAAGCGCTTCCTCCATCATCCGGAAAATACGCACATCCGGCTTGGTATATCCCGCTTTCTCTGAAACAAGGATGTGCTCCTCCGGTATCAGCTCCGGTAAATGCATTGCCCTAATCTTACTCATCTGATGATCATATGGTCCGTTTGTCAACAGTCCCAGACACACACCTTTTGCAGTACAGGCTGTCAAAACCTCCCGCATGGTATCTGAAATCTGCAGCGTCAGCTGATGATACAGATACCGCTCCTGAAATTTTACCGCCTGTTCTCTGGTAAATAAAATCCCGCAGCGTTCCATCGTGTTTACCGCGCGCTGCACTCTCGATTCCTCCAAAGAAATTTCCCCTTTTTCATTTGCTCGAAACATCTCCTGACTGCACTGCAGAAAAGTCTGATACCATTTTTCCGGATTATCCGGCACCGGAACTGTCAGCACATCCCGGCAGGCATCCCGAAACGGTAAAATCTGATTGTAGATCGTATCATCCACATCGAATACAAAACCTATTATTTTCTTCACTTATTCTTCCTCCGTACTTTATAAGCCAAACTTATTTTAATATAAGGAATCTGAATTTGCAATTCCCATTCACGGAGCATATAATTAAAAAATATGGTGCTCAGGCTAATTTGCCTGATTAAAAAATACATATTTCAGGAGGCTGACATGAAAAGAGAGTCTTTCGGATCCCGTTTGGGATTCATCCTCGTTTCCGCAGGCTGTGCCATCGGTATCGGAAACGTCTGGAAATTCCCCTATATCTGCGGTGCCTATGGTGGCGCTGCCTTTATTTTAATTTATCTGTTGTTTTTGGTGATTTTCGGCATCCCCGTGCTGACCTGTGAATTCGCAGTCGGCCGCGGCAGTAAAAAAAGTGTTTCCAACAGCTTTGATGTACTGGAACCAGCCGGAACACGCTGGCATCATATGAAACACATTGGTATCGTCGGCTGCTATCTGCTGATGATGTTCTATACAACGGTAGGCGGCTGGCTGATGTACTACTGTTACCGCTGTATCCGCGGTGAGTTTAACAGCGCGACCCCAGAAACCATCAGCAACGCTTTTAACGGTATGCTCGCGAATGCCCCGCTAATGGCATTCTGGACGATTTTAGCCTGTGTGATCGGCTTTGCAGTCTGCGCATATGGTCTGAAAAATGGAATCGAGCGTATTACCAAAGTAATGATGAGCGCGCTGATCATCATCATGGTTGTTCTTGCCATCCGTTCCGTTACCATGAGCGGTGCAGGAGAAGGTGTACGCTTCTATCTGATCCCGGATTTCGCTAAAATGAAAGAAGCCGGAATCGGAAATGTAATCTTCGCGGCAATGAGTCAGGCATTTTTTACCCTCTCCATCGGTATCGGCGCCATGCTGATTTTCGGAAGCTATCTTGACCGCTCCCACAGCCTTGCCGGTGAAGCCGTCAACATTACGATCCTGGATACTTTTGTAGCTCTGACAGCCGGATTCATCGTAATCCCCGCCTGCTTTGCCTACGGTATCGAACCGGATGCCGGTCCAAGCCTGATTTTCGTAACCCTGCCGAATATCTTCGCACAGATGAAAGGCGGTGCGTTCTGGGGAGCGTTGTTCTTCCTGTTCCTGACATTTGCGGCACTGTCAACACTGATTGCCGTATTTGAAAATCTGATTGCGATCCAGATGGATCTGTTTGGATGGACACGTAAGAAAAGCGTGATTATCTGTTCTGTTACCATCATGATCTTAAGCATGCCTTGTGTACTTGGTTTTAACCTTCTGTCAGATCTTCAGCCGGTCGGCGCCGGAAGCACCATCATGGATCTGGAGGACTTTATCGTCTCCAACAATCTGCTGCCGCTCGGAAGTCTTGGCTATGTCCTGTTCTGCTCCACTAAAAACGGCTGGGGCTGGGAAAATTTCCTGAAAGAAGCAAACACCGGAAACGGCCTTTCTTTCCCGAAATTTTTAAAACCATACATGACTTACGGCATTCCGCTGATCATCATGATTATCTACTTAAAGGGCTATTATGATAAATTTGTAGGCAGCCCAAAACCGGTATTCTTCGGTTGGATGGCCGTTGCGGTTGTTCTGCTGGCATTTGTCGTATGGTGCGCAACCGGAAAGAAAAAACATACAAAATAAAAAAAGAATAATTGAGGGAATTTCTGTGAGAAAAGAGGCGCGATCCAAAACCGGATCACGCCTTGTTTTCTATACACCCTCACTATAATTTTTCTTCCAACTGTACCGATAATAAAAGCTGATAATTAAACTGCACATCAGCCATCCTGCCGGATAACCGAACGCTACCGGAAGAAGCATACCGAATACACGCGATACCGTAAACAGGTAAATCTGTCGAAATACCACAAATGAACCGAGCATAATAAACATCGGCGCTTTCGTATCTCCCAGCCCGCGCAGCGTACTCGCATAAATCTGATTAATGCAGCACAGCATATAAAACGGCGAAAGAATACGCAGGAACATTGTTCCATAGTGCAGTACCTCCGCTTCATTATTAAAAAGCTGCACAAGCGGAGAGGCAAATACCATCAGCGGAATCATAAACGTCACCGTAACAATTTCCGCCAGAATAAGCGCGCTCTTCGTCCCCTTTTTAATACGCCCCATCTTTTTCGCGCCAAAATTCTGCCCGGTAAAGGTTGTCGTTGCCAACGCCACACTCTGCATCGGCAGCATCAGGAACTGATCAATCTTGGAATATGCGCTCCACCCGGCCATAACACTGGAACCGAAACCATTGATATACGACTGTACAAACACATTTGAAAAAGAGGTGATCATTTGCTGAAGTGCTGCCGGAAAACCGATTCGAACAATCTCTTTTATAATTGGAATCTCCACCCGCAGTTCATGAATCTTCAGCTGATAAGAGCCATCCGAACGCATCAGCACAATCAAAACCAGTATCGCGGATGACACCTGCGCAATAACTGTCGCCCATGCCGCCCCGGCAATGCCCATATCCATCCCCGCCACAAACACCAGGTCAAGTACAGTATTCAGACAAGCAGAAAATATCAGAAAATATAAAGGCCGTTTCGAGTCTCCGACAGCACGCAGAATACCGGAACCCATATTGTAGATCATCAAACCGGAAACACCGGCAAAGTAAATCTTCAGATATTCCGCCGACTGCGCGAACACATCCTCCGGCGTACTCATCAATCGCAGCATCCACGGTGTTATCAAGATCCCAACCACCGAAAATACCACACACAATACAAAAGTCAGCACCAGCGTCGTATGTACCGTACGACTTACCTTCTCACTTCTCTTCGCTCCATAGGCCTGTGAAATCACAACGCCCGCGCCCGTTGCCAATCCCATAAAAAATCCGATCAATGAATTAATAACCGGTCCAACAGAACCGACCGCTGCCAATGCCTCTTTCCCCACAAAATTTCCTACCACAATACTGTCTACCGTATTGTAAAACTGCTGAAAGATATTTCCGACCATCAACGGCAGCGCAAACAGAAGCAGCTGCTTCCAGATCACTCCCTGGGTCATATCCATATCTTTCCCTCTTCGTTTTGCCATTTTCCTTCATCTCTTTCCTGTCCATACTTTCTGTCTTCGCATCTGAAACCGGCGTCTTTCAGACACTTCATTCACGGCAGAATCCTGTAATAATATTGTAATAAATTAAAGTTTTAAAGTCAATGTGTCTGACATGCCGATTTTACATTATTTTTACATTACAAGCCAATAATCTGTGAAAGAAAGACAAAAAAAGACATTGCATTTCCTGCCTGTTTATAGTAAATTAGTCATCAGTATGCTTTTATAAAGTAATAGAATCAAAAGAGAAAGTTGGGAGGAATGTACTTGGAAGCAATCAGACAGAAAAACAGTTTTTTCCGCAAATTCATTGGCGATAAGCACTTTTACAAGATGGTGCTTGCGATCGCGGTTCCTATCATGATCCAGAACGGTATCACGAATTTCGTCGGCCTTCTGGACA
Source organism: uncultured Marvinbryantia sp. (assembly GCA_937915375.1). Lineage (GTDB taxonomy): Bacteria > Bacillota > Clostridia > Lachnospirales > Lachnospiraceae > Marvinbryantia. The sequence continues at coordinate 30,767 of CALDMO010000037.1, forward strand.
ACATTATGATCGGACGCATCGGTACGGAGCAAATGTCCGGCGCCGCTATCGTCAACCAGTTATTATTTGTATACAATCTCTGTATTTTCGGAGGTGTATCGGGAGCCGGCATCTTTACTGCCCAATATTACGGAAACGGTGACCACGAAGGTATCCGTCATACATTCCGTTTTAAATTCTGGCTGGTAATCCTGCTGACCGGTATCACAATCCTGCTGTTTCTTTCTGCAGGACCTTCCCTGATCACCATGTATCTGAGCGGTGACGGCACAGCGGAGGAAGCCGCCGCTACTTTGATGTACGGCAGACAATATATGCTGATCATGCTGCTCGGCCTTCCGGCTTTTATGATTTCACAGTGCTACTCCAGCACCTTGCGCGAATGCGGTGAAACTGTACTGCCGATGAAGGCAGGCGTGGCATCTGTGTTGGTAAATCTGGTATTTAACTATCTGCTGATCTATGGAAAATTCGGTTTACCGGTGCTTGGCGTACAGGGCGCTGCCATCGCAACCGTTCTTTCCCGTTATGTGGAGGTTGCCATTATCGTTTTCTGGACACACAGCCACAAAGAGAAAAATCCGTTTGCCCTCGGCCTGTACCGCACCTTAAAGGTTCCGGTTTCTCTAGTGAAAAAAATCACTATCAAAGGAATGCCGCTACTAGTAAATGAAACGCTTTGGGGCGCAGCAATGGCAATGCTGGTGCAGTGCTATTCTGTCCGCGGTCTGAACGTCGTAGCCGGACTGAATATTTCCAACACAATTAACAATGTCTTTAATATTGTTTTCATCGCGCTCGGAGATTCCGTTGCCATCGTAGTCGGCCAGCTGCTCGGTGCAAACAAAATGAAAGAAGCCCGCGACACCGACAATAAGATGATCGCCTTCTCCGTCATTTGCTGTACGGGAATCGCCTTGATCATGCTGTGCTTTGCCCCTCTGTTCCCGCATCTTTACAATACCAATGAAGGAGCAAAAGAGCTGGCTAAACAGTTTATCATGGTCAACGCCATCTTCATGCCGCAGAACGCGTTTCTGCATGCCGCTTATTTTACTCTGCGTTCCGGCGGAAAAACAATCATTACCTTTTTCTTTGACAGCGTATTTGTCTGGTGTGTCAGTGTTGTGATCGCCTTTACATTGAGCCGTTTCACTACACTTCCGGTTATCACGATCTACATCTTTGTACAGATCGGCGACTGGATCAAATGTATCGTCGGATTTATCCTTGTAAAAAAAGGTGTCTGGATTCAAAATATCGTTTCTTAAAAAAATCCCGGCGGATTGCCGGGATTTTTTAATTCTGTTTTTAATACTTATTGCTGCTTTTGTTAAATCGTATCGTAAACCGAGTACCGAACTCCGGTCTTGAAAGTACGTTTATTATCCCATCATGCTCATCTATAATCCATTTCGCAATGGAAAGTCCCAGACCGGAACCTCCCGTCTCACCATTTCTGGCTTCGTCCGAGCGATAAAAACGTTCAAAAATATGGACAACCTCCGCGTCCTGCATGCCGATTCCCTCATCCTGTACCACATAGGAAACCGACTCACCATCTTCCTTGATCTCCAGGTGGATCTCGTCCCCCTCATCGGAATATTTCGCCGCATTTTGCACAAAAATACGAATGGACTGCTTCACCATCGCCGTATCGCCGTAAATAAACGCATTGTCAGGTCCGGCAAATGTATAACGGTGCTTCTGATCGATCATCATAGATTCCTCCCAGACCTCGCGCATCACTTCTGTTAAATTAAACACTACCTTATGCAGCGTATTTCTGCCGCTGTCTCCGCGTGCCAAAAACAAAAGCTGTTCTATTAAATCTTTCATGTGCTGCGATTCATTTTTCAATGCCTCGATGGACTCTTCCAGTACGCTCTCATCTTCCTTTCCCCAGCGGTCAAGCATATTTACATATCCCTGAATCACCGCAATCGGCGTACGCAGTTCATGCGAAGCGTCCGATACGAACCGAGCCTGCTGCTTCTGACTTTCCTTCATATGATACAGAAGGTTATTCAATGCCACCTCAATACTCTGTAAATCCTGATCGCCCGTATGAATGCTGGCCTCCGGGCCATCCGGCGAAATATTCTCTATCGCATGCTCTAAACTGGCAAACTTTCCCGGATCAAAAGAAATCGTACTGATCTCCTCCGCCTTAATTGCCAGATCATTTAATGGTTTTAACATACGGCGTATTTCAGAAGTATGAAACAATGCCCGAAAAAGATGTATTCCCTGCAGCGCCAGCAAAAGCAGGCCGGCACAAATGGCAATTTCCAATACGTCATTGAGCAAATACGCATACTCACTCCCGCCGCGCTCAATTATATAATAATAATTTTCTTCCTCATGTGCCCAGTAACGCCTTCCCAGTTCATCGCTAAGCCGGAACCATCCACCCGTAAGCTCTGTTTTGCAGTCAAAACGTTCTGTCTCTTTCTCTCCTTTTTTCTGCAGATAAGCTCGCTCCTGTTCCTCCATCGGTTCTTCTCTAAAGATTTGCTGCTTTGCATATTCATCGCTTCTTTCCACTATCTGCTCAGCCGTGTGTGCCTGCTCAGCCGCATTTCCTTCACAATAAACCAGGAAACCGCCGCATACCAGCAGAACCATCATTAGATCAAACAAAATGATATCTGAAAAACGTTTCAGCCAGAAGGTCATATTGATTCTTCTGGCTATCGACGTCATCCGTTTATTGGGATTTCTGTTTTGAAGTTTATTTTTCTTTGTCTCTTCCATAATCAGTTCTCTTTTATTACATATCCAGCGCCACGCACCGTATGGATCAGCTTGATTCCGTAACGATCGTCAATCTTTGTGCGCAGGTAACGCACATAAACATCAATGATATTTGTCTCTCCCACATAATCATATCCGCATACCTCGTTCATCAGACGATCACGATGCATGACAATATTCTTATTGCACATCAGTGTGTGCAGCAGTTCAAATTCACGGTTCGTCAATTCGACCGGTTCGCCTTTTACCAACACCTCATGTCGATCCACATCCAACGAAACCCCTTTAATCTCCAGACGGCTGTTGCTCTTTCCCGCACCACTGCTTCTGCGCTTGAGCAAAACACGGATTCTGGCAAGCAGTTCTTCTATGGCAAAGGGCTTCGTAAGGTAATCGTCTGCTCCCGCATCGAGTCCGGACACCTTGTCCATCACTGCGTCGCGCGCCGTCAGCAGGATAATCGGAAGATCACTCTCTTTTCGGATGCGCCGCAGCACCTCCAATCCGTTTAGCTGCGGCAGCATCACATCCAGCACTACCAGAGAAAAATCTCCCCGCAGCGCCTTTTCCAGCCCGTCCCTTCCGTCAAATGCCTTTTCCACCTCATAGCCTTCATGCATCAGTTCCAGTTCAATAAATCTCGCTATTTTTGTTTCGTCCTCTACCACAAGAATTCTGTCTGCCATCATCTTTTACTCTTTCTTTTCTCCTGCGTCTTCTTTTTTCATTTCACTTTGAAAATCATTTTTTATACTCTCACAGGTTTCGGAAACCTTATCACAGATATCGTTAATATCTACCGTAGTGCTTTCAAATCCCGCGAAATGGTACTTACATCCGAAGAACATACCGACAACCAACAGTGGAATCGTTACCCAAAAGGCCAACACCGTACCAAGAATCAACACAAGCACAGGCACCGTCACCAGACGTTTTTCCTTTCGGATCACCTCAAAGCTTGTCTCACAGGTTTTCTTCAACAAATCACCAATTCGTTTAAAAAAACGGTTAAACGCATCCCCTGATGATTTCTTTTTGCAATCACTTTCATACTGCTGCTGTGTTCTGGCAAATTCCTGCGATTTCTGCCCAGACTCCGTAGTGTATACCGGAATCTCCGGTGTTTTCACTTTGCCCTGGCGCTCCAGTTCCACGATTGCGTCCAGCAAATCGTAATTGTTCGCTTCCAGAACATTCTTTGCTTCTTCATAAGAAACGCCTGTCTTTTCTCTGATTTTCTCAACCTTCTCTAAATTATCCATCTTCTATACTCCTTTTCATGAAATTTGATAACTGCTTTGTTATCTATATCTGATGTTTATGAGTATATGCTCTGTAAATTAATCTATTATAGAAGAAAGATTAAAAACAGATTAATTTTAAAAGCCGTTATAGATTTCTCTACAACGGCCTTTTACTATCTGCCTCTCCATGTACATATTGAACCTAAAATCAGGATCGGGAAAATTTCCAGACGTCCGGCCAACATGTCCAGAATCAGAACCAGTTTCGACAGAACACTGTATCCGGAGAAATTACAGGTTGGTCCCACCGCCTCAAGACCAGGTCCGATATTATTAAAGCATGCCATCACAGCGGAAAAATTAGTCGTCGTAGAAAATCCATCTATTGAAACAATCACAAAGCTGATCACCACAATCACCACATATGCCGCAAGATAGCCATTCGCATTCGCCAGAACTTTTTTATCAACCGCCTGTCCGTTACTGCGGATTACCTGTACCTTCTGCGGATGCATAACCTGGCTGATATTTCTGCGAAGTCCTTTCAGCAAAAGGAGCATACGGCCAACCTTCATGCCGCCTCCGGTACTGCCGGCGCTGGCGCCGACAATCATCAAACAAAGTAAAATCGCCTTGGAAAAACTCGGCCACAGATCGAAATCCGTCGTTGCAAATCCTGTCGTTGTCATAATACTGGATACCTGAAACGCCGCATGTCTGATTGTTTCTCCCATCGAACCGTAAAATTCGCGCAGATTCAGCACAATCAGAACAACACTGCCGAGCGCGATTCCCACATAAGCACGCAGTTCTTCATCACGAAATACATTTTTAATATCTCCCAGCAGCAACAGGTAATAACAGCTGAAATTAATTCCAAATAAAAACATAAAAACCGTACATACATTCTGCAGGTAAGGGCTGTACCCGCCTATGCTGTCATTTTTAATGCCGAAACCGCCGGTACCTGCCGTACCGAACGCGGTACAAATCGCATCAAACAGCGGCATTTTCCCAATCAGCAAAAAGAAAATATTTAAAATTGTCAGCGCAATATAGAGTACATACAGAATCAGCGCCGTCTTTTTCATACGCGGAACCAGCTTCGCTACATTCGGTCCCGGACTCTCCGCCCTCAAAATATGCATCGTAAACCCACTGTTTCGTCCGCCCAGTGTCGATACCGCCAGCAAAAATACCAATACTCCCATGCCGCCCAGCCAATGGCTGAAACTACGCCAGTACAAAATCCCGCGCGGCAGGCTTTCCACATCCGACAAAATAGAGGCTCCCGTTGTCGTAAAGCCTGATACAATTTCAAACAGCGCGTCTACAAAATGCGGGATTTCCCGCGACAGATAAAACGGCAGACAGCCGAACAGACTTAAAACAATCCAGCTCAGCCCGACACACACCAGACCTTCCCTCGCGTAAAAACCTCTTTTTGTTTTTCGACAAACCAAATACATTCCGCCGGCGGTCACGGCAATTGCTCCGATCGTCACTAAAAATGCCAGCGCCGCATGTGTATCTCCGTCAAACAGGCAAATGAACAGCGCCGGTATCAGAAACACGCCTTCCAATCCCAGAATCTGCGCCATTACACGCCCAATCATTCTATAATTCATGATTTTCCTCTTCCACTACGCAAAAATATCGTTTAACTGATAAATTACTTCATCCCCACTCGATACAATAATCACAGTATCCCCTCTGCGGAATGAAGAATTTCCGTTCGGAATCTCTGTCAGCGGACCGTGTGTGATACAAGTTACCAGCACATTCGGCTTCAGCTCAATATCCCTAAGCGGAATCCCACAGTTTTTCGTGGTATGATCTACCTCAAACTCAATCGCTTCCAACTTGCCTTCCACAATCCAGTGTACTGACAGCGCCGCCCCGTTCTGCTCCTTCATCCCGCGCACAAACCGCACAATCGACTCCGTGCACAATTCTTTCGGACAGACAATACTCCCCAAGGATAAACTGTCGCGGATGTCACTGTTTTCCATATGACCGACCTTTGTGATTACCTGCGGAACCCCACAGCTCTTGCCATACAAAGAGATGATCATATTCAATTCATCCAGTCCGGTCATTGTCACCAGAGCGTCGCAGTTCGCAATGCCCTCGCTCTCCAACAGATACTGGCTGCTGCCATCCCCATGAATGACATCAACAGCCGGCAGCAGTTCCGCCAATACCTCACACCGCTCCTTATCCTGCTCGATCAGCTGGATATTAATGCCGCTGCGCTGCAGACGCTGCGCCAGATAAACACTGACACGACCGCCGCCGCAGAGGATCACACGTTTAGCCCGGTGCGTGATAATTCCAAGATTTTTAAGCAGCTTGGAAAGATTGTTTACCGGAGCCGTAACAAAAATACGGTCGCCTCGCTGCAGAATGAAGTTTCCATCCGGTGCGATCACCTGCCCCTTTCTCTGAACGGCGCAAACCAGTACCTGACATTTCACAATACCGTCCAGATCACTGAGCGCAATATTCTGCAGTTTACTTTCCTCATCCACCATCAATTCCACAATCTCCACACGACCTTTAGCAAACGTATCTCGTTTTAAAAAGCCCGGATAGCGCAGCAGACGCTCAATCTCAAGCGCCGCCTGTTTTTCCGGATTTACAACCATGGAAAGCGCAAATATATCCCGCATTTCATAAATTTGATCGGTATACTCCGGATTACGTATTCTCGCAATCGTATGTAAATTCGGATTGAGATTGTGCGCCGTCATACAGCACAGCAAATTAATCTCATCCGCACTCGTTGCCGCAATCAGCAGATCGGCATTTTTCACGCCTGCCTGCAGCTGCACCGCCTTAGAAACACAATTGCCATGCACCGCCATTACATCGTAACGCTCCACACTCAAATCCAGTACCTTTGCATTCGAATCAATCAGAGTGATATCTTCGCCTTCCAATGAAAGCTGACGTGCCAGGGTAGACCCAACTTTTCCATCACCCGCAATTAATATCTTCACAAAATTTATCCTCCGTCTTTACACATTCTTTATCTACATTATTCTTATTGTATCAGAAATTGTCAGAATAACAACCGTAATTTAATAATTTAATTCAGACTCATGCTTTTTAAAAAATTCATAATATTCCCGCACATTTGCAAGCTCTGTCCACCGTTTTACGTCAACCGGATCCTCATCCATATCGTAAATTTTCGCACCGCGCATCGACAAAAGAAACGGTGAATGCGTAGCAATAATAAACTGACACCCAAAAAACCGTACCGAATCCTCCAAAAAACGCAGAAGCTCCTGCTGCTTTTCCGGAGACAAACTATTTTCCGGCTCGTCCAGCAGGTACAGTCCGTTTTCCTTTATTTTCTCCGCAAAATATAAAAACGCGCTCTCACCGTTGGAATGCTCGCGAACATTGTCCATTAAACGGTTGCGGACATACTTTGACTGCGTTTTACTGCGCGCCATATTCACTTTTTTCAGCTGCTCATAGTCATCCAGCGAACGCATCTGAAATTTAGAATATTTCGCATCCAAATACTCCTGAAATAATTCCTCGCGCTTCTCATCAATCCCATCATTGATCGCCCGCAGATTTAACATAAAATCGAACACATCATCACTGGTGATGATCCGGCTGTTTTGCGGAATCTTCTGCCGCACCTCAAACAAACACATTTTTGTATAATCCTCAAAAAAGTTAGAACGATTATAGCGCGTATCACGCTCCAGCCGGAGTTTTTCAGCGATTACATTCAAAGCTGTCGTCTTTCCTGAACCATTTCCGCCATAAAGAATCGTCACCGCTTCAAAATCAATCACCCGTAACTGATGCTCCGAAACGATCCGAAACGGATAAAAGCTGTCATAACAAGTCCGCCTTAGGCTCATAAGAAAATCATCTTCCTGCTCTCGATGCGGAAATGTAAACTGTGATAAATAAAGCATCCTTCTCTCCTGTCAGTCTCTGTCACTTAGCTGTGAAAACGACTGTACCGGCAGCTGCTCATTTGTATGCGCACCGATCAGTTTTTCCATCCACACCATATCATACCAACGGTTGAATTTATAACCAGACTTATGAAATTTTCCCACCATCTGATATCCCAGCTTTTCATGGAAATAAATACTTGCCATCGTCAGACGTTCATCCTCTGTTTCCGGCCAGGCAATACAGGCATTCATGTTTAATACACCCTGTTTTTTCAATAATTCTTCCAGCCTCAAGTAGAGTTTTCTGCCGATTCCGCACTGTCTGCAGTCCCTGCTGATATATATCGTCGTCTCCACCGACCAGTCGTATGCCGCCCGTTCTTTAAACGGCGCCGCATAGGCGTAGCCGACAATCTTTCCCTCACATTCCGCTGCCAAATACGGATATTTCTGCAATATTTTTTCTATTCGTTTGGAAAATTCTTCCACAGTCGGAACTTCATATTCAAAAGAAATCGCCGTATCCGTCACATATGGTCTGTAAATTTCCAGTAATTCAGCTGCATCCGCTATATCTGCAATGCGAATGGTACATTTCTTCTCTGTCATAAACGTACTGCCTTTCCTCCTCAAATACCGCTCAAATTATTTGTCTATTATTAAGATAGCACGAACCCTGTTGCCTGTCCACATCGATTGCATTCTCAAACCGATATTTTCCAAAAACAAGTTTACAATTCCACTGTTCACTGTCACGTATAGCAAAATATAAAACAGGCTCCTTCTTCAGACAAACAGCTTTCACTGTCTGCCCAAAGAGAAGCCTGTCTGATCCTTTCTCTTTTCAATCCGATGCTATTTAAATCGTCATGTTGTTTTTCACTGCCGGAGCAATAGAAACGCTCGCATTATGATACGGGATCAATGTTGCCTGAAGCGCATGATAAATATCCGATTTGCCCGGCCATACCGTTCCGATCACTTCATTTTTTTCATCCATCTGATGGAACCAGGAGCCGTTCACTTTATCGAGCACCTTATCATCCAGATAGGTTAAGAACATTGCGAAATCATCCGCATATTTCTGTTTGCCAGTCACATGATACAGCACTGCGGAAGTATTGATTGCTTCTGCCAGTGTCCAGTGCATTCTGTCATGCACAACCGGTTTGCCCTCCCAATCTGTCGTATATACAATACCAGGAGCGCCATCTGCGTTCCATGCGTCCGCAATCGCTCTGTTGAAGAGATTTTCTGCTGCCTCAATATATTTCTCCGCGCCTTTTTTATCATCCTTATAAGTAGAAAGCGCCCACTGTGTAATCAGTCTTGCCCACTCAATACCATGTCCCGGCGTTGCACCGTACGGTTTAAACTGATCAGCCGGACGTTCTTTGTTACATTCCAGATCTGCCACCCAATCTTTTGAAAAGTGCTCCGGAATTCTCCATTTATTGTCTGATGCCCAGCCAAGCACATGATCTACGATACGTCCTGCTCTCACACGATATTTGCCATCGCCTGTCACATCGGCCGCTGCCAAAAACGCTTCTACGGTATGCATGTTTGCATTAATGCCGCGATAATCATCCAGTACCGTAAACTCTGTATTCCAGGTATCGCAGGAAAGGCCTTCTTCTTCATTCCAAAAACGCAGATCATAAAGCGCCAGCGCCTCGTCAAGCAGTTCCTGCGCGCCTTCTACTCCTGCCAGGACTGCGGAAGAAGCCGCCAGAATCACAAACGCATGCGCATAACACTGTTTGTTCGGTACAATCTCATTATCTGCAGTTAATCCTGCATACCAGCCGCCGTTTTCTTTATCGTGCAGCTCACCTTTTAAACCTTTAATCGCTGCTTCTGCCAGTTCTTTGCTGCCTTCATGTCCTAAAAAGCTGCCAATGCTGTATACATGCGCCATACGGCAGGTGATCCAGGTCTCGCGGTTGCGTTCTTTCCACGGTGTACCGTCATCTCCCAGATAATAAGAAGCGCCGCCCGGTGACGGGAACTGATGTCCGAATTTTAATAAATCTTCACACAGCTCCTGCAGATATTTTCTGTTTTCTTCTGTGTCAATCACATATTTTTTATTTACTTCTGCCATATTTTTACTCCTTTGTTGATCATTTTCTTTTTGAATAAACAGACGCCAAATGGATTTTCCGGCTTTATATTCTCACAGCCGTGTTCCGTTTCGGTCACTTTTATCATTATAATAAATCTTTCCAAAACCCTCAAACGTTTTTCTGAAATTTAAATAGTCTGATGCCGCCATTTTCCTTTCAAATAACGGACGGCAAAGCAGATTGCCCGAAACAGCCAGTCAATCGTCATTGCTACCCAGATTCCAAAAACACCCATTTCCAGATATTGACCAAGAACATAACTAAACGCAATGCGGAATACCCACATAGAGAAAATCGATACATACATCGTATATTTTACGTCATTTGCCGCACGCAGCATATTCGGCAGGGTAAATGCCAGCGGCCAAATAAACATCGCGCAGATTCCGTGATAGGTTAGAATGTTGGTCGTCATTTCCGCGGTAATATCTGACAAGTTGTAAATCCGCATGATCAGCGGAAGCATAAAAATCACCGACAGATTGCTTACCACCATCGCTGCATACACAATTTTATGCAGCTTTTTCGTGTAATACTTTACCTGATCGTATTCCCCCGCGCCTACGCACTGAGAAACTACCGTCAGTACAGCAAATCCGATTGCTACTCCCGGCAGGATCTGAAATGTCGCAATCGTACCGGAAACCGCATTCGCAGCAATAGAAGCCGTTCCAAACGTAGAAACCAGACTGAGAACCAGGATTTTTCCCAACTGGAACATACTGTTTTCCAGTCCGTTCGGAATTCCAATATGAAGAATTTTTTTCACTAGATGATGATCAAACTTCCATTCAAATTTCTTTGACAAATGTACAATCTGATCCTGTCTGCGAAGCAAAACAATCATAATCACCGCAGCCAAAATTCTGGAAAACAAGGTCGGAATCGCCGCGCCGACAACTCCCATCTTCATACCGTAAATCAAAATGGCATTTCCTGCCACATTTACAAGATTCATCAGCAAAGAGGTTTCCATAGAAATTTTAGAATTGCCAACTGCTCTGAAAACCGCCGCTCCGCCATTATACAATGCTAAAAACGGAATCGATGCGGAAACGATCAGTAAGTAATTTTTTGCATTGGACATAACGTCCTCATCAATTTTTCCGAACACAGTATGTAAGATCCAACTGTGGCACAGATAAACTCCCGCCGTAATCACAAGCGCCAGTACCAGATTGACAAGCACCACCTGGTCTGTTGCCTTATTCGCGCGCTCCCTGCGATTTTGCCCGATATAATGTCCGACAACTACCGCGCCGCCGGTTGCAACTGCCGCAAACACATTAATCAGAAGGATCATCACATTATCCACCAGCGACACGCCCGACACAGCCGCTTCCCCCACGCTTGCAACCATTACGGAATCTGCCATGCCCACCAAAACTGCCAGAATTTGTTCAATCACCAACGGAATAATAAGTTGTACCAATTGTTTATTTGTAAAGCGTAACTCTTTCATACTCTTCCCTCTTCCACTGCACCGCGCACCACACGCCAACTCTCCAGCAGACGTTCCATCTGAAACGCCGCATTTGCCGGACTGGTGGACGGCAGCTTTATAATCTCTCGTTTTATCTGAGGATAAGAATGCTTCTTATATAAATCATATGCCTTGCCGCCGTTCGCAAAAATCTGTCGGATCGGCGCCTTTAAAAGTACCTGTTCCAGATCGCACGGCACCACATTACGGATAGAGCTATCGCTGGAGCCGATAATATCACAGCTTGCGATCACATCCCATATAGCAATATGATTTCTCAGTAAAAATGCTTTTTTCTCCGCCACCTGATCAGGAACCTCTTCCTCAAAAAGTCCTGCCAGCACTTTCCAGAAACGATTCTGCGGATGACCGTAATAAAACTGATTTTCCCGTGATTTTACGGATGGAAATGTGCCAAGTATCAAAACACGCGACTGCTGATCGAACACCGGCGCAAACGTATGGGAAACATGCTGATATTTTCCGTCCATTTTCTCCTCTTTTCTGCGCTACCTTCCACGATAACCGCACAACAGCTTCAGCGCAATCATCTGCCCGGTCTCCATACTCTTTTTCTCCACCCATTCCTGCCTGGTATGTGTGCCGCCTCCAAGAGCCGTTCCGATCGTAACAGCGGCAACACCGTTGGAAAGCGGAATATTACAGTTTGTAGAACCAGGTTCAAACCGAACTTCACCTTTATAATATCTCTGAATCGCCCGCAGACATCGCTGCTCCAAATCTTTTTGCGCCGACTCGTCTATTTCTCCATTGCCCGGACGGATGCCGAGTTCTTCAACCTCTACATTCACGCCTTCGGCACGGTGTTTTTCCAGCACAGATTCAAAAAACTGCTCCATCTTTTTCAGTTCCTGTGCCGATTCACTGCGAAATTCATAAAGAATAGAAGCTTCCTGCGCAATCGTATTGACCGAAGTGCCACCGCTGATCTCTCCGACATTAAACGTTACCTTCGGACTCTGCGGAATCTCCGCCCGATACAGATCCAAAAGCATCCCGGCAAGCTGTATAATAGCATTTTCACCGCCAAAGTCCTTGTAAGAATGTCCGCCCGCTGTTCGTACTGTCACACGATATCGCTGCGAACCAACTGCCCGGTTATAAATGGTATCATAATTTAAATCAAACGAAATCCACTCTCGAATCCGATCTCGATAATCCTCCCAAATCTGACGGCTTCCCTTTAAATTGCCAAGCCCTTCCTCGCCCGTGTCAGCGACAAACAACAATCCGCACTTTAGCTCCTGCTGGCTCTCCAACAAAAACTTAATGCACATCAGCATATTTACCAGATTCGCAGTATCATCCCGCACACCCGGACCGGTCATACGATCTTCTTCCTCTGTCACCGTAAGCAGATTCATATCAGGGCATACAACATCCATGTGTGCCATGATCACGGCAATCGGACCATCTCCTCCGCACTGATATGGGAAAACCACATTTCCAGCATCATCTCTGTATACGCCGGCAGCTCCCTGCTTCTTGAGCCAATCCACCACAAACTTTGCCCGTTTTTCTTCCTGTCCGGAAGGCGCTGGAATCGCCGCCAGTTCTTTTAAAAGTTCCAGAGTTTCCGGATGATGCTTCTTCACAAACCAGAAAATCATTTCTTCCATATGAGATACTGCCTTTCCTCTTTCGATACTTTTAGTATAATCCTATTTTCGGCAATTTCAATCTCTAATTTTCTTTTTTAGACCGTCTTTGGCTAATTCATAAACTTCTTCACAAACCTCATCGATATACTTTCTGTCATGTGAAACACTGATGATCGCACCCGGAAACTCCTCCAGCATTCTGCGAATAACCGGTAAAGACAGCGGTGAAAAATTTCTCGTCGGCTCATCTAAAATCAGTACGTCACACTGCTGCATCGACATCCGTAAAAGCAAAAGCTTCGCCTTTTGTCCTCCGGAAAGTTCACGAACTGCATGACGCATTTCATCCGCGGTATACTTCATACTTCCCAGATAAGTGGAAATACGGTCACGTTCCTCCTTATCGCCGCTCACCGTCAGAAATTCCACCGGTGTCTGCGAAAGGTCCAGCAATTCTTCATAATTCTGTGGCATGTAGCCCACATGAAGATCCTCTCGATTCAGAAGCTGATCTGCGATTTCTTTCAACATTGTTGATTTTCCTGCGCCATTTTTTCCAACAATGCAAACATGCTTTGGCCCGATCACCTCCAGGTGAATATCCTTTGCAAGCACTGTTCCGTCAACCATCAGCTGCTCCTTTTTGTAATCCAACACGCGCTTTCCAGCCGGCATTTTTATCTGCTCGCCGAATTTAAAAAATATCGCATCCTCCGTTTCCGGTCGCTGAGTCATACTTTCAAATTCTTTTTCAAAGCGCCGTTCCATAGATTTGACTGCATGCATTTTCTTTTTCAATAATCGCCCGCCTGCCGGATCCTGCCTGGAAATGGTGTTCTGCTGATGTTCCACCTTCTGCTGGATTTTCTGAAACCGCGCCTGCTGCTTTGCGAATTCCAACCGTTCATTTCTCGCCTGCTGCTCCTGCTTGGTCAAATTACTCTGACGTGCCGAAACATAACTGCGGTAATCCGTACGACTTATCGTATAACGCGCCAAAGTCTTTCGTCGAATCTGTTCCATATGAATGATTACATTCGCCGTTTTCTCCAGCAGCATCTCATCATGTGAAATATACAATACCGGAATATGACTGCTGCAGATCAGTGTTTCCAGCCATTCCAGAGTTTCAATGTCAATGTCATTCGACGGCTCGTCTAAAAGCAGTACATCCGGCTTTTCCAGCAAAATACAGGCCAAGCGAATCTTTACCTTCTCGCCGCCTGACAGACTGCCCATCGTCTGCGGGGAATAAAACAGTTCCATCGTAATCCCCATATCTTTTGCCAATGCGCCAAGTTCCTTTGGTGACGCGTCCAGAAATCCGCCGCTCCCGCAGCAGAACTCATAAACCGTCTGCACTTTCTGTGCCTCGCTTAATTCCTGTGCCAGATATCCGAGATGAATGCCGTTTTTATGAATCGTTCCGCTGTACTGCGCATACTCCTCGATTAGCGCTTCGTCGTAAATCAACTTCAAAAGCGTTGATTTGCCGTTGCCTTCTTCTCCGATCAGCGCCGCCCTATCTCCCTCCCTTAAAATAAAGGAGAAATTCTTCAGCAATTCGCGCAAATCTTTTTTGTGTGTAATCGTTATATTTTGCATCTGTATCATAATATTGCCACCTTCTTTTTACCAAATAAATGCCAGTATTTTGTACGGCACCTTTTTATATCACAGTATATTTTCCCATACAAAAAGATCTGTCTTCGGTTTCGATACCAAAAACAGATCTTCCACTTTCTTTATATACAGCTATCCCTGCTATTGCATTTTTTCATATACCGTAAAATCCAGTTTTTCAAATATACTGCAAAAAAGATATGGCAGATAACCTGTCATCGGTATCAGAAACCAGACTGCCTAAAAGCAGTCTTTCAAAAAGTTCCTGTCTACTCGAATTCAGATTATCTCCACATCTTCTCACCTTTTTCTTTCTCTCTTATTTGCCGATTAATGCCGACCACTGCGCTTATCATAACATTGAGGTGCGGAAAATGCAAGAGGCAGAAAATGTATCTCAGTTCTGCTGATGCAGGTATTTTTCTTTTGTCGCCATCCCGCCCCTGATATGACGCTCCTGCTTGTTCACATCCAGAACCTTCCTGGCCTGCGCCGCCAGAGACGGATTGATCTGCACAAGACGTTCTGTGCAGTCTTTATGTACCGTGCTTTTACTCACCCCAAACTTCTTTGCCGTCTGCCGTACTGTCGCATTCGTCTCGATAATATAAGTTGCAATTTCTATTGCCCGCTCTTCGATGTATTCTTTCAAAGGAATTGCTCCCCCATACTTTTTTACATCTTATGAGGACATCGAAAAAATTATACTTGTCGTAATATTTTCCATCTACATGTCTTTCATTGCATCCACGCTAAAAGTCACTTTTTATGTATATTTAAGTTTCTTCCTCCATGTTTCCGTTCTATCTTTCTAAGTATTAACCTTCCATACTTTTTCAAGATAAATTTTATTTGAGTACCATACATTTTTACATCATTCTCAAACCAAAACTCTTTTTTAAAACTATCTACTATAGTTTGAGTACCATACATTTTTACATCATTCTCAAACACTTCAAGGACGGAGACAAGCGGTACGACAGTTTGAGTACCATACATTTTTACATCATTCTCAAACGATAGGATTATAGATACGAAGAAGAATTATGTTTGAGTACCATACATTTTTACATCATTCTCAAACCTCCAATGTATCTCCAGTCAGATAGGATCAGTTTGAGTACCATACATTTTTACATCATTCTCAAACTACCGTAATGAACTCATTCGTGTTCACCGGGTTTGAGTACCATACATTTTTACATCATTCTCAAACTATGCTATCAATTCTTTTGGCTTTCCTATAGTTTGAGTACCATACATTTTTACATCATTCTCAAACAATTGCTCGCTTAATCTCGGCGACCGCAAGTTTGAGTACCATACATTTTTACATCATTCTCAAACTTCTAATGTGCGTTCAGCACTCAATGATGGTGTTTGAGTACCATACATTTTTACATCATTCTCAAACTACCTTAACAGGATTAGAGGCTCTGGAGGGTTTGAGTACCATACATTTTTACATCATTCTCAAACTGTAGAGCTCTCTACATTAGTTGCGGTTTTGTTTGAGTACCATACATTTTTACATCATTCTCAAACCTCAAATCCAAAAATGAAATGCCATCATTTGCATAAAATGTCGTACTCAAACCCTTAAAAAATTTCACACTTATCATTATCTATAATATAACGAAATGTATCTTTTAAACAAGTCCTTTCTTGATTTTCAACAAGCAGAATTTGAATTTCCTGATAAATTGCTTCCTTTAATAGTTGTTCCATTTGCACATCATTCAAATAACTCCTAAGATTAATAAAAGTTATTATTTTTATTCCTAACACTTGTGCTACAACCTTCATATATCGAATCAGTCTTTCCAGATAATCTTCCTCTATTATCTCATGTTTTATTCCGGCTGCTTTAAATATTAATGTCAAATCAATTTCTTGTTCAAAATCTAAAATGTACTCACTCTTTTGTTCTAATTCCATCAAATATTCTGAAAGAATTTGCCTCATTTGTAATGTCTGTAAATACATATCTTCTTGTTTTGCTAATTTATCCAAGTCCATATACAACCTGTTTATTATTTTTTTGTTATTGATATCAATACCTAACGGGTTAAAAATAATTTCCATATACTTTGATAATTCTACAATCTTATCATTCTGTGATAAAACAAAACTTCCGCCATCTCCATTGCATTGACCTACCAATTCTTGAACATACCGCGCAAAAAGGTCGGGTGACTCTATAACCCATTCTGTTACCTGATATTTATCCGATAATACCGCATCTGACAATTCCACTGAAACTAATTTCATAGAATCACCAACCTTTCATCGCTATCTAAAACCTCTCTTTTAATATCTCCTACAATTATATCCATCTTTGCATACTGCTTCTCTGTTACTGTCAATAACTGTATTAGTCCTTCCTCCGGTTTATTTTTATGTACATTACTAATAATCGCATTTGCTGCTGTTCCATTTAAAGCAAGTTTGCAATAAACCGACTCTTGTAACATCATAAATCCATTCTTCAGCAAAAACTTTCTAAACCGTGCATAAGCTCTTCTATGTTCACTTTTCACAACTGGCAAATCAAAAAATACCAATACTCTCATAAATCTATAGCTCATCCTTATAAAACCGAATCAAAGAAATATCACCTTCATTTAAAGCATCAAAAACACTTTTACAATAAATCTTTATCGCATTATTTACGTATTGTATTTTACTGTCTATTTTGACTTCATGATTTAATATGTTAACCAACTGCATTTTTTCTTCATGTTCAAACTTTATGAGATTCATTCCAAAAACTTCACGATCGACTAATACTCTAAAGGGTTCCATAAAATCTGAAGCTAAGTTAAATTGGTTAAACATATTATCATGAAATATTCCCAACTGAGTCAAATAACCATTCGCTACAATTTCTCTTGTAAAAGCCGATAAAATAATGGAATACCCATAATTCAATGCAGCATTAATAAGATTGTCTTCTGTTCTCGCAAAATCCGTACCAAATACTGCGTTAAAATATACTTTCGCAGCATGTCCCTCTCTATTGGTGACATCATTCCAATCTATTTCCTTTAAGTAAGATGATAATAACTCTGATTCTCCCTTTCCCAGCATCTCAAGAAACTCTTTCTGCTTTCTGATTTTTTCCGTTACAATTTCTGTCCAAACCGCTTCTTTGGTACGCTGTTTCCATGCAATCTGATTACGAATTTTATTACTTGTATCATGACTTCCATAATAGCTCACTAATTCTGCTGATGGATTTCTCTTTTCATCACAAAAAATAACCTTTATTTTTCTTTTTGACAATTCCGCCAGTAAACTTGTTGTCAATGATACTGCCGTAGATTCAATTAATATTGTTGAAATCTCACTCAAAACAATTTTCGTTATCTCTTCACTTCTCACAACCATATACCCTAACTGCAAGTCTAGTTTTGCTCGCTTAGAGATAACAATCGTCCGCCAACTCATACTTATACCTTTAATAAATCAATCTCTTGTTCATAAATTCCCGTTAAAGATTGATTTATAATAGAAATCTGATTACATTTTGTAATGTTATTATTCATAACTAAAATTCCTGCACTTCCCGGACCTCCAATAGCTTTCAAATTTGCTGAAACACTCTGGTACTGAAACATATGTAAAATTTCATATAAAACAAGAGTCTGCTCTTCTAAAGAAAGATTTCGAAATGTCTCTCGCTTTTCCTTCAAAGTTTTTTCTTGTGCAGACAATCTGATTCCATATATGGTATTTTGAATTTTCCACAAGAATGTATCATATAACTCCAAAAGTATCTCCGTATCAATTTCATCCTTTTCCGTTATTGTTACATTCTTATTCTCTTTTTTTCTCAGATTAAACTTCACAACTTTCTTTAATGTCCTGCTATCTCTCTCAGATAAAATCAATTGATTTGCTCCTTTAAAAATTAACTGATTCCCTGTGCGCCCCGACAGCCACATCTTAAACCCATCCACTTTAAATAGTGTATCTGTTTTAATTTTTTTCACAAGGATTTCCGGTTCTCTTAGATTTCTTTCCTCTCTAAGATATTCTAATGCTGTATCTTCACTCTGTTCAATCACACTCTTCAGATACAACGGAACATATTCTATTGTCCTTATTTCATTATCTCTTTTATCTTTTGATTTTACAAGCATATAATAAGCCCCTGTTGCCTTATTATACCCACCATATTTTTCTATATTGGATAGCCTGTCATCATTTGCTTTAATCGGAATCTGCCCTTTTCCTTTCTTCATAATCTGTTGATCAAATAAACCGCCTTTTACCTCATATGCTTTTCTCGTCACAAGAATATTATTTTTTAACAACTGCTTTTTTACGGTAACAATTGTTCCTTTATTCCCTGTTTTCCAAGCAACTTCTCCATTTCTCTCCACATCATATTTTCCGGTAAACATTTCTTTTAAACTATATGTACGTCCCGGATTTTTTCTTATAAACCAAGCAGCGTCTTTTGTAAACTTCACAAAATAAGTATTCCCTACAACAATATTTAAATATGCATCTTTTGCATGATGGAAGTCATTCATTTCACGTACTTTAATAAACGCTGCATCATTTTGATAAGCTTGTCTAAATTGAGATACTGTTTTAGCTTTTACATATACAATCTCTGTTTCTGGTAGTGCCTGTTTTAAAATCTCTGCCACTACTTTTGTTCCCTGTCTTGTTTCCACAATCTGCCTTTCAATAAATCCTGCCAATTCATTTTCGCTAAAACCATCCTTGCGAGTTAAACGTTCATATTTCTCTTTACTAATAAATCCTCCTTCTAACAGACTTCTCCAAAATGGACCTCTTGACTCCCTGATGCCCTTGGCAATTGGATAAACATCCGACTTATTTGCATTATATTCTTTCTTTACTAACACACGATTATTTAAACTATCATCCATTGTCTTAGACTGTGGATAAATATGATCGATATCATATTTGGTATTATCCCACAAATCTTCCAGCTGAATGACTTCCCCCGAATACATACAACGCCCTTTTTGTGTATAATATAAGTATAATTTATCACTTCTCAACTGATGATCTTCATATTTCCCTAATTCTGTAACCCAATCTCTTTCCTCAGTTTTACAAGCCTTATATAAATCCTGCAATTGTATCTTACGCGATTCTGTTCGTTTACTTTCCTGTTTCTCTCTTGCCATTTCAACAAACACTCTTTTTGGCTTTTCCCCCATTACTTTTTCTATCTCTTTTACTACTTTCAGTGTTTGCCAGATTTGACGTTTTACTGCCGGTGACACATATAGGTCTTCCACTGCCTTATAGGTTAATTTTTCCTCTTGATTTTTACCGTTAAATTCTTCAATTGCATCTTTAAATAAATACTTTTTACTCAGAAGTTCCATCAAATTATCATTTGTTTCCCGTAGTGCTGTAATAATATTCCATGCCTCTCCTGTTTCAGGTGCAGGTGCCTCTATCTCCTCTAAAAACTTTTTAGATAACCTTCCCCATCCTTTATAAGACATCGTACATATACACTTTTTCTGTGTTTCTGTTAAATCAGGAAACTTCTTCTCAAGTCTTTTCTTTAAAAGTTTTTTATCATCACCAAACAAAACAATATCCAGAATAATACCTTCTTTATCTTTCTGACTTAATTCCACTCCTGTTAATTTTTCTTTAAAATCATGGTAGGCTGTCAACGAAGCTTTAAATTCTCCATCTATACCCGAAATTTCTACTTCTTCATTCGCTATGCCTTCGCTGCATAGATATCTTTTCAGTTTCTTCTGCGTCACTTTACGGGTTTTGCAAAATACTTTCTCGTAAATTTTCTGCTTTAATTCAATTGAAATCTTTTCTCCATTTAGGCGAAGGTTATTCAGTTCATTTAATACCATAAATTCGCTGTATAATAGAGAATCTTTTGGCAAAACGTCTTCTCCATACAAATATGTACACTTATTTGTCATACGACGAATAAACTTCTCCGCACTTCTTTCAACATCTATCACTTCATTAAAATTCCACGGATAAATCTTTTTATCATTCTTTCTAACTGCCCAAGAAAATTTCTCGCCATTTAATGGTCCTACATAATAAGGAATTTTAAACGCAAATAATTGCTTGATTTTATCCCCATTTTCTTTCAAAAATGGAATTCTGTCCTCAAGATTATCTATAATTTTTTCTAACTCATACTGATGAATTTGATACGGAATTACTCCATTATCCTTAGTTACCTGTTTAGGAAGAAACGTTCCTTTTTCCAGTTCTTCTTTTAAATAAGTACATTCTCCTACACTCTCTAATTTTCTCAAAACTGTTTTCTTGAGGAAATCATAAAATTCTTCTTTGCTGCAACGTTTACTCTCCAAATCTATTTTCTCACCGTTTTTCTTTGTCATTCCAATATACCCGCAGTAATTACAGAGTTTCTCCTCTGTCTTTACGAATATCTGATCATATTCCTCCTTCGTCATATGAGTTTTCACAAGTGTTTTTAGATAGGTAAGATCTTTTTTATGTTTTTTATAGATTTCTACTTTTGCCTCTGAAATAGACTGACTCTCTTTCAAAATAGCAGCCAGTACTACCCAATCATATACCGCTTTGGCTGATTCAATAATATAGTATTGCTCCCCTAACTCCGCTTCAACGACTCCGATATAATCATCATATCCACTATCCGCAAACGATATTGATGATCGTTCACTCTCGTCTAAATCTTTATTATTAAAAATATCGGATAATTTTACCTTTCCACCTACTATTAAATTCAAAATCCCCTTTTCACATACTGTTTTTGCACCAAGCAATTTCCATAACTCTAATTTTTTAGCACTTTTTGTTCTATTTTTATCCTTTAAAATCTGTTCTATCTTCAGGCATTCTTCATCACCTATTGACAAATCAAATTCCAATTCTTCATTTTTTATATTTTGTATAAATTGAGAGAACGTAGTGTTAAATTCTTTAATTTCATTAATATTTCCGGACAACAAAAAATGTCCTCTATGTTTCATCATATGATGGAACGCCAAATAAACCAGACGTATATCCGGTATCTGATCCGTAGTCATAAGCCAGTTTCTCAAATGATAAATCGTCGGAAATTTCTGATGATAATCCTTATCTGTAAAGTTTTTATCAACAAACAGAGCATATGGAAGTTCCGGACATTCTCCACTTAACTCCCGTTTATCTTCCGGATAATATTTACTTTCCTTCATTCGTAAATAGAATCCCGGATCCACCTTGCCAATCTCTTCTGCAAATAATTCCTGTAAAACCTGCAATCTCCAATTCCGTCTATCCAATCTTCTTCTTGCAGTCCTAAACTTTCTTCTCTCTTCGGCTGTATTAGCACTTTCAAATAATCGAACTCCCCAAAGTGCCTTACCATGTTTTCTCAACACCTCATACTTATCATTTGTCACCGCCCATCCGAGGGAACCTGTTCCCATATCCAATCCCAAAAAATAATTTTGCTCCATCTTTTTCTCCTTTTTATATTGACTTTTTTATTATTTGCTCTTAATATAAATGTAAGTTTAGTACCATACTAAATTTTACATCATAAGTTCAAATAAGAATTTATTCAAATCGTCACCTTTAGTGACCCACAGTGTGTGGATAAAAACCTGTTTCGTACAGGTTTTTATTTTTAATAATATCCAAACAACCATTACTCTCAATTATGTCTCCAAATTCAATGTGAATTTTTACCAACTTTGCAATAATATGTTCCATACTATTGCGATACTATTTCAGTTTTTGTTCTAACTCTACCTATCTCACATCTCATTAGTTATCAGACCACTTCACTCTAAATCATATTATACCCTACAACCGGAATGACAGCAACGTTATCGGAACAATATTCTCCATTTATTAGAGTATTATTTAATAATAATATCCTCAACATTAATTTTTCTGAAAAATGTTTTGATACAAACATCCCGAAATATCTTTTAGAAAACATTAAAGCACCTGACCTTACATTGAACCGACCCCCAAAAGTTAGACCAAAAATCTAACGATTGGGAGGTCGGTTT